>JAYGCL010000057.1:0-16993 GCA_046583365.1 Deltaproteobacteria bacterium
CTTCCGCAGATGGAAGCGCCTATACATTCATACTATTCGCCGCATAATGTGATAGCCCCGGATGTGCCCGCACTTTTCTCATCTTTAGGCGACCTCTTCTGCGTGTTGGGGGGTAGCTATTCGCCGCTGGACGCCGAGACCTTGGAGGCTCTCTACGAGGATAAGGCCGCGTTCATCACCCAATTACGGCAAAGCGCGAATGATCTTGTGGCAGATGGGTTTTTATTGCCGGTAGATGCCGCCGTGCTTCCGGTCCCACAGAATAAGGGTCAGCAGAAGTGCCTTGGGTCTCTCCTCAAGGCTGCCGGTGGGATTATAGGTGCAAAGGGCAAACTCAACGGAGGTTGCATCAAGGCGACAGCGCGCGGCAAGGTCGCCGACTTTGATGACTGCATCACCGCGGATGCGAAAAGCCGTATGACCAAGGCAGGTGACAAGGCTGAAAAGCTGATCTCCCGTGGTTGTAGCGTGGTCCCTGATTTTGCGGAGAGCGACAGGGATACGGTGTTAGCAGCCGCTGTAGATGCGCAGCAGGGCCTGCTGACGGATATAATCGGATCGAACGGGACTATGGTCGACGGCCTTATTGTTCGTGCCTCTGCCGACAAAGTGACAGCCTCATGTCAGGGAAGCATTGCCAAGGGTTACGATAAAATCGTGAAAGTGCGGACTAAGGCTTTTATGAAATGTGCCAAAAACGGGTTGCGGGCCGGCGATAAGAAAATAGGAGAATTGCCAGCCTCCATCGGGAATGCCGAACAGCTCGGAGAGTGCTTGACGACGGGTCCAGGTTCAAAAGTAACCAAGGCGGTCGAGAAGTTGAAAAAATTATATGGCAAACGCTGTCTAACCGCCGACAAGGCCGTGGCATTTCAAGGCCAGTGCCAGGTTTACTACACCTCCGTCTTTGCGGATTGCGTGGACGGTTTTGCCGCCGCCAGGCTTGGTGCTGGGTACGCCTGGATAGACGACTGAGATAGCTGAGGACACATCCTCAAGTTCTCGCACGTGCCGACCTGGGGGTACGTCCGCTTCTCCTTGTCTTTGGGAGAATAGGTGTGTAGCCAGAGGTCATGCGCACCGAAATTTGTGAAAAGATCGGCATCGAATTTCCCATTTTTGCCTTTACTCACTGTCGCGACGTGGTGGCGGCGGTAAGCAACGCCGGCGGTTTCGGAGTTCTTGGCGCGGTAGGGTTTTCGGCCGATCAGTTGGAGGTCGAGCTTAGTTGGATAGACGCGCACGTCGGCGACAACCCGTACGGGGTAGACCTCGTCATTCCGGGCAAGTACGAGGGCATGGGCGAGACCGACATGGACAAGCTTGAGACCATGCTGCGAGCCCAGGTGCCCCAGGGACACCGCGATTTTGCCGCCGACCTGCTTGCCAGATACGGCGTACCCGAACTGCCCGAAGGTGAAGAAGTACGTGAGCTGTTGGGCTGGACCGAAGCTACCGCTGGCCCTCAGGTGGAAACCATCTTAAAGCACGACAAGGTGCGTCTGGTGGCCAACGCCCTGGGCACCCCTCCGGCCGAGGTGGTGGCCGAGATACACGACAGCGGCCGCCTGGTGGCCGCCCTTTGTGGGGGAGTTAAGCACGCCTTGTCCCACAAGGAGGCCGGTCTCGACCTCGTCATTGCCCAGGGCTACGAGGGCGGCGGCCACACCGGAGAAATTGGCAGCATGGTGCTGTGGCCCGAAGTAATAGAGGCCGTCGATCCCATCCCGGTGCTTGCGGCCGGCGGCATAGGCAATGGCCGTCAAGTTGCCGCGGCCATTGCGATGGGAGCCCAGGGGGTTTGGATGGGGTCTTTGTGGCTCACCGTTGCCGAGGCCGACAGCCCGCCGGCGCAAAAAGCCTCTTTCCTTGAGGCCAGCAGTCGCGACACTGTTCGCTCGCGTTCATGGACCGGCAAGCCCGCCCGCATGCTACGCAACAAGTGGACCGAGGCCTGGGAACAAGACGACTCTCCGGAGACCCTGGGCATGCCCCTTCAGTTCATGGTTACCGCCAATGCCGTGATCAGAACCAACCGCTATGCCAGCGAGTCCCAGGAGGTGGCCTTTAATCCGGTTGGCCAGATAGTGGGAAGCATGAACGAAATATGTTCGGCCAAACAAGTGATAAACCGCCTTGTCGAAGAGTACATAGACGCGGTCGAGCGTCTTGAGGGGCTCATGCCGTGAGTGAGAGTGTGGGCAGTGCCGAAAAATTGGTGCGCGAATTCTGCCAGGCCTGGACGCGCAAGGACGCTAGGGAACTGCTCGGTTATTTCACCGAGGATTCGGTTTACCACAACATGCCCATGCCGGAGGCTAGGGGCCCGGAGGCCATAGCCCAGGTCTTTAATTTTTTCCTTCCCATTGCGGAAAAAATCGAATGGGAGATCCTCAACCTCGTGGCCGACGGCAATCTGGTTTTTACCGAACGCGTGGACCGTTTTGTTATCGGCGGCAAATCTGTGGACCTGCCGGTTGCCGGAATCTTTGAAGTCCAAGACGGCAAGATAAAAGCCTGGCGCGACTATTTCGATATGCAGGCCTGGACGAACCAAGTCCCCTAGTGCTGCCCCACCTGTCCTCGCCTTTGCGCATCGGCAACATCGAGCTGCGCAACCGCATTGCCATGGCTCCCATGGGAGTGGGGTTTACCGATGCTGACGGCCATGTACGCGAGAGGGTAATCCGCTACTACGAAGAGCGGGCCAGGGGTGGGGCTGGCCTGATCATTGTGGAGGTCTGTGCTGTGGCTTACCCCCATGGTGCCACCACCGGTCATCAGCCGGCAGTCTCGGACGACCGCTACCTGCCCGGCCTCGAAGAGTTGGCCCGTCGTGTCCATGCCCACGGGGCTAAAGTTGCCATGCAGTTGGTCCACCATGGCAAAGTCTCGCGTCTGGACGTGGCCGAGGGGAGGGAGGTGTTAATGCCTTCGGAACCGGTCTTTCACGGTTCCATGGACATGGTCCAGGACTTAAGCCCCGAGGAGCTGGGCCTTATGATGGCGGCCATGGGCAACCGTCTACCCCAGGCCCGCGTGGCCAGCCACGACGACATCGCCGCCCTGGTCGAGAGTTTTGCGGCCGCCGCCGTCAGGGCCAGGAGGGCGGGGTTTGACGCCGTCGAGATTCACGGTGGCCACGGCTACATCATCTCTGAGTTTCTTTCCCCGGCCTGGAACTTTCGCAAAGACGAATACGGTGGCTGTCTGGAAAACCGCGCCCGCCTTCTCTGCGAGGTTATCGCTGCCGTAAAGGAAAGGACGGGCGGTGACTTTACCGTTTGGTGCCGCCTTGATGCCGTTGAGTACCGCACCCCCGGTGGCATCGAACCCGAGGCGGCCAGGGCCACGGCCGAGCTTGCCGTAGAGGCCGGATCTGATGCCATCCATGTAAGCGCCTACGCCGACTCCACCTCGGGGCCGGGTTTTACCGAGGCTCCGTTGGTGCACCGCGAGGCCGGCTACGTTGAGTTTGCCGCCGAGATAAAAGCGCGGGTCGCGGTGCCGGTGATCGCCGTGGGGCGTATAGAGCCGGAAGTGGGAGAGCGCCTTATCGCTCAAGGCAAGGCTGATGTCATTGCCATGGCGCGTAAGATGTTGGCCGACCCGGCCATTGCTGCAAAACTTGTCCAGGGCCGTCCCGAAGACGTGCGGCCGTGTATATATTCCTACACCTGTGTAGCCCAGCCTTTCTTCGACCGTGCGGTGCGCTGTTCGGTAAACCCGGTGCTCGGCCGTGAGGAGGAGTTGGCCGCGCTCGAACAGGGCCCGGCGGCCAAACTGCGCAAGGTGTGTATCGTTGGTAGCGGGCCGGCGGGGCTGGAAGCCGCACGCGTGGCGGCGCTGCGTGGCCACCGTGTAAGGTTGTGTGAGAAGCAGTCGGTGGTGGGGGGACACCTGCGCTTTGCCGCGCTGTTGAGCGAACCCGACGGCCGTCTGTTGGGTTGGTACCAGACGCAACTGGAAAAACTTAAAGTGGAAGTTCAGCTTAAAACTGATGTCACACTTGAGCTTTTAAAAAACTGGAATCCCGACCTGGTTTTGGTGGCAGTGGGTGGGCGGCGGTGCCCGCCCGCAATCGACGGCATCGATGCGCCCTACGTCTTTGGCATCGATGAGTTTGGCGCCTCGTTACTGTCGGGCGGCTCTTCAATAGATGAAGTGCGCGAGACCTCGCGTAGCGCGATGGAGGCCGGCCGACAGGTGGTGGTCCTGGGTGGCTCGGGCGACGGTATAAGGCTGGCCGCTTTTCTGGCCGAGCGTGGACGCGAGGTCACCGTACTTGAGGAAGGTGACTTGATGGCCCCCGACCTTGCCCACCCGCTGCGTTGGCGTCTGCTCTACGACTTGCGCCAGGCCGGCGTAAAATTATTGGGAGGTGTGCGTGTCAGCGCTATTGACCGGCAGGCGGTACATTTCGAAAACGGTGGCCACAACAAAGAGATTGCGGCCGACACGGTGATAACCGTCGGCGCGCAGACGGCAAACAACTCTCTGGCCGAGGCCTTTTCCGAGGCCGGCCTGAACACACGTGCGATTGGCGACTGCTTGAGTCCGGGCGGTCTGGAAGGGGCCATTGCGGCCGGCTTTAACGCCGCCGTTGAAATTTAGAAGAGCCTGTCGCCGGCCACTGGGCTTCAGTCCCAGGCGACAGGTAGCTCGCGCGGTCCCCGCAAGACGGCTCCGCTGGGCTCTGCCGCGCCGACGTCGCGCAGGTGCAGACCGGGCAGGCGCTCGATGATGGTGTCCAGGGCTATTGCGACTTCTTTGCGGGCCAGGTGCATACCGGGGCAGGAACGCGGTCCCGGCCCGAAGCTCAGCATGGCGTCGGGGCGGCGCTCGATGTCGAAGCGGTCGGGGTCGCTGAACACGGCCGGGTCGCGGTTGGCCGCCGTGATACCAAACAGTACGAAACTGTCGGCGCCAATCTCTGTACCGTGAAACTCAAACGGCTCGGAGGCTGAAAAACGTGGCAGTATGGCCACCGCGCTTTCCCAGCGCAGAACTTCTTCGATCGCCCAGGCCCGCGTGTGTGGCTCGGCGAGCACGCGCTCCCAGGCCTCGGGGTGGGAGAGCAGGGCATAGATGAGGTTGCCGAGTAGGTCGTGGGTGGTGTTGGCGCCCACCGAGAACAGCAGCCGTATGTGTGAGTAAACATGTTCGTCGCTCAGGCGGTGGCCGTCGGCTTCGGCCGTGACCAGGTCGGAGATGATATCGTCGCGGGGCTCATTGCGGCGCTCACAGACCACCGGTTCGAGGTAGCGGGTAAACTCGGCCGAGGCGGCAAGGGCGGCATCCGGGGCGCTGGTGAATCCGAGCATGGCCAGGGACCAGCGGTGAAAGTCGGCCTCGGCCTGGCGGGGGACGCCGAGCAGGCGGCAGATGACTAGGAAGGGGAAACGCCGGGTGAAGTCGGCGGCCAGGTCGGCGCTACCCCCCGGTCCATTTTCGGCAATGCCATCGAGCATCTCGTGGGCCAGTTCCACAATGGTAGCCTCGTCGTGCTTGGCCACGGCGTTGGCCCTGAAGGCTGGAGTGGCAAGGCGGCGGTAGAGGCGGTGTTCGTCGCCCTCCATGGATTGGAAGTTGCGGCCGACTACGGGTTCAAAAGTTCGCCGGTAGGCCTGGGCCGGGGGAAAGTGCTCTCCATCGCGAAAGGCTGCGGCCACGGCCTCATGGGTGGTGAGCAGGGGTACCGTGGCACCGTAGAAACGCACGGGCACCACCGGGCCCTGACGCCGGAGTTCGACCAGATGGTGGTGGAGTTGGGGGCCGGGCAGGAGTTCGGTAGCGAGGTCTACGTCGTTGGGGCTACCCATAAGGGCCAAGCCATAGTAGGGTCGCCGCCGCCATGCAATCCATGTACGAACTGCCCCGTTTAGACTTTGACGGGGCTGTGGATGCCGACGGACATATCCTGGAGCCTCCCGACCTGTGGGAGCGCTACCTGGAAAAATCCTACCGCCAGCGGGCTATTCGTATCCGCAAGGACGAGCGCGGCCTGGAGTACCTGGAGTTGGACGGACAGCAGTCCAAGCTGGTGCGCAACGGCATGCCGGCCGGCCTGGGGGGAATGGACCTGGTCGGCGGCCTTGTCCCCGAGCGCGAGCGTTGCGGGCTCGACTATGTCGATAACGCATCTTTCGGGGCCATGGACCTCAAGGAACGCCTGGCCAGACTGGACATGGAAGGTATAGACCGGGTTTTTCTCTATCCCACCCTGGGGGTGTTGTGGGTGGCCGAGTGTGAGGACGAGGATCTTACCCAGGCCTACCTGCGCGCCTATAACCGCTGGATTGTAGATTTCTGTTCCGACTCGGGCGGACGTCTCTTGCCCATGGCCCAGCTTTCCCTGGGCGACCCTCAGGCGGCAGCTGCCGAGTTGCGCCGGGCTGCGGCTGCCGGCGTGGTGGGGTTCTGGGTGCCGCCCTTTGCCTGGTCGAAGAAACCCCTGGGCCATCCCGACCACGCACCCGTGTTTGAAGCGGCCAGCGAACTTGGTCTGCCTATGGGCATACACCCGACCTTTGAGCCCAAGTGGGCGGGGCCGGGGCGCTTTGGCGAGATGACCTCGATTCGTTACACATTTTTTATAAATGTCACGGCTGGGGATGCCGTACGCCATGCATTCACCTCGCTTTTCCAATTCGGTGTGTTTGACAAGTTTCCCGCCCTTAAAGTTGTGGTGCTGGAGTCGGGGGGCAGTTGGATCGGCTACTGGCTCGACCGTATGGACGCGGTCTACGCCTCGCCTCTGGGCGGTTCGGTGGCGCTCAAAGAAACCCCGAGCTTTTATTTTCAGCGCCAGTGCTGGATCTCGGCCGACCCCGACGAACGCTCGCTGGCCGCAGTAATGGGGGTAGTGGGGGAGGACAAGTTCTTCTGGGCCTCCGATTTCCCCCATCCCGACCATCCCCCCGATTACGCCGACCACTTGAACCGCCTTGCCGCCGGTCTCGGTGAAAATGCCCGCCGTTGTCTGCTGGGGGCCAATGTACTCGGAGCCTATGGGCTTGCAGATTCCAGCCCCACCGATATGTTGCCAAAAAGGCAAGGGACATCTTCATAATTTTTCAGCAATCCATAATCACCAGAACGACCGTGCTGTTCTACTGTGCCCTCGCTCTGGGGGTATGGGGCTGCGGCTCTTCGGGCAGCATTCAGAGTCCCACCTCGCCGGTTGCCGTGATCGGTGTGACCAGTTGGCTGGTGGACGTGGGCGGGCGTTACCAGCTCAGTGCCGCCGATTCGATAGATCCCGAGAATGCCGCCGAGGCCAATAAGAATCTCGGCTACCAGTGGATCATCGTACACTCGAGCAGCTCGGTCGAGTTCGACGACTACTGTGAAGATTCCGGTGAGAGCGACACCGTGTGCAGCAGCGACGATGACTGTAGTCTGGGCGACTGTGGCACCGATGATGGATGGAAACTGGAAGATGTCAGTTTTGTTCCCGACCGGCCGGGTCCCTACACGGTGCGTCTGACCGTGATCAGTACCAAGGCTGCAGGCACCGAGGTGACGGTACTGGATACCTATCCATCTCTGTTTGTTGTTGACTCGCTGTCGCGCTTTGGCGGCACCGCGGGCCTGGCAGCCAGTCAGTTTTCCGATGCCGATGAGTTTGCCGAAGACGCCAGCTATGGGGTGACCAATCCTTCTTCGGGCAATATTCTGCTGGTTGTGCCCGATGCCGGTGTGGTGCGCGAGTTCTCGGTCGAGACCGGTCTGGTGGTAGCCAGCTTCGGGGAGACGGGGACTTTTGTAAGCGACCCCGTGGCCCTGGCTTTCGACAGCAGCGGAGATTTATACGTAGTCCAGTCCGATGGCGCGGTTAAGATTTTTGACGGCACCTCGGGCCTCTATCTAGGCGATTTCGGCGATGTGGCAGGTAGTAGTGAGAATGTTACGGCCATGGCCTTCTCGCCGGTCGACTCAAGCCTGGTGGTGGTCGATGGCGGGTCGGGTGAGCCGTTGCGCTACTACGATACCGACGGTAGCGCCCTGGGCGACCTCGGCACTACGTCGGCAACCGTCTCCCAGGCCGCCGACCTGGCCTTTTTGACCAGTGGTTCGACGACCACTCTTTTAATTGCTGATGCCGGCGGCTCTGGAGACCTGCTCTCCTGTGACTCGGATGGTACCGATTGCACCTCTTTCGGTTCGGGAGCGGCGGCCGCTCTTCTGGCCCCGGGCGGGCCTTCGGCGGTTGCTGTCAATCCGGCCGCTTCGGCTGCCACCGAGGCCGAGATCCTTGTGGCCGATGCCGTAGGCCGCTACGTGGTCAGCTGCAGCAGCTTAATGTCCCACTGTGCGGTGTTCGGCGACACCTCAAGCCTGTCCTCGGCCTACGACGATATTCTGTTTGCGCCGGCCTCGGTGCCCACCACGACTACCACCACTACCAGTACGACCACGACCACGCTTTAGCGGGGGCAGAGGGAGGGGCCGTGCTCAGGGACCGGGTCTACTTCGAGGGCTGTGAGCGCGAGGCTTTGGCCCCCTACGCCATGCGGGCCGCCGACAGCCGCGGCCGCGCCCATCCCGAACAAGAGCACGACTTCCGTTTGGCCTTCAGTCGTGACCGCGACCGCATTATCCATTCAACGGCCTTTCGGCGGCTGGAGTACAAAACCCAGGTTTTTGTAAACCACGAGGGCGACTACTACCGTACCCGGTTCACCCACACGATGGAGGCCGCCCAGATAAGCCGCACCCTGGCCGCCTCCCTGGGGCTCAACCAGGACCTGGCCGAGGCGGTAGCCCTGGCCCATGACCTTGGCCACACACCCTTTGGTCATGCCGGTGAGGATGTTCTTGCCGACCTGATGGCCGACCACGGGGGCTTTGAACACAACAGCCAGAGCCTTCGCATAGTCGAGGTACTCGAGCATCGTTATCCGGGCTTTACCGGCCTCAACTTAAGCTATGAGGTGCGCGAGGGACTCGTAAAGCATTCGACCTCCTATGACCGGCCCAGGGTAGGGGAGTTCAACCCCTCCGAGGCTCCCCTGCTGGAGGCCCAGATCGTCGATTTCGCCGATGAGATTGCTTACAACTCGGCCGACATTGACGACGGCCTGACCTCGGGCCTGCTCAAGCTCGAAGACCTCGAAGGCGTGGACCTGTGGGAGAGCCAGTTGCGTGCCGAAACCAAGGCCCACCCCAAGGCCTCGATGCAGGTGTTGCGTCACCAGGCCGTGCGCCGTCTGCTGGATGCCATGGTGAGGGACCTTTTAGAGACCATCGAGCGGCGCCTGCGCGAGCACTCTATCGATTCGGTGGCCGGGGTGAGAGCCGTTCACCCTCGGATTGCCGGCTTCTCGGAGGCTATGGATGCCTCCACGGCGGTCTTAAAGGACCGTCTGATGGAGCGTCTCTACAAGCACCAGAGGGTGCGCCGCATGGGGGCCAAGGCCTGCCGTGTGATGACGGGGATCTTCAAGGCCTACATGGAGGATCCCTATCAAATGCCGGCCCATGTAACCGCCCGTGCCGCCGACGATATCCCCATGACCCGCGTCATAGCCGACTACATTGCCGGCATGACCGACCGCTTCGCCCTCGAAGAGTATGCCAAGCTCTACGACCCCTTTGAGAGGGTCTAAGTTAACATAATATATCTTATCAGACGTTATGCTGGTGGGAATACGGGCCCCACGGGGATTTGCGGGAATGCTCCCCTTTTCAGTCTAGTTGTCTAGAAGGCCGAGGCGGCGGGACAGGTCGTTGGCCTCCGGGCTGGCCGGGTAAAGCTCGAGCAGGCTCTCCAAGGCCCTACGGGTGTTTTGGGTGTCCTCGGTGGCCTCGGCCGTGCGCAGGAGGCCTCTGAGGGCCTGGCCCCGGTACGGGCCATCGAGCTGGGCGGCCCGGGCGTAGGCCTGGCCGGCGGCGGTTGGGTCACCGGACAGCTCGCTTACGTGGGCCATGCCCATCAATCCTATCTGGCGAAGGTAGCCGCTGGTGGCCCTCTCTGTGAAGCGTTGGTAGGCCTGGGAGGCTTGCTCGTGGTCTCCTTCCTGTACCGCCAAGTCGGCGGAAAAGAGATTGCCGAGCTGTCCGTAGATGCCGTGGCCGTCTTTTACCAGGTTGCCGAAGGCTGTCCCGGCAGCCGCCGTGCTCTGGTTGGCCAGGGCGTCTACTGCGCGCGCAAACAGGGCTGCCGCGTGGTCGCTGCGGCGCTCTCCGTAAGCGTTAAGGGCAAAGCCGGCGATTGCTATGGCCACGACGACAAGGCCCGCGATAAGCGCATTGCGCCGGTGCTCCCTTATGTAGCGGTTCAGTTTACCGGCGGTTGTAAAAAACTGGTCTGGAGCGCGTAAAGCTCTGCGGCTGAACCCTGCCTGATCGGCCATAATTATTCTTCTTTCCGGGCCCCTTGGGGCCTGCTTCTAGGTTTTGTATTTAAAGTCTGAGGGATCGAGGTTTTCCAGAATGTCGTTCCACTGGTCCGGGGATACATCGGAGAGATTGTGTCCCGTCGTCCGGGCCCCGTCGTTCTCGTCAGCCATACCCAAGGTGGAAGCTTCGATGACCTGGCGGGCCACGTATATAGGGCTTTTGGTGCGTAAGGCCAGCGATATGGCATCGCTGGGTCTGGAATCTATGGTGTGGCTGGAGTCGCCTATGGCCACATAGATGAGCGCGTAAAAAGTGTTGTCCTTGAGCGAGGTGACCTCGATGCGTTGCACGGCTGCCCCACACGCCTCAAGCAGGTTCTTGAGCAGGTCGTGGGTCATGGGCCGGACCATCTTGATACCCTCCAGTTCGGTGGCCATGGAGGTGGCCTCAAGCAGGCCGATCCAGATCGGCAGGTTTATGTTGTGCTCGTCGTTACACAAGACCACGATAGGCGTCTTGGTTACCGGGTCGAGGGTCAGCCCCCCCACCTTCATCTTCACAAAATCATCTTTGTTCGAAGCCATAGCCTAATAGTGGCGCGAGATGGCCAGACCGTCAACCACCTGGTAGAGTTGCTTTAGATTACGGCACTCCTGCACGATATCGCAGAAAGCGCCGTAGCGGCTCATTTCACTGTCACCAAAGCCCCAGGTGGACTGGTTTTCCGGGTTCAGCCAGATCACCTGCCTGGCCCTTTCGCGAATGTCGCGCAGCACCCATTCATGGGGGGTATTGTAGTTGTTGCGGGCGTCTCCAAGAATGATGACGGTGGTGCGGTTGTCGATGACTTCCAGGTGGTTGGCATGGAAAGTTTTGAAGGCCTGTCCAAAATCGGAGTGGGCATAGACGTTGATGACGTCGCCGCTGATGGCCCGATTGATGGCGGTCTGTATGTCGTTGTCCTCAAACAATCTGGTCACGTCGGCTATATCGGCAACGAAGACGTAGCTGCGTACCCGCGAATACATGTCCTGGAGGGAGTGGACAAACTGCAGCATGAA
Organism: Deltaproteobacteria bacterium; assembly: GCA_046583365.1. Taxonomy (GTDB): domain Bacteria; phylum Desulfobacterota; class Binatia; order UBA1149; family CAYXZP01; genus JAYGCL01. The sequence continues at coordinate 11,406 of JAYGCL010000057.1, forward strand.
GCGGGAAACGTTGCGTACCGAATCTGAAACATCGCAGAGAATTACGACCTGCGGCCTCTCCCTGCGTTTGTTCTCGTAACGAATACGAAAAGGCGTGCCGCCAAATTCAAGGGAGGCCCGCAGCGTAGCTTTGACGTCGAGCCGACCCCTCTTGGTTCTCTTGCGCCGTATCGACATTATGTTTTTGAGCCGTCGGGCCAGAACCGCTACGGCCTCGCGCATACGACGTATCTCGGCGGGCGAGAGGTAGTAGAAACTTTTTTCCAGAAGACGCTCGTTTTCCTTGTCCCTCTCCTCTCGTCTTTCGGCCTGGTCGTGGTCGAGCTTTAGAAGGCCGCGGATGAGTTGCCCCAGGTCTTTCATGCGTTGCTTGAGGTATTCACGCATGCGTTCGAGCTCTTTTTCCGAGGCGCCGGCCTCGGCGGCCGCCTCAAGTAACTGGTCGAGTTCTTTTTGTAGACCCCCCGCCCCCATGGCCTCAGCAATCTTGCGAGTGGCGGCCGGGGCCCTGAGGTTGAGGTTGGGCATCTGGTTCTTAAACGCTTCGAGGGCCTGGCGTAACATCTTTTCCAGGTTGCCCGAGTCTTGCAGAAGCAGAGCCTTGGCCAGGTCAGACACCTCCCCTTCTTCGATCAGCCGGGCCAGCTCGTCGAGAAACTCCTGGAAGTCGGCGCCCGACATGCCGCCGGCCGCGGCCGCGCCGAGTTCCTTGATAAGGTTGGCGGCACCGGAGAAGTAGGCGTCGAAAAGCTCGCTGAAAGTATCAAGGTCGGTGGCCCGTTTGACCATAGTCGCCCGCAACGTGTTCTTGAAAGCCTCGCGCTCGGCCAGTCCGGTCAGTTCGACGGCGCGCAGAGAGTCCAGTGTTTCGGCTGTAGATACACGTACACCGTTGCGCCTGAGGACGCCTGCAAACTCTATGATGCGGCTTTCCATAGCCGGGGCTTTTAGTTCAGGAGGTCCTTGTCAGAGACAGGTTCTTCTGGGGCCGCCGGGGATTGCTCGGCTTCGCGTGCGGCGCGTTTCTTTTGCACGTAGGCGGCCAGTTCCTTTTCGGCCTTGCGCAGGTCGCCCTCGTACTTGCAGATAACCGATAGCGTATTGGAAACCACATCGTCTTCCAGGGAATCGGCGTTCATGATGACCAGTGCTTTGGCCCAGTCCAAGGTCTCCGAAATGCTGGGGGCTTTTTTGAGGTCGAGGGCGCGGATTGAGTGCACCATCTCTACCAACTCGGCGGCCATTGCCTCGGCAGCCTCGGGGACCTTGAGTCTTACGATTTCCAGTTCGAGCTCGGGGCTGGGGAAATCTATGTAGAGGTGAAGGCAGCGGCGTTTGAGCGCATCCGACATCTCGCGCGCGTTGTTGCTGGTGAGCACCACCACTGGAATATGGATGGCCTCTATGGTGCCCAACTCGGGGATGGTTATCTGGAAGTCGCTCAGAATTTCGAGGAGGAAGGCCTCAAATTCGGCGTCGGCCTTGTCTATTTCGTCAATCAGCAGCACCGAACGCGAGTCCGACTGGATGGCCTGCAGCAGAGGCCGGGGCAGAATGAAGCGCTTGGAAAAGAACACGTCGTCCTGGGCCGTCAGGCGGTCGACGGCCTCGGTCAGTGAGGAGGTGCCCTCGGTGACGTCGCTTATCTTGTCCTTGAGAATCTGGGTGTAGAGCAGTTGTTTGGCGTACTCCCACTCGTACAGGGCCTTGGCCTCGTCGAGCCCCTCGTAGCACTGCAGGCGGATCAACTCGGCTCCCAGGCTCGATGCGATGACTTTGGCCAGTTCGGTTTTGCCTACCCCGGCCGGCCCTTCCACCAACAGGGGCTTTCCCAGTCTGGTGGCCAGATAGACGACGGTGGCAATGTTGTTGTCACAGATATAGTTCTGCCCGGCCAGACCCGTGCGAACGTCGTCGATAGATAGGAAGTCTGATTGCTTACCGCCCATTCGGGCGAGGCTAACACGCTGTCATAAGTGAAACAATGTGCACACTGGCAGTACTGAAGGGAGTCAACCCCCGCTATCCGCTCATCGTGGCGGCCAACCGGGATGAGTTCTACGACCGACCCACGGGACCGCCCGGGCCTTTAGAGGATCCCGCCGACATTGTCGTGGCCGGACGTGACCTGCAATCGGCGGGCACCTGGTTGGGTTTTCGCAGCGCTGCTCCCTTTGTGCTTGCCGGCATCCTCAACCGCCGCAGCATTGATGCCAGCGCTCCCGAACGCCCGCCCGTGGGCCGCCGTTCCCGCGGCCTACTCTGTCTTGACGCCCTCGGCTACCAGAGTGCCGAGGGGGCCGTGGACGCCTTGTGCGGGATAAACGGGCAGGACTATGCCGGCTTCAACCTGCTGGTTGCCGACCACAGCAAAGCCTTTGTAATTGATAACGGCGACGGTCTGCGCCGCCACGAATTGGCCGACGGGCTCTCTGTGCTTACCAATCTCGACGTCAACGACCCCCGCTGCCCACGCCTGGTCACGGCCACACGGCGTTTCGAAGAGGCTGCCTGCGAGATTGAAAAAGAATTGGACGTCACCCGCATTGTTGCCACTCTCGGTCGCGTGCTTGGCGACCACCGCAGCAGTACGGAGACCGCCTCCAACCCGCTGTCACATCTGTGCGTGCACACCGAGGGCTACGGTACCCGTTCTTCGTCTGTTGTCTTGTTCGAGGCCGGTGGGCGGGTGGCTTTCTTTCACGCCGACGGTCCACCCTGCCGCCGGCCCCTGGTCCCGGTGGTCTGTCAGCCGGCCGGGGCTTCTGGCTCGCTGTCCTGATACTCACGCAGCCCGGAGATGAGGTAGTCTATCCCCGAGATTACGGTGGCCGTGGCCGTGGCGATAAAGGCCACGGTCAACACCATGGGGGGTACGGGGACCCATTCTGCCAACGATAAAAGCACCACCCCCACGGTTACCAATTGCAGGAATGTCGTGACCTTGCCCCACAGGGAGGGGATGATCTTTATCGTCGTGTCCATGATTGCCGAGGCCAACAGGCAGCCGCTCAGTACAACGACATCGCGTATCAGCACGACGATCATCAGGGGGGCCGGTACGGCTCCGAGTATGCCGAGGGTGATGAAGGCGCTCAGCAGCAGCAGCTTGTCGGCCAGGGGGTCCAGGTGCTCGCCGAGTTGGGTGCGGGTATTGGTGATTCTGGCCACCGCGCCGTCGACGGCATCGGAGAGCCCGGCCAGGACGAATACAATGAGGGCCGCGCTGTGACGCCCGTCGACCAGCAGCGACAGAAACACCGGCACCGCGACTATACGCAGCAGTGTTATTGAGTTGGGAATGTTAAGCACGGTCAAGATCCGGTGCCGCGGCCTGCCGACAGCATGTACTCAAGCCTTCCGGCTGCCTTGTTTCCGATCCAGGCAACAATGCGCGTGCCATCCTCGCCTTCGCTCTCGTCTACCACGCGGGCATGTTGGTACAACCAGGCCCGCGTGCGTCCGTCGCCGTGGGCAAGGGTGACGACAATTCGCTTCTGCCCCCCTTCCAGCCGGCCCTCGACCGCGGCCATAAGTTGTTCGCAGCCAAGTCCGGTTTTCGCCGACACGGCCACGGCCCCGGTCGGCAGACGCAGGTCGGTGGCCAGGTCGGCCTTGTTGTAGGCCAGTAGCTGGGGACGGTCGCCGCCCCCGAGTTCCTGCACAATCTCTTCGACTACGTCTATGCGCCTGGTCAGCTGGGGGTGGGAGGCATCGACCACGTGCAGGATGAGGTCGGCCTGGCGCACTTGTTCCAGGGTGCCCTTGAAGGCCTCGACCAGTTCGTGGGGCAGTTTGGATACAAACCCTACGGTATCGCCGAGCATGGCGGTGGTGCCCCCGGGCAGGTCGAGCCGGCGTACGGTCGAGTCGAGGGTGGCAAAGAGCTGGTCGGCCACGTAGATGCGCGACCCGGTCAGACGGTTAAGCAGAGAAGATTTGCCGGCGTTGGTGTAGCCCACCAGGGCCACCATCGGGTAGGGCACCGACTCGCGTTCACGGCGGTTGAGTTGGCGGGTACGGTCGATTGAGTCAATGCGTTTTTTGAGCGTGGCAATACGCCGTCTCACCGCCTGGCGGTCCACTTCCAGTTGGGTCTCGCCCGGCCCCTTGGTCCCTACCCCACCGCGAATTCTCGACAGATGGGTCCATTGCCGGGTCAGGCGGGGCAGCAGGTAGTCGAGCTGGGCCAGTTCCACCTGCAACTTACCGGCCCGGGTGTGGGCACGGCTGGCAAAGATATCAAGAATCAGCTGGCTACGGTCGATGACCTTTGTATCCAGGGCTTGCTCAAGGTTGCGCCGTTGGGCTGGAGACAGCGGGTCGTCGAAGATTACGACATCGGCTGGTGTTTCCTTGAGCAAGGCCACGATCTCCTCAACCTTGCCTTTGCCGATGCGTGTGGCCGGCGATGCCCGGCGTATCTGCTGCTGGCAGTGGCCGATGACTTCAACCTTGGCGGTGCTGGCCAGAAGTTCGAGTTCTTGCAAGGACGGGTCGGCGTCAGCCAGGTGCTGCCCCGACCACACCAGTACCGCTTTTTCCTGCCTGGTCTGGGTTTCTATCAACGTACGACGGCGGTGCCCGGACCGGCGAGCGCTTCGATTTCGGCCAGCAGCCGGTCACTGGGGTCTACGCTCAGGTCCTCTGGCAGTTCTATGATCGCTTCGCTTTGCCCCGGCCGTATGACTTTCAGGTAAGGGCGGCATTGGCCGGGGTATTTGGCCAGCGTGTCTTTGAGTTGGTCGAGGTGTGCCGGGTCAAAGCGGCCGGCTTCGAGTTTGATATCTATAGAGCGGGCCCGGCGGCGGCGGGCCTCGACAAGGGGAATTATTTCATTGGCGATGACCTGGGGCTTGCGGGCAAAATCCGGCTCTGAGGCCGGGTCGGAATCGATGCTGGTGGCCGCCGGTGCCTCGCCCATTTCCAGAGTCCCCGACACGAACACCGGCTGGCGGCTTATGATCGTGGCTTCGCAGGTGGCATAGACCTTGGGCCAGGCGATGACTTCGATGGACCCGTCGCCATCTTCCAGGTTGAAAGTCGCATAACGGTCGCCCTTGCGGCTGTTCTTGCGCCTGATGGTGTTGGTTACCCCGACCAACACCACCTTGCTCTGGTCCCCTTTATCGGCCAGGTCGGCAGTGGCTGTGGCCCCCACCAGCTTGAGGTCGGTCGTGTAGCGGTCCAGGGGGTGGCCCGTGATGTAAAAGCCCACCACCTCGTGTTCGGCCTCCAGGCGCGTGGCCGTATCCCAGTCGGCAACGTCGGGCAACTCGGGTTCCTTTTCGCTGTCTTGGGCGCCGTCGCTGAAAAGTCCCATCTGGCCGGCATCGCGGTCGTCTCTGACTCGCGTGGCCCAGGCCGCCAGCGAGTCCACTCCGGCCAGCAGGCGGGCCCGTGAAGGTTCGAGTCTGTCAAAAGCCCCGCTTTTGATAAGGCCCTCCAGGGTGCGGCGGTTTACTTGCGAATCGCTGATCCTCAGTACGAAGTCTCCTATCGATGAAAAATCACCCTGGCCGCGGGCGGCGGTGATCAGTTCGATGGCTTTTTCGCCGATTCCCTTGACGGCCCCCAATCCGAAACGG
>JAYGCL010000051.1:0-28507 GCA_046583365.1 Deltaproteobacteria bacterium
GTTACCGTTACCGTAAGCGTGCCCGTTACCGTTGCCGTTACCGTTACCGTTGCCGTTACCGTTGCCGTTGCCGTTGCCGTTGCCGTTGCCATTGCCATTACCGTTGCCGTTCAGGGGGATCTCCGCAATCACGGGCAGGCCGAGGTGATGGCGAATATCGACTTCGCTGTTCATAACCGGATTCAACATTTCGGTGACCACCGCTGAGCCGATACTGATCAACATGGCGGCAAAGAAGGAGAGCACCAGAGTCACACCCTTGAAGTCGGCCTCCCGCTTGAGCGGTCCGGCCGCCGCTTCAACCACGCTCACACTGGAGATACCGGCCGCATCCATCGCATCCGACACCTTGATCTGGTTGAGCTTCTCGGCAAGCAGAGTATAGGCGGACTTCTTTTCCTGCCTTTCACGCCTGAGCCTCATCACCTGATAGTGTTTGGTGTGCATCACGCGAATCTGCCCTTCGTAGTCGGCCATCCGCTCGGCCAACAGGGCACGCCTGGCTTCCAGGGCACCCAGGTCGGCCGAAGAACCGAGCAGGCTTTCCTCAAGCTTTCTACGAATCGGCGTAACCGCCATCTTGCGACGGCCGATTACGGTCTCATCCTGCGCGGAAATCTGCCTACCCAAAGCAAAAATTTCGCCCTCTACGTCCCGTATCAGACGGTGCTGCGGGGTATACAATTGCAACAAACGGTCGCGTTCCATCTCAAGCCGAGCCAGATTCTGTCTGAGATAGGACACCAGCGGGTTGGGAACGATATCGTACTCGGTGGCCTCTTCTTTGGGGATGTATTCTATCTCGGCTTCCAATGCGGCCACCTTCGTCGTCAGCTCGGTAATTTCCGCTTCTGTTCTGCGCAGGTCGGCTTCAAGTTGGGCGCGTTGGCGGAGAAGGTGGTCCTTTTCCGCAGCGATGGAAGTCAGGCCATGGGTAGCGTCAAAACGCTCCAGCGTCATGTCGGCCTGGATGTATTCGGTCTTGGCCTTCTCCGCCTCGCGCTGGAAAAAGCCGTAAGCACCGGGAGAGCGGTGCAATTCGATGTGGTAGTCAATGTAAAGACGGATCAGGGTATTAACAACATTGACCGCCTCGTCCTCGGATTCCGAACGGTAACCTACTTCCACCACGTTAGAGTTCGGTTTTCGTGAAACCGAAAATCTGCCGGACAACGTTCTGAACCCTGGAATATCAGCCTCGGCCTCGGCGTCACCACCGGCTTGGGCCAACAGCTCACTTCGCAGGCGACGTATCAGGTCACCACTGCGCAGCAACTGAAGCTCAGAGTTAACCATCGCCTCGTTGGGGATGCCGTTGGATTTGTCCTGGCGGTCGAGCGGCGAGACTTCCGGATAAGCCCGGGTCTTTGTCACCAGGACCTTGGCTGAGGCCTTGTACACAGGCTTGCGGACAACGTTGCCCACATTGCTGGGTATAAAGATCAGCAAGAACAGCAAGACGACCATACGACGCCGCTTGAACACCGCATTAAGCGCTTGCTTTATCAGATATAGAGATCTCTGGTCCATGACTCGACAGCGTCTTCGCTGGTCCTTATTGGCCTATGTCCGGGGTCGAGGGCGGACGAATAGGAATCAAATCCTTGATGTACTGTCTCACCCACAGGTTGGCATTGGCAATCATGGTGGCCGGCACGTAAAGAACGTCGTTGGCGCCAAGCATCATGTCGTCGGTTGTGTCTCCGGTCTCAAGAACCTTTTTGAGGTTAATAAGGCGTGCATCGTAGGCACCGTCAGGAGCCCACCTTATGTGAACCACGCTGTTGCGTTTGGCCGTAGCGAGGAAACCTCCGCGTTCAAAAACGGCACGCAACGAAGTGAGGCCCGGACGCAGAGTCACAAAGCCCGGACGTTTTATCTCGCCGCCGATGTAGGCACGTAACTCTCGCGCCGCCGAGACGATCACATAGACCTCGGGATCGCGGTTGCTCAAGGAAGCACGGCGGTAAATATCCGACTCCAGTTCGGAAACCGTAAGGCCGATGGCATGAAACTCACCAAGACCGGCAACGGTAACCTGCCCGTCCGGCCTCACCACTGCCCTGCTCTCCAACTCCTTGTGGTAGGGAAATCGCACCTGCAAAATATCTCCGGTGCCCAGGCGGTAGTCGGGGTAGGAAGCCATCGGAGCCGGCGGGGGCGGCAATTCGGCGGCCATGGCATCGCCCTCATAAACCGGTACGGCCCCCCTGACGGCGCAGCCGCCCAGGGCGGTGGCAAACAGCAGCAAGACAAGGGTCGTGCCCCAGTAACCGGGCCTGCTGAATTTCATACCGCTCATACTTTATTCTTGCCCCGTGTCCGCCAACGTAGCGAAAACCAAGCAATACCCGGGCTTTACAGCAGCAAGTTTAGTGCCAGACATGAAATACAATCTTGACAGATAAGTCCCTGTTATTAAAGACTTTTTTCAGTTGGCAGCTTGTTCTGGCCCACCGCGTAAACGCAAGGAGCCTGACCGGGAAAACGCCCCCTGAAGCTAAGTATATGTTTTTTCAAGGTTATCTCTAATCGCGACCTTGCACCCCTGCACGGGGGGGTGGACTGAAAAGCCTGTATATTTGCGATGGTAGCCAGGCCCGCCTGACCACCATCGCCGCTCTAGGCGTGTCCGGAAAGACGATCGTAAGCTGCCAGGATCCTGTTGGCCGTGGCAACGGCAGCTTCACGCGAAGCCAGTCCGGTGGCATAGAGGCGATAGCGGACGGCCGCCCCCGAAGAAGTCTCGGTTTCCAACTTCACCGCCGGCGCGACTTGCGCCAGCCACTGCTCCACGGACCTGACCAGGCGCGGGTCGGGGGAAGAACTCAACAGCACGCGATAGCCACCGTTGCGTCCCGGGCTGACCATGCGCTCGGGAGTATAAAAAGGCAGAAACAGCTGATCTCCAACTCCGAGCTTGCGCGGGTTACGAATTCCCGGATTGGCATCCAGAATACTCTTCAACATCATGGGGCCGACATCACCGTAGTGTTCCTCGGCAATCGACCACACCGAATCGCCGGGCATTATTCGGACCAGTTCTCCAACCACCGGTTGTCCCGAACCCGGCCCCAGCAAAGCCCCTCTGAAACCACCCCGGACCCTCGTTATTGGTCCGGCAGTGGAGCCGGCCAGGGATTCCAGAGCATTGGCCAACTCCTCGGTTGCGGCCGCCAGTTCCTCGACGCTGCCCGCAGACGACAGTGCAACTGCTGCCTGCTCACCGGTGATAGGACTCCTGGCCTGCCTCGACAACCCGGTAGCGGTCTTTGTACGCGGGAAAGCCGGCGGTAAGCGTTTTTTGGACAAGGTCAAATCCGGCAGATTGCCACGGCTTGCGTACAGTCGTGCAGCCGTCGAACGGGCCATAATCTCGGCGCGGCGGATTGAATCAATAACCGCCTGGCTGAGAGCTGCATCGCCCTGTGCCCTGTCCCTCGGTACCGAGGGATAGAGCTGCCCGGGGGCGTACTCATCACCCCACTCGGTCGACTCGGCACCAGCCACGACGGTTTTTCTGGAGGCCTCGGAGCGGCCGCTACGCGCCAGCCACTGGGCCAGACTGCCACCACCTTCGGGGCGCGCCGCCGGCGGAACAAGCGAGGACGGTGAGGCTGGCGACCGCACACTCTCGGTCACCTTGGCCGCGACCGCCCTGGACTCCTGGTCGGACACACCAGCCAGGTCCATAGGCACCATAGAAAGGGCAAAAGGCACCACAATGGCCAATGCCACCAACGCTGCGCCCACATAGCGTACGGAGGGGGCGGAGAACCACAACGACAGACGGTCACCCCAGTCCTGGCGAATCGTACGACCGGCAAGGTCACGAATGGCGTCATTCATGACCGAGGTCGAAATCTTTTTCTTGCCTTCAGCGAATGCAAGCATCATCGCATTGTCACACATGACGTTCACAACCCGGGGGATTCCGCCGGCCGCCTTCCATACGCGCCGCAACGAGCCCGGGGAGAAGAAGTCGGTTTGTACAGCCCCCGCGCTCCTCAACCGCGATTCCACGTAGGCGGCAATCTCGTTGCCACGGACCGGCTTCAGAGTCGCACGCACAGCAATGCGTTGCCTGAGTTGCCTTAGCCCAGGTCGCCGCAACTTGTCTTCGAGCTCCGGTTGGCCGGTCAATAAAATCTGTAGAATTTTTTCCTTGGCAGTTTCCAGGTTCGACAACAGGCGCAACTCTTCGAGAACACCGTCGCTCAAGGTCTGGGCCTCGTCTATCATGACAACGACGTTGCGCCCTTCGGTGAGTTGGTCGAGTAAGTAGGCGTTGAGACGTTCGAGTAACTGCAGACGGCCACAGCCTTCGGTCGCAATGCCCAACTCCATACAAATGAACCCGAGCAGTTCGTCGAAACTCACACCGGGGTTGAATACGAACACCACACTGGTCTCGCCCTCGATCTCATCGAGGATACGTTTGAGCAGGGTGGTCTTGCCGGTTCCGGCCTCACCGATGAGGGTGATAAACCCCTTGCGCGACTTGATCCCGTGCAAAACGGCCGCCATGGCCTCACGGGTGGACTCATTGACGTACTGAAACTTCGGGTCCGGAGTCAGATTGAAAGGCTCTTCGTCAAGATGGTAAAAATGTGCATACATCGCAGTGTTTCCTAAACTCCCTGAATGTTAATACTTCCGGGGCTCCTGGGACCGCCCCAACCCATTTTAGAAGCAATCTCCATGCCATTGCCCGGATCTTCGGGGGGCCGTCCCAGCCACCCACCGACAGACGATTTCCCTCGTCTTTTCAGCGGGTTACACCCCCCGAACGGGGTGGAGGCCGGCCAGGGCCAAGCTGCAAAAACCTAACAATATTGCGGGGTTATTGCACATATGCAGCCTCTAGCCCTCCCGGCCCCCGCGAAAGTCCGCACGTTTGAGCCCGTGCAGCTTCATCTTCCGGTGCAAAGTGGCGGCATCTATCATGGCCTGGCCGGCCGTCGAGCCGATACCTCCACGGTGGCGCCGAAGTGCAGCGGTCAGGTATGTGCACTCGGCACGGCGCAGGTATTCCTTGAGCGGCAGGTCAAAATCCTGAAACCTCGCAGTGGACCCCCGCAATCCCCCGGGGACAGGAGCCCCGGGCAGGTCCACGTCACGTATAACCGAACCGTTGGTCTTTAAGAGGGCCCGTTCGATGACATTACGCAGTTCACGGATATTGCCGGGCCACGGATAGCTCATCAGCTTTTCCAGTGCCTTGCTGGACAGCCTTGAGATTCCACGCTCCCTGGCCATCGAATTATTTTTCAGCATCTCGGCAACCAGCAAGAGTACATCCTCAATACGTTGGCGCAGGGGAGGAATGTCTATGGGAACAACGTTTATGCGGTAGAAAAAATCTTCACGCATCTCCCCCTTGGCAACCATATCATCAAGACTACGGTTGGTTGCCGAAATCACGCGAAGGTTGACCTTGACCACACGGTTGCCACCAAGTTTTTCTATCTCCTTCTCTTCAAGAACCCGCAGCAATTTAAGCTGCATCGCCATCGAGATGCTCTCAACCTCGTCAAGGAAGAGAGTACCCCCGCTCGACAGTTCTATTTTACCTACGCGGTCGTGAACCGCACCGGTAAACGCTCCTCGCTCGTACCCGAAAAGTTCGCTCTCGAGTAATGTATCGGGAAAGGCCGCACAGTTTATTGCTACAAAACGACCGTTCTTACGCCGCCCCTGAAAATGTATGGCGCGGGCTGCGAGCTCTTTGCCGGTACCCGACTCACCCGTGATCAGCACCGTAACGTCGTTTTGCGCAAGCGATTCTATTGTCGAAAAAATTTCGTGCATGGCGCGATTGCGGCTGACCATGTTGGCAAAAGAGTAGCGGTCGGAAAGCTGCTCCCTGAGGTAAGATATTTCATCGATAAGCTTGCGTTTTTCGAGCACTTTTTCAGTCGCTAGAAGGATTTCTTCCCGCTCAAAAGGCTTGGTTATGTAATCGCTGGCTCCATGACGGATGGCCTCTACAGCTCCCTTGATAGAGGCGTAGCCGGTAATGATGATGACCTCGAGATGTTCCCACTTTTCCCTTATCTGCTTGGTCAAGCTTATGCCGTCGGTACCGGGAATTTTGAGGTCAACTATCGCCAACGCGTATTCGTACTCCTCGAGCAGGGAGAAAACTTCATCGGCTCCGGCCACACTGTCGACCTCGTACTTGCGCTCGCGGTAGAGATCCTCAAGTTGCCGTCTTATCAATGGATCGTCATCTACGATCAGAATTCTGTCATTCACCGTTTTCCCCCATGACTCCTGTCTGCCCACCGTCAGTGCCGGATACTTCCAGGGGCAAGTTGATCATAACTCCTGCACGGTCCGGGGGTCCCGACAGACCACCCCCGTGAGCCTCAATGATTCGTGCCGCCATTGCCATCTCCGCAGCATCGTGGACCTCTCCGTCGCCCTGTCGCGGCAACAGTTCGATGCTGACCTCAACCTTGCCACGACGTACAACCTTGACTACCGCCTTGACCTCACCCTCTCCAAGCCCCCAGACACTTCTGGCAACGGCCCGCAGAGCCTCACTTAAGAGCCCGGGGTCTACCGCTACCCGGGCCGACCCAAGCCCCTCATCGACCGCTACCTCGACCTCGGCTGTGCACTCGGCACTTTCAAACCAAGCCACAAGGTCGGCCAGGGGAAGCGAGATAGGTTTTGGACTGAGCGGGCAGACATAACGAAAAGTCTGCCGTAGCAACCCTTCAGCCCTGTCCAGGGCCTCCCCAAGCATCCTCGCAAGTTCGGCCTCCTTTGCACCCCCCCCGTTGGACGCCGCCAGGGAGTCGGCACAAAAGCGCAGCGTGTGCAGGCAATTGGCCAGGTCGTGGGACAGTCCGGCCAGAACTTCCTCGTCAACACCTTCCCCTGCCCTTGCAGGGGTGCAAGTTCCGGCCTGCTCAGACCTAGCGTCTTTGCCTTCTAGCAAAATACAGCGGGCTCCTTTGCAAGACGGAACAAGAGGCCATCTTGCACAAACGCACCGACTCTACCCCCTTGGGGGGGGTATCTACAAGTACTTTTTTTATTTAGGCGGCTTTGGCCCAATCCTGCCCGAGCACCCGGGTCCTGGTCGCCGCAGACTCCAGGCCCAGGGATTCGCATACGTTGTTAAACGAAAAGGGGGAATCCCAGTCCTGGGAACGAATCCAGAACTCTGCCTGGCGAGCCAGAACGTCGGGGTTTTCGCGCTTGGGTTTAACCTCGTGGCGGTAGCAGGCGATTGCATCCTCCAGAATTGCCACCATGAGGGTTTGCTCGGCCGTCCATGCCACAACAACACCTTGGCTCCCTTTGCTCATGTCCATAGGCCTGCCCTCCTTCGCCACTTTCATGCAGCAAGAGACCGGCCAAGCAGTTGGCAAGAAAAGTCTTTTAATTACAGGGAGTTAGCTTGGCAGAACGACTACGGACGTACATCCTCGCAAAGACGGTGAACAACAATGAACCACCAAAGCCGCCCGGTCAGGCCGCCAGCAGTTGGCGGGCGATGACCTTTAACTCCAGAACCGGTTTTACACCCTCAAAGATCGGCAGGACTAGCGCATCGATAACATAGCGGGAAATCGGGTATTCCTCGGCATAGCCCCACCCGCCGTGTAAAAGCTGCCCTTCCTGGGTTACCCAGACGGCCATATCCGAGGCCAGGAGCTTGGCCATGGCCGGCTCAAGGGAACGCCCCTCGTCACGGTCCATCACCTCGGCCGCCTCGTAGGTAAGGCGCCGGGCCGCCTCCAGATGGCTCGACATACGGCCCAACTTGTATTGGGTCAGCTGAAAGTCGGCAATCGGCCGGCCAAACTGACGGCGATCGGCGGTATAGACGGCCGTCACTTCCAGGGCAGCCTGGGCAAGGCCGCTGGCCCGCCCCCCGGTCTGCAGACGGCCGGCAGCAAAGCCCCCCATCTGCAGATAAAAGCCCTTGTTCATACCACCCTGCTCGCCAACCAGGTTTTCAGCCGGTACAAAGTAGTTCTCAAAAGCCAGTGTATAAGAGTGCATGCCGCGGTATCCTGGAGTGGCATCGGCCTTGCCAACCAGGATACCCCCAGCGGGTTGGCGCATCTCGAACTCGTGGCCGTCAAAAGAGTCCTTTTCGACTATGAACAAAGACAGACCACGGGCCCCTGAGGCCGGGTCGGGGTCGGTACGGGCGAGAAGTGCTATGGCGTTGGCTCTTCCCGCAAAGGTACACCAGGCCTTGGCCCCGTTAATCACATAACCGCTCTGTCCGTCCACCTCGGCAGGCTCTGCCCGGCAGGCAACCGAGGCAACGTCGGAGCCTATGTCGGGCTCGGTAACCGAGATGGCGACCATTACTTCCCCGGCACTGACCGGCGCCAACCACTTCTTCTTCTGTGCTTCGGTGCCACCCTTGAGCAAGGCCTTGGTAAGAATCTCCGGACGGGTAATCAGACTGCCCGCCGCCGCCAAGGAGGCACAGCTGAGTTCCTCAGTGGTAACGATCATGGCCAGATTGCCCATGCCCAGACCACCAAACTCTTCCGGTACCGACATACCGAAATAACCCATCTCGGCCATCTTGCTTATAAGTCCATCGGGGATAAGAGAGTCGTCGCGGTGAATCCCTTCGGCCAGCACCGCAACTTCCCGGGCCGCAAAGGAGCGAACCGAGTCCCGAACCATCACGGTATCCGAGGGCAGCCAGGAATTGTTTACCCCGCCACTTTCTATAACGCGGCGTCCAATCATGCGTGCCCGCTCTTCGGCGGACAGATTGCCGATCAGAGCCAGGGCATCCCGGCAACCCAGGGTTTTTTCAAACACCCCGGCCTCAACACCATAATCGGCAAAGGCTGTGGCCACCTGAGAGTAGAGTCTGGCCGACACTTCGGCCGTGAACAGAGCGGCCTGGTCGGCGGCCAGCGAGGCATTATCACCGGCGCTATAGGCCTGGCGGGCGTAGGCCAACAAGGTGGTTGCGGCCTCACACTCGGTGGCCGCGTATGCCACTCGCTCGCAATGGACCTGGTGCTCGTCGATCTCGCGACCACCGTTGGTCGTACGAGAAGCCGCGGCCACGGTTTCTCCCACCAGCGCACGATGGCGGCCAAGGAGGGACTCGACCTGGTCGAGGAGTTCACCGATGTTGGAAGTTTCACTCATACAAAGACGGTGGGCCAAGCTATTGTCTGACACCCGGGCTGTCAAGATCGCAGGTTGTAAGATTTTGATCTAACCAGAAGCCATGGTATCGAACCTGCCGTTGGCCGGGCACAGCAGCCACGGCCGGAAAACGGAGGTTGGCATGCATATACTACCGAAGACCATTGGAAGGTCTGTCACCTTAACCCTGTCGGTGGCATTCCTTGTCCTCGGTACGGCCTCGTGTACCAGCAACCCGGACAACCCGGCCCAGATCCAGGAATATTCTCAAATACAGGAGGAAGAGGGCTCAACGCAGACCTCAACGAGCAACGTGGTTATAATGCAGACGAACAAAGGAACGGTTGAGATCGAACTTGACCCCGAAAATGCCCCTCTAACCGTCGAGAATTTCCTCGCCTATGTTGACGACGGGTTCTACGACGGCACCATATTTCACCGCGTCATTCCTGGTTTCATGATACAAGGGGGCGGATTCGACGGGGACAACAAAGAAAAGAACACGCGCGCAGCGGTAAAGAACGAAGCCGACAACGGACTCAAAAACGAGCTTGGAACCATCGCCATGGCCCGTACCAACGCGGTTAATTCGGCCACCTCCCAATTTTTCATCAACGTTAAAGATAACACCTTCCTCAATTTCACGGCACCGACCCCACAGGGCTATGGCTACACGGTGTTTGGACGTGTAACCACGGGACTCGATATCGTCCGCACCATCGAGGATACCCCCACCTCCAACCGTGGAGGGGCCTTTACCAATGCACCAACCGACCCCGTGGTAATCGAGTCCATCAAACGTAAGTAACCGGCTTGCGTATCTCGGAACTCTTCGCTGCCGGCGGGCCGGTCTTTTCCTTCGAGTTTTTCCCGCCCAAAACCGACAAGGGCAAAGAGTCCCTGAAACAAACCATAGCCGAGTTGTGCCCACTCAACCCGGGCTTCGTCTCGGTAACCTACGGGGCTGGTGGTTCGACGCGGGACCTGACCGTCGAACTGGTCTCCTACATAAAAAACCAGGTCGGCCTGGAAGCAATGGCCCACTTGACCTGCGTGGGCTCAAGTCGTGATGAAATCTCAACCGTGCTGGACCGCCTGGAAGCCGAGGGCATAGAAAATCTCATCGCACTCAGGGGCGACCCGCCCCAGGGTGAGCGGGAGTTTGTTCCACACCCCCAGGGACTGGCCTACGCCACCGATTTAATCCAGATGATCCGGGATCAAAAGCGGCCGTTCTGTCTGGTTGCGGCCGGCTACCCCGAAGGCCATGTAGAGTCACCATCACCCGGCCAGGACCTCGACTACCTTGTAGAGAAAGTACGCAACGGTGCCGAGGTCATTATTACCCAACTTTTTTTCGACAATACCTTCTACTTAGACTTCGTCCGACAGGCCAGGAACCTGGGCATAAACGTACCCATCGTGCCGGGTATAATGCCCATCACCAATGTCGACCAGATAGAACGCTTTACCAAGATGTGTGGGGCAACTATCCCGGCCGACCTCCACTCCCGCCTCGACGACGTGCGCCAGGACAAACAAGCCGTGGCCCGCATAGGCACAGAACACGCCATCGACCAATGCATGGAATTGTTATCCTGCGGTGCTCCGGGCGTACATTTTTACACTCTCAACCGTTCGGACTCGACACAGACCATCGTCAAGGCACTGGCCGGGCAGGCACCGTCATGACCGCCGAGTTCGGCCTGGACGTGGAGAGCCTGCGCGCTTTCATAGAACGCGAGGTTGCCGGTTTCTCGACAACCAGCCTGGAAGTATCACGCCATGCGGGCGGCCACTCCTGCGAAACATGGTCACTTAAGGCAAACGACGAACGCTGGATCCTCCGGCGGCCCCCACGCGCAAACGTACAGCGGGGAGCCAGCAACATGGCCCGCGAACACCGAGTGATGTCGGCCTTGTGGGACAGCCCCGTGGCGGTCCCCCGCATGTTGGCCCTGTGCGAAGACCCCGATGTGATTGGGGCCCCCTTTCTCATCATGGAGGAAGTGGACGGAGTGGTGCTGAGACACGCATTCCCCGACGACTTCGAAGACAACCCCGCACGTCGGCAGGCCCTGGGCGAAGCGCTCGTTGACACCTTGGTCGATCTCCATTGTGTGGATTGGGAAGCCGTGGGCCTTGCAGACCACGGGAGTCCCGAAGGCTTCCTCGACCGCAACATGAAGCTCATGCACGCCCAATGGCAAAAAGTCCGGCAAAGGTCGATCCCCGCCATCGAAACTGTCGGAACCTACCTCGAATCTCATGTTCCCCAGGACCAGGGCATCACCATCGTCCACGGCGATTACAAACTCGACAACGTTATGTGGAGGAGGGACAGCCTGGCCTCGATAGCCGCGGTAGTGGACTGGGAAATTTCCACCATCGGCCCCCCGTTGATCGACGTGGGCTGGCTACGCGGGTTCTGGTGTGACGAGGGCGACAGCCGGGGTTTCATGGCCATGGGTGAGGCCATTCCTCGTAGCGGCGGCTTCATATCACGCGACGACATAGTCCAACGCTGGGCCGAAAAGAGTGGCAAGGATGTTAATGAAATTGCCTGGTTTGAAGCCTTCGGGATGTGGAAAATCGCCATCATCATGGAAGCCAGCTACACCCGCTTTCTATCGGGCAATAGCGACGACCCGATGTTCGCCACACTGGATATAGTAGTGCCGGCCCTGGCTGAGGCCGCCGCAGATGCCCTGCGTGAGGCTGGACGCCTGTGATTGGTTGGACTGTCGGCCTTCAGGCCTCGTAAAGCTTTACAATATTAACGGCACCGCTTGGGCCCTGCAGGCACAGGTCGCACAGGGTGCACTCATCGACGTTGTCTTCAACCACCGCCACCGAACCCACCTCAGAGCCCGCCTTGAATATCTTGACCGGGCATACCTCGACCAGCTTGGCGGCCAGCCCCTCGGTCTTCTTGACCAGCTCGTGGTCTACATCCACACGTATGAACATCGCCATCGTAGTTCTCCTGCTGTTCAGGCGCCGTTCAGACGCTCCTGGACGAGGCGAGGGATATCCCCGATCTCTTCGGCCACCGAGATGCCCGCCTCCCGCATGCGACGAATTTTGTCGGCCGGCGAGTCAAGTTTTTTCTCGACAATGGTACCGGCGTGCCCGAAACTCATACCCCGCATCTCATCCATGAAGCGGCCGGCCACGAAGGCCACGATAGGCAAACGGCTGTTGTTCTCCTTAACCCAACGGGCCAGTTCGGCTTCCGAAGCTCCGCCGGGTTCCGAGTAAATGACGACCGCCTTGGTGTCTTCGTCTGCCTCAAACAACGGCATAAGTTCGGCGTAGGTAGAGCCGATGACGGGGTCGCCGCCTATCGAGATCGCCGTGCTCTCGCCCAGCCCCGCCTGGCTCAGGGCGTTACAAATCTCCGTGGTCATTCCGCCGGAGCGCGACATGACACCCACCACACCAGGCTTGAATGCCTTGCGACAGTCCACGGCCGGTCCGCCCAGACTGCCGAATCTACACACGTCGGGAATGATAACCCCCAGACAATTAGGCCCGATAACCCTGGCCCCGTGCATGCCGGCGTACTCGATCACGGCCGAGGCGTCTCTTCGTGGTATCCCCTCGGTAATGATGACGAGCAACTTGACCCCGGCATCAATGGCCTCGTAGGCGGCGTCGGCCGCGAAGGCCAGGGGCACGGTGATTACCGTGCCATCAACGTTGCGCGCCTCAGTTATCTCGCGCACGGTGTTGTAGACTGGAACTCCGTAGACCTCCCTGCCTCCCTTGCCGGGCGTTACCCCGCCTATGATCCGAGAGCCATACTCGAGACACTCGCGCGTAAAGTTAACCGCCTCACGCCCGGTGATGCCCTGGACGATGAAATCAAAATTTTTGTGAATCAGAACTCCCATACAGACTTCCTCAGCTCCCGATCTTGTCGACCGCCCGTCTGGCCGCTTCGCTGATCGACACCGAACGGTCACAGTACTCAACTCCGTACTTGTCGAGTATCTTGATGGCGTCGGCCTCCCACGCACCGGGCACCCTGAAAATCACAATTTTGTCCGCGGGCTCGAAACCCAACTCGATAACACCCTTTATGACCCCGCGCGCCACAAGGTCGGCGCGGGTGTTCGACACCACGTTCGACATCACGGCAATTTTTTCTACTCCAGGCTTGTTGAGTACCAGCTTGGTGAGAGCCACGGCTTTGGCAACACTCGGATTGCCACCTATGGCTGCGTAGTTGGCCGGGCGTCCGCCCGCCTTGCGAACCGCATCGGTCAGCGTGAGCGAACCCCCACCGGCACCGATCACCAACCCCACATTGCCGTCAAACTCGACAACCGGTCCGACTATGCCGCGCGGGTCGTCGTCGTCGATCTTCTTGCCGGCCAGTTCAAATGCACTGGGTTCGCGCACCGCACGGGTGTCGTCCTCCCCTATGTCGAACTCGTCGAGAAGTTCCTGCTGGCGAACTCGACCCTCGACCTCCATATCCATAAAGCAGTCGACCGCCACCAGACTGCCATTCTCGAGCCTGGCCAGCAACGCGATATTGGCCTGGGTGAGATCGTAATCCAGAAACAGACGTGCCAACCGTGAGACAACCCCGGCCATACGGTTCAGATCAGAGCCGGTCAGACCCAGCCCGGCAGCCACTTCCTTGGCTATGTAATCGGAGAAAGGCAGTAGAGCCGAAAAGTGCCTGTGGACGACCTTGTCCGGGTTTTCCTCTTCGATGTCCTCGATGTTGCCGGCTACGGTGGCAGCCGAAATCACCGGCAGTTTGGAAACACCGTCATAGGTTACCGCCAGCGAAAACTCCTGCACCGCCGCCTGTTGCTTCTCTACCAGCAAGCCCCTGGGAGAGCGCCCACCATCATCCAACTGCAACAGCGCCTCGGCTGCCTGTTGGACCTGCTCGGAACCCTCGACCGACCTTGAGATGTCGGCCTTGGAACCGGTCAACGACTGGGCCTTGACCGTAACGGCACCGCCCAGCTCCGAGGCGCAAGTCGCGGCCTCGGCCGCGCCGGCCGCCACTTGGCCCTCGGGCACGGGGATTCCCCGCCGGGCAAGGATTTTTTTTGCCTCAAACTCGTAAAAACGCATACTGGAGAGCCAACCTCCTTTAGGTGTGGTCGCTAATGACGCAGCCGCACCTTCTAGCCTTTTTGGTAGTGGAATTCAAAAACGTGCGGCAATTCAACCGCAACCGGAGGTCATTCCTGGTCGAAGCCGTAGGCCCTGGTCAATTCATCGTCGCCCTCGGCAAGGGCCTGTGCGAGGTCGACCATTACCCGGCACTGTTTGAAAGTCGCATCGTCCTGCATTTTGCCGTCTATCATCACGGCACCGCTGCCATCGCCCATTTCCTTGATAACCCGCCGGGCCCACAACACTTCGGAGGCCGGGGGACTGAACACCCGCCGGGCAATGTCGATCTGCACCGGGTGCAGGCTCCAGGCACCCACGCAGCCCATCAGGAAGGCGTTACGAAACTGGTCCTCGCAGGCCACCGTATCCTTGATGTCTCCAAAAGGACCGTAATAAGGCAGGATTCCATGGGCCGCACACGCATCGACCATGCGGGCCAGGGTATAGTGCCACAGATCCTGCTGCGCGGTAATACGCGGGGCGTTCTCATCGGTCGGGTCCGGGTCCTCCCTGACCACATAGCCGGGGTGACCTCCTCCAACGCGGGTGGTTTTCATGCGACGCGATGCCGCAAGGTCAGCCGGCCCAAGGGACAGGCCCTGCATACGAGGGCTTGCCCCACAGATATCCTCCACATTGGCCACGCCGGTGGCCGTTTCCAGGATCGCGTGAAACAGCAATGGACGCTTCAGGCCTACCCGGGCCTCAAGTTGAGCCACCAGGCGGTCCATGTAGTGCACATCCCAGGCCCCTTCCACCTTGGGGATCATGATCACATCGAGTTTGTCACCAATCTCGCTCACCAGGCGCACAACGTCGTCGAGCGCCCAGGGCGAGTCCAAGCTGTTGATGCGCACCCACAGCTGGCACTTGCCAAAATCGGTGTTGCGCGCGACCTCTACCAACCCCTCGCGCGCCTGCTCCTTGCGGTCAGCCGCAACCGCGTCTTCGAGATTACCAAGCAGAACGTCGCACTTCGTAGCCAGGTCGGGGACTTTGGCCACCATCTTGGAGTTGCTCGGGTCGAAAAAGTGAATCATCCGCGACGGACGGAAGGGCACAGCTCGGGGTGGTTGCGGTGCACCCAAGGCCAAGGGTTCAAAAAAGTCTTTTGCGCTGCGCATAAGGGTTTTTCCCTGCCTATCCCAGTCGGGGCGCGTTTGACAACCGGCCGCCGGTAATCAGGCCTGGTCGGCAGTCTCTCGTTCAAGATCGAGAACGGTCTTGACTAACTCGGCCACGGAGGAGGCCTTCATCTTCCGCATAAGGCGGGAGCGGTGGACCTCTATGGTTTTCACGCTCAGCCCCAAAGTAGCGGCAATGGCCTTGTTCTGACTGCCCACGACCACCAGGTCGAGAACTTCGCGCTCCCGCTCGGTAAGGAGTGACAGCCGCGCTTCGATCTCGGCGTGGCCCACGATACTCGCACGCACCACACGGTCCCGACCGATGGCCTCGCGTACACGTTCGATCAGACGCTGGTCGGAGAAGGGCTTCTCTATAAAATCGATAGCCCCGTTGCGCATGGCCCGCACCGACATAGCAACGTCTCCATAAGCGGTCAGCATGATGCATGGCAAAGACGCGCCCATTTTCTGCAGCTTGTCTTGCAGTTGCAGGCCATCCATCCCCGGCATCCTGACATCGAGGACCAGACACCCTGGCCGCTTGGGGTCGAAGCTGTCGAGAAACGCCTCGCCGCTGGGGAAAGACTCGACGCTGAAGCCGGCCGATTCGGTAAGGAATTCAAGCGACTCCCTCATCGCCGGATCATCATCTACAACAAACACGGAAGGTCTATCTGCCATGGTCTCGCCTCTGAATGTGCACCGGCAACGAGAAAGTAAAGGTCATGCCGGCCTCTGAATTTGATTCAGCCCACAGCCGTCCCCCGTGTGCTTCTATTATGGAACGGCTTATCGAAAGCCCCATGCCCAAGCCGCCGCCCTTGGTGGTATAGAAAGCATCAAATATTTTCTCGGAATCGGCGTCACCGAGTCCTGGTCCGGAATCAATTACCCTTACCTCCACGACGTCGATCCCTTTGCGGGCGGTGCGAACGATGAGTTCCCCTCCCCCCCGTGGCTGAGACTCGATAGCGTCCAAGCCGTTACGCATCAAGTTAAGCACCACCTGCTCAACCTGCACACTGTCGGCCAGAACCGTCGGGATTGCGGGGTCGAGGTCGAAGGATACGTTGATCCGTCGTCCCCTGACCTCGGCTTCAATAAAACCAGCCGATTCCGTAACCAGGTCGTTTATGTCGACACCTTCGAGATGGGGCTCTTCCCTTTGCACAAAACCACGCAGCCGCTTTACGATGGCCGCACCGCGCAGAGCCTGGGCGGAGATGGAATCGAGCGCCGTAACCAAGGTCGCCTCATCGACCTTCCCTCCACGTATAAGCCGCTGGCAACCACTGGCAAAACTCACAATCGCCGAAAGCGGCTGGTTTATCTCGTGCGCCAACTCTACGGCCATCTGTCCAACCGTATTGAGTCTCTGGGCATGGGCCAGGTTGTCATGGTGACGGCGCGCTTCCTGCTCGCTTTGCTTCTGGACGGTTATATCTTCAACTGTGCCGGCCAGCTTGTCCACCTCGCCGTCGTCACCCACCACTGGCACTATCCGGACCCTTATCCAGCGAAGTTCGGTTCCTCCCCGCAGGATGCGGCAAGAAAATTCCAAGGGCTCTCGGATACTGTCGCTGCGCGATAGAACATCCATTATCAGGGGCAAATCCTCACTGTGGATTATCTCCAAGAAAGCAGAAAAGTTCTTGTATATACCCTCAATCGGCAATCCCGATATCTCTTCGTAGGCCGGGCTGGCATAAAGGAAGCGGGAAAAATCCGAGGTGACAACCCAGAAACATTCAGAAATATTTTCAACCACCTCCCTGAACCGCGCCTCGCTTTCTCGCAAAGCGACATCCACATGCTTGCGTTCCAGGGCATTCATGAACATTTCACCGATCACTCTCAGAACGGCGATGTCACCGTTGAGGCTGCGCTTTTCGTCCCAAATCCTTATAGCCTGCGTGCTCACCATCCCCACAATTCCGGTGATCCCACTGCGCACTCCTGTGGGCACTACCACAAAAGACTTTACGCCTTTCTCTTCGAGCGCCTCTCGGTCGGCTTCGGCCCCCTCGGGCATTTGCGCCACATCGTCAATACTCACCGGCTCTCCGCCCTGGAGCACCTGGTAGGCCAGCCACGGAAGACGCGAGACGGCAAAACCACTGAAATCTTCTCGTAGAGAAGGACTGGCAGGGTTGGACCAGTAGTAGGTCAGTTCAAAGTCTACCGCCTCGTGGCCTATTTCCAGGAAAAAACAGCCGTCTACCCCGATGAACTCTCCGACTTTGGCCAGGGCCCGGTGGATGCCATTGTCCACAGCCTCCGGGGACAGGTTGATAAAATCGGCCGCCATCACACCCAGCGTTGATCCGAATTCCGCCCGCCGCCTTGCTCTCTCATCGGAACGCCAGCGGCCCAGGGCGTTGGCAAACATTTCACTGGCAATAGCGAGCAGAGACAGCGTATCCTGTCCCCACGGTTTTTCTTCCTTGCGTCCGGAAAACCCGATGGCCCCGACCACCTGACCCCCTTCAATCAGAGGACACAACGCCAGAGACTTCAGGCCGAAGGCAGACAAAATACGGCGCTCGTTGTCGGCGTGCTCGGGCAAATCGTCAAGGCTGGTGCAAAGAAACGGCTCGGCCTGGACGATGAGCTTGTCGGCAATAACCGGAACATCGATGATGCTGACATCGCGGAAGTGTTCAGCCAGATCCACACCGTCTTCTTCGGACCAGCTATGGGTCGCGGTAAACTGCAACCCGTTCGAATCCAACTGCAGCAGGAAGGCCCCATCGGCTTCGACAAAGCGGCCCAGTCTTTTCAGGGCATCGTTGACACCCCCGTCGATGTCGTTAAGCCTCAACTCGATAAAATGAGTGGACAACTCTGTTATCAACTGCTCGAACTCGGCACGGTTCTGCACCTGTAATTCCGCAATCTTGCGTTCGGTGATGTCCTCGCCCTGGGACACAAAGTAATTGGCAACGCCATCGGCATCGCGGTTTGCCACTATGGAAACCTTCATCCAACGCAGTTGGCCGGATGGGATTACATTGCGAATTTCAAAGTTGACGGCATCGGCCTCCCCGCTCAGCAGGCGGCCGACCTCGGCCGTGACACGACCTATGTCGTCGGGGTGGACGATATCCTGCGCCTTGTCGCCGAGAATGCGGTTCTCGTCATAGCCCAACATCTGGGCCAGGGCCCGGTGGACCTTGACCGGCTTCAAGTCGGGGCCGAGCAGAGCCATGTGGAGGGGGAAGTTGTCAAAAGCGCTCATAACCTCGGCCATGCCCATCATTGCGGGGCCGGAAACGTCGCCCGGGTTTCCACGAAATTGAGCGACAACACAGAGCAAGACTCCCTCCCGATCACGCAAGGCGAGCAAGTCCGCACGCAGAGGCCGGGGGAGCCCCTCACCTACCTGGCCAGACAGCTCAAGGGCAAGGGCCAGCTCCCCTCCCCCGGCCAAGGCATTCAAACCTCGCTTCAGGTCTGCGGCTGAGTCCTGGTCCAGAAAAGAACCGACCTCGGCGCCGGCGGCCCCGGCGAAGAATTCGGCCGACGCCGCGTTGGCCTCCAACACGGCCCCGTCACGGGTAAGGACCAGCGTGGGTATGGAGGAGGCAAGAAGGGGGGCTGTCCAGGCTTTGATGACATCGTCCTGGCCACCGCCTGACGCTGCCTGCCCCCCGGTCTGGATTGAATCGACCCTCACCATCCGATCTATAGGGCTACCACAGCGCAAGGCCTTCCCGCAAGGGCAAGGCCGGCACGCGAAACGGGCAAAACCGGCAAAAACTTTGCCGACCGCCCCAACGGCTGGTATGTTCGGCCATGGACCGACGCTCCCTTCTCCTGCCCGGCCTGCTGGCCGCCGCGGCTCTGGCCATCAACCTGAGCGCCATCGGCTGGGGGTTGCCCAACGGCAACTACACTTGGGCGGCCGATTCCATCCGCCCGGGAGCGCCGCTCTCAATCATCTACCGCACCTTCATCTCCGACCCCGTAAACAGCGGCTGGTTCTGGTTCAAGTACCCGCCCGGACACGTCTTCATAATAGCCGCGGCCTACGCTCCCTACATGGCCTGGCTGTGGGTCAGCGGCGGCATCGTCGACCCCGGCAGCAGCTACCCCTACGGCATGACCGACCCCGAAGGGACTCTGGCGACTCTGGCCATCATCGGCCGCTTGCTGAGCGCGCTGATGGGAACCGGCTGTGTACTGCTGGTGTTTGCCACCCTACGAAATTCATTCGGGCGTGGCGCCGCTACGGCCGCCGCCGCGCTGACCGCCCTCAGCTATCCGATGGTTTATTACTCCCACACCACCAACGTGGAAATTCCCTACCTGTTCTGGATGCTGCTGGCGCTGCTGGCCGCAACCCGCCTGCTGGAGGGACAGCAGCAGCGGCGCTGGTGGGTTCTGCTTGCCCTTGGTGCCGCGATGTCGGTGTCGAGCAAGGAATTGGGGGCCGGAGTTTTTCTGGCCTTGCCCCCGGTCGTCGCCGTTTACGTTGCCCGCAACCAGGGGGTTGCCGCATTGGTCAGGGGTGGGCTGATTGCAGCCGTCGCCCTGGTCGTAACGATGGTGGCTGCCAATAACATAGCCTTGAACCCGAGCGGGTTTCTCAACCGTGTGGGTTTCCTCACCCACACCCTGCCGGCCGAAACCGCCCTTGAGTACGCCCCCTACTACTTCCCCATAGACCTCGGGGTGGCCAGAGGCTGGGCCACCGAGCTGGCCCAGTTAAAAACCGCCGGCCGACAACTGACCGTAGCCCTGGGCTGGCCGGCCCTTGTCCTGGCCGTGGCCGGACTGTTCCTTGCCGCCAGGCAAAGGCCGGCCTGGACCCTGATGCTCGTCGGCGCCGGGCTCGGCTTCTACCTGCTGGGCTTAAGGGCCATGCTTTCGATGAGCCTGCGTTACGTAATGCCATTGAGCCTGTTGGCCTGCCTGCCGGCCGGCATCGCCCTGGCCCGTCTTACCTCGGAGGGCCGGGGCGCTGCAGTGCGCCGCGTGGTGGCCGGACTCCTATGCTTGTACATGGCGGCCTACGGCCTTGACGTCTGTCGCATGCTTGGCGGCGACGGCCGCTACCGGGCCGAGGCCTGGCTTGAAGCCAACCTCAGCGACGGCCAACGTGTAGAGACCTACCAACGCCCCACCTACCTGCCCCGCCTCCCCGCCAAGGCCAGCCACGTGGCAGTAGACTTCTACGACCGCAGCATCGAGGGACTTCGCAATCGAGACCCCGACTACATAGTCCTGTCCAGCGCCGGCATTGCGGGCTTCAGTGTTAAATACAGCAGCGACTGGACAGGCCCGGGGCAGGATTCCGATCAGTGGGTCGCCAACCAGGTAGGTCCGGGAGGCCAGGTTTTGAACTACAAACGCCGGGCCAACGTGCAGCTGCTCGCAGGAATCACCGACGGGTCTCTGGGCTACTCAGAGGTTGGCCGCTTCGTGGTCGACCCGTGGATAGACCGGCCGCTTATCCAGAGCCTCAACCCCGAGATCACCATATACGCCCGGGCACGGCCCTGACCGGGGCGGGACACATTGCGGCCAACGGTGAGGTTCGGCTAAGATAGGCAGTTCTGTATGGATACCCCCTCCGTCTCTGTTGTAATCCCTTGCTATAACGGCGAGAAAACCATTGCCCGGGCCATCGAGTCGGTCTTTGCCCAGGACTATCCCGGCCTGGAGTGCGTGGTGGTCGATGATACCTCGGTCGACGGTACCGCCGATATCCTGCGTTCTTTCGGTACCCGCATCAAGGCCATCTTCAACGAGAAAAACCGAGGCACGGCCGGCGCCTACAACATAGGCACCGCCGCGGCCGACGGCCAGTACGTCCTTCTTATGGCCAGCGACTGCTACCTCACCGACCCCTCCTACATATCCAAGGGGGTAGAGATTCTTAAAGACCCGCAAATCGCGGCAATGTGCGGCCAGGGGGTCTTCGACCATCTCGACCGTCTCGACCGCATCCAGCGTATCTTCACCGTCGTCAACCTTTTAGACGTGGCCGAAGAAAGCGAAGAAGAAGTCTTTGACGTATCCTTCATAGAAACCCGCTGTGACCTGGTGCGTAAAAAAGCACTGGAAGAGATCGGGTTCTGGTTCGAGGGGCTCTACAACTCAACCGAAGACCAGGACATCTCGGCCAGGATCAGGCAATTGGGCTACCGCCTTGTCCAGGACAAGAGAATGAAATTCGCACTCGACTTCGGGCAGACCGAAGACAGCCTCTACAAAATCATCAAAAAACAGTACAAGTACGCTCACGGTCAAGCCTACATATTTCTGAAATACGGTCTCGGCCACCACTTAATGACCGGCCAACAGGCCAACCGCCGCAAAAGGATAGTCCACCGCTTTGTACAGATCGCACTGGGCCCGACGGCACTGCTGCTCGGCGCCACGTTGGCCGTGGATGCCATCGATGACCGTATAGCCTGGCTTGCGGCCGCGGCCCTGGCCACGAGGGGGGGCTATTACTGGAGGAGTTCGGGCAAGTGGTTGCACGGCCTGGAACGGGTATTCTGCGGGCTCATCGGTCTGGTCTGCGATCTGACCTACGGCCTCAGCTTCCTCAGCGCCCTGCTGAGTTGGTCGCTCCGCCGTCCCGACATCATACGATTCGGCAAACCGGCATGACCAGCCTGCGCCGGCACTGCCGCGCAAGCCTCGGGGCTATCCTTCTCCTGGCCTCCGCCCAGGTGATCCTGGAGGTGCCGGCCCTGGCCGCCGTGTTCGGGAACCAGGTGCTGCCCCCCTACACATTCTTTCCCTCCCAGCTTTACGACTTTCTGGCCAAACTGCGTTTTGCAGCCGAGCCACTGCTGGGCTGGGGCCCCGGCCTGCCCGACAGTTTTCTAACCACAGCCTTGTCCTCCCACCTCATCGCGCTGGTTACGGCGCTGGTACCGGTCTCGGTATTCATGGCCCTGCTGCTCGGCCCCCTCGGTGGCGCCTGCGGGGCCCTGCTGAGGCCCCGGACCCGGCCCACCTGGCGGGGCTACCTGTGGGTATGGACGGCCGTGGCCGTCGTGGTCCATGGCTGGCTGGCCCTGGGAGCCCTCTCCCTTAACGACAGCCCCTCGCTCGAGCACCTGCTCTACCGTTCCCGCTCCCTCGTCATCGACGGTACCGCAGTGGCCGGCCTGGTCCTGGTGGGCGCCCTGTTGCTGGCCCGCCGCCTGGGGGCGTTGCTTGAAAATCGCAGAGGCACGGCCCGCGCCCTGGTGGGGATGCTGCTGACGGCCGGCCTTTTATTGTCCCTGCTGCCCAGAGCCGGGCAGGGACCTGGCCTGGAAACCGCAAGCTCGGACTCGGTGCTGGCCGAGACTCCCCCCAACGTACTGCTCATATCTCTGGACAGCCTGCGTGCCGACCATCTGGGATGTTACGGCTACCCGCGCAACACCTCCCCCAACCTCGACCGCCTTGCCGCCGAGGGAATCCGCTTTGAGAACGCAATCGCCACTTCCTCGTGGACCCTCCCCACCCATCTTACGATGTTCACCTCCCGCTATCAGACCTCCCACGGTGTCGTGCACGACACCGTCATCCTCGACCCTTCAATCCCCACCCTGGGAGAGATTATGAAGGCGGGCGGCTACAGCACTGCCGGCTTCGTCTCGGCCCCCTACGTGGCCGCCCTCTACGGTTACTCCCGCGGCATGGATACCTACGAGGACTTAAGTGCGGCCTACGGACACCGCGACGAAGCCCGCTCGGCCATTGTCGCTCCGGAAATAAACACCATGGCCATTGACTGGCTGGACGAGCACGGTGATGAGCCCTTCTTCCTCTTCCTCCATTACTTCGACATTCACTACGACTACATTCCACCACCACCCTACGACACCATGTTCGACCCCGACTACGACGGCGACATGGACGGACGTGATTTCATCGAACGCAAAGACGTCAATCCTCGTATGGACAGCCGCGACCTCGACCACATCCTGGCCCTCTACGACGGTGAGATTCGCTTTACCGACGATCACGTAGGCCGCATCCTCGCAAAGCTCGACCAACTCGGGCTGCGCGATAACACTCTGGTCATCCTGGTGTCCGACCACGGCGAAGAATTTTTCGAGCACGACAACAAAGGCCACCACCGCACCCTCTACGACGAAGTTTTGAAAATCCCGATGATCCTGCGTCTGCCCGACGGCTCCCAGGCCGGCACGGTGGCCACCGTCCAGGCCAGCCTGGTCGACATACTGCCCACCATCATCGACGTGACCGGCCTGCCCGTCCCCGCCCGACTCGAGGGCCTGAGCCTCCTGGACGTGGCAGCAGCCACACCCGCGTCTGAAGAGCGGGCCGTCTACGGCGAGTTCTTCGACAAACGGGGGTTTAACCTGCAAGTGGCCAGGCGGACTTTAACGACAAAGGTCATCCAACACTTTAACCGTATAACCCACCCGCGCAGGGACCCGGTGGAGTTCTACCAGCTCGACCGTGATGCGGCCGAGACCCGCGACCTCCACGACCAGAAAAAAGCAATCGTCGCTACCGAGCTCGACCGCCTGGGGGCCTGGCTGGAAGAGCGCTGGCGGGCCTACCGCCAGATGCAAGGCACATCGGAGACCAAGCGAAGCATCAACCTTGACGCCGAGACCAGAGAGAGGCTCAAGTCTCTCGGCTACGTCGGCGAATAAATGAGCAAAGCATCCGACATCGCAAAGGCCGCCCTCACGGCAACCTGTTTTGTGGGCCTGGTACAGGCGGCCACCGAAACTTTACTGTTGGCCTACCTGCACGCCGACCTCGTGCTGGCACCGTCGAGTTTCTTCAGCGTGCAGTGGCACGACGCGTTTACAAAACTCTACTCCTGGGCGGCCCCAGCCTTGCCCCTGCCCCCGCTTTATTCCGGATTCATCGGCCAGGGTTTTGTCGCCAAGCTGGCCATCGGTCCAAGCCTACTGTTGTCCAACCTCACGATGGCCGTTGCCCTGGCTCCCCTGTTCATGGTCCTGGCAGCCCTGTCAAGAAACCGTCTCGGCCCCGAACAGTTAGGCCACCGCCTGGTGGTGGCTGTGGTGGCCGCCGAGTTGGTCGTAAACCTGACCGTGTGGCTTTGCCTGGGGCTGGAGCGTTTGCCCGCTGAGGCCTCAAACGCAGTTGCCCTGCGCAACCTGGCTCGTGATTTTGTCTTTGACGGCACCGCCCTGACAACCGTGGTGCTGCTTGTGACCGCACCGTTGGCGTGGATGGCCCACTACTACCTGAGCCCGTTGTGCGGACGCAAAGGTCTGGCCGCCCTGGTCGTGACGCTGGCCCTGTTGCCCTCGGCCATGCAGCGCTTGGATGTGCCCATGGGCCAAGGGGACCAGGCCAGCGGGCAGGCAATACCGGCCCGGCCGGCAACGCTCGCCCCAAGGGCCGAGGGCTACAACGTAATCCTGGTCTCGATCGACAGTCTGAGGGCCGACCATCTGGGCTGCTACGGTTACTTCCGCGACACCTCACCCGCCATGGACGCCCTGGCCGCCGAGGGAGTGATGTTTGCCAACGCCAGCAGTACCACGGCCTGGACCCTGCCCGGGCACATGTCGATGCTCACCGGGCGCTCCCTGCTCGGCCACGGAGTTATCGGCGACGACCGCCGTCTGACGGCCGACGTGGCCACCATGGCCGAAGTCTTCCAGGCGGCCGGCTACGCCACGGCCGCGGTCACCTCGGCCCCTTACGTCGAGGCCAAGTACGGTTTCGGGCGGGGCTTTGACCACTACGACGACCACACCATCAGTTTTGCCACCAACGGCGAGTCCTACAAAAGCGTAACCGCACCGCTGCTGCAGGAGACCGCCGAGGCCTGGCTCAACGGCCACAGCAACGATCCATTCTTCATGTTTCTGCACTACTGGGACGTTCACTACGACTACATGCCCGGGGCCCCCTACGACACCATGTTCGACCCCGACTACGACGGCCGGGTAGACGGCAACAATTTCTACTTCAACCCGGCCGTCCATGACGGCATGGACAAAAAAGATTTAGAACACGTCCTGGCCCTCTACGACGGGGAGATCCGCCTGGTCGACGACCACATCGCCATGCTGAGGAAAACACTGGATCGTCTGGGACTGTCCGCTCGCACCATTATCGTGGTGACCTCGGACCACGGCGACGAATTTTTCGAGCACGGGCGCAAGGGCCACCACCGCACCCTCTACGACGAAATCCTGCAGGTTCCGTTTATCCTCTACCTGCCTGGGGCCGAGGCGAGCAGGCCTCGGGTGGGAATGGAGTCGAGCATCATCGACATCATGCCCACGGTGCTGTCACTGGTGGGCCTGCCAACCCCGGCCGGCGTGGAGGGGGTCGATCTTTCGGAAGTGGCCTACGGAGGCCAGGCCGAGTGGGAACGGGCCACGGTGGCTGAGCTTTACCGCAAGCGCAGCCTCAACGTACAGCTTTCAGTGCGTCGCAACGGCGAGAAACTCATCCAACACTTCGACCGCCGCCAGGCCGAGGTTTACTCGATTACCACCGACCCCGCCGAACAGATAGCCCTGCCGCTGAGCGGGCAGTCAGCCCGAAGCCTGTTCGGGGAGCTGAAAGATTGGCTCAACCACACCTGGCCGCTGTTCCTTGCAAGGGTCAGCAGCCAAGGCGTCAACAGTCTGGAAATGGACCGTGAGACCGCCGAGAGGCTGCGCTCCCTCGGCTACATGGAATAGACGGAAGTCTTAAAACCCTTGCAGACCTGCGAAGCGGTCGCGGTGGTAGGCCGCGTCCCCGAAGGTCAGCTCGCTGCCGCGGGCCCGCTTGGCGAAAAACCCTATGTCGTGCTCGTCGGTCATGCCGATGCCACCGTGCATCTGTATGCCCTCGTAACCGGCCAACACGGCGGTGTCAGAGCAACGGGCCTTGGCCACGGAAACGGCCTCTTTAAAATCTTCGCGGCCCTGGTCTATTGCCTCGCAAGCGCCCATTACCGCCGAACGCGACAGCTCGATCTCCACAAACAAACATGCCGCCCGGTGCTTTAAGGCCTGAAAGCTACCGATGGGAACACCAAACTGAGTACGGGTCTTTAAGTACTCCATGGTCATATCGAAGGCCGCCTGCATATTGCCAAGCATTTCGGCGCAAAGCCCCAGGGTGGCACGGTCTATAACCTGCCCGAGAATCTCACCGGCCTCGTCGCCGAGACGGGCGGCGGCGTCCACCTTGACGTCGTTGAGTTTGACCAACGCGGCCGGCCTCAGGTGCATGGTGGACTGAGCGACTATCTCAAGGCCGGGCGTGTCCGCTTCGACCAGAAACAGGCCAAGCCCTTCTGCGTCGGCCTGGGCTCCGGCAAGGCGTGCCGAAACAATAAGGAAATCGGCGCTGGAAGCGTCGTAGACCAGAGTCTTCTGGCCGCTTAACAGGTAACCATCCTCCGTTTTTTCTGCACTGGTCGTGCAATAGAGAGGGTCGTAGCGGGAGCCGCGCTCCTGATAGGCCAGGGCCAACAGGCGCTCCCCCCCTGCCACGGCCGCCAGGATCTCGCTTTTTTGTTCCTCGCTGCCTGCCAGCAAAACCGCATTGGCCCCCAGCAGCAAGGTGGAAAGCAGCGGTTCGGGTGCCAGAGTGCGACCGCAGGCCTCCAGCACGCAGGCCATCTCGGTATACCCCAGACCCAGCCCCCCGTACTGCTCGGGTACGAGGATTCCATGCCAGCCGAGGCCGGCCATTTCCTTCCACAGGCTAAGCGAAGAACCGTTGCCTTGCCCCTCGCGCAACCCGCGCAGGCGGCTCAAAGGGGATTTGTCACGCACAAACTCCTCGGCGCTCTGCTTGAGCATTATCTGATCTTCGTTGAGGAGCAGAGACACTCGACCCCTCCCTAATCCCGGCCGGGCAGACCGAGGACCCGCTTGGCTATGATGTTGAGTTGCACCTCAGAGGTGCCGCCTTCGATAGAGTTGCCCCGCGAACGCAGCCAGGTGCGGGTAAGGTCAAGCTCGGTTGCAGAGAACCCCTCCCCCTCCCAGCCCAGGGCCTGGGGTCCCAGTATGGATACCATCAGTGCGTGGCGGTCTTTGTTGAGTTCGGTGGCGTAGTACTTAAACAGCGACGATTCGGGGCCGGGCTGTTGGCCCACCTTCATGGCCTCCTTGGTGCGCCGCAGGGTAAGGTCCAGGCAGACCTTGTCCATGGTCAGCTGGGCGATCTGGCCGCGCAGGCCGGCATCGGCAATGCCGCCGTTGCCGTCGCCCAGATACTCGTGGGCCAGGCTGGCCAGACGATTTTCTTCGCGGCTCTCACCAAAGGCCTCGCTTATCATTGAACGTTCGTGGCCGAGAAGGGCTTTGGCCATGGTCCAGCCGTTGTTGAGACCACCCACGACCTGATCCTTGGGCACGCGCACGTCTTCGAGGAAGGTTTCACAAAACGGAGAGTTGCCGCTGATAAGTTTTATGGGTTTAACGCTGACGCCCGCAGACTCCATGTCAAAAAGCATGAAGGAGATGCCACCGTGCTTGGAAGCCTCGGGGTCGGTGCGTACCAGGATAAACATCCAGTCGGCCTGGTCGGCAAACGAAGTCCACACCTTCTGTCCGTTAAGTACCCAGTGGTCGCCGTCTAAGACGGCACGGGTCTGGAGACTGGCCAGGTCAGAGCCGGCTCCCGGCTCAGAGTAGCCCTGACACCAGCGAATCTCTCCGCGGCATACGGGGGGAAGAAACTTCAGCCTTTGCTCTTCGCTGCCGTGCTCGACCATCAAGGGGCCTATCATGGTCAGGCCAAAACCCACCAAGGGAGGTTTTATTCTCTGGCGGCGCATTTCTTCGGCCAGCACCTTGGCCTCTTGCTTGGAGAGACCGCCGCCGCCGTAGGCCTCGGACCAGGTGGGCGCCGTCCAGCCCTTTTCGGCCATGCGCTCGAGCCACAACTGGGCCTCAGGGTTGTTAAACTGCCACTTACGCCCGCCCCAGGTCAGGGCGTCGTCCAGAGAGCCCCCCATTTTATCTTTGGGCCAATGCATCGAGGGGGGGCAGTTGGCCTCAAGCCAGGCCGAGACTTCTGTTCTGAAGGAATCCAGTTCACTCACAGCGCGGCAGTGTAACCGCCCGGCAAAGACGATGGAAGTGCAGGAGAGAGGATCGAGTCGCTGG
>JAYGCL010000044.1:0-8087 GCA_046583365.1 Deltaproteobacteria bacterium
GTGCTCACTGGAGTAAGGGGAGGGCGGTTGCCCGAGCCGTACCTCTACTGTGCCAAATACGATGGCCCCAGGTCAAGAGGGGCTGTTCAAACTAATCGCACTGGGTCTCGCACATCGATTCGCATACCCACTCGCTGCTGCCCTGGTCCTCGCACTGGTCCTCACACTGGATCAGGCAGGCATCGTCGTCACCGTCGTCGGTGCAGCTGCAATACTCTTCGCAGTAGGACTCCGAACCGCCCTGGCCCTCGCACGAGTCGATGCAGATGCAGCAGGCGTCGTCGCCGCCGTCACAGTCGCCGCCGTTGTCGCTGCCGCCGCCAGTGCCGTCAAACTCATCCCAACCACACCAGGACGGTGGGTTGTCGCTTTCGCAGGGGTGTTGGGGGCCGTCGCCTCCGCAAGTAGTGCCGCACTGGGCAGCCTCGCCTACACAGTACATGTCCCACTCATTGTCGCAGCAGTAGGGGTCCATGGCGCAGACGCAGGAAGTCACCGTTGCATCAGAGCACTCCGGCGTATGCGGTGTGGCCTCGCAGCAGTTGCCCTTCTCGCCGGCCTCTTCGCTGTGGTCCTCGCCATCGTATTCGTCCCACTCGTCATCCGTGCTTCCACCGAAGGTGTTGCAGTAGCTGGCCGGTGTACAGGTTAAGTCGGCTGGGTCGCAGTAGCAGGGGTCGTCGTTCTCCATTTCCCAATCATCGGGGCTCTGGCACCAGAACGGCACATTGCCGAGCGAATCGGCTGCGCAGGGGTCGTCGCCGGCAGCGAAGCACTGGGCCGCGCACTCGGTGTGGGCCATGGCCACGCAGGTCGCATCCCAGGCACCCTCGTCGTCCGAGCCGTCGTCGTCCATGTCTATGCCGCAGCAGAAGTCGTCTTTTGAGCAGACGCACTGCTCAACAGAATCGATCTCACAGCCGGTCTCGTTGTCACGTATATCGCAGCAGTTGAGGCTGGGGCTCGTGCTTGGTGAGCCAGCGGTACAGAAGGACGGCTGGTCTGCAGACGGCAGGTCTTGGCAGGGATCAAAGTCGTCGAAGTCACCCGCGACGGTGAAACAGAACGCCGGCGGGTTATCGCTCAGGCAGGGGTCGCCGCCGCCGAAATTGCAATCGGCCTTGCAGAAGCCAGCGCCCTGTACACAGGCGCCGTCCCACTCAACGTCACAGCAGTAGTTGTCCATGTCGCAGACGCAGTCGACCACTGTCTTGTCCGAGCAGCCTGCAATTCCCGGTGTGGGAGAGCAGCAGTCGCCGGTCTGACCGTCGCTGAGCCCAGTAGTGGTGCACCAGAACGGAGGGTTGGAACTGGCGCAGGGGTCACCAGCGCCGACTGTGCAGCCGGCCGCGCACTCGTTGGTGGCTATGGCTACACAGGCGCCGTCCCACTGTCCCCAGTCCTGGCAGCAGAAGTCGTCTTTTTCGCAGACACAGGCCTGGACATCGTCAATGCCGTCGCTGTTGTCGTCCTGGCCCGAGCTGGTGCAGCCCTGGCCGGAGTTGGGCACGCAGCAGTCGCCGACCACGCCGGTAGCCGAACAGTACTCGGGCTTGGCGTCGTTGGGCAGGTCTGTGCAGGGGTCAAACTCATCAAGGTTGTCGAAGCACCAGGGCGGCGGGTAGTTACCGGCACAGGGGTCGCCGCAGAAGTCCGGCGGGTCATTGCCTTGACAGGGGTCGCCGAAATCGTCCTTGCAGTAGAAAGGCAGGGCGGTCTGACAGGCGGTGTCGTTGTCGGGGCAGAAGCAGGGGTCGTCGGCCGTGATGTCCCAGCCGGTATCTTTCTCGCACCAGAAGGGCACCTCGCCGTTGGAGCCGGGTGCGCAGGGGTCGATGGACAAGCCGTCGAAGCAGCTGGCACTGCAAAGGGTGTCGGCCAGTGCTACGCAGGGGCCGTCCCACTCGCCTTCGTCGATGCTACCGTCGCCGTCCATGTCTATGCCGCAGCAGTAGTCGTCTGCCTCGCATACACAGGCCTGGACATCGTCAATGCCGTCGCTGTTGTCGTCCTGGCCCGAGCTGTTGCAGCCCTGGCCGGAGTTGGGCATACAGCAGTCTCCTACCTCGCCGCTGCTACACCAGTTGGGCACCTCGCCGTTGGGGCCGGGCTCGCAGGGGTCGAAGGTGCTGGCATCGCCGAAGCAGTACGGCGGCGGGTAATCGCTGTTACAGTCAGCTTCCTCGTCGTAGCAGCTGGCGCCTTCGGTGTTGGCCTCCTGCACACAGAAGGGGTCCCACTCAACGTCGCAGCAGTAGGGGTCGTAGGCGCAAACGGTGGTCTGGGTGGCAATATCCTCACAGCCCGGGCTGGGGTGGGGCATGCAACAGCCGCCGAAACCGGCCTGACCGTTGCCTATAAAGTCGCCAGTGCCGAAGTCCTGGCCGAAGCCCTTGCACCAGGGGGGTGGGTTGGTCGACAGGCAGGGGTCGCCACTACCGCCGCCGGTGGTAGCACCGCCGCCGGTACCCGGGAAGCAGCTGGCGTCGGCTTCGAAGCTGGCCAATTGCACGCAGGGGGGGTCCCACTCTACATCGCAGCAGTAGGAGTCGAGGTTGCACACGGTGGTCTGGGTGGCTGTGGCGGTGCAGCCCGGGATGCCGAAGGTGGGCATACAGCAGTCGCCCTGTTCGCTGGCACACCAGTCCGGCGGGTCGTCGCCCTCACAGGGGCCACCACTGTCGAAATCGGTACAGAAGTCGGGCGGGTTATCACTCATACAGGGGTCGAAGTTGTCGCCCGCGCCGAAACAGAAGGGTGGCGGGTAGTCGCCGTCACAGGGGTTCAGGTTGCCCATGCACTTGGCCGGCGGGTTGTCGCCGTTGCAGGGGTTGACGCTACCCTCGCAGAAGTCGGGCAGATCGGCACCCGAAGTGTCGGCGCAGGGGTCACTGTTTTCGAAACAGAAGGCCGGCGGGTTGGTGTTGGTAGATGCGCAGGGGTCGTCATCGCCAAAGTCGTCCGCGCACCAGAACGGTGAGTTGTCACCGGCGCACGGGTCCATCGAGGCGTCGAAGCAGCCGGCATCTTCGTCGTTGGCCAGCCACACGCAGGGGCCGTCCCATTCCACCTCGCAGCAGTATTCGTCTTGCGAGCAGACGAGGTTTTTCATGTCGTCGTTCTCGCAGCCGGGGTCACCGAAACGCACCTCGCAGCAGTCGCCGTAGGTGCTGTTGGAGGACGCCTCACAGAAAGGCGGCTTTATGCTCTCACAGGTTTGTGTCTTGCAGGTCTCGGCCGAGCCGCAGTCGGCGGCCAGGGTGCAAGAGGTCTTTGTGATGCTGCAGAGGCTGCCGCAATCGGCGTCGGTCTGGCAGTCCTTGCCGGTAAAGGAGCACTGGTCGGACAGCGCGCAGGGGTCGAAGTCCCCGACTTCGTCGTCGTCGAAGCAGTAAGACTCCGGGTTGGGACCGTTGCAGGGGTCTTCGAAGGAACACAGATCGCTTTCAGCGGTGACGTTGCAGGTCTGGGCACTGCATGTCTCGCCGGTGTAACAGTCGTTGTCGCTGTCGCAGTCGAGTCCACTCTGGCTGCACTGTCCCTCACAATCGTCGTCGTCGCTGCACTCTTCCTCTGTGGCGCTGCAACGGGCAAACGCGAAGTCGCAGTCCTGATAGTTGTCTCCACCGGCCACGTCCTGGCAGGAGAAGGGGTTGTGTTCCATCATCATGTCGCCGCATGCCTGCATAACGGGCAACATATCGACCGCGATGGTAGCTTCGGCCGTTCCCGAGCAGTCGTAGCTTTCTGATGTGCTGAACTCTATGTCAGTTCCTGAGAGTGAGGGGAGCACACCGTCGACGACGGCTGTGACGTAATCGATGGCCGCTTCCTCGTCCAGTGCGCCAGTGGCGTTCCAGCCTTCCACGATTGCAAACTTCCATGTTTCTATGCAGTGGCCTGAGTCGCTGTCCTCTTTCAATTCCAGACGCTCGCAGGTTTCATCGAAACCGCAGGTGGCCACCGTGCATGGCGGGAAAGAAGTCGCCCCTTCCTGGGAGACCTTGGCCGCCCCGATCCCGACTGCCAGCAGGGAGACTTTGTAGTCGTACTCGGATGCGCTGGCTATGGTGCCGGCCGTCAGTTGGCTGGCCATGGCCGCCGCGTTGCCGTCTATCAATTTGGAATACCCGTATACACGGGCTTCGTGGCCGTCGGAACCGCTGTCAATCTTGCCGTCACCGTCTTCGTCAACGGCAGCGAAAGTGCCCTTTTCTACACCGCTTACGGTGACGCTGTCGGCGTCCTGAATGAACATCTCCTCACTGTGGCCGCTGAAACCGCCGCCCTTGCCGTCTGCGCTGCCGGTTTGGGTAAATTTGGTTGCTATGTCGATAGTCTTTTTGTCGGTAAAATCACCATCGTCGTTAAGCGTGGCCGTTACCACCACCGCTTCGGCGCCGGCACCGTATTCGTCGGAGAAAAGGCCCTTGCTCCTCATGGTGAATACGTTGCCGTTGATGCCTTGGCTGAGGTAGTGCATTTGCACCTGTCCGCTGCTCTCTCCGGTAAGAGTTCCGATGCTGGCGGTGGGCCTGATGGCTGCACCGCTACCGTCGGTTGCATCGACCACGGTGATCACAAAATCAGAGGAACTCAGGGAGTCACCGGTGGAAGTGAAGTTGCAGTTGACCAATGTCGAGGCGCCCTCGACTGGGGTAATGGAAATAAAACCGAGGGTCAGGATCTTTTCGTCGTCCTTGTCGTTGGGGATAAAGATGACCGAATTGCCCAGCGCCGTGGTGCACTCGACATCACCGGCCGAGCCTTCAAAGAACCCGCCGATATCGCTGTAGTCGATGTCTAGCTGCAGAGACCCGAAGGTAGGTGACTCGTCGATCTTGATGGGGACGATGACCGTAGAGCCCGCCACGTCTTCGCAGGCGAACATTTCTATGGATCTGATGGTGTCGGTTGTTTCGCTGCCGGCCCTCTCTATGCGTAATTTAAGGCGGACGTTGTCCTTGCCTTCACCGTCGAAAGTTATACAGGGACCCGAAGTGCAGTCCGAATCACTGCGGCATTCGGTGCCGTCGTCCATGGCGCAGAAACCGACGATGTCCATCATCTCAAGGTCGATGATGTGATCGTTGCCGTCGTAGAAATCGATTGAGTCGCAGTTGTCGCAACTGTGGCTTTCACGGTCGGAGATGAACTGCGTGATGTAACAGGTGAGCATGTCGCCCTGGGATGCCCAGGTAACGGCGTTACGGTAGCGGTTGACCAGCTCGCAGGCCGCGATGCTCAGATCAAGGTGGTCGTCTTCGCTTTTGTCTGAGAAGAAACTTCCCCCCTCGCTGAGTCCCATGCCGCTCGAGGTCTCCTCTTCCGACCGGGCCATCAGTGATGCCGAACTACTCGAGCCCTCGTCGGCCACAGGCCCGGTGGCCGACGGCAACGCGGCTATGTCGGTGAGGTCGACGCCGGGGCAGTCCAGCATTGTGATCAGCCCGACAGCGTATTTTAAGACCAGCAGGGCGTCGGCGGCCAGAATACTGCCACTGGCATCGACGTCGCAGCGGACGTTGTCGCAGCTTTCAAGGCCGACTGCGGTTCTCAGGGTGCCGAGGGCGTCGCTGGCAACAATCCTGTCCTCGCAGGTGCCCGTGGTGCAGTCGGGATCGGCCGTACACGACTTGCTCGTGTCCAAGGTGCCGCCCACCTCGCAGTAGCGGTCGTTGTCGGGGTTGCCGCAACCGGCCGCTTTTTCCAGAGCCAGGGCCGGCGTGGCGGCCAGGAGCAGGGCCAGGGCCGGCGCAAACAGCAGGTAAAGGACTTTTGATGCAGGTTTCATGCGAACTTCTCCCTTCGTTCTTGCAGCCAACCAAGCGGTCAGCCTCATCACTTCGGGGGAGTCGCTCGCTCCAGCTTCGAGCTCCTCACCATTCCAAGAGAAAGCCTACCCCAATTAAGGGGTTGAAGGAAAGCGGAAAGTACAGATCCGTGTTGGTTGAAGAATCCTTGCCGCGTTGCGTCAGGCAAGTCCCCAGGGCCGCCTTGTTGGCAAAAGCTGTGGTTCCTATACTCTAAGGTCCAGTAAGCATGGACCTGGGGGCGAACCGGGTTCGACGGAGGTAATGAAGCAAGGACTGCATGCCGAGGTCTGTCCACCTCGTTAATCAGGCAGACTGCAAACTAACTGCAGATGATTTCGAATACGCTCTCGCGGCCTAAGTTGCCGTGAGCGTCCTTACGGGAAGTGCCCGTGGTCTCGATAAGGGCGTGGATTAGCGGGCTGGGGAAGGAGACGGGTCGCCGGGCTCCGGACCGAGATTTTCGGCGAATAACCCCAAGGGATCCCTCGTGCGGGAGCCCGAACGGGTGAGCTTAATACGCACGATAAGCATGTAGAGGTTTTTGTGGAGTGCTTTCGGACGGGGGTTCGATTCCCCCCGCCTCCACCATCATGCCGCTTGCATAGGCAGCGGCACGGGCGGCTGGTTGCCTCGACCGAGGCGACGTTCTAGGAAGCCCGGTGTTCTATTTCGACTTTGGCAACTACTTAAAGATGCTCGGCCTGGCCTGGCACGAGACCTCGCCGAAGGCCCGCGCCTACTACCTGGCCGTCCTGCTCATTGCGGTGCCGGTGGTTGCGAGCTTTCACGCGCTCTGTTTCGGGCTCGACCGCATCATCTTTCCGGGCCTCAAACGTGTGCAGGTAAAGGAGCCGGTCTTCATGGTCGGCCATGCCCGCAGCGGGACCACGCTCACGCACCGGCTTATGAGTCAGGACGAGGGCCGCTTCAGCTTCTTTCTGCTGTGGGAGTGTTACTTCCCGTCGCTGCTGCAGAAGAAGATCATTCGCGGCGGTATCGGTCTGGACCGGCGCCTGCTGGGTGGCTTGCTGGCGCGCCAGGCCGCAAAGTTCGAGGAGTGGCGCTACGGCAAGTTCCGCCACATGCACTCCATGGGGCTTACCATTCCAGAAGAGGACGACATCTCGCTTTACTACTCGATGGCCTCGGGCTTCTGGATCACCAGGATGCCCTACCTGGGAGACCTCGACTTCTACCACATGAACGATTGGCCGGCCTCCAAGCGACGGCGCTACAACGACTTCTACCGGGAAGTCGTCAAGCGTCAGCTATACTTGAACGGGCCCGAAAAGACGCACCTGGCCAAAAACCCGCTCTGGTCCGGTCGTGTTGAGTCCTTGATCGAGGCCTTCCCGGATGCCAGATTTGTGGTCAACGTGCGCGATCCTCGCGAGACGATTCCCAGCCTGCTCAAGCTGGTCGCCGGCAGTTGGAAGGCGCTGGGCTGGGATCGGGAACGACAGAGACGTTCGCTGCAGGTGCTGGTCGATCAGTCCTGGCACACCTACACCCACCCGCTGGACACTCTGGATGCAAACCCCGAGACCAAAGGGGCGATTGTGGACTACCGCCGTCTGACGGCCGATCCGGCCGCGACGATCGAAGGTGTGTACAGGGATCTCGGCCTGACTCTCAGCGATGAATACCGGGCACTGCTCTCGGGCCAGGGCAAGCGCGAGTCGAAACACACGACCCGCCACCATTACAGCCTTGAGGAGTTTGGGTTGGAGGGCGATGTGATTCGCGAGAACCTGGCCGCGCTGTTCGAGCGTTTCGGTTGGGATGCCGACGATAGGCCGGAGGCCGGCCGGGAGCAGGCATGATGGCCGGCCCGCACAACAGCGATACGGCCAGGGATCTGCGCGCGGCCTGGGACGAGATGATTGGCAGCCTCGAACGCGCCCGCGACGCGATCGAGGATCCGAGGCTCATGCCGCCGCCGGCCACCGAGCGCAATCTGGCCGAGGGTTACCGCTACCTGCTGGGTTTCGTCCACAGTGCCGTCGAGCGCGCCTTTCACGAAGACCCGCTCCGCCCCCACTTTCGCAACGCGCTTTCAATCATAAACCGCGGGACCCTGGACAACGCCGATGCGATATACTTTGCCGCGGCCATCGACGGCCGCCGTTCCTATATCATCTCGGGGCAGGCCGGTGACTATCGACAGTGGCGGGGCCAGGAGCCGGCGGCAACGGGCCGCCGGGCACCGCACTACCTGATCTTCGAGGTCAGCAGTGGGGTGTTGGCCGGTGATTCCGGCGACCTGCGTGA
>JAYGCL010000049.1:0-2431 GCA_046583365.1 Deltaproteobacteria bacterium
GGAAGTCGATACGTACCGCTGATACTCGTTGCGGGCATAGTTCGAGTACGCTGCCTGCTTCCACTGATACTCGGCATAGAGTTCCTGAGGCACGTACGATTTGCGTACGGTGGGATCGAGGGCGTCGAACAGGAACCGCGGTCCGGTGGGTTCGTAGCTGACCTTGCCGCCCCGTCTCACCGTGCCCAGTCGCGCGCCGTAATCCTGGGCTTGGCCTGCCCCGGTACTCAGAATGACGAGTAACAGTACGCATGCAGAAGCTCGAGATTTCACGTCTCTCATACGCTTCAGTAGGCGACGGCCAGAGAGCCGCTATGGCGCTCCTCGAAGGCATCGGCCCTCACCCGCAGGACCCATACGTACAGGCCAGGCGGTATGAGCTTGCCACTTGCCAGACGGCCGTCCCAATGATGGGAAAACGGGCCTATGGAGCGCTGTTGGGAAAACAGTGTGTGGATTCGGCGGCCCGCCAGATCGAACAGATCGAGTCTTACGGGCACCGAATCCGTGAGCTGCAGGAGATTGAACGCCAGGTCAAACGAGTCGTTGATACCGTCGCCGTTGGGCGTTAAGACTCGTGGCCCTGACGTTATCTCGCCCACCAGCTTGCCGATCTGATGTTTGGGGATCTCCACCGAGAGGTTGGACTTCGCGTCCGCGTCATCAGGGCCAAAGACCAGAGCGTTTCCCGGTTGCAGCATTTGGGGCACGGCGGCAAAGTCACTGTTGTAGGCCCGGCCCGAGAAGGTCGATCCAAAGCGGAAAATAGGCAGGTCGAAAGTGAACTCAAGAACGGCGTTGTCGGCCTCGATCAGAGGGAAACTCAGGCTGAAGACATCGGGACGGATAAAGTCCACCGAAAAGTGGATTGGCATCCCCGCGAGTTTCACCGCACGGATGTTCTCGACCTCGACGATCGTATCGACCTCGAGTCGGTCGTAGACGCGAATGGGGCCAGCGCGCTTCAGGAGCACCGCATAGCGAAAGGTTGCCGGTTTTTCCGCCTCGGCCAGGCGTGGAAAGATCTCGGCTCGCAAGGTATCGGCAAGGGGTGGCTGCAAAAAATCGAATTCGACCCGGTCTGCCGCTCGCGTGACAAAGAGGTCCCCGGTAAAGTCCAGCCGGAGTTGCAGGTAGCGACGCGGATTCGGCGCCCTGCTCAGTTGGCCGCTCTCCACAGAAAACCAGGGGCTCCAGTTGGCCGTGTCTTCAGTCAGCGGAGCCCGGTCGACACGATCTAACGAAAAATAATGAAGCGGCGTTACTTCGCTCAGTTCCACGGCCTGGCCAGTGCGGGCGCCCCCGCGCACGATTTGGCGGTAGAGTATGGGCGTGCTGTCGATGCCCGTGCGGACGCGCACTGACAGCCGCGACAGGTCTTGGCGCCCCACGGCTTTTTCCACCCAGCGCACAGGGCCCACAGTA
Organism: Deltaproteobacteria bacterium; assembly: GCA_046583365.1. Taxonomy (GTDB): domain Bacteria; phylum Desulfobacterota; class Binatia; order UBA1149; family CAYXZP01; genus JAYGCL01. Next base: position 1,426 of record JAYGCL010000049.1, read on the forward strand.
GCCCGGCCACCCAGGTCGATCAGATCGGACAGGTACGTGGCCTGTTGCAGATACCCCGTGCCGTACACTTCGATTTCGTCTATTTCAAAGGGCACATTGGCTAGAGACTTCAAGGTGAGCACGCGGACATACTGCGCCGGCACGCTCAGGTCTACCACGGCCTCTTTGTTTTCGGTATTGCGCACCACGAGTACGTTTGGCGAGCTTGTGCTCGGGGAGAACGCGTTGAGAAAAAGCTCATAACCGCGAAGAAAATCGTCCTGGAATGGCGCCGACGGGGTAGCTACGACTGTGTTACGCGGATAGAAGCGAATACGGTGCACACCCACCGCGGTGCCAAAGTCGAGGATGACGCGGATGCCCTGCACCACCACCAGCGGGTCAAAGAGGGTGGGTTTGCGCTCGAATGCCGTCAGATGGCTGCCGTTCACAATGCCTTCGAGTTGCCTCTGATTGAAGCCCCTCGCGTTGGGCGACGAGATGGAACCCGTGTCGAGTACCCGCCGTGCTACGTTTTCCTCTTCGTCGAAGAGAAGAGGCGTGATCCAGCCCGGCTGGTGCTCGAAGTCGATGCCGTCACCTGGGGCATTGGTCGTATCGACCCCGCCCGACCCGATGATGGTCGGGTCCAGACCATGGCCGCCGCTTGACCAGCTGCTGGCACCTTCTCCCAGGACAAAGGTGCGCACGGGCTGAGCCCAGCTGCCATCTCTCGACGAGATAACTGCGCTGGCCAACAGGATCAGGCCTGAGAGGAGGCGGAAGTTGAAATGCCTCACGTTCCAAGGCCTGCGTTCATCGCCAGGAAGAACAGGCTGGAACTGTGCGAGATACCACCGGCGAAATTGCGCTTGGTCAGCCGCATCCCGATCCTCGTGACCAGCTCGTACCCCTGATAGGCGTTCCTGTTGGTCAGTTGTCCCAGCCAGGTCCAGCCGAAATAGCTGTCATCGACATCTGGGCGTGCCCCCTCGATCAACCAGAAGCGACTGGCTTCCAGGCCCAG
>JAYGCL010000070.1:0-6268 GCA_046583365.1 Deltaproteobacteria bacterium
GTTGGCCAGGCGACAAACCCGTATGCCTTCCACATCCTCCTCGCGCGCCGCCCCCTTGAAGGACGCGGCGAGAAGCGTCACCTGGTGACCACGGGCCACCAGCCGTTTGAATATCTCAAACACGTGAACCTCGGCCCCACCCGCCAATGGGTTGCGAAGGTCTCTCTCGTTGATGACGAGGATACGCCGGGACATCGGAAACGCCGTCTCAGCTGGCGGCAGGACCGGACCTGACCGCCACATTGCGCTTGCTCAACCACCCTAACATTCCTTGCAGGCGCAACCACCAGACTATGAACAGGGCCTCGATGGCAATAGACATGCTCATCTTGGAAGTCCCCTCACGGCGGTCGGCAAAGATTATCGGCACCTCGCGCAACGTAAACCCCATACACCAGGCTCGGTAACTCATCTCGATCTGAAAGCCGTAGCCATTAGAACGAACCCTTTCCAAGCCGATGGCCTCCAGCACCTCACGTCGCCAACACTTAAACCCCCCGGTGGCATCCTGAACGGGAAGCCCACCGAGAACTGTGCGTGCATACACGTTGCCAAAATAGCTCAACATCAGACGCCCCATCGGCCAGTTCACCACCGTAATGCCATCGACATAACGGGACCCCAGGACCACATCGTACTTCTGGATGGCCTCATAGAAACGCGGCAGGGCATCCACCGGATGGGAAAAGTCGGCATCCATCTGCACGACCAGATCGGCACCAAGCTCGAGCGCCCGTTGGAAACCGTCCCTGTAGGCCGGCCCTATCCCCTGCTTGGCCTCCCGGTGCAAAACATGCACCCGGGGATTACTGGCGGCCAGGCCATCGACAATTTCCCCCGTACCGTCGGGTGAGTTGTCGTCGACGACCAACAGTTGGTTATCGACGTCCACCCCAAGCACGGCCTCGATAAGGGATTCGATATTCTCCTTCTCGTTGTAGGTGGGAACTACGACAATCTTTTTCATGGGAGTTGCGGCCGCCGGAACCGTCGGCAGGCTTTCAACAATAGCCTATGAATGGGCAGACTTGCCAATCCTTCTACTAAACGCCGACAAGCACCACTCAGCGAAGCCCCAGTTCCTCGAACGGAATGGGCCGGCCACGCAGGGCATCCGTCCAGCCCCTTACCTTCATGACCACCCCCCCTTGTTCGCCGGTGGCAAGCCTTCGCAAGTACTGAAACGGCAAAGTCAAAAGAATTGATGCCCCCATCAAGAGCCACTGCCAGGGCCTGCCGTGGCGGCGGGCGTAGAGAATGCTGTTGCGTGCACTCAGATATTTACGAAAGCCCTGGTAGCTGGTCCTGCCTCCCGAACTGGCGTGTACTGAATGGTAGATGCGGGCCGACCCTGTGTACCACAACTCCCAGCCCTTGTGGCGGGCCCTCGCCGCCCACTCCACATCCTCGTGGTAGGCAAAAAACTCATCGTCGAACCCGCCCAGGTCCCGCAATGCCTCGGCCCGCATCATTATCGAGCAACCCGGGATCCACGGTACCTGTCGCTGCCCATCATAGGCGGGTCCATCCGGACGGCCGGCACCGACCAGGGAGATCAGACTCTGCATCCAAGTCACCCGCCCCCAGGTCACCCACAAGGTATCGGCTGGGTCGGCCAGGAACACCTTGCCGCCCACGGCCGCGGCGCGCGGATGGGATTGGGCGGTGGCCACCAATTGGCCAAGCGCAGCGGCATCCAGGGTGGTGTCGTTGTTAAGAATCCAGACGTAATCGGCGCCGGCGGCCAAGGCCCTATCTATACCGAAATTGTTGCCGCCCGAATAACCCAGGTTCTTCGCAGTCTCGATAACCTCTACCTGGGGGTAGGACTTTTCCACCACCGCGCGTGGGGACACCTTCGAACCGTTATCAACAACGACCACGTGCAAGCGCGAGTGCGGGTAGCTCAACTGCTCCAGACTCTCCAGACACGCAAGGGTGTGCTCGAGTCCGTTCCAGTTAAGAACCACCGCCCAAACCGAAGGTGTCACGTTTTACCCTCTACGCAACGGGCATAAACAGCACGGGTAAGCCGTGCCGTTTTGTCCCAACTGAAACGGGAAGCCCGCTGCAGACCGGCCGCCGACAGACGGCGGGCCTCGTCATCGCGGCTTACGATTTTCACAATCGCAGCGGCCAAACGGTCGCTCAAACCGTTGCCTCCCCGTTGCTCTACAAGTATGCCGGCGTCACCTACAACCTCGGGAACCGAGCTGTTGTTGAGTCCCACCACCGGACACCCACAGGCCATAGCCTCAAGAAGACTGAGTCCGAACCCTTCATAAGACGACGGCGAAACCATGCAGGCAACGGCGCCCAGAAAAGCCGGCAGTTCGTCCTGGGGCAGTACACCGAGGTAGGTAATGCGACTGTCTCCTCCTTCGAGACAAGCCGGCCGGTAGCCCGGCCTCAAGCGGCCGGCCACGAGCAGCCTCCAGGGGCGGCCGGCGGCGGCTTTGGTAAAGGCCTGGGCCAGAACATCAAGATTTTTCCTCGGCTGCACGGTGCCCAGATAGCCAATGCAGGGACCCCTCAGACCACGGGCCGACATCCACGACTCCACCTCAACCGTCGTGGCCTTGCGGGCCCACGCGGGCACACCGAGGGGAATGCTCTCCACCTTGGCCGAGGCCGCGGGAAACAAGCGGCGCAGGTCGGCCGCCGAGTGCTGCGAATCGGTTATCACGGCCCCCGCCCGCCTGAGAGTCGGTGCCGTTTCCAGGCCCAGGTGACAACGTTGGGCGCGACTGAAAGTCTCTGGCACCACCCGGTGGGCAAGGTCGTGAACGGTAACCACCGCGGGTATGCGCAAGCGCCGGGGCAAGACCCCCTTTGTTCCGTGGTAGAGGTCGAAATTGCCCTTTGCCAGGGCTCTCGCGAGGGCCACGTGGTCCCAGTAGGGTTGATACCAGGTCGACCGCAGGGGCAGGTGGACCCTTGCCGCGGCGTCGGGAAAAAACTCCGGGCGGTCGCTTAGAACCGTGTACTCATCATCGGGGAAAGCACGGGCCAGGGCCCGCAGCAGTTCTACAGCGTAGGTGGCCGGCCCGCCCACGGTTCCGGCCACTGCTCCGAGCGCGACTCTCACGCCCACAGCCATCCGGGTGGCTTTCCCTTGCCCCCCCTGATGCCCGCGACCACGCCGGCGGCCATGGCACGCAAAACCGCCAGGCGCCCCCTCAGCGAATAGACAACCATGCTCGCGGCGACCATGAGAAAATAACCGGGCAGAAACAGTACAAATCCGCCCCAACCGAGACGTCTGCGACCGAGTCGCAACAGGTTGCGGGCCTTCAGATAGGCCGACAGCGCAGTCATGCCGGAACCGAAACCACGGTGGCCGGCATGGGCAACTTCGGCCATCGGTACCAGCAGGGGTCTTATGCCCGCCCGCCTGGCCCGTAGACACAGGTCGACTTCCTCGTAGTAGGCAAAATAGTCCTCGTCGAAACCGCCGACCTTCTCCCACAAAGCGCGGCTGACCAGCAACGCGCAACCCATCAGCCCGCCCACCGGGTAGGGGACCTGCCGTGGCCGACGGTAGCGAAGAAGGCTGCGCGGCAACCAGGCCGTCGCGGCCCAGTAGCGCTCGCCCAGGGAAGCCGCCGGGCTTGCGGGCCAGTCCCGGCTTATACGGGGGCCCACCAGACCGCCACCATGCCCATCCGAGGCCTCGACCATAAGCCCTATGGCACCAGGACTGACCACGGTGTCATCGTTGAGCAGCAGGACCTGGTCACACCCCTGGCCGAACAGTTCGGCCAGCGCCAGGTTGTTGGCACCCGCATAACCAACATTCTCCGGCAACCGCAGTATGTGGGCCTCGAAGCGACCTGCCATACCCTCCTCGAGACGGCGAAGGTCGCTGGTCTGAGAACAGTTGTCGATGATGAGCAGACGGTAGTTCTCATAATCCCCAGTCACCACGCTGGCCACACAACGCAAGGTCGAGGCGGCATCGTTAAAATTGAGAACTGCCACCCCCACCCGAGGCTGGTCGGTCTGGCCACTGTCTGCCGCCCGGGGGCCGCCCAGAGGAGAGGACCAGGCATCGGCAAGCGCCTTGTCGCTGAAACGTTCGGCAATGAGACGGCCGGCGGCCGAGCCTATCTTGTCCCTTGAGGCCTGGTCCTCGACCAGCCCCACTATGGCCCGGGCCAGGGACCCCGCCTTGGGTTTGCACAGAACAACATCGCTGCCGTCGTCAAAGAGTTCGCGCATGGCGGCCGAATCGGCACCGATGATTGCCCGGCTCTGGGCCGCCGCCGCGTAGACCTTGTTGGGGATCACCATGGAAGCCTTTGCCGAACGGCCGAATATGCCCAATACGATATCCGCACGGGCTATGTGCCCACGCAGTTTCTCGTAAGACATCCACCCGTGGAAACTCACCCGTGCCCCTGAAGCCTTGAGCCGGGCCTCGGCCTGGACGCGGCCGGGACCATCACCGATGAATGTAAATTTAAGATTGCTACGACCGGCAAGCAGGTCCAGAGCCCCGGCTATGACATCGAGACCGTGAAGGGGCAGGTAGGAACCAAACCACAGGACCTCACAATCCCCGTCCTCCTGGTGGTGGGCAAGCCCGGAGCCGGGCTCGGGCCCGCCGAGCTCACGCGGGTCGGGGCCCAGGTAGCAGACCTGTACCGACTCGGGCCTGACACCCACGACGTTTATGAAATAGTCCCGGTGGGCCTTGGTATCGGTGACCACGACATCGGCCAGGCGACAGCTCAAGCGGTCCAGGGCCATTATCACACGGGCGGCCAGCGACCCCGGCCTGTAGACACCACGGTCATCGACCAGGGTTTCGCCGAGCGACACCAGGGGTGCAAAGACTATACGCGGGCCCTTGCGGGGGGCCAGGAGACGGAGAAGCATTATGTCGAGTTGCCCGTTAAAGCCGACAACAACGAGCGGGCAACCACCGCTTTTTCGCCACCGCCGGGCCAGGCCAACGGCGGCCCTGAGCCAGGCCAACGCCCGGCCGACGAGTCCGAGAGGACGGAAGTAGGAGCGGGTCTTTGAGGGGGTCTTCTCCCAAACCGCGGCGTGGTATTCGGCAAGCTCGTAGCCGGCCGCCCGCAGAACCCGGGCGTAGATACGGTTTACCGTATGCTGGCTGTCATAAGTGCCGAACAGGCACGCTCTCATTTGTCCTTCTCATCAAGTTCCATCCTGCGAATTCTCAGAAGAGAGTCCTCTATCATGCGCCGGCTCGAACCAATGAGGTCGGCCACCAGACCAATCAGCACGGTCTGGAAACCGGCAAGCAGCAAGACGGCGGCCAGGATGAGCGACTGGATATGACCATCACCGCCGGTGGTCCTGTAATAGTACAGGAAACGGGCACCAATGGCCGCACCGGCCAGGAGCAACACCCCACCGATTGCCGTAAATACCCGCAAAGGCTCGTAGAGGGCGTATATCCTCACGATGGTTCCGGCACTGCGGGATACATAGCTGTGGGTGCGGGAGAAAAGACGGGACGGCCGACGCTGGGGATTGACCTCCACATCAACGTGGGTGACCAATAGCTGCTTCTTGCCGGCCTGTATAATGGTTTCCAGGGTGTAGGTGAAGTCGGAAACCACGTTCATACGCAAGGCGGCTTCACGCGAGAAAGCCCTGAACCCACTGGCCACATCGGGTACGGTGGTGCCCGACAGGCCCCGTACAACCGAGGAGCCCAGGTACTGCAGGATTCGTTTGGCCAACGAAAAATGGGCTATGCGGTGGGGGGTACGGTTACCAATGACCAGGTCGGCCTCGGAGTGTAGAATTGGCGCTATCAGGTCTTTGATCGCCGCACCCGGATACTGGTTGTCGGCATCGGTGTTGACGATGATGTCGGCCCCCCGTTTGAGCGCAAGATCCAGGCCTGCCGAAAAGGCCCGCGCCAGACCCTGATTGACCGGGGCGCGCAGTACCTGGTCTACCCCCAGAGAACGCGCCACATTGGCCGTATCATCCGAGCTGCCGTCGTCGATGACGATGACCTCGACCGTGTCCACACCCGGGACACTGCGGGGCAGGTCGGCAAGGGTGGCCGGCAGGTGTTCGGCCTCGTTGTAGCAGGGAATCTGTATGACGAGTTTCATCTGTGACCCAGCCCGCCGGTATAGGACCTAAGTCCTACACCCCCACCTGAGAACCGCCCCCACCAGGGCCCCGGGGCAGCCTGCCCTGGCCTGACCAAACTTCTGAAATTCCCGTGTTTCAAGTGTTATTTCGGGCCCTTGACCCCCCCGTTCGGGTAAAACACCAG
>JAYGCL010000074.1:0-104562 GCA_046583365.1 Deltaproteobacteria bacterium
CGATGTTGCCGTCGTCGCACTGCTCTCGCGGGTCTACGAGTCCATCGCCACAGCGGCACAGCAGGTTGTTGCCGCTGCCATAGACGACTAACATGTAGACGAGTGTGGCGTCTGCGTTTGTGATGTTGCCGTCGCCATCGGTGTCGCAGACTTCCAGGTCGCAACGGGTCTGTCCGCTACTGCAGTCGGTGCCATCGCACCCGTTAGAAACCGACAGAAGTATGAGTGAGACGTCGTCGAAATCAAGGGTTCCTGAGTCGTCGGCGTCGCCGCACAGCGAGGTTCGGCAGTCGGCGTGGCAGTAGGCTCCCGGCAGGTTGGAGTTGCCCGCTCCGTCGTCACACTCTTCGAGAAAATCAAGACTGTCCTCCGGATTCAGTACATTACTCCAGGACACTGCGTCACCGGTTCCACAGAGGCTGGTGTCCGGATTCATGATGTCGAGGAAACGGATCATGTCGAGGTGGTGGATATCGAAGAGGCAATCCTTGAGCGCCGCCATGGTGAATACCGACCCCTCGGGGTGATAGGGGGCGCAGGCCCCGGGAAATCCGAGCACCGACAGGCCCACGGCGGGGCAGGCTCCGGCAACACCGCCGAGGACTCTTAGGTGGGCACGGGTAATTTTGCGGTCGGTGCGGTCGTTGCCCGTTCCCACCAGACCGCGGTCGCCATCGACTTCGTCGCGGCAGCGCTGGCCCGAATCGTTGGCCAGCAGGCAGGCCATCCTGGCTTTGAACTCACGTATGAGCATCATCGAAGAACGCCGCGCTATGTTGTTCTGGCAGGTTACGTAGCGTTTGGTCTCCAAGGCTTGGCAGGTTGAATCCACGGGCTGGCACAGGCCGACTCCCGCATTGATACAGACTGAATCCGATGTGCAGTCGATGGCCTCGTCATCGGAGCAGGTACGGCAGTTCTGGCTGCTCGAGCAGGACCTGTTTGTGTCGCCGCCGCAGTACTTATTTTCAAAAAGTGCTGCCCGGTCCAGGTCCGGATAGGTAGCATCGAAGAGGTCGGCAATGGTGTCCTCGGTTTTGAGTACCACGCAGGCTTCGAAGTCGAAGAAGGTATATCCGGCCACCGCATCGGTGGCCGGCGGGCAGGCCGATGGGGGGAATCCGAGGTCCGCGGGTGCGATGCCCAGACAGCCTTTGAGCAGGGCGTCCCTGAACTTCGTGCGCCTGCGGCTGCTGAGTTTGTTTACCTTGTCGAGGAGGGCCTGGTACTTGGCCTCATCGACATCGAGAATGCGGTCGGCGGCCTCTGGCATCTGAGACTCGCGGCATACGGTCTCACGGTTGGCGGGGTCGCCCAGCTTGAGCATTTTGTGGTAACAGACCTGTCCCCCCTTGAGGATGCGCGTGGTGTAACGAAGCGCTGCTTTGTTGGCGACTTTGCTGCACCGTGACAGGGAGACTGCCGCCTGGGCCTGGCCGGCCGTGGTGGCCGTGACCACGACGGTCGCCAGGCCCACGGTCACCATCACCGCCGCTACGCGGGACCAGGAGCGCCACGAGGGAAAAAGACTGGCCGGTCTGTCAGTGCTGGAAAAACGCATGGAGTAACTTCGGCTTGCACTATAGCAAGATGCTACGGCACAACCGACCCTAGACGTTAGCCGGGATTGTTGAGTGACGTCAAGGGGTTAAGCAGTGACAAACCGGCCCCACAGGCCCGTGTCAGGGTGTTTCGGGCCTTGTCGGGGGTGGTGGTTTAATATCCCCCGGTATACGGTCTGGTCGGCTGGGCCGGGCGTGGGCAGGCAACACCCCCCTGTGGGGGGGCAATCAGCGCATTGCGCATAGCCATTGAGGGCTGGAGGGGACCAGTGGGTCCAGGATTTGTTCAAGTGACGGCAGACGAGATCAAAGAACGGTTAAAGGCCGTCAAGTACCCGGGGTTCAGCCGCGATATCGTTTCTTTCGGTATCATCAAGGAAGTAAGCCTCGACGAGAAGGCCCTGCAGGTCAGGTTGTCGGTTGTGACCGAGGACGAAGAGGTCCGCCAGCAGATAGTCGCCGGCATCGAAGCGGTACTGGATTCCATCACCGGCCTGCCGACCGTGGATATAATAGTCGAGCGTCCACAGACCCCTGCCAGCGGGCACTCAGCCCCACGGACTGCCGGGACCGGAGGGGGCCATGGGGCGGGGACAATCCCCGGCATTTCCCGGATCCTGGCCGTGGCCAGCGCCAAGGGCGGGGTGGGCAAGTCTACCGTGGCGGCCAACCTTGCCGTGTCCCTGGTCGGGCTCGGGTTTTCAACCGGCCTGCTGGATGCGGACATATACGGCCCCAGTATTCCCACCATGTTCGGCGTCGACCCCCAGGAGAGGTTGGGGCAAAGCGAGGACGGCAAACTTCTGCCCATCGAGCGTCATGGGGTTAAACTCGTATCGATGGGCTTTTTTGTCCCCCCCGGGTCGGCACTTATCTGGCGCGGGCCGATGCTTACCAAAGCCCTGACCCAATTTATCGGCGACGTCAGGTGGGGGGAACTCGACTATCTTATCCTCGACCTTCCGCCGGGAACCGGTGACGTGCAGATGACCCTTACCCAGAGACTGGCGATGGACGGGGGCGTGATTGTTACCACACCGCAGGATGTGGCCCTTGCCGATGTCGAACGTGGCATAAGGATGTTCAAACAGGCCAAGGCTCCGGTGGCCGGGGTGATAGAGAACATGAGTTTTTATGTTTGCCCGTGCTGCGGAGAACGGACCCACTTGTTTGGTGAAGGTGGTGGTGCGCGCGTGGCCGAACGTTACGACGTACCGTTTTTAGGGGGGATTCCATTGTTGCGGGCGGTGAGGGAGGGGGGCGATGCCGGTTGTCCGGTGGCCCGTTCAGAACCCGACGGTGAGGTGGGACTGGCCTTCCTGGATCTTGCCCGTAAGCTGGCCACGGCGATGCCTGCACGTGAGGTGGGCCATGCCTGAAGCACGGCCACAGGCTCCGGGTGTATCGCGGCAGGCTCCGATAGAGGGTGTGGCCCGTATTCTTGCCGTAAGCAGTGCCAAGGGTGGGGTTGGCAAGTCCACCGTTGCCGTGAACCTGGCCCTGGCTCTGCGCGACCTTGGTCTGAAGGTGGGGCTTGCCGATATGGACATCTACGGCCCCAGTGCGCCTATGATGTTGGGGATCAGTGGTCAGCCCCGTCCCGGCCAGGGAGAGCTCATTCCTCCGTTGTCGGCCCACGGCATAAAGGTTATCTCGATGGGGCTTTTCCTCGACGACGATGCGCCGGTTATCTGGCGTGGTCCCATGGCTATGAGTGCTACCAAGCAGTTTCTACGCGGTGTCGAGTGGGGAGAACTGGACGTACTGGTAATCGACCTGCCTCCCGGCACCGGTGATATCGTTCTGACCCTGGCCCAGGAAGTGCCCATCGACGGTACGGTTATAGTGACCACACCTCAAGACGTTGCCCTGGCCGACGTGCGTCGTGGGATTGCCATGCTGGCCAAGGTCAACGCTCCGGTGTTGGGTATGGTTCAGAATATGGCCGGCTATGTCTGTAGCAACTGTGGCACCCGCGATGATATCTTCGGCGAGCGACCGGCGGCACTGAACGCCTCCGAGTTGGGAGTTCCGTTGCTTGCCGAACTGCCCCTTGTCCCGGACCTGGTCGACAGTGGGGATGCGGGAACGCCGTTGGTCGTCAGCAATCCCGGCCACGCCGTCAGCCGTATCATGGCCGAACTGGCGGTCGCGGTATGTGAAGGCATGGACAAGGGAGAAGGCGCCAGCCGGGGGCCCGAACCCGCCGACATAGAGCACAACGAGGAACGCTCGGTATTGCGCATACGCTGGAGCGACGGGGTAACGACCGAGTACACGTTGGCCGGTCTCAGGGGCTGGTGTCCCTGTGCATCATGTCAGGGGCACGGCAGCGAGCGCAACTTTGTAAGCGAGGGGACCTCGCGGCTGTCTTCTTTTGAAGGCGTGGGCCGTTATGCTCTGAGGCTTCTATGGGACGACGGCCACTCCACCGGGATGTACGCTTATTCCTACCTTCGCGAGATTGCCGAGTTCCCGGAGTGCCGTCCTTCTTAGACCGTTTGGCGGCCGTTAATCTTTGGTCTCCCACCAGGGGTAGAAGTCGGGCATATCCGACCACGGGCTCATCGAGAATCTGGCCGGACGTTTTTCCAGGAAGCTGCTGACTCCTTCGTAGGCGTCGGCCTGCCCCCCGGCCCACTGCATGCAACGGGAGTCTATCATGTGGGCGTCGTAGGGGTTCGACAAACCGAGGCCATGCCAGAGCAGGGCTTTGGACAGGGCCACCGACACGGCCGAGGTGTTATCGGCAATTTCACGGGCCAGCAGCGTAGCCTTTGGCAATACCTGGTCCTGGGGCAGCACGTAGCTGAACAGGTGTGAGTCCTTTTCCTCTGCGGCTTTGAACACCCGTCCGCTGTAGCACAGCTCCGCGGCCTTGGAGATGCCGACTATGCGGGGCAGAAACCAGGACGAACAGGCCTCGGGTACAATCCCCCGGCGAGAGAAGACAAACCCTATCTTGGCGTCTTCGGCCACGATACGGATGTCGGCGGCCAGGGTCATGGTGATACCCACACCCACGGCGGCGCCGTTTATAGCGGCGATAACCGGTTTACGGCAACCGAATATGGCAAGTGCCACGCGTCCACCGCCGTCGCGCAACGGTTCTGACTTGCCCTTTGCGCCACGTTTGGCGTAGTCGAAGGTCTCGCCTGCTGCCGACAGGTCGGCGCCGGCGCAAAACGCCCTGCCGGCTCCGGTCAGTATAACCGCGCGCACCCCGTCATCACGGTCCACGGCCTCGAAGATGCCGGTCAGTTCGAATACCATCCTTGCCGTAAAGGCATTGAGGCGGTCGGGGCGGTTGAGTGTAACGGTGGCAATACCGTTGTTGACGGAATAAGTGGTGTCTTTTAAATCCATGACCCATGTCTTACACGGTGTCAGCACTGTAGGAAGCGTGGGCATGGTGGTAGACTCGGGAGTGGGACGGATTATGGAGACAAGCAACCAACGTGTAGAAATTGCGGTCGGGGCCGACAGCATGGGCGGATACCTCGCACGCCCGGCCAATGACGACGGTTATCCCGGCGTCCTCCTGTTTATGGAAGTGTTCGGTATTAACCGGCATATCCGCGCGGTCGTCGACCGGGTGGCCGCCGAAGGTTACGTCGTGCTGGCCCCCGACGTGTTTCACCGCAGCGGTCCGGGGGTGGAACTCGAATACGATGCAGACGGTTTGTCCCGTGGCGTAGACATGATGGGACAGGTCGGGGCCGGCGAGTTGATCGCCGACATGAAAGCGGCGGTGGAGTTCCTCGAGACGCGTGAGGACGTCAGTGGCAAGGGTGTAGGGGTAATGGGCTTTTGTTTTGGCGGCCACGCGGCCTATCTGGCGGCTTGCGAATTGCCCGTAAAGGCCGCTGTAAGCTTTTACGGGGGTGGTGTGGCAACCGCGGCCCCGGGCAACGAAGGGCTACCCACGGTAGAGCGTAGTGGATCTATAACCGGCAGCATCCTCTGTTTGTTCGGGGAAAATGACACCTACATTCCGGCCGATAACGTCGCCACGGTACGCGAGGCCTTGGCCAACGCCGACGTAGACCACGAGGTGGTGGTCTACGATGGTGTCGGTCACGGTTTCTTCTGCGACGAACGTCCCGATTACGACAAAGACTCGGCCGATGATGCGTGGGCGAGATTAACGACACTGTTTGCGGACAAGCTTGCCTGACGGCCGGGCTGGGTGTTGTGGGGATAGCAATCAAACCTGCTCTGGCGTCAGGCCTGCTGCTGGCCCTGGTGCTTGTGGCCGGGGCGGGGCGGGTCGAGGCGCAACTGTACCGCCCCGGGGCGCTTCCAGGCCAGGACCACCTCGAAGCCTTGCCCCACGCCCGTACCAGTACCTGTCCCCAGGGCCTTGAAACCCTGCCGTCCCCGGTTCCCGGCGGTGGTGAGTTAATCGACCTCAAAGGGCGCTTTCGCAGCATAGTGGTGGCACACAGACGCGCCGACGGTAGCCTGGCGCTTTCCTGCACGACCGCCGGATCCGATGATGACGGACCGGCCGGGGCGGAGCGGACAGACCGATGAGGGCACGTGGGGGCGGCAGGTATGCGTTGGTCGGGGCCTTTGTCCTTACGGCCCTGGCGACTCTCAGTTCCCCGGCCTGGGCGGCTACGATTACCATTCTGAATCTGGACTCCAGCGGCGAGGGTTTAAACGACCCCTCGACTCGCGACACAGTGGGGGGCAATACCGGCACCACGCTGGGCGAGCAGCGCCTGCTGGTCATTGAAGAGGCGGCCAAACGTTGGGGAGCCAGGCTCTCCAGCGACGTGGAAATAACCATCGGCGTCGATTTCAGCCCGCTTGAGTGTAGTGCCCTGCAGGCCGTGCTCGGCAGTGCCGGTCCCGAGGTTACCGCATCCAACTTTTCCGGTGCCCCAAGGGCCGACACTATCTATTCCGTGGCCTTGGCCAACAGTCTGGCCGGCCTCGACCTCTGCCCTGAGTCCTCCTGTCCCACCTACTGGGACATAGGCGCTACTTTTAATTCGAGCCTCGACGACAACGAGGACTGTCTCGCTTGGACGAGTTGGTACTATGGCTTTGACGGCAATGATTCAGGGGGCGGCAACGTCCATTTTGACGTTGACCTTCTGAGCGTGGCCTTGCACGAATTCGGCCACGGTTTGGGTTTTCTCTCCTATGTGAACCTGGCAGACGGCAGCAAGCTGGCGGGGCTTGACGATGCCTACATGGTGCTTCTTGAGGACCACTCCAGCGGCCTAACCTTTCCCGACATGAGTGACAGCGAACGCTTGGTGGCCATGACCGACACCGGCGACCTGCACTGGACCGGTTTGGCCGTGCGCTCGGAGGCCGATTCTCTGAGTGCCGGTCTTGACCCGTCCGAGCATGTGGAGATGTACGCGCCGTATCCATCCGAGCCGGGGTCGTCGGTTTCTCATTTCAGTACCACCCTTGCACCCGACCAGTTGATGGAACCGGTGGCCACCGACCAGCACGGCCTCGACATGACGGCGGCTCTGCTCGGGGATACCGGCTGGACGACGGTCGAGTGCGGAGACTACGACGGCAGTGGCAGCATTCTGGCCGCCGATGCCCTGTCGGTCTTAAAAGGCGCGGTAGGTCTGATCGAGTGTGTAATCTCGGTCTGCGATGCCAGCGCTGACGGTTCTCTGACGGCCGCCGATGCCCTGCTCGTACTCAAGGCAGCGGTGGGTCTTACCGGCGACCTCGACTGCGGTTAGTCAGGAACCTGGTTCTGGGCTTATGTCCTCGAGTTCCCGCCTGCGCGTCTCCGGCAGAGTCAGGATGGGGGCAACCCCGATCACACAAAAAAGCGACAGTATGACGGCGGCAGCACCCATGCCGCCCAGGCCGGCTGCTGCCAGCGAGTGCAACCACAGGCCACCGGCCCAGCCCAGGGTTTGCGTGAAGGCCAGCCAGCCTGCCGCCGTGCCCCGGTAGGAAGTGGGAAACAGTTCGGTGGCCAGGGCTTTGAGGACGACATCGCAGGCGGTGAAGCTGAAGACTATCATTGCCCAGGCCAGGGGCAGGGTGGTGCTGCCCCCGCTGTAGAACAACCAGGCGGATATGGGGAAAGTCAGGAGGAAGAGGGTCCCCACCCTGCGCCGTCCCCAGCTGTCGCCGAGACGGCCGGCCACTACGTTGCCGACTATTCCAAAGGCACCTGCTGTTATTACCATCAACGAGTAATGGCCAGGACTCCAGCCGTGTACGTTGAGCAGGTAGTAGCCGCTGAACTGGAAGGCCGAAGCGGCGCCCAGGGCCGACATCAGAGCGGTGAGCGTCAGTCCCAGGGTGCGGGCCGGGTAGGCCGAGAACAGCCACAGCAGGGGACGGCCCCAGGAGGCAAAGGCCGAGGGTGCCGGGTCCGAACCGCTTTTGGCAAGCACCTCGTTGCGCCGTTGGTGGAAACGGGATGTTTCGGTAACCCCGCCCCGCAGCCGCCCGAGCAGAGCCAGGGGAAGAAGACCTATGAAATAGAGTGATCGCCAGCCGTAAGGCAGGTATTCGATGGCTGCAAACAGGCCGGCACCGAGTCCGTGTCCGCACGCGGCCAGGGCGCCCATGATGCCGATGGCCCAGCCCCGGTGTTGGGCGGGAAACTCCTCGGTGATGATGGCCACACTGGTGGCCGCGGCCGCGATCATGAACATGCGGCACACCATCTGGATGAGGATAAACTGGGTCGCGTCCATGGCGAAAGCGCTGAGGCAAGTGCACACGCTGAACCCCACAATGCTGGCGAGAAAAATCCGACGCCGCCCCAGCCAGTCGGCCAGTGGCACGATGAGTATCGCGGGAAGGGCTCCGAGCCGGATCAGTCCGGTATAGAACCCCAGGCGTCCTTCTTCCATGGCCAGGTCTTCGGCAATGAACTTCAGTGCCGAGGTGAGCATGGAGACGTCGTAGCCTTCGAAGAACAGGGCCAGTGAGACGAAACCCAGCAGGGAAAGAAGGCGTGGCTCCAGTGCTGGTACTGCGCCCAGGAAAAAGGGAATCCACCAGGGGCGCTTGCGCCGAGGGCCGTTAGGGGATGCTGACGATGATGTATCCGTCACTGATGCTTACCGGCAGCGAGTGCAGTTTTTTGCCGGCCGGAGGGCCGTCGACACAATGACCGCTGTCGATCTGGTAAAGCGCCCCGTGGGTGGCACACTGAATGTAACAGCCGTCGCGGGACAGGAAACGGTTGTCCACCCAGTCCATGGTCATGGGAATGTGGCGGCATTCGTTGATATACGCGAACAGACGGCCCTTGTGGCGGATTACAAAACCTTGCTTGTCGTCCCCGCTGGAGTCCTTAAAGGAGAACTTGGCGGTCCCGCCTTCGCCCAATTCCGTATCGGCGGCTACCTTCATAGGCTGAAACTAGCAGCGCGCCTGCTGCGTTACTAATTCTGCTAGAATCGGTTCGTGATGACCAAGCCGGTATTTGTATATGACGGCGACTGTGACTTCTGCCGTGTATGGATAGAGCGCTGGCGTGAGTTGACCGGCGAGGCGGTCGACTACCGTCCCTACCAGCAGGCCGCCGCCGATTTTCCCCACATCCCCGCCGAGGATTTTGTGCGGGCGGCCCACCTCGTCGAGCCCGACGGCAGTGTGAGCGAAGGGGCTGAGGCCGTGTTCAAAGCCCTGGCTCTGGTGGAGGGGAGGGGGTGGTTGCTCAAACTCTACGCGCTCCCCGGCTTTGCTCGTGCAGCCTCGGCCGTGTACCGGGCGGTGTCCTCCCACCGCCGCACGGCATCACTGCTGACCTCGCTTTTATGGGGTAAGCGGGTAAAGCGTCCACGCTACAGTCTGGTTCGTTGGGTCTTCCTCAAGGGCATGGGGGTGGTCTACGCCGTAGCTTTTCTGTCGTTGTGGGTGCAGGTGCATGGGCTTATCGGCAGCCGTGGCATCCTGCCCGTCGGCCCCTGGCTGGAGTCGGTAGGGATGCAGCAGGCCACGGTCTGGCGTTTTGTAAAGGTTCCCACCCTGCTGTGGTTGGGGTCGGGCGATACCGCCCTCCACTTGCTCTGTGCCGCCGGCCTGCTGTCGTCGTTGGCCCTGGCCGGCGGTCTGTTGCCCCGCCTTGGCGCGCTGGGAGCCTGGCTCTGCTACCTCTCCCTGTTCACGGCCGGGCGCGTATTCCTGAGCTTTCAGTGGGACATCCTTCTACTCGAGGCTGGATTTCTGGCCTTACTGTTTGCACCCGGCCGCTTGCGGCCCGGAGTATTCGGGGGCCGTCCCCCCTCTGCTGCGGTTGTATGGCTTCTACGCTGGCTGCTTTTCCGGCTGATGTTTCTCTCCGGGGCCGTCAAACTTCTAAGCGGCGACGCTGCGTGGTCGGACCTGACGGCGCTCGGCTTTCACTGGCAAACCCAGCCCCTGCCGGTGGCGACGAGTTGGTATCTCCACCAACTCCCCGGCTGGTCCCAGCAGGTCTTGTGCGCGGGGGTTTTTGTCGTGGAACTGATAGTGCCGTTTTTTGTCTTTGCCCCTCGCCGCCTGCGCCTGCTGGCCTGTGGAATCTTTTTGTTCTTTCAGGCCTTGATTGTGGCTACCGGCAACTACGCATTCTTCAACCTGCTTACCGTGGTCCTCTGCATCTGCCTGTTAGACGACGATTGGTTGGGACATATGTTGCCAAAACGTATGGCGGGTGTGGCAAGCAAGCCTCCTGTTGCGGCACGGTGTTTTACCGCCGCCGCGGCTTTTGCGGCCCTGGTCTCACTGCTCGTGGTCACGAGTGGCGCCCAGTTCGCGGGCAGGCTGGGTACTCCGCTTCCACCCGCGCTGCGGGGTCTCGTGTCTGCCTTGGCCCCCTTGCGCCTGACCAACAGCTACGGGCTCTTTTCCGTCATGAGCAGAAAACGTCCCGAGATAATCGTCGAGGGCAGCATGGACGGAAAAACGTGGCAGGCCTACGAATTTAAGTGGAAGCCCGGTGACCTCCAGGGCCGGCCCCGTATTGTGGCGCCCCACCAGCCGAGGCTGGACTGGCAGATGTGGTTCGCGGCCCTCGGCAGTTACCACCGTAATCCCTGGTTTGTCAGCTTCGTGGGGCGTCTGCTGGAGGGGTCCCCGCAGGTTCTTGGTCTGCTCGCGAACGATCCTTTTGATGGCCGTCCTCCGCGCTATGCAAGGGCGGTGGTCTACGATTACAGCTTTTCCAGTCCCGGCGACGATGCCTGGTGGCGGCGGGTACCTTTGCGTCTCTACATGCCGGTCATGCAACGCCCCGACTGAACCGGGTTTTCACGGTGGGCTTACCGCCATGGTGGTATTCGCGTAGAATCCCTCTCATCCCTTACTTATCCAACAGTCGGCGGTGGCGGCGCCTGCGCGAGGCCTTTGGCGTTTACCGCGACCCCCGCATCGTCTCGATCCTCTTCCTCGGATTCTCCAGCGGCCTGCCTCTGGCGCTTACGTTTTCCACTTTGACCTTCTGGCTCAAGGAGTCGGGACTCACCAATACCACCATCGGTTTGTTCGCATCCGTATCGACCCCCTATGCGCTTAAGTTTTTGTGGGCACCGCTGGTAGACCGCCTGAACCTGCCCCTGCTGAGCCGGCTTCTGGGACGGCGGCGGGGTTGGGCGGTGGCTACCCAGGTCGCCCTGATGGCCGCTCTGGTGGGCCTCGGTTCCACCGACCCGGCCACCCAGGCCGGCACCACGGCGCTGCTGGCTTTTATCGTCGCTTTTTGTTCAGCGTCCCAGGATATTGTCGTTGATGCCTACCGCGTCGAGATCCTCGAGGAACGCCAATATGCGGCAGGCGCGGCGGCCATCGTCTTCGGCTACCGGGTGGGCATGCTGGTTTCCGGGGCCGGAGCCTTGTTGCTGGCCACCTATGTAGGGTGGTTCGAGGTCTACGTTGCCATGGCGGCTCTGGTCAGTGTGGGCCTGATCACCATCCTTTTGAGTCCCGAACCGCAAGAGAAATTTACGCAAGAGAGCATCGAGCGGGAAGAACGGGCCACCGAGTACCTGCGCACGCGTCCCCACCTGTCGGGGATGGTCGCAGACGTGACGGCCTGGCTCTACGTCGCCGTAGCGTGCCCCTTCGCCGATTTTATGGCGCGACGAGGTTGGCTGGCGGTTCTCCTGTTTGTGATGTTCTACAAGTTTGGTGATGCCCTGGCCGGGGTCATGACCAACCCCTTCCTGCTCGAACTCGGGTTCACTAAGGCCGAGGTCGCGGCGGTGGTAAAGACCTATGGTCTGGGTGCCACCCTGGTCGGTGCAGTCCTGGGGGGCAGCCTCATGAAGAGTGTGGGGATGATGCGTTGTCTGTGGATCTGCGGGTTTTTACAGATGTCGTCCAATCTGATGTTCGCCGTGCAGGCCTGGGCCGGCCACGATCTTATGGTACTGGCGGTTACCATCGGATTGGAAAATCTTGCCGGTGGTATGGGCACGGCGGCTTTTGTCGCCTACCTCAGCAGTCTGTGCAACGTGGCTTACACGGCCACCCAGTACGCGTTGCTCAGTTCCCTGATGTCGGCGGCGCGAACCTGGCTGTCGGCTTCGGGCGGTTGGCTGGCCGACCACATGAGTTGGCCCGAGTTCTTTGTGCTGACCACGGTTGCTGCGTTGCCGGGATTGATGTTGTTGGCCCTTATCGGGCGCCGCCACATGGGCGGCCTGCCGCAAGTCGGGCAAAGGGAAGGCTAGGGATTGGAACGTTCTTCGAAGCTTGAAATGTAGTAACCGCTGTTGCCCAGGGCTTTGTTACATGCTTTCTGGTCGAGGGTTTTGCCGGCCGCCATTTTAACCACCGCGCGTTTGTCGTCGAAGCTGACCTCGGCGCTTTCGACCCCGTCTATTTTTTTAAGTGCCCCCTCGATGTAGGGCGGGCAACCGACAGAGCAGGACATACCTTCGATGCCGAGTACGTACTCGTGTGCCGGAGCATTGCCTGACGGAGCGTCGGCAGCGGCCACCGGCCCAGGACAGGCCATCGCCAGAAAGACGGCAACTGTAAATGCGGCCCGGCGCTCTGCTCGCTTTCGCATATCGACTACATAGAATCGGCCGGGCCGGGAATCAAGCCGCGTGGGCGGCGTGCCAGGGAAAGCAATGTTCAAACAACTGGATATGGGCAGTATAAAGCCGGCTCTTGACCACTGGCTCAGGCAAAAAATCGGTGATCCCGGTCTCGAGGCCGTCAATATGCGCACACCCGGAGCCGGCGGGATGTCCAACGACACGATTCTTTTCGAGACCCGGGACAGCGGCGGCCGGGTCCATGAACGACTGGTGGCCAGGCTGGCGCCGACAGAGCAGTTGGTCTTTCCCTCCTACGATCTTTCGGCGCAGTTCAAGGTCATGAGCAGGCTTGCCGACAGCGGCATCCCCGTACCCGAAACCAGATGGTTGGAGGAGGACACGGAGATCCTGGGAACGCCTTTTTACGTTATGGGCGCCGTAGACGGGGAGGCGCCCTCGGATGTTCCCCCTTACCACACCGCGGGTTTGTGTGTGGAGGCCGACGTCGGCCAGCGCGAGACAATGTGGTGGAGTGGCCTGGACACGATGGCCGCAATCCATGCCCTGGATTGGGAGAAAGCGGGGCTCGATTTTCTCGGCAAGCCCGCCTCTGCGGTTGCGGCTCTGGATGCCCAACTCTCTTATTGGGAGAACTACCTGGACTGGGCACGTACCGACGAACCCCAGCCGGTGATAGATGCGGGCCGGGTCTGGTTGAGAGAGAACAGTCCTTCTCCCAGCCGTACGGCCCTGTGTTGGGGCGACTCCCGTCTTCCCAACATGATGTTCAAGGATTTCAAGGTGGCGGCAGTACTCGACTGGGAGATGGCCTTTATCGGTGACCCCGAGGCCGACCTGGCCTGGTGGTTGTTCCTGGACTGGCACCACAGCGCTGGCTATGGGCTGGAACGTTTGGAAGGTCTACCCGGACGTGAGCAGACCGTGGCCCGTTACGAGGAAATAAGCGGCCGGCCGGTGGAGAATCTTTTCTATTACGAAGTGTTTGCGGCCTACCGTTTCGCTGCGATCATGATTCGTGTGGTCGAAAATTTGAAGGTAAGAGGCTTCCCGTTGTCGGGACCGGACTTTGGCAGTAACAACCCCTGTACATGCCACCTGGCCGAACTGCTCGAACTTCCCTCGCCGTCAAACCCCTAGGCGGACCTGCGGGGTCGTTTGGATGTTGGAGACAGCCGGCTACCGAATGCCCGCCGAATGGGAGCCCCACCGTGCCTGCTGGTTGGCCTGGCCTTGTCAGGAGGACCTGTGGGGAGAAGACCTTGACGGCGTACGTCGCGAGTTTGTGGGTCTTTGCCGGGCCATCGGTGGTGAGAAAGTTGAGGTCCTGGTCTTCGACGAAGCCGGCCAACGGCAGGCCCGCCGTGAACTGGCAGGAGTAGACGCCGATTTCCACCGTGCGGCCTATGGGGATGTGTGGCTACGTGACACCGGTCCGTCCTTTCTCGTTGACGCCGGTGGTGGGCTGGCCGGGCTGTGTTTCAGGTTTAACGGTTGGGGGGAAAAATACCTGTTTGAATCCGACGACACGGTGGGCGTTCGTGTAACCGTCCTGGCCGGTGCGGCGGTGTTGGAAGCCGGGGGTATGGTGGTCGAGGGCGGAGCCCTCGAGGTTGACGGCCAGGGCACCTGTCTGACCACCCGCAGTTGCCTGCTCAACCACAACCGTAACCCGCAAATGGACGAGGAAGGGGCGGGAGCGTTTTTGTGTGAGGCTTTGGGGGTGGAAAAAGTTTTGTGGCTGGAACGCGGACTCGATAGCGACCATACCGATGGTCACGTGGACACTCTGGCCCGTTTTAGTCAGCCTGGACGCGTGGTTTGTATGCGGGCGGGCAATGCCGGTGATCCCGGCTGTGAGGTGTTTGCCGAGGTGGAAAAGACGCTGTCGGCGGCCACCGATGCCGGCGGACGGCGATTGGAAGTCGTTACCCTGCCTTCGCCCGGTGCGGTTAACGGGCAGGACGGGTCTCTGTTGCCGGCCAGCTATCTCAACTTTTATATCTCCAACTCAAGCGTCGTAATTCCCGTCTACGGTTCGGTCCACGACCGGGAGGCTGTTGACACCATTGCCTCTCTGTTCCCCGGCCGCGAGGCCGTGGCTCTTGAGGCCCGGTTGTTGTTGGGCGGTGGCGGGGCTTTCCACTGTATCACCCAGCAGGAGCCGGCATGAAAGATCTGCTGCTGGCTGTGGTGCAGGCGGCACTCGGTGGCGACCGTGCCCACAACAACGCCAGGATAGAGGAACTCGTGCGCGAAGCGGCCGGTCGCGGGGCCGGCTTCGTGGTACTTCCCGAACTGTTTGATGGTCCGTATTTCTGCAAGGGCAAGGACCCTCGCCACTTCGACCTGGCCCGCCCGGCCGGCAGTCACGAGACGGTTGAACGCTTCAGGCGCCTGGCCGCCGAGCTCGGTCTGTGTCTGCCGGTTTCTTTCTTCGAGCGAGACGGAGAGCGTTTCTACAACAGTGTGGCTCTGATTGATGGTGGGGGGCGTATCGACGGAGTTTATCGCAAGAGCCACATCCCTGATGGTCCGGGCTACGAAGAGAAATACTACTTCGAAGCCGGCGACAGCGGCTTCAATGTCTGGTCCACCAAACACGGTTGCGCCGGAGTGGGCATATGCTGGGATCAGTGGTTCCCCGAGTGCGCCCGTTCTCTGGTGCTTGGGGGGGCAGATTTTCTGGTCTACCCCTCGGCCATAGGCAGCGAACCCGAAGACCCGGACCTGGATACCAGGGGGCCCTGGCGGCGTGTAATGATCGGACATGCCGTGGCCAACGCGGTGGCGGTGGCCGCTGCCAACCGTATTGGAGAGGAAGATGGGCAGGTGTTTTACGGCAACTCTTTTATCGCCGACCACAAAGGGGAAGTATTGGCCTCACTGGCCGAGGATGAAGAGGGCGTTGCCGTGGCGAGGGTGGATATTGCCGAGGTGAGACGCTACAGAGAGTCCTTCTCCCTGATCGGCGACCGCCGTCCCGACCTCTATCAATCCCTTGTCGGTGGGCAAGGCGTGAAAACGGTAAAGCGATGAAACAGACTTTTGGAGACCTGCTCGGGTACAAGCACCGCCGCGCCAAGGGCGACAGTGCGGTGGTCGAGTTGGAACTCGGCCCCCAACACATGAGCCGTGCCGAGAGGGTCCATGGTGGTGTTCTCTTTTCCCTTCTCGATACGGCCATGGGCCGTGCCGTGATTTCGGCCCTGCCCGCGGGCAAGGGCTGTGCCACCGTTGAGATGAAGATCAATTTCTTCCGTCCCGTCCAGTCCGGCCGTGTGAGAGCCACAGGTCGTCTGGTCAACCTTACGCGTCACACGGCCTACACCGAGGGGGAACTTCACAACGAAGATGGCAAGTTGGTGGCCAAAACCTCGGGCACTTTTTTCATCACGTCTACCCGCAAACAGTCCGAGCGCGAACGGGTCTAAGCGCCGCAGTCAGGCTGGTCGGCCAGCCGGGCCGGGTCGGGGCAGACGACGGTCCTTCCCTTGTCAAAGCGCAGGGCCGTAGTGCCCAGAGCGGCAGCCTCTTCGGGGTCGTGGGTTACCAGCACACAGGGGATAGTGTGGCGTTTGAGAGTTTCGGCCACGGTAGCGATGAGTTGGTCACGACCCTCACGGTCCAGCGAGGTAAAAGGCTCGTCGAGCAGCAGGAGGTCGGGTTGCGGGGCCAGAGCTCTGGCCAGGGCTACCCGCTGGGCTTCCCCTCCCGAAAGGGTCCCGGGTGTCTTGGCTGCCAAGTCTGCGATCTTGAGTTCCTCCATCAGCTCCATGACCATGGTGTTGCCCCGGCGGCGTTGTTGGCGGGGCAGTCCGAAGGTGACGTTGTCCAGAACACTGCAAAAGGGAAACAGCGAGCGTTGTTGGGGGAGGTATCCGAAGCCCCGGTCCTGGGGGGGCACCCAGACCCCCGTGCTGCTGTCGTATAGAGTGCGTGTACGGGTCTTGATAAGACCGCTGCCGGGACGCAGGTGGCCGGCAAGGGCGCGCAGGCAGGAGGACTTGCCCGACCCCGATGGTCCAAACAATACCAGTACGCCCGTTTGCAACTCAAAGTCGGCCTCAAGTTGGAAAGGCCGGTGGCTGTCTCCGAGGGTGACGTTGATGGTTGCCGACAAGGCCGGAGCAGCAGGTATCATGTCGATTGTCCTCGGGGGCGGGGAGAGAAACGGGAGGAGAGTATCACCACGAGCAGAGAGAAGGCCGTGAGACAGAGGACGTAGAAAAGCGCTCGGCCATCGTCGCCGGCCTGGTAGGCGGAAAAAATTTCCAATGGCATGGTGTTGGTGCGTCCGGGGATGTTGCCGGCAAACATAAGTGTAGCGCCGAACTCACCCAGGGCTCGGGCATAGGCCAGGGCTATGGCGGCCAGTATCCCCCGCCAGGCCGCCGGCAGGATGACGCGAAAGAACAGAGTCCAGGAGCGCAGGCCCAACGAGCGACCCACCTCTTCGAGTTCCAGGGGAACGCTTTCTATGGCCGGTTGTGCGGTCTTTACCAGGATGGGCAACGCGACCACGGCGGCCGCTATCACGGCCGCAAACGGAGAAAAGATTATCCGCAGGTCGAAGATACCTTCGAGCCATCGGCCTATAGGGCCCTGCCTTCCCATGGCCATGACGAGGAAGAACCCGACTACCGAGGGGGGTAGCACCATGGGCAGCAGGATTACGGCATCCACCAGCGGGCGCAGAAAGTAGCGGCGGCGGGCTTGCAGGTAGACCAGGGCCAGTGCCGGTGGAGTCACGATGAGAATGGCCGCGGTTGCCACTTTGAACGACAGGACCAGGGGGAAGTAGTTGATACCCTCCGGCATCAGCCGCCCTCTCCATTCAGGCTGGAAATGCTTGGGCCGAAGCCATGCTTGGAAAACAGAGCAACTGCCGTGGGGGTGGTTAAAAAATCGACGAACTCCGCAGCCCGCAGTCGTCGCCGTTCCGTCGTTGCTGTGACGGCGGCGACCACTTCTCCCAATGGAGCATCATCGAGGGTGTCCAGGATCACCGCGTCTTTCATTCCTCTGACGTCGGTTTCGTAGACTATGCCCGCCCTTACTTCGCCCCTGCGTACATAGGCCAATACCATTGCGACGTTCCTGCCCAGCACCAGGTTGTTTTGTACGGACTCCCAGAGTCCGGCCCGCCTGAGAGCGACTCGGGCGTATTGTCCCACCGGGGCGAGGTGTGGGTCGCCTATGGCCAGGTGCTGGTCGGCAGCGAGACTGTCCAGTTGGCTCAGGCTTAGCGGTTTGCTGTTTTCTGGTCCGGCCAACACCAGGCGGTTTGTTGCCACCGAGCGTTGCGACTTCTTATCGGCGAATCCCTCTTTGATAAGGGTCCCGACGGGCAGCGGGGACGCCAGTACTACGGCATCGACCGGGGCTCCACGTCGAACCTGCTGCAGGGCGGTGCCCGAAGAAGAATAGGTGGCCGTTATGCTTATGTCGGGGTGAGTGGAGACAAAAGACACGATTAACTCGGGCATGATATGGCGCAGGCTCGACGCTGCGGCAATGACAAGGGGGCGGTCTTGCTGGTGGGAACACGCAGAGACCGCAAATACGATGGCGATGAGGAAAATGTTGGGCGGCCGTTGGTGTAGAGCAGACACCGGGCAGGCTCTATCATGGGAGTGCTTCCAACGGTACGTTGGAACGGCTGTTTTATTGCTCGCCGTTTGAGTCGGGTAGGTTACCGGGCAAGTTAGCGGGGCTATGAAGATCCTCGTGACCGGGGCGACCGGACTTATAGGCAAGGCTCTGGTGCGCGAACTGCTGGCCGCCGGCGACGAGGTGAGAGTGGTGACTCGCAACGAGGCGAGGGCCCGCGAGGTCCTCCCTGACCTGTGCCGGTTTTCGACCTGGAACGTCGAGCGACACGAGCTTGACCCCTCCGTGTTTGCGGGAGTTGATGCCGTTGTGCACCTGGCCGGGGAACCGGTGGCAAAGGGACGCTGGACGCCCAAGCGCAAGAAGGCGATCTTCAGTTCCCGTGTCCGGGGGGCCGACCTTCTTACCGATACGATTGCGTCTTTGCCCGAAGACGCAAGGCCCGGCACTTTCATTTCCGCCTCCGCGGTGGGTTTTTACGGCGACACCGGCAAGTTTCGTGTGGATGAAACAGTGTTGAATGGATACGGTTTTCTCTCCGAGGTCTGCCAGGCCTGGGAGGCCGAAGCCCTTGCAGCCAGGAGTCTGGGGATGCGCGCCGTAGCCATGCGGATAGGCATGGTTTTGTCGAGGGATGGGGGCGTGCTTGAGCGTGTGTTGCCGATTTTTCGTCTTGGCCTGGGTGGCAACCTGGGGTCGGGACGGCAGTGGGTGGCGTGGATTCATATTGATGATCTCCTATCCCTGTTTCGTTTTGCCCTCAGCGACGCCAGGATTGAGGGGCCGCTGAACGCCACCTCCCCACGTCCGGTAATGAACGAGGAGTTTACACTGGAACTTGGCCGCGCCCTCGGACGCTCGACATTGTTAGGGGTGCCCGCTTTCGTTCTAAAGATGGTTTTTGGAGAACAGTCCGAACTTTTTCTTTCCAGCACTCGGGCCGTGCCAAACAAGGCCGCCCATCTCATGTTCGGGTTCCGGTACCCCGACCTGGCCACCGCATTGGCAGACCTGGTGGGTCATCACTGAGGGGTTTTCCGCCGGTCTAGTGGCCGGTTGCTCTTACCGGTACAACCACGGCACGACGTATAGAGCGGTCTTTCTCTTTGGGGCAGGCCGAGGTTATGTGGCGGACGAGGTTGTAAGCGTGGTACAGTTCGGGGTAGGCCACCGGTTTGCCGCTGGTCATAATAGCCGCGCTCAGGTGCCTTTCCGGGTCCGCCCAGCACAGGATATTGCTCAGCCCCAGGTGGCCGAAGGCGTGTTGGGTGTCGGCCCCGTACAGGCTCATCCGTCGGCCGCCGAGCATGAAGCCCATCCCGTAGCGCAGCGGGAGGCCGAGGGTCCTGTCGAATTCCATGTAAGACTGTTCGGCCGTGGCCCGGCGTATGGTGCGTGAGTCGAAGATATTGATACCATCGAGCTCGCCCCCATTCAGGAGCAATTCGAAGAAACGGCTCATTTCGTTGGCGTTGGCGAACAGGTTGCCCGCCGGCACCGTGGCCAGCAGGAAACGGGGGTCATTGGATTCCCTGACCGCCCGGTAATAGTTGACGCCGAGCAGGCGGTGGAGAACGGTGGATACCGGAGGCCACACCGGCGCGCCGGTGAAATAATTCTCGGCGACTTTATCGAAGTCGTCTTTTTGAATGCCGTAGTTGAGCCAACGGAAACGCAGCGGTTGGCGAATTTCACGGTCGAGGACGGCACGGATTGTCATGCCAGTGACCCGCCGGACTATCTCACCGAGTACGAAACCTCCGCTGAGGGCGTGGTAGCCTATGTGTCTGCCCGGTCTCCACGATAGCTTGGTTTTGCAGAGCATTTCGACAATCTCGCGCGGGTGGTCGAGGACGTCCAGGTCCATGGCTTCGGCCGGCAGGTTGGGTATGCCCGCACGGTGGGTGAGGATATGGCGGATGGTGATCCCCTGTTTGTCGTGAGCTGCAAATTCGGGGATGTATTCACACACCGGATCTTCAAGGTGCAAGATGTGGCGCTGGTCGAGAAGGTGGACCACCATTGCCGTGACCACCTTTGAAGCCGAGAAGATGTTGAAAGGGGTGTCGGTGGTAAGGGGAATTTTCGGCGCTTCGGCGGGGTCTTCCGGCCCGTTGCCCTGGGCGTAACCTATGGCCCGGTCGAGAACGACCTGGCCGCGGCGACGTACGCACACCTGTATGGCGGGGTGGATGCCGCTTTTGTAAAGCTGGGTAGCGGCTTGCCAGGCTGCCTCCACACCACGGCGACTGGCACCTACTTCACGTGCAGGGGTCTCGTTGCCAGTGGAGATAACGGCCTCTATGGAGTCGGGAACCGGGGCGCGGGTAATGATGGTGGGTAACACGTTGGCAACCATAGCACCGGTACCATTGCTGTCCGAATGACGCTCTGTGGCATTGACCTTGAGGGGGTCTGTGTTTAGCGTTGCGGGCCTTGGACCCGGCCTCCGACAAGCAAGAACTCCGCTTTGACCTCTCCGACGGCCTGACCATGGTCGCCGATGCACGGGGCAATCCCGAAGACCCACCGGTTTTCCTGCTCCACGGTGGGGGCCAGACCCGTCATGCCTGGGGCGGTACCGCGCGCGAGCTGGCGACGGCCGGCTTTTACACCCTGTCCTTCGACCTGCGCGGCCACGGTGACAGCGACTGGGATCCCGACGGCGATTACATGATCGAGACCTTTTCCAGGGATCTGGTGGAGATGGTCGATGGTATGGGTGTGCATCCCTGCGTGGTAGGTGCGTCTTTGGGAGGGCTGACCGCACTGCTGGCCGAAGGCGAGATTCGCCCCGGCCTCCTTAAAGCGGTGGTGTTTGTGGACATAACCCCGCGCATGACTCCCGAGGGGACCGAACGTATTTTTAAGTTCATGACGGCCAAGCCCGACGGTTTTGTGTCGTTGGAGGAAGCCGCCGATCATGTGGCCGCATTCATGCCCCACCGTCCTCGCCCGGACGACCACAGTGGCCTGGAGAAGAACCTTCGTCTGGGAGAGGATGGCCGCTACCGCTGGCATTGGGATCCACAGTTTCTCAATGGGCGCATCAACCGGTCTTATAGCGAGGAGGAAAGGGCGGCATTTCTTGGCCGTCTGAACGGGGCCGCCGCTTCCCTGTCCCTCCCCACCATGCTGATACGCGGGCGCATGAGTGACATTGTCAGTGAGGATGCTGCGCGCGAGTTTCTCGAATTGGTGCCGCATGCGGAATATGTGGACGTCGAGGATGCCGCGCACATGGTTGCGGGTGACCGCAATGATATTTTCACGAAAGCGGTGAAGGATTTTCTGGTTCGGGCGGTGCCGCGCCCGAGCGTAGACCGTCGTTAGTTTCCTGGAGCCATCAGTACGGTGGCGAAGCGGGCCTGCCTGTCTCGCCATATCTCAACCACTCGCATGCCGCCGCCGGTGGCGAGATTGCGGATCTCATCTTCCGAGTATTTGTAGGAATCTTCGGTGTGGATGCGCTCTCCCTTGCCGAAAACCACCCTCAGGCCGAGGGCGTTGACCACTACGGTCTGCTGGCGGCAACTTTCAATGTGCATCTCCACCCGCCCCTCGGCCTCCAGATATATGGCCCGGTGTCTGAAGCCATCAAGGTCGAAGTCGGCGCCGAGTTCACGGTTGATTCGTGCCAGGATGTTGAGGTTGAAACGAGCCGTAACTCCGCTGGCGTCGTCGTAGGCGCGTTCCAGGGTTTCGCGGTCCTTTCTGAGGTCAACGCCGATAAGAAGACGGTCGGCTGCCGACATCAGCTTGCCGAGGCCGGTCAAAAATTCAGCGGCGGCCTTCCTTTCAAAATTGCCCACATTGGATCCCAGCCAGGCTATGAGTTTTGCACCGTGGGACAACTCGGCGGTTCTCTGCAGTCCCTCGGTATACTCTGCAGCTACGGGGATGATTTCCAGGCCTTCGAATTCGTTTTTCAGTTCAGCCTCGCTCTGGGTCAGAGCCGATGTCGAGATGTCGATGGGTATATAACGACGGAGTCCGCCAGGTTGTGCCCGGAAGGCCGCGATGAGGTTGTGGGTTTTTCTGGCACTGCCGCTTCCCAATTCGACAATCTCACTGACCCCGTCGCAGAGCGCTGCGATGCTGGACGAATAGGTTTTTAAAATCTCTTCTTCGCTACGAGTCAGGTAGTACTCGGGCAGTTCACAGATTTCTTCGAAAATTCGTGAACCCTCCTGGTCGTAGAAAAACCGGCAGGGGAGGCGTTTGGGACTGGCCCCCAGCCCCTGGCCTACGGCTTGGGCAAGTCCGCTGTCCATTGTGTCGTCGGCCGGCAGTAGCTCGGCAAGAAGGTTGCGCCAGGCCTCTTTTTCTTTTGCCGGCCTGACACGGTCGGCAAGGCGCGAGATTGCACCTTTCAAGGAACGATAGAACAGGGGGTCGTTTTCTGCACGTAGAATAAGGCGGGCCAGGCCGGCTACGTCGCCGCTTGCAAAGTAGCCGGGGTAGTCGTGGCCCAGTATGCCCAACGAACCGGGTATGCGCGATGCCAGTATTGGTGTGCCTGTGGCGATGGCCTCCGATATCACATTGGCCCCTCCCTCCAGGCGAGATGGGTGTATGAGCAGGTGGGAGGAGGCCAGGACAGCCAGGGCCTCCTGGCTTCCGACCTCGCCAAGCCAGGTGTAGCGGTGGTTTGCCCTTTGCTCGGCCCTGGCTCTTGCCGCCATACCCTCTGCTATGCCGCGACCGGCTTGCAGCATGGACACCCGCGAGTGGCTTGGCAGCAGGCGCAGGGCCTTGGCCGGCAGGAAGGGGTCTTTGACGGCTCGTAGATGGCCGAGCACGCAGGCTTGAAAGCCTGCCGCCCGGCGTTGGGGAATTGGCGGTTTTGCCGACTGGTAGATGACCCTGGTCTTTTTGCGCGCCTCGGGCGGCAGTTCACGTGTGGCCTGGGGTTGCAGTACCACCAAGCGGGAGGCCTGGGAGATTACTTGCATGGCTTGGGGGCTGTTGTGGATGTCGTGGTAAAGGTCGGTTCCGGCCAGACCCACGATCAGTGGCATATCCGGGTTGGCATCTTTGAATCGAAGCGCCGCTGGCGCGCTGCGGTGGGCGTGGAGGGCTATGAGAAGGTCGCAGTCCTGGCCGTCGTAGTGGTCGGATATGCTCGTTCGGTGGCCCAGTTCCTCAAGAATCCCGGCCCAGCGCAAAGCGGTAACACTATTGCCCCCCGGCACCAGGACCCCTCCCGGTGTGACCAGATGTATTTTCATCAGCCAGTAGCCACGGTGCGAAACCCAGCCATTACATCGCGGCGGTCGGGTGTGTAGTAGTTGCGCAGGGTGTTGCGCAGCAGCCTTGATCTGGTGGCCCAGCACCCGCCCCGCAGCACCTTGTGGCCCAGAAACCACGGCACCGAATACTCCTTGTAGGGATCCGGAATAAATCCGGGGTAAGGGCCGAAATCTGATGCCGTCCATTCCCAGACCTTGCCGCCGTCGAGCAAGCCGGCCGCAGCCGCGGCTTCCCACTCGGCCTCGCCGGGCAGACGACGGCCGGCCCAACGGCAGTAGGCCTGGGCCTCGTGCCAGTTCACATGGATGACGGGTCTTGACGGGTCCAGTTGCGTCCACTGGTCAAAGCGGCGGACCAGCCAACCTCGGCCTGGCTCGGACTTCCAGTAAACAGGGTTTTCGGCCGCGGCTGATTTGCGCCACGACCAACCGTCCGGGCTCCACAGCCGGCGCTGGCGGTAGCCGCCGTCGTCTACAAAGGCGGCAAACTCGGCCTCACTTACGGCCGCGCGCGCAATGGCAAAGGCCGGCAACAGGACTTCGTGGCCCCACTTCTCATTGTCGAAGACAAACTCTTCACTGCCGTTGGCCCCCAGCATAAATCGCTGTGTTGGCATTGTCGCGTCGCCTTGGACCCCGTGCTTCGGAGCGGACTCGGAGAGTTGCCTCTGCATTTTGACGGGCGGTGGCGGGTAGGCCAGCGTCTGTCTGGTACAGACGAAGGCCTCATCGTGCATGTCTTCGTGAAATACACTGTAGAGGATGAAGTAGAGCAGGCCGCGGGTGGGCTGGCGGCCGCCGAGCAGGTCGAGTACCCGGTCACCAACGGTGGCCACGTACCCAAGGGTGTCGGAGCGCGATGGCAGCGGCAGGTCCCAACGCAGGTCGTGGGCGATGGCAATGGAGTCCCACAGGGCGTCGCCGTCGGGACGGATTGGCGCCAGCCCGCAGGCGTGGCGCAGAACCCATTTCTCCTGGAACCAGGCGATGTGGCCCAGTTCCCAGAGCAGCGGGTTGACGGTGGCCAGACGGGGGCCGATGAGTTGAGCGTCGTCGAGGTCGGCAACCAGAGTGAGGCTCCGTTTGCGGGCGTTCTCGACCCAGCCGGCAAGAGTAGAGGGGTCCAAGGCGGCCGGAGTTTAGCATGGCGGCTTGTTCATCCCAGCCCCGTACTGCTACAAGACCATGCCATGCAGGAAGTAGAGGTAAAGGCCAGCATAAACGGCCGTCGTGAGGAAGTCTGGAATTTGTATACCGACCATGTCTCCTGGCAGGAGTGGTCGAAGATAGGCAAGGTCCGTCTGGCTTGCGAAGGACAGCCGGCACCCAATGGGGTGGGCTGCGTTCGTGTCATATCCAATGGCCCGATTTCGGTTGAAGAGAAGATCCTCAGTTTCGATAGTCCCCGGCGTATGACCTACACGATTGTGCGTGGTGGCCTGCCCATAAAAGACCACCTTGGAGAGGTGGTCTTCAGCGATGAGGGGGAGACCACTCTTATTACCTGGCGCTGCCGCTTCCGTTCCCGGATCCCCGGACTCGGCTTTTTGTGGAAGGCCATAGTCAACCGTGTGTTCACGCAGACTCTGGATTCTCTCGGCCGCCGTTTTGGACAGCCGTAGACCTATGCCGGCTGATTCAAAGGGATTTTCTGAGATCTACGACCAGGCCATCGCCGATACCCTGATTTCCCTGAACGATTCGGTGGGTGGGTTGCCGGCATACCTGGGGGCCCGGCTTGAGGAGTTTTCTCCCGGCCGTCTGCTCGTGAGGATGGAGGTTCGTGATGAGTTTCTCACCCCGATGGGGGCCATGCACGGGGGAATTATGGCGGGGTTCGTCGACCACGCTCTTGGCTGTGTACTCTACCCGTTGATGAAAAGAGGGCAGTGGGCGGCCACCACCGAGTTCAAACTCAACTATCTGGTGCCCGTGAAAAAAGGCGAATTGCTGGCCGAGTCTGTGGTCGTTTCCATGGGCAGGCGTTCGTCCGTTGTCAGGGTGGAGGTTACCAACGGGGGGCGCCCCGTGTGTGTGGCCCAGGGCACTCTGCTCATTTCCGAGCCACCGGCAAAAAAGTGAGTCGGGGAGGGATTGGTGAACTACGTCTATGTAGCCCCCACACGGGTGGGTGGGGTTGAGTTGGAGGCAGCTGCGAGGCGGTTTTTACCGGCAAAGTTGCTTGGGCTGCAGTATAGCTTATTCCCCAGCCCCGGCTGGGATTTTGCCAGTTGGTACAGTTTCTTTCGGTCCGGCAGGGCTTTTTGAGGCTCGTTGGGGCTGTTTATCATTGACAACCGGGGCCGGGTTTTTCTAACTTGGACAGTGGTGGAAATGTTTTTCCAAGCGTTTCCCGGTGTTGACAGGATTCAGGGGAGGAACTCCATGCGCATATCCAAATCGGTGATTTTTACGGTCGGCGCTCTTGCAGCGGTCGTCTTGCTGTCGGCTGCTCCCGCTTCGGCTGCGGTGACTTCGGCTGCGATGACCAAACTCGAGGCCAAGTGTGCCGGCAAGGTGGCCAAGGGGGCGGCCAAGGTCAGCAACACGGTTATCAAGGAGACCATGAAGTGCCGGGACCGGGACATTTCCGGCAAGACCGTGGGGGTCTGCCCCAGTTCTGCCAGTAACGCGAAGGTCGCCAAGGCCAACGCCAAGCTTGCCAAAATCGCGCGCAAGACCTGTGGGAGTACCTGCAAGTTGACCACCGACCTCTTCTGCTTGGTCAACGCCCATTGCCCACCTCTGGGGGCGACCGACGAACGCTGTTCGGGAGATACCGGTCTCAAGGTTTTCGACATGAACCGTGTCGGTTTTCCAGGGGCCTTTTGTGACGGAGTCCTGGGCCATGAAATCCTCAGTGCCGACGATATCGCCGAATGTGCAGGGTTGGTGGTGACCGGTGCCGCCAACAACCTGGTCACCGCCGTATACGGTGGTACGACCAATGCGTCGTCTCTTTCCAAGGGGGCCCAGAAGTGTCTCAGCGGCATAGGCAAGTCGGCCAACAAACTGGTCCAGACTATTTTGAAGGGAACCGTGAAATGTCGTGGGGCCATTACTAAGGGCAAGATATTCGGCGACCCCGTGACCTGCGCCCTGGCAGACCCCAAGATTGCCGGCAAGATAGCCAAGATTCAGGCCAAGCTAAGTACAACGTTTTCGTCCAAGTGCAGCGATGAGACCGTGGCCGTCCTCGACCTTTGCGGCAACGGGGTTGGTGGTACCGCCGACGTGGTGGCGGCCGAAGCTTGTATCCTGGACGCGGCCAGAGAAATTGCCGACGGTCAGGAATTGGCGACGGCCCGAAACTACTCCTCCAAGTCAATCATTGAAGGGGCCTTCCCTCCGGCTCCCTCTTGCGGTGACGGCATTGTAAACCAACTTGCCGGCTTTTACCTGCGCCTAGGGGAGGAGTGCGACGGTGACGATGATAGCGCGTGTCCGGGGCTCTGCTTTCCGCCCGGAGACTTGTTCGAGTGCACCTGTGCAAACGTTGCGCGTATTCTCGTAATCAACGACGGCCCGGGCAGTGATAACGACACCGGTTGGACAGGGCTTGCCCACAACCAACCTATACCCGACCAGGGGGGTTACATCCAGGCTGTAAGCGGCTGCGACTGTGACGACTTTGATGGCTTGAACTGTGTAGGCAACAGTACCGACAGTGTATGCGACCTTGACGGCTATCAGACGCCGGTTTGTTCCGGGGATCCCCACAGCCAGACGAGCTGTGATCAGCACGGGGACAATAACGGCAGAGACACTGACAGCGATTGTTACGTCTGTGACCAGTACAACACCAATGTCGGCGACTCGTGCACGAATTCCAGCGGCTGTCAGGCCCAGTGCCACGACACGGACTTAAACCCCACCGGCCAGCTCTGTGACCGCCAGAGCGATTGCGATGCCGGCAGTTTCTGCCGTGGACGCTGCGATGACTCCCGGCGCTGCCTGAAATCCTATAACGGTGGCCCCTTGCCGGTTTCAACCGCCAGTTCAGCGGCGTGTGCGACGCAGGTATTTCGCACCAACACTACCGGAACCGTCAACATCCAGACCGGTGCAAGTGAAGAGTGGTACGGACTTTTTGCCGGAATCTTTCTTGGCGTCGGTTCCACCTATCCCTGCCCGATCTGCGGCGGTTTCTGCGATGGCGGTAGCCGCCCCGGTGACACTTGCGAGGGGACCTGCGAGAATAGTGGTGCGTTTTGCCGCTTCGACAGCGATTGTAGTGACGGTGAGGCGTGCGATGGAGACACTCCGCTCTGTCCCGATGGTGGCACCTGCGTTCTCGAGAACATCTGCCGTTGGGGCCCCAACGAGGGCGAGACCTGTAAGATCGACTACCGCCACGCCCAATTCGGGACCATGTCCAACCATTGTCCGCCCGATAAAGGCAAAAATATCTCCGGCGATGGCCTGAGGGCGGAGAATGTGCCCCTGACTACTACCGACCGCACCTTTGTGGCTGAACTGCCGTGTTCGTCGCCCGGTTACGAGTTGTTCAGTTGCCACTGTCCAGACGACGGTGGGGCGCTGACAAAGCCCAACTCCTGCTCCCCGGCTTGCACGGCCGGAGCCGAGGCCGGCCAGGGCTGTGCCGATTCCAACTCAACCACCGGTGGCGGGGACTTTACGGCTTGTGCCGGTGGTGCCAACGTGGGCAAGGCCTGCGATGAAGACGGCGACTGCCCCGGCAGCTCCTGTTCGGTCAATCCATTGCACTGTAGTGGTGATGCTGCCTACGAACATATGCCGTGTTCGGGAGACGGTGACTGTGGCAGTGGCAGTTGTGTGGACGCCTGTCCGCAAGGCCGCTGCGTGCCCCTTTGTGTGGCCAAGGATGGCGCTCCATACGAAGGCGTCTGTGCTGCCGGCCCCCCGGTCTTTCACTGCGAGTCGGGCAAGTACACTGGGCGCAACTGCCCGCCCTCGGCTGCGTATTCCGACTGTCAGGCCACCTGTAGCGGTTCGGGGGTATTGTGTACTGGTGACGAGCAGTGTCCGGCCGGCCAGACCTGTGCGGGCCCCTGCGATACCCACAGGGAATGTGGTGCCGGCCTCGACGGTATTCTCGGCAACTGGGATGACCTCTTTGGTGCCGGCGCCTGTATTGCCGACGAACGCAGTTGCTTCTCCGCTCAGATTCCCGGAACGGGCGGGACTACTTTGAATGGTAAGGGTGATGCCACCAACGTGTTCCAGAACAACCTGACCTGTTACACCTCGACCAACAATGCGCCCACCAACAATGTTACGGGCCTGGGTGGGCCGGCCAGGAATCACAAGCACGCGACGCGTATCCCCAATTTCACGTCTTTACCCTAGACGTTGGTTGGCGCGCCGCTCCTGAAAAAAGGGGCCGTCCTTTTGGGCGGTCCCTTTTCTTTCAGGGGCAAACATCGCTTTCTTCAAAGCCGCTTGCTTCTATCTGTATGGTGATGTGGCCGATGCCGAAATCACCAAGGACGAGTGCGCGGATGCGGGCGAGCAGGTCTTGCTGACGGCTACCGTCGGCAATCACGACGTGCCCCGACAGTGCCTCCATGCCGCTGGAGATGGTCCAGATGTGCAGGTCGTGAACCTCAAGGACTCCGTCCAGGGCCGCTATAGAATCCCTGACCCCATCCACGTCTATGTGGCCAGGGGCTCCTTCCATTAACACGGCGACCACTTCTTTCAGCAACGCCCAGGATGAGTAGATCACCAGGATAGAGATAAGGAAGGAGGCGGCCACATCGGCCTGATTCCAGCCCAGCTTCCAGATCAGCAATCCGGCGACAATGGCACCCACGCTGCCCAGGGCGTCGCTTACCAGATGGAGCCAGGCTCCGCGCAGGTTGAGGCTTTCACCCTTGCCGGAATTCAGGAGGAAAAGGCCGACGATGTTTACGGCAAGTCCTCCACAGGCCACTACCAACATGGGTCCCCCGAGTACGGGCACGGGGGCGGACAGCCGCGAGTAGGCTTCAAGGAGAATGTAGGCGGCGATGGCCACAAGGGCGGCGCCGTTTACCAGGGCGGCGAGGATCTCGATACGGTAGTACCCGTAAGTGCGGCTTGGTGTCGGTGGCCGTTTAGCGACCCACACCGCAAATAGTGATAGGGCCAGGGCGGCCACATCGGTAAGCATGTGGCCGGCGTCGGCCAGCAGGGCCAAGGAACCGGTGAGCAGGGAACCGACGACCTCGGCGACCATGTAAACCGCCTGCATGGCCAGTACTGTGGCCAGGCGCCGCGTGCTGCGGGCCGTCGGGCTGCTGTGGCCAGGGTGCGAAGGGTGGGGGTGGTGGGAATGTTCGTGGGGGGTCGTCATTAGGGTCTGCCATCCGAGCCTTGGATTCTAG
This sequence comes from Deltaproteobacteria bacterium, assembly GCA_046583365.1. Classification (GTDB taxonomy): domain Bacteria; phylum Desulfobacterota; class Binatia; order UBA1149; family CAYXZP01; genus JAYGCL01. The sequence goes on from JAYGCL010000074.1 coordinate 29,772, forward strand.
CAGCCCGGAGGGTTCAGACACCAGCATCGGCGGTTGCCGGATGAGAGTTGCGCAGGTATGGCTTAGGACTATGACTACCGCTGTCCCCGGCCCTGAACTGCACAGGTCTTATCACCAACTCAGGGTTGCCCGTGTCATTGAGGAAACCGCCGATGCCGTCTCCATCGTTCTGGGTATTCCCGCCGACCTTGAGGGGGTGTTTCAATATCAATCGGGACAATTCCTTACTTTCAAGATTCCGTACGAGGATAAGGTGTTGGTCCGGTGCTATTCACTTTCCAGTGCACCCGGGTGTGATGCCGAACATCAGGTTACGATAAAGCGGATCGCCGACGGACGCATTTCCAACTGGGTCAACGACACGGTGTGTGCGGGTTCAACCTTGATGGTGCTTCCCCCGGCCGGGCTTTTTACTCTGGCCGACAGTGACCGCGACCTGGTTTTTTTCAGCGCGGGTAGTGGCATAACGCCGGTATTTTCGCTTATGAAGTCGGCCCTGGCCGCCTCCCAACGCACCGTCCGGCTGGTCTATGCCAACCGCGATGAGGGATCGATTATCTTCAAGGATGAGATCGAGTGTCTGTCGGTGGCCTACGGGCAAAGGCTTTCGGTTGTTCACCGCCTTGACGATGTAGATGGTTTTATGGACGTGGCGGCAGCGAGAGAAATAGTCGCCGCCGGGCGCGATGCCGAGTTCTATATGTGCGGACCTGGTCCCTTCATGGATGTGGTCAAGCAGGCGTTGACTGCAGAGCACATTGCAGAGCAGTGTTGTCACGTCGAGTGTTTCGAGTCTCCTCCCGACGAACCGTACGAGGAAATGCACGACAGGGCGGTACTCGAGGCCCAGGCGGCCGGCGATATTCCGGAACTGATAACGGTAAATCTCGACGGCAGTACTCAGCAGGTGGCCTACACGGCCGGTGAAACCGTGCTGGGCGCCATCCGGCGTGCGGGGGTCGAGCCGCCGTTTTCCTGTACCGACGGCTATTGTGGTTGCTGTATGGCCAAGCTTGAGGACGGCGAGGTCAAGATGGCCAATAATGATTTTTTGTCGGACGAAGATGTGGCCGCAGGCTGGATTCTTACCTGCCAGTCTTGTCCCATCACCGCCAGCTGTGAAGTAACCTATCCGGACTGAGGAGGAATAGCAGGGTTGGGACCGTTGAAGGGAATTAGAATAGTCGAGATCGCCGGCATAGGGCCGGTGCCTTATGCCGGCATGTTGCTCGCGGACCTGGGGGCCGAGGTCATTCGTATTGACCGTGTGGTTGCCGGGGCTTTGGGGAGTTGGCCCGAGCCGCGCTTCGATGTGCTTGGACGGGGCCGCCGCAGCGTTGCGTTGAACCTCAAGGACCCCGGTGGTCTTGATGCGGCACTGAGAATAATAGACCGAGCGGATGCTCTCATAGAAGGGTTCCGTCCTGGCGTGGCCGAGAGGCTGGGCTTGGGTCCCGAGGTCTGCAGGCAGCGCAACCCGCGCCTGGTGTATGGGCGTATGACGGGCTGGGGCCAGGAGGGCCCGCTGGCCCAGGCCGCCGGCCACGACATCAACTACATTGCCCTGACCGGGGCTTTGCACGCCATTGGTGGCCGTGAGGGAGGTCCGGTTGTGCCGTTGAATCTGGTCGGTGATTTCGGCGGGGGTTCCCTGTTTCTGGTCCTCGGCGTGGTGAGCGCCCTGTTGGAAGCAGCGCGTTCGGGCAAGGGACAGGTGATAGATGCGGCGATGGTGGATGGGGCATCCTCATTGATGTCTGTTTTTTACGCGACCATGGCGGTGGGATTCTGGCAAGAGGAGCGGGGTTCCAACATGCTCGACGGTGGCGCCCACTTCTACAGCGTCTACGAAACCAAAGACGGCAAATACGTATCGGTGGGTCCGGTGGAACCCCAGTTCTATGCCCAACTGCTCGAGCGTATCGGATTGCAGGCCGACGATCTTCCTTTCCAACTCGACCAGTCCCAGTGGCCGGCGATGCGGCAAAGGTTGTCTGAGATCTTTCTCACCAGAACCCGGGACCAGTGGTGTGAGCTTCTCGAAGGTAGCGACGTGTGTTTCGCCCCCGTGCTGTCCCTTGGTGAGGTGTCCGACCATCCTCATATGAAGGCACGCTCCAGCGTTGTTGAGATCGATGGCGTTGCTCAGCCGGCTCCGGCTCCCCGTTTCAGCCGTACCAAGGCCGAGGTGGTCTGTCCTCCCAGGGCTGCGGGTGCCGACACGGACTCCCTGCTGGCCGAGGCCGGGCTCTCTGCAGATGAGATTGCCGGACTGAGGGCCCGGGGCATAGCCGCCGGTGACTGATCTTCGCGGGCCTGGTCCTAGCCGGTCCTGGCTGGAAGGTCGCGCAGTTGTTTGGGCAGGGCGAAGGCCACCTTCTCTTCTGCGGTCTTGAGTTCGCTGACGCTTTGGCAGCCCAGGCTTTTCAGGTGCTCGATGGTGTCCTCGACCAGTTCTTCCGGGGTGGAGGCACCGGCGCTGAGTCCGACGGCGGAGACGCCTCGGAGCCAATCGGCTTGAATGTCGGCGGCGCTTTCAATCAGCCGAGACTCCACCCCTGCATTGCGGGCCACCTCGACCAGACGGTTGGCGTTGCTCGAAGTGGGGGAGCCCAGGATCAGGACCAGCTCGTTGTCGCGGGCCAGAGCCTTGACGGCCTCCTGGCGGTTTTGAGTGGCGTAACAGATGTCGTCTTTGCCGGGGGTAAGGACGTCGGGAAAACGCAGACGGATCGCTTTGATGATATCGTGCGTGTCATCCACCGACAGTGTGGTCTGGGTGACTACGGCCACGTGCGAAGGGTCCCTGACCTGTACCCTGGCCACATCGGCCACGGTCTCCACCAGTTGCATGGCCTCGGGAGCATGGCCGATGGTGCCCTCGACCTCCACGTGTCCGCGGTGGCCGATGAGCAGGATCTCGTATCCCTTATCGGCAAAACGCATGGCCTCCAGATGAACCTTGGTGACCAGGGGGCAGGTGGCATCGACCACACGGAGGTTGCGGCTTGCGGCCTCAGCCTTCACGGCCGGCGATACTCCGTGGGCACTGAAGATCAGCAGGCTGCCTTCGGGCACATCTGAAAGGTCGTCTACAAAGCGGGCTCCGCGCTTGCGCAAGCCCTCTACTACGTGACGGTTGTGGACAATCTCGTGGCGTACGTAAACGGGGGGACCGTAGTGGTCGAGAACCAGGTTGACGATGTCGATGGCGTAGGACACACCCGCGCAAAAGCCGCGGGGGCTGGCGATCTGTACAGTGTTGGTTGCCAAATCCTCGTCCATACCGGTTGTCGTTCAGTGGGGAGCGAGGTTGGTCAGGATAGCCGTGGCCTGGCTTACCACACGCTCTACGATCTCGGCGCAGGTGGGTATGTCGTTGATGCCTCCGGCGCCCTGCCCACAAGGCATGCAGTCGAGGTCGGGGTCGAGTTCGATAAGCTCGGGCTGGGCCATTTTCATTGCGTTGTCTCTGAATGTGCTCACGAACTGGGCGGGGAAAGGCTGAATCTCGTCCGCCCTCTGCTCCCAGGACTGGGCATAGGGGTTGTCGATCACCCGCATGGGTTTGCCCGAGTAGCAACGAGTAATGCGGGTGTCCTCGTCGTCGATTTCTTTGATGCGGTGTTTGTAGACATCATCGGCATGGGCTTCCTGGGAGGCGATAAAACGGGTGCCCATCCATACCCCCTGGGCTCCCAGCGAAAGCGCGGCGGCCAGGCCACGGCCATCATAGAGCCCTCCGGCCGCTAGGACGGGGGCGCTCACGGCGTCAACGATTTGCGGGACCAGGGCCATGCCGCCGATTTTTCCAGTGTGGCCGCCGGCCTCGGTACCCTGGGCCACCAGAACGTCGACGCCGGCTTCTTCGGCGCGCCGGGCGTGTTTGACCTTGCCGCAGAGGTTGAAGACCTTGAGGCCTGCCTCGTGGCACATTTCGATGACCGGGCCGGGAACGCCCAGGCCGGCTACGAAGGCAGCCACGCCCTCTTCGCAGATGACCTTGGCTTGGGCGGGAACCTGGTCTGGAAGTGCGGTAAGGACGTCGACACCGAAAGGTTTGTCGGTGAGCCGCCGGACCTCCTGGATTTGTTCGCGGATCCAGTCCGGGTCCATGCCGGCCGCTCCTATGCAGCCAAAGCCCCCGGCTTCGGACACCGCCGCGCAGACCTCGGCGTAGGCCACTCCGCCCATGCCGGCCAGGAATACCGGGTGCTCAATACCCAGGGTTTCGCACAGTGGGGTTGTCAGTGTGTCCATCGTATCAGTCTCCTTTCCCGAATGTAGCGGTCCGGCGGTCGTCGGTCCAACAGGTGGGGAAGGGGCTGTGGTGGTCGACAGGTGTGTGGCTCCCGGCTAAGAGAGCCGGCATGCAGTTGCCGGCCAAAGGCGCGACCACCCAGGAGATCCAGGCGTTCGTGGACTGGTGTCTCGATGAGCTGAGCCTCGATGAGAAAATCTACCTGATGTCGGGTCACGGTTTTATTGAACAGTATCTGGCCGACGATGGCCAGTACAATATTTCTCCCTATCAGACCGGCGGCGGCAATGAGCGTCTGGGTTTGCCCAAGCTCATGTTTACCGACGGCCCGCGCGGTGTGGCGCTTGGCAGTTCAACGTGTTTCCCCGTGGCCATGGCCCGCGGAGCATCCTGGGACGTGGCCCTCGAAGAACGTATCGGTGAGGCCATCGGCCGCGAGGCACGTGCCCAGGGTTCCAATTTCTTCGGTGGCGTATGCATCAACCTGTTGCGCCATCCGGCCTGGGGGCGTGCGCAAGAGACCTACGGCGAGGACCCCTGGCACCTGGGTGAAATGGGCGCCGCACTGGTTCGCGGTGTGCAGCGTCACAACGTGGTTGCGACCGTCAAACATTTTGCCTGCAACAGCATCGAGAACGCGCGCTTCAAGGTCGATGTCATAGTTGGCGAGCGCGAACTGCGTGAGGTGTATCTGCCTCACTTTAAACGCTGTGTCGACGAAGGCGTGGCCTCGGTGATGAGCGCCTACAACAAGGTAAACGGTCCCTACTGTGGTCATAGCCGTACACTGCTGCGCACAATTCTGAAGGAGGAATGGGGTTTCCAGGGTTTCGTGCATTCCGACTTCGTAAAGGGGGTGTACGGGCCCGATGCGGTGACGGCGGGGCTCGACGTTGAGAATCCCGAGACAGTCTTCTTCGGTGGCCCCCTGGTCGTGGCAATAGAGCATGGTGAGGTCTCGCGTGCCGACGTCGATGATGCCGCGCGCCGCATACTGACGACCTTGATGACCTTTGAAACACGCCCCGACCCGGAATGTTACGATCTGTCGGTGGTGGCGTGTTCCGAGCATCGGGCGCTCGCACGAGAGGCTGCCGAAAAGAGTGCCGTGTTGTTGCGCAACGAGGGCGGGCGGTTGCCTCTCTCGCGTACCGGCCTGACTCGGTTAGCGGTGGTTGGGGCGTTGGCCGATAACGTCAGTCTCGGTGACCGCGGTTCCAGCCTCGTGCGACCACCATCGACGGTCAGTGTTCTTGAGGGACTTCGCGGCTACGTCGGTGATGCGGTGGAACTCATCCACGATGACGGCAGCAACCTGGGCTCGGCCGTTGCTGCGGCGCATGCATCAGAGGTTGCGGTGGTGGTGGTCGGCTATACGCATGAGGATGAGGGCGAGTTTGTCCCCGGCGACATGACCATGGAAGGCAAGGGCGAGGGGATAGGCGGTGACCGCGACAGCCTGTCGCTGTCTGAGGCCGACGAGGCGTTGATATTGGCGGTTGCCGCCGCCAATGCACGTACGGTCGTGGTCGTGGTCGGCGGTAGCGCGATCACCATGGAGCGATGGCGTCACAGCGTCGATGCGATCCTGATGCTGTGGTACGCAGGCATGGAAGGCGGGCACGCGGCGGCGCGTTTGCTGTTCGGCGAGGTCAGCCCGAGTGGCAAACTCCCGTTTACGATTCCTACGGATACGGCCGACCTGCCTTTCTTCGACAAGGAAGCCGAGAGTATCGAGTACGGCTTGTACCATGGCTATACGTTGTTGGATCGCGACCAGATCCAACCAGCCTACTGTTTCGGATTCGGGCTCAGCTATGCGCGCTTCGACTATGGCGCAGTATGCGGCACCGTCGATGGCGACACGGTTGCACTACGCTGTGAGGTTACGAACGCCGGGGGCTGTGCGGCAGAAGAAGTTGTGCAGTGCTACGTCGGCTTCGAGCGGTCGACGATCGACCGGCCGAAGAAGCTGTTGTGGGGATTTCGCAAGCTGACGCTTGAGCCGGGCCAGTCGCGCGAGGTCGTTTTCGAATTGTGCGCCGACGACCTGGCCTACTTCGACCCCAACGGCGGCGGCTGGACGGTAGAGCCGATTGTTTACAGCGCCTGGATCGTGCCCACCTCGGCGCTCGCGCAGCGGCCGGGGTTTGAGTTCTCGGTGAACCGTGAACCCATTTAGACCTCTCCCCTGGTTCTGTGGCCGTCGTGTTTACAGGATAATTTGTACGGCCATCCCGAAGATAGAGAGATAACCCGCGAAGTAAAAGATCGCCCGCCACGGTTGGAGGTGGTTCAGGTAGGCTACCCAGTGAAGCAGCCTGGCAATGGTAAAGGTCCAGCAATAGACGGCGGCGGCCGAAGCCGATGCCCCGTCGAGCACGTAGATCAGGCCGATGATGAAGAAAAGCGGGATGTTCTCAAGGTCGTTGCGTTGAATGCGCAGGGCGTGAGCGACGGCCGGGTGCTCTTGTGCATTGGCCTGTCCCTTAAAGGCCTTGGCGTCTTCTTCGTTGACAAACCTCTTGGTACGCATGCGTTGGGCTGATGTATAATTGCCCGTAAGCAGCATCTTGATTGCCAGGATTGCGCTGCAGACCGCGTAGGCCTGAAAGGCGGGATTCTCTATCAGTACGTTCATTCGTGTTCCTCCGTATCGAGTGGCTCCCCGGGCCGGACTCGAACCAGCGACAAGGTGGTTAACAGCCACCTGCTCTACCAACTGAGCTACCGGGGAACGCAGTGGGGAAAAGTAACCCGGCAGCCTTGCGCGGGCAACGTGCGGGTGCCAGTAAGTGCCGGGCGGCCAGTAGCTGTCAGGGGAGGGGCTTATGGGTAGCGAGTATGAAACCGGCAAGGCGTTCAACGAACTGTTGGATACGGTGAGAAGTTTTGAGGGCCATTTTCTTGCCGGTCCCAACGCCGTTACGGCCCAAGCCGATGTGCTCGACGGCTACGTCTGGGCCACCACGATGCTGAGGGTGGGGCTGGACGTTTATCTGTGGGCCGACCCTTTAAGGCCCGAGTTTAAAAATATTCTGAGTCCCACCAAGAGATGGGGCGGTGATAATGCCGATGCCCACTATATGTTGGCGGCTATAGATGGCGAGCATTCCTACCGTATCCGTGGTCGCAGGGGGGATGCCTGTTACCTTTCGATTACCGTCTATGGAGGTCCCCGCAACGGTGACTACGGTGCCCAGCATACAGTGGCCACGCTCAACCACCGCGATATGGAGATCGAGGCCGACGGTTCCTTCGAAATTGTACTGGGAGGCGAGAAGCAGGAGGGCAACTGGCTCGGCCTCAGCGACGATTCCGTGTTTGTCATCACCCGCGACTACATGACAGATTCCGTAAATGGCCGCCGTACCGAGTGGGTAATCGAGGCCGTTGAGACGGCCCCACCGCCGCGTTCAAACGATGCCGAGATGGCGGCGCGGTTTCGTGCGGTGGCGCGTTTTCTCAAGGACCAGTTGAGTTTTCAGCCCATCCCTCTGCCGCCGGCCAACACCATGCAGGATCCGGTGCCCGCCCAGACTACTTTTGGTTGGCCTGCCGGCGACGCCATCTATGCGATGGGCAGTTTCGACCTGGCCGACGACGAGGCCCTGGTCATCAAGGGGCATTCCCCCCAGTGCGCCTTCTGGAACGTGTGTCTGTGGAACCCCTTTCTCCACAGCTACGACTACCGCAGCGAACGCGTCACCCTGAACACGGCCCAGTGCAGTTATGCAGACGATGGTTCGTGGACGATAGTCATCAGTCCCGAAGACCCGGGCCACCCCAACTGGATTTCTACGGCCGGCCGCCGGTCCGGGCTGGTCTGGTTCCGTTGGTTTCTGGTCGACGAACTGCCCGCTCCTCTGGAGACTGAGGTTGTGGCCTTGTCGTCGGCGGGCCTTCAGTCCAGATAACCGAGCGAACGTAGCTCTTCGCGGAGTTGTCGAGGCAGTGGGGCCGACTGTCGGCTGTCGGCGTCCGTGGCCCGGTGTTCTTCGGCCCACGAGGGAAGCTTGGCCGCCAAGCGGTAGGTCGGGTGGCCTTGGGGCAGCGGGCTGCTCTCGGCCGGGTCACGAACGCGGTCGAAGGCTTCCTGGCTGCCTTCTTCGGTGTAGATCACGATTTTTGAATCGGTGGTGGTAATCGCAATGGCCTCGCCCCTGCTCCCTCGGTGTCCGGACTTGCTGATGGCATGGCTGTAGACCGGCTGCGCGTAGCGTTGACCGCGCTCGACGGCGGCGAGCAGCGAGGGGCCGGCGATGGGGGATTCAACACCGGTGAGGGCGAGCAGCGTGGGGGCGATCGAACGTGAGGCCGGCACCGGGCCACCGACCCGCCGTGAGGGCAGCCCCGGCACCTGTACCAGGTAGGGAACATGCAAGGTTTCTCGGTAAAGGCTGAGGGCGTGGTCGCAGTTGCCGTGTTCGAAAAATTCTTCTCCGTGGTCGGAAGTTAGCAGGACAATCGTTTTTTCACTCAGGCCGGATTTTCCCAAAGCATCAAACAGAAGCCCCAGAGAGCGGTCGGCGTGATGGATGGCCGCGTCGTAGTAGGAGATCACGGTGTCAAGGTCCCTGGGCCTCGAAGGGTTGTCACCGCGGCAAAACTCGCGGCGTTCTACCTCAAGGGTTCCTTCCAGACCCACGGCCCGTTTGTCCTGTGCTTCGGAATAGTAGGGTCGGTGGGCGTCGTAGCCGTGCAGGAAGAGGAAGAAGGGGCGGCTTCCCTGCTGGCCGATCCAGGCCAGGGCCTGCCCGATGTTGTGTTCAAAACGGCGGCCGCTGCTGGTGTAGACATCGAAACCACGGCCGAAACCAAAGTGGGCGGCTACAAAGCCGCCGCCCGTAAACCCCGCCGTGGCATAGCCGGCGGCCTGGAAGGCGCTTGCGAGCGTGGGCACCGTGGCCGGGATGATGCGGGGTGAGTGGAGTGAAGGATAGGCGGTAAGTCCGAGTTCGGCCGGCTGCAGCCCTGTGAACATCGATGCATGGGCGGGAAGCGTCCAAGCCGCCTGGCTGATGGCGTCCTCGAAGATCACGGAGTTGCGCGCCAGGCGGTCTATGTTTGGCGATGTGTCTTTGCCGTAGCCGTAGACGCCCAGATGGTCGGCGCGTACGGTGTCCATTGATACGAGTACGACGTTGCAGCGTTTGCAGGCGGCGGCGGGGTCATCGGTGTGCGATTGTCGGCCGGTGATCTTTGAACACGAAAGCAGAGCAAGGCAGGCTAGCAGAGTTGCTGTCCGTCGAAGGCGCAGGGTCATCATCCGTTCCCGCTCTATAGCTGGCCATCAGCAGGTGCAAAATACGTGAGGCTGTTTGTAACCATAATCCTGGGGGCTTTGCTGCTGGCCGCGGCAATGTTTGTCAGCACCGGCACAGATCAGTGGTCCCCGCGCCCAAAGGTTTTTGTGTTCGGCATAGACGGGGGCTCCTGGAACGTGATCGACCCGATGCTGGCCAGAGGCGAGCTGCCCAATCTGGCTTCTCTTCACAAACGGGGTCTTCGTGGGGTGTTGCGGTCCCGCCACCCAGCCCTTTCGCCGGTGGTGTGGACGACAATTTTCACCGGCCACCTGCCCCCCAAACACGGTGTGCGCAATTGGAAAACCTCCCACTCCACCCACCGCAGGGTAAAACCCCTGTGGCGTATCACTTCACAGGCGGGCCTTGAGACCAACGTGTTCAACGTGCCCTCCACCTGGCCCCCCGAGGAAGTAAACGGGGTCATGATCTCGGGTTTTCCTTTGGCCGGATCACAGGTCGGCGGCGGTACCGGCAACGTGATGACGTTGAACGAAATATTTAATTCCAAGGCGGCGGCCATCTATCGTGACAACAGCGATGTCCTTGCGCGGGCCGGGGTTCAGCTTGGCGTGGGTCAATGGAGCGACTGGCTCGAAGTCGGGCTTGACGATCATCCGGAATGGGAGGGGCGGATGAAGGTAAAATATCTGAGTGAGGGGAGTTTCTACATATCGCCGTTTTATCGGACCGACCCCGGCCTTGTCATCAGCCACCCTCCGGGTCTTGCCCGGCGCTTGCGATTGGAGCAGGCTTATATACCGGAAGGACCGGGTTGGAGGCGGTGGCGCGAAGACGCCACCCCGTCCTACCTCTACGACCACCTCGTCGATGTTTCCAGAATTCAGACTTCCGCGGCCTCCATGTTTGCCGCCGGCGATTGGGATGTGTTTGTCTACGTCAACACCCTGGTCGACCGCGTTTCCCATCCCTACTGGGCCTATATGGAGCCACAGGACTACCAGGGGGTGGACCGGGACAAAGCCGGTCTTTACCGCGAGGCTGTACGCGACGCCTATCGTGAGACCGACCGGCAGTTGGGCAGTATGCTGGCCAAGATAGACCCCGGGGCCCACGTGATCATCGTCTCCGACCACGGTTTCCAGTCCAGCCCCAACCCCGACAAACAGATAGGCACCCATCGCTTTGACGGCATTTATCTGATGGCCGGCCCACGCATCGTTGCCGGCGATGGACGGCGTCTCAACATTGAAGACATCGCCCCTTCTCTGCTCTACCTGCTCGGTTTGCCGGTGGGTAGGGATATGACGGGTAAAGTTTCGCCCGACCTCATTGGTTTTCACCGCAGGCCGCCCGCCAGAATCGACAGTTACGAGACTGTGGAAATAGAGGGTTCCGATCTGCCGGTGGATGAGTCCACCTGGGAGCAGCTGCGTTCGCTTGGCTATGTCAGCGGCGAGGCACCGACCGGTCGTCTCAGCGACCAGTAGTAATCAGTGGGGGACCGGGCAGTCTGCCCTGTCGTCGTCGAAGGCGATCTCACCGTCGTCAATCAGGGCGCCCAGTACCTCATTGAGGCTGTCCAGCGGTTCTCCGGTCAGGGAGTAGTAGCATACACCCCGGCGGATGGCGTCCGAGAGTTCGGCGATCAAGAACACCGTGTCGTAGGAAGAATCCTGTATGTCGCGGCGGGTAAGCGGCGCGCGTACGGTCGCGTGGCGATCGTATTCCATGAAGCCAGCCTCGCTAGGCATGCCTGGCCACCGAGGCCAGAGCGCCCTCCACTGTCTGATAGCCGTCTTCGAATGGGTCCAGGGAATCCAGGGCCGGGAAGATGAGGGTGGCTTGGAAGTAGACGGTACGGCTGCTGTCGGCCAGCCGGCGTTCGGTGCGCAAGTGTCCACCACGTCGTGAACAGCGCGGGCAGCCCAGCTTGTGGGCCAGGGCGCCGAGGTCGTCGTGGGTGACGGCTATGTCCCAACTGTAGCCACAGCCGTTGTTGCCACAGCGGGTGCGGTAGACGATGCGTGATTTGGCTTTTTGGATGTTGTTTGTGGTCACCTCGGCACCTCTTTGGGGGTCGTTCCCTCGTACCCCGGATACATCAATATCCGTGCCAGACCCGCCGCCCGCCCCGGCCGGGGGCCAGGCTTTAATAGGCGTGGGTGGGGTTGGCTTATGGCAGACCGGCCGGAGGCCGACGTTAGTAGTGGGGGCCGTTGTCATCCCGCAGGATTGCGCGGGACAGCTACTTATTGCACCGGCGCAGTGTTTTCTACCGGTTCTGGGGGAATACTGGCTGCAGGGGCCTGTGTTCTGGAGGGTGGTCGTGTTTGTGTCTGGGCCTTGGCGCTCAGGCAGGCGTCTACCCAGCGGGCCAGCCTTTCGCGGTCGCGCCCGCAGGCTTCCAGGTCGAGGTCTGATTGGGCCGACTGGTCGTTCTGATTGACAAGACGGTCGAGGGCGTCGGTCTGCTCGTCCATCCTACGGTGGTGGAGGTCCAGTTTGCGCGCCAGAGTTTTGTAGAGTTCCTTAAAATCATGGCCGTTGCTCGACGAGGCCAGGCGGCTCCTGAGAGTATCGGTCTCCAGGACCATACTGTTAAGGGACTCGGTAAGCTTGGCCACACGTGCCCCCCACAACAGGTAACCGATGCCCAGACCAGCGAGAATGCAGAAGAGTAGTGTGAAGGTGCGCCTCATCACCGGCCAAGCCTAAACAGGGTCCGGGAGGCAGTCAAAGGGGACCGCATTTGCCCGTTTCTGTTTGAACGGCGGTTAGCTCCAGATAAGTAGGCGCAATGGAGCGTAATTGCCGTTGGGGTGCTATCGTTGCGTTGGCCTGTATCCTTGTTGTACGGGTGGCCCCGGTGATGGCCGCAAGTACGGCGGGGAGCGGCCTGCAAGGGCGTATAAAGGCGGGGGTGTCTCTGGCCATACCCGAACCCCTGTCGGTGGCCGTTGACGCCTGGGCCTGCGGTGACAACGGGAGTGTGCCCGACCCGCGCCTGGTGATTGGCAAGGAGCGTGGTCTGGCCAACGTCGTGGTAACGGTCAAGAATCCCCCCGACCTCCGGCCTTACATCAGTTTTGAGCAAACCGTCATCGATCAGAAAGGCTGTGTCTTTAAGCCTCATATGGTTCTGGTGGCCCCCGGCCAGGTTATGAAGGTGACCAACAGCGACCGTGTCCTGCATACTTTTCGTACCCGGGCCCGGGCCAACCCCAACATCAATAAGGCCCAGCCCGGGGGCAAGATAGACACCATGGTTTTTGCCAAACCGGAGATCATTCGCGCCGAGTGCGACGTGCACTATTGGATGAGTGCGGTGGTGGCGGTGGCCCCCCATGCCTACACGGCTGTGAGTGATGGTGAGGGACGTTTCAGGATAGGCGGCCTGGCCCCGGGTAGCTACGAGCTTGAACTGTGGCACGAGACGCTCGGCAGCATATCAAGAACCATCCGCCTCGGGGACCCGAGCGGGCCGGTCCAGATCGTCTGGGAGTAGGGGGCAAACCCCGGATCAGGGTTCGACAATAATTTCCTTTGACGATTCCCAGGCCGCCGAATGGGTGGGAGCCTCAAGGGCCCTCAACTCGGCACTCTCCTCCAGGGCGATGGTGAAGGTGACCTTCGGGCTGGTCTGTACGGGATGCAGATAGGTACGGGCCAGTTCGACGTCGTTTTTATAGAGGGCGATCCAGCGTACGTGGTGTTCAACCATCGAAGGGTGGCGGGTTCCCTGGCCGATTTCCACCGTCACGTCGAACCACTGGCCGGCCTTGACCTTGTCGGGGGCGGTGATCTTGGGCGTATGCTTCGGGTCGTAGGCTTTGCTCGGGGCTTTAAAGGCGGGGGTTATGAGGTCAGCCTGGCCTTCGGCCATGGCCGGGGTTGAAACGGTGGACAAGCCAAAGACGGCAAGCACGGATACTGAGAGTAGCAATCGAGTCACGGTTTTCTCCCTTCTTGTTGAGCGGTCTGACGCGGACGTTAGCCCATAAAAACATTTCGTACAAAAGGGCCAAAGGCCAGGCGGTTGCGCCTATCCCCCTTGGCCGCGAATTTGGGTATGCTTACAGGCTATGGCTCGGCAAGGTAGTTTCAAGCTGGTAAGCGATTTTTCTCTCCAGGGCGACCAGCCCGAGGGGGTGCGACAGTTGGTTGCCGGCGTCCGTGCCGGGGATCCCTACCAGGTGCTGCTTGGTGTTACGGGGTCGGGCAAGACCTTCACGATGGCCAATGTGATTGCGCGCCTGAACCGTCCCACCGTTGTACTGGCTCCCAACAAGACCCTGGCGGCCCAACTCTACAACGAGTTCAGGCAACTCTTTCCGGAAAATGCGGTCCGCTATTTCGTTTCCTACTACGATTACTATCAACCCGAGGCCTACCTTCCGAGTACCGACACCTACATAGAGAAGGACTCTTCGATCAACGACGAGATCGACAAGCTCCGGCATTCGGCCACGCGGGCCCTGCTCGAGCGCAACGATGTTCTGATCGTGGCCTCTGTATCCTGCATCTACGGTCTGGGTTCCCCCGAGGAATACTTCGACATGCTCCTGTTCATCGAGGAGGGGATGAACATAGACCGTGACGATGTTCTCAAGAAGCTGGTGGCGATCCAATACCAGCGGGGCGACTATGACTTTCACCGCGGCACCTTCCGTGTGCGCGGTGACATAATCGAGATTTTTCCTGTCTACGAGGATTCACGCGGCCTACGTATTGAGTTCTTCGACGACGAGGTCGAGTCTATAAAAGAGATAGACCCCCTGCGCGGTAGCGTGATGGGTAGGCTCAAGCGTTGCTGTGTCTATCCGGCAAGCCACTATGTGACCAGCCCCAAGCGACTGCGCCGGGCCATAGAGGGCATACGCTGGGAACTGGGGGAGAGGCTTGCCGAACTCAGACAGGAGGGCAAGGATCTTGAGTTGCAAAGGCTCGAACAGCGAACGCTTTACGACATTGAGCTACTCTCGGAAATGGGAACCTGTCCTGGCGTGGAGAACTATTCCCGTCACCTCACGGGGCGCAAACCGGGAGAATCCCCGCCCACTCTGCTCCACTACTTTGAGGGGGAATTTCTGACCTTTATCGACGAGAGCCACGTTACGGTTCCCCAGGTGGGTGGCATGTACCGGGGGGACAGGGCGCGCAAGGAGACTCTGGTGGAGTTCGGTTTCCGCCTGCCGTCGGCGCTCGATAACCGGCCGCTCAAGTTTGACGAATTCGAAGGCGTGGTCGGTCCGGTGGTGTACGTCTCGGCCACCCCCGGAGATTACGAAATGGAAAAAACCGGGGGTGCGGTGGTCGAACAACTCGTCCGTCCTACCGGTCTTGTGGACCCGGCCGTAGAGGTGCGTGCGGCAACCACTCAGGTCGACGACCTTCTTGAGGAAATTCGTATCTGCGTGGAACGCGGCGAACGGGTCCTGGTGACCACCCTGACCAAGAAGATGGCCGAGGATCTGACCGACTACTACCAGGACGTTGACGTACGGGTCCGCTATCTGCATTCGGACATCAAGACCCTGGAAAGGGTGGAGATCATCCGTGACCTCAGGAAAGGTGTTTTCGATGTTCTGGTGGGAATTAATCTTTTGCGTGAAGGGCTCGACCTCCCCGAGGTCTCGCTGGTGGCCATTCTCGATGCCGATAAGGAGGGTTTTCTGCGCTCCACCCGTTCGCTGATCCAGACCATGGGGAGGGCGGCGCGTCATTTGAATGGCCGGGCCATCCTCTACGCCGACCGTATTACGGGATCCATGCGGGCCGCTATGGAGGAGACCGGGCGCCGCCGGGTCTTTCAGGAACATTACAACCAGGAGCACGGCATAGAACCGCGGTCGGTGATAAAAAATGTGGACGATCCGATGGTGCTCATGGCCGCCGCCGATTATGCGGCCGTTCCTGCGATTGCCGAAGAAGGTCCTGCCTACAGCAGCCATTCCCAACTCAAACGCGAAGTTGAACGTCTCCGCAAACGCATGCGCGAGGCTGCCGAGAGGCTGGAGTTCGAGAAGGCCGCCGACCTGCGCGACAAGGCCATAAAATTGGAACAATCGGAGCTTGGGCTCGATGGCTGAAGAGACCGACAAGCTGGTTGCCAGGATCGAGGGATTGCCGGCCCGGCCCGGGGTCTACCTTTTCAAGAATGCCCGTGGCGGTGTCATTTACGTGGGGAAAGCGAAGTCCCTGCGTAGCCGCCTGCGTGGCTATCTGCGCGAGGGGGACGGCCGCTACCAGGTGCGCTTTCTTATGGACAAGGCTCGCGACGTGGAGACCCTGGTCACGGCTACGGAAACCGAGGCTCTTATCCTTGAGAACAATCTGATCAAGCAGTACAAGCCCCGCTACAACATCCAACTCAAGGACGACAAGAGTTATTTGTCGGTAAAAATCACCAGCAAGGACGATTGGCCGCGGGTAATGGTGACCCGCAACATTAAACGCGACGGCAACACCTACCTTGGTCCCTATGTCTCGGCTTCGTCACTGCGTGTTACAATCGACACTATCCGCAAGGTGTTTCCCTTGCGGACCTGTTCCGATGCCGTTTTTCGCAACCGCTCCCGCCCCTGTCTCGAGTATCAGATAAAGCGTTGTATGGCCCCCTGTGTGTTCGACATCGACCGCAAGCAGTATGCACTTCACCTTAAGGGTGCCATCAGGCTGCTCGAGGGCAAGGCCGAAGGCCTGATCGAGGACTTGTCCGGACAGATGCATGCGGCATCGCAAGCGGACCGTTTCGAAGAGGCGGCAAAACTGCGCGACCGGATCGAGGCCGTCCGCAAAGTTTCCGAAGGCCAGAAGGTCCTTCTCCACGGGGGCGGGGACCGCGATGTGTTTGGCCTTTACCGTGAAGGTGGCTTTATCGAGGTCCAGGTTCTGTTGGTCAGGGCGGGCCGGCTGGTAGGCAACCGTGGTTTCAATTTTAAAGACAACGAACTTCCCGACGACGAGGTGCTCTCTTCCTTGCTCGGTCGTTTCTATTCAGGCCGCCCGGCGGTGCCCGACGAGGTGCTGCTGCCTTTCGTGGTAGAGGGGATGGGTGCCCTCGGCCAGTATCTGAGCGATTACCGTGACCGTAAGGTTTCGGTGGTGGCGCCGCTGCGGGGGGAGAAGAGACGTTTGGTCGAAATGGCAATGGAGAATGCCGAACATGGTTTTGCCGAACGCAACGACGAGGCCGTGCGTCGTGAGGCCACACTGGCGGAACTCAAGATCAAACTGTCTCTGGCCAGCGTGCCCAAGCGCATAGAATGTTTCGACATTTCCCACATACAGGGAGAGGCGGTGGTTGCTTCGATGGTAACCTTCGATGAGGGCCAGGCCGACAAGGCCGGCTATCGTCGTTACCGTCTTCGCGGGGTGCAGCGCAACGATGACTTTGCGGCCATGAAGGAGGTGCTCTCCAGGCGCCTCCAGCGGGGTCTCAAGGAAGGGGGGCTGCCCGACCTGTTGGTGGTTGACGGCGGCCGTGGCCAGCTGGCCCAGGCGGTGGAGGCGATCAAGGAACTTGAGGTCAAGGGCGTGGAGCTTTGCGCCTTGGCAAAGGAGAAAGTCGAGGCGGCGCCCCGGCAAGAAGAAATAAAACGGGTCGAGGACCGGGTGTTTCGGCCCGGCCGCTCCAATCCTGTAAAATTGAGCCGCAACTCCAGCGCTCTTTTTCTTCTCCAGCAGATTCGCGATGAGGCCCACCGTTTTGCTATCAGCTACCATCGTTCTTTGCGCTCCAGGACCCGTCTACGCTCGGCCCTGGACGCAGTTGAGGGAGTAGGCGCGGCCAGGGCCAAGGCCCTGCTTTCCCGTTTCGGCAGCACCAAAAGGGTGGCAAAGGCCAGTATTGAGGAGTTGACCAGTGTGCGCGGTATCACTGAGCCACTGGCCCGCCGTATTCTCAAGACCCTGACTTGAAATTACCGCGCTTTAATTTTTCTGTTGCGGACGCTTGAACAACGGGCCCCCGTTCGAGTACACCAGTGGAGTGGCGCTTTATTTTGCGGCCGCCGCCGCGTTGGCGGCCCAGTGGCTGGCCTCTGCCGCCCGGCCGGGGCCCGCCGATGCCCTGGCCCTTGCCCTGGTTATGGGGTTCATGTCGGCCGGTGCGGGTAATCGTTATGGGTTTCCCCACGCCGAGGTCCGGCGGCGTTATCACAGGTCGGGGGCCCGGGTGTTGTCCACGGCCCTTTGGGGCGCCGTTAGTGTCGGCATAAGCCACCGTGGAATAGACGTTGACCGTGCGCAGCGTCGTTGACTATTTCCGGGTTTCACCGATAACTAGGCCGCGCCCGGCGTTCCCTCGGATTTGTGAAGATACCTCCAGTAAAGGGTTTTCGGGATGTCTTTCCCGACGAAACCGTCCACCGCCGTGGCATTGTGAGCGCCGCGGTGGGGGTGCTCGAAAGCTACGATTTCAGGGAAGTTGAGCTGCCCCTGCTCGAGCGCGCCGCGTTGTTTTCCTCGTCGGTGGGCGCAACCACCGATATCGTGGAGAAGGAGATGTACGCCTTCGAGGACCGCGACGGCACGGTGGTGGCGCTACGTCCGGAAGGAACCGCATCCCTGGTGCGGGCCTACACGGATGCGGGTCTTGGCCGCTCGGAACCCGAGGCCAGGTTTTACTACGTTGGGCCTATGTTCCGCCGCGAGCGTCCCCAGAAAGGACGTTTCCGCCAGTTCACGCAGATTGGGGCCGAATGCATAGGACGTGCCGACGCCGCAGCCGACGCCGAGGTCATATGCATGGCCGCCGATATTTGTGAGGCCACCGGTATTGCGTCGGCGCGCATGGAAATAAACTCGCTTGGAGACGGCAACTGCCGTCCTGCCTACCGAGAGGCCTTGTTGGCCTACGGACGCGAGAGAACGGGGCAACTTTGCGAGAACTGCCGCAACCGTCTGGAGCGCAACCCCCTGCGCATCCTCGATTGCAAGGAGGAGTCCTGCCGCGTGATTGCCGCCGACGCACCGCAGATGTCCGACTTCCTGTGTGCCGGGTGTAAGGAGCACCACGGCCGTGTGCTCGACCTGCTCGGGGCCTGTTCGGTGGAGGTGGTTGCCAACCCCAACATGGTCAGGGGGCTGGATTACTACTGCCGTACCGCTTTCGAGATCATCGCCGAAGGGCTCGGCGCCCAGGACGCGATCGGTGGGGGTGGACGTTACGATGGCCTGGTCGGCGCTCTGGGTGGGCCGGACCTGGCCGGGGTCGGCTTTGCCTTTGGCGTGGAACGTATGCAGATGGCCGCCGGCGGCGGCGCGGCAGCGGAGACCGCCGAATTCGTGCTGGCGCCTCTCGAGGAATCCGCCGACGGGGCGGCTCTGGCCCTGGCCCGGCGCATGCGTCGGGGGGGCATGTCGGTTGCTGTCGGCACTTCGGCGCGGCGCCTCAAGGTGCAGATGAAAAAAGCGGCCAAGGCTGGTGCGCGTTACGTGGTGATCATCGGTGAGGCCGAGTTGGCAAGCGGCCGGGCCAGCGTACGCGACATGGACGAACAGCGTGATTATCCGGCTTGCGTTCCTCTGGATGCGGCCGATGCGGTGGCCGTCAGCGAGGCGATAAAGAGGGCAAAAGACGGTGAAGCGTAGCTGTTACTGCACCGAGGTGGGTGAGGAAGACGTTGGCAAGCGGCTGGTCCTGCAGGGCTGGGTGAACACCCGCCGTGATCACGGCGGAGTGATCTTCGTCGACCTGCGCGACCGCAGCGGTACCGTCCAGGTAGTCTTTAACCCCGACAACAGCAAGACGGCACACACCACGGCTGCCGAGTTGAGAAACGAGTACGTTGTGGAAGTAGAGGGGGAGTTGAGGCTTCGCACCGAGGATACCGTAAACCCGGAATTGTTGACTGGCAAAGTCGAGTTGATGGCCTCCCATCTGGAAATCCTGAACACCTCCGAGCCCAGTCCCTTTGCCATCGACGATGACGAACAGGTGACCGAGAACGTACGTTTGTCTCACCGCTACCTCGACCTGCGCCGCCCTCTCATGCAGAAAAACCTGCTGGTGCGCCACCGGGTCTGCCGTGTCGTACATAACTATTTCGACGAACGGGGTTTTCTGGAAGTCGAGACTCCGATGCTCACCCGCAGCACCCCCGAGGGAGCCCGCGACTACCTGGTCCCCAGCCGTACGAGTCCGGGCAACTTCTTCGCTCTGCCCCAGTCTCCCCAACTGTTCAAACAGCTTTTGATGATCGGAGGGATCGACCGCTACTATCAGATTGCACGGTGCTTTCGTGATGAAGATCTGCGGGCAGACCGACAGCCCGAATTCACACAGGTAGACCTGGAATTGTCCTTTGCGTCGGCGGAGGACGTGATGGCGATAGTCGAAGATCTTCTGAAGGCGGTTTTTTCAACCATACGGGGAGGGTCTTACCAGGAACCCTTTCCCCGCCTTGACTACGACCAGGCCCTGGCGCGTTTTGGAACCGACCGGCCCGACACCCGTTTTGGTATGGAACTGGTGGATCTTTCCGGGGTCTTCGGCCAATCGGAGTTTAAGGTTTTTCGCAGCGCAGTGGCCGCAGGGGGCTGCGTAAAGGCGATGGTCGTTCGTGGCGGTGCGGCGATGTCGCGCAAGGAGATAGACGATCTTGGCCGTCACGCGACCGAGGCCGGGGCCAAGGGCCTGGCCTGGATCAAGGTGGAGGGTGGGTCCTGGCAGTCCCCGATCGTAAAATTCTTCTCGGACGGCGAACGCGAGGCCCTGGCCTCGGCGGCCGGTCTCGAAGATGGCGACCTGGTTCTTTTTGGTGCCGACAAGACCGCAGTGGTCAACCAGGTCCTCTCAACCCTGCGTTGCCGTCTGGGTGCCGAGCGTGGGCTTATCGACGACAGCCGCCTGGATTTCGTCTGGGTCACCGATTTTCCCCTGGTCGAGTACAACCAGGACGATTCCCGTTACTATGCCTTGCACCATCCCTTTACCGCGCCCCGTAGTGCAGACCTCGACCTGCTTGAGTCCGACCCCCTGGCTCTGCGCGCCGACGCTTACGATATCGTCCTCAACGGTGTCGAGCTGGGCGGGGGTTCGGTGCGTATTCACAAGAGCGAAATTCAGAAGCGCGTGTTTGCACTGTTGGGAATCTCGGCCGACGAGGCCCGCGCCAAGTTCGGTTTTTTGCTCGACGCTCTTGCCCACGGTGCTCCGCCCCACGCTGGTCTGGCCCTGGGCCTGGACCGGCTGGTGGCAATCCTGACGGGCAGCGAATCAATACGTGACGTAATCGCTTTTCCAAAAACACAAAGGGCCGCCTGCCTTCTTACCCAGGCGCCCTCGGCGGTAGAGGATGGGCAGCTCAGGCAGCTGGGCTTGAGGAGGGACGTTTGAGGCAGCACCGCTACACAGTGACCGCCACCTGGGGGCGCGTTGCTTGTGCCTGTCTGACCCTGGTTCTTGCAGCCGTCCCCGGGTGTTCGGCCCTCGACGCTGTGATCGCTCCGGCTACGGAAAGTTCGGTGCGTCGAATCGCCATCCTGCCTTTTGCCCACCGGGCCGAAGGGCAGAAGGGAGCTTGTCCTCTGTGTCCCGACCAGGTTGTTATGGACGTTGTCGCCGAGGAGCAGGCCTTGCTGGTGACGGCTTTTTTCTATGAGGAGATGGCCAAGTACCCGCGTTTCTCCATCGTCCGGGCCTCGGCCGTGGAGCGTGCATGGGGAAAGGGTGGCGACGGTGTGGTAGACCGACTCCTGGCACGCGAGGATATCGACGCGGTGCTGATTGGCGCTTTGCTGGAACTGAGAGAAGCCGGACCCCACCGGCCGCGTGCGGGTGCTGCCGTTTACGCCGCACTGTTGGAGTCGGATGGACTCACGCCGTTGTGGAGCGGTTTTTTCAACGAGAACGCTTTGCAGCGGACAAGGATAGGCCGATACCTGAACAGACTGATGGGTGACGGCGATGAGGGGAATATGTCGGCATTGGGAGTCGCCCACTACGGGACAGCCAAACTGGTGGAGCGTTTGGCCGGTGAGGCCAGATAGCCGGTTTTGGGGGATAGAGGCTTGGCTCGCATAATCGACGGCAAGGCGATGGCCGAAGACATCAGGCGTGACCTGGCTCTACGCATATCCGCCCGCCGGGAGAAAGGGCTCAGGGTGCCGGGGTTGGTAACCATTATGGTCGGCGAGAATCCTGCCTCCCGGGTCTACGTCGGCCGCAAACAGAAAGAGTCTCAGGCCGTCGGTATGCTGGCAGAGTCGGTGGAACTGCCTGCCTCAACGAGCGAGGAAAAGGTGATCGCCACGGTCGAGGAGTACAACCGCCGTGACGATATAGACGGGATCCTTGTGCAGTTGCCCTTGCCCGACGGGCTCGACACGGACCGAATCATAGCCTCACTCGACCCGGCCAAGGACGTTGACGGTCTCCATCCTCTCAACCAGGGCGCGTTGTTTACCGGCCGGCCGGGAATTCGTCCCTGTACACCGGTAAGCTGTATGCGCCTTATAGACAGCACCGGTATAGACCCGTCCGGTCTACACGCAGTGGTTGTCGGGAGGTCTGTCCTGGTCGGTAAACCGGTGGCCATGCTGCTCCTGGAACGCAACGCGACGGTGGTATTGTGCCATTCGCGTACGATCGACCTTGACAGACACCTGGCCGAGGCCGATATCGTCGTTGCCGCCGTGGGCAGCCCGCGTCTGGTCAAGGGCAACTGGATAAAACCGGGGGCGGTGGTTATCGACGTGGGTATAAACCGGGTTGACGGCAAACTGGTTGGTGATGTTGAGTTTGAAACGGCCAGCCAGCGCGCCGCTCACATCACACCGGTGCCCGGCGGCGTGGGGCCGATGACGGTGGCCATGCTGTTGTGCAACACACTGGAGGCCTGCCAGGCTCACAACGGTCGAAACGTATGAGCGGGCCGGCCGACCAGGGGATGCGCACTCCGCTTTATCAGGAACATGTGGACGCCGGTGCCCGCATGGTTGAGTTTGCCGGTTGGCAGATGCCGGTCCAATACACCTCGATTGTGGCCGAGCACCACGCCGTGCGTACAGCGGCAGGTCTTTTCGACGTCAGCCACATGGGTGAGATCGAGATTTCCGGTGCCGCAGCCGAGGACTGTTGTTGTCGGTTGTTCTCCAACGACGCTTCCCGTCTTGCTCCCGGTCGCGCCCAGTACAGTCTGATTGTAAATGAAGATGGCGGTACCGTGGACGACATTATAGTCTACCGTCTTGAGGCCGAGCGTTTTTTTGTCTGTGTTAATGCCGCGAACGCGGCCAAGGATTTTGCCTGGATAGACGAGCGGGCGCCGGCCGGCGCAACCGTAAAGGATGTCAGCGCGGAGTATGCGCTGTTGGCCCTTCAGGGACCTGCGGCTGTGGGTGTGGTGGAGCAGTTGACGGGCATCGGGGGAAGTGTCGAACTGCCCCGGCGTTTCTGCGTTGGCCGTGTTGAGGTGGCCTCGGTTCCGGTCTTGCTGGCACGCACCGGTTACACAGGTGAGGATGGTTTTGAAATGTTCGTTCCCGCCCAGGCCGCTGCTCAGCTGTGGCGGGCCGTATTGGATGCCGGTCGCCAACACGGCGTGGTGCCGGTGGGTCTGGGGGCCCGCGACACCCTGAGACTGGAGGCTGCGCTGCCCCTTTACGGACACGAGTTGGGCGAGGATATCAACGCCTACGAGGTCGGCCTCGGATGGGCGGTCAAACTCAACAGGCCTCATATGACGGGTCATGGAGCCCTGGCCTCGGTGCATGAGGCCGGCCCCCGCCGCCGTCTCCTGGGCCTGGAGGTGGAGGGGGGTATAGCACGCAGCGGTCATATGGTAGTTGCCGGTGAAAAGGTCGTAGGTGCCGTGACCAGCGGCTCCCACTGTCCCACCTTGGGCAGGGCCCTGGCCCTGGCCCTGGTGGAGGCGGACTCTCCCGGAGAGGGGCTGGCCGTGGAGATCAGGGGCAAGGCGAGGGGGGTCAGCGTGACGGACCTCCCGTTTTATGTTAGGCAGCGGCATCTGGCCGACGGGCAAGGCTCGTAAAGGACAAAGGACTGGCAATGGAGTTTCCGGACAATCTTAAATACAGCAAAGAGCACGAGTGGGTCAGGGTGGAGGACGACGGCTCGGTGGTCATAGGCATCACCGAGTACGCCCAGGACCAACTTGGCGACATCGTCTTCATAGAACTCCCCGAGGTCAGCGAAAAGATTATCGCCAAGGATGACCCTTTTGCGGTTGTGGAATCGGTCAAGGCGGTGTCCGACGTTTACGCGCCGGTTAGCGGTAAGGTGGTGGAAGTCAACGACGAGCTTCCCAAGACTCCCGAAATCGTAAACCAGGACTGTTATGGCGACGGTTGGATGGTGAGAATGGAACTGGAACACGGCACCGAGCTGGAAGATATGATCTCGGCGGCCGATTACCAGCAGCACGTAGACGATATTTCCTAAGCCTTATTGATGCGCTTCCTGCCACACACAGAGCACGACGTAGCGCGCATGCTTGAGACCGTGGGGGTGAGGTCGGTGGGCGACCTGCTCGCGCACGTTCCCCATTCCCTGCTCGACCGCGCCCATCTGGACCTCCCCGCGGGGTTGGGGGAGATGGAGGTTTTGCAGGAGATGGCCTCACTGGCCACCGCCAACCGTACCCCGCCTTCTTTTCAGGGGGCCGGGTGCTACCGTCACTTCGTACCGTCGGCGGTGTTGCGTATGCTTGAGCGTTCCGAGTTCGCTACCGCCTATACACCCTACCAGCCCGAAGTCAGCCAGGGCACACTGCAGGCCACTTTCGAGTTTCAGACCTATGTGTCGATCCTGACCGGGCTCGATGTGGCCAACGCCAGCCTCTACGACGGTGCCTCGGCTCTGGCCGAGGCCGTTTTGATGGCCCTGAGGATAGCCAAGGGGCGCGAGAGGGTGTTGATATCGGCCGGCGTACATCCCGAATACCGAGCCGTAGTCGAAACCTATCTTGACGGCTACGGCCGTGGTTGTATTGAGGAGGTCCCTCTTGGTCCCGACGGCGCTACCGACATGGCTGCGCTTGAGGAGGCCTGCGGCAGCGATGTAGCGGTCGTGTGTACGGGCTACCCGAACGTTTACGGGGTGATCGACGATCTGACGGCGGCCTCGCGTCTGGCCCACGCCAATGGTGCCCTGTCGGTGAGTGTTACGGCCGAGTCTCTGGCCCTGGCCCTGCTGCAGTCGCCAGGGAAGTCGGGCGCCGACATTGCGGTGGCCGAAGGGCAAAGCCTCGGGCTGCCCCTTTCCTACGGTGGGCCGGGAGTGGGGTTGTTTGCCGCCAGCCAGGAGTACCTGCGGCAGATGCCGGGCCGTTTGGTGGGGGAGACCGTCGATGGCCAGGGGCGTCGGGGCTATGTACTGACCCTGTCGACCCGCGAGCAACACATCAGAAGGGAGAAGGCCACCTCTAATATCTGTACCAACCAGGGGTTGGCCACGCTTGCCATTACGGTGTTCCTCTCTCTGGCCGGGCGGCGGGGGTTAAGAGAACTGGCTTTGCTCAACGCCTCTCGCGCCCACCAGGTGGCCCAGCGTCTGGACCGCGAGGCAGGCCGGGCAACGGTGTTTGACGCTCCGTTCTTCAACGAGTTTGTGATCGACGAGCCCCTTGATCCGGGCTGGTGGCAGCGGGCCCTTGATGCCGGTGTCATTCCTGGCGTGAGGCTTGGAGAGTTGATCCCCGGGTGTACACACTCGCGTGGTCGTTTGTTGGTTACCGTAACCGAGTGCTGCAGTGACGCCGACATCGACACTCTGGTTGGCCAACTGTCGGGGCAGGCGGCGGCATGAGGCAGTCAATGGAAGCGCCGATTTTCGAAAAGGGCAGCCCTGGCAGGGCGGGCCTGGACGTCGGGGCTCCGGGCGGAGTTGGGGCTGTGGGCATCGATGCGGCACTTTTTCGCGATGATCTTGGAGGCATGCCCGAGGTCAGCGAACCCGAGGTGGTCAGGCACTACACGCGTCTTTCTCAGCTGAACTTTTCGGCCGCCACCAACTTCTATCCCCTCGGGTCATGTACGATGAAGTACAATCCGGTGGCCAACGATGTGGCGGCCTCGCTGCCGGGTTTTTCCTCCATCCACCCCTACGCACCGGTCGAGACCGTTCAGGGTGCTTTGAGGTTGATGAAAAACCTGGAGCACTGGCTGGCCGAAATATCCGGTCTGGCTGCGGTGTCGTTGCAACCCGCAGCCGGTGCTCAGGGCGAACTGACCGGCATGAAGGTGATCCGGGCCTGGCACCAGGCCCGCGGCAATGCCAAACGCAAGGTGCTCATTCCCTCCAGTGCCCACGGTACCAACCCGGCCAGTGCTCATCTTTGCGGTTACGACTGTGTAGTGGTGCCCTGTGACGAGCGCGGTCTGATGACGGCTGAAGCCGTACGCGGACTCGTCGACAACGAGGTCGCCGCGCTGATGGTGACCAACCCCAATACTCTGGGCCTGTTTGAGGTGGAGATTGAAGCCATCGCCGCCGCCGTCCACGACGCCGGCGGGCTGGTCTATATGGATGGTGCCAACATGAATGCTCTGATGGGCGTGGCAAAGCCCGGACACATGGGCGCCGACGTCTTGCATTTCAATCTGCACAAGACTTTTTCGACCCCCCACGGGGGAGGTGGTCCGGGGGCCGGTCCGGTGGCCGTACGCGGAGACCTCGAGGAGTTTCTGCCCTTCCCGCGTATCAAAGAGGGGGGGGGAGAGTTGGCCTGGGACTTTACCCGCCCCGCTTCAGTGGGGCGGGTACGTTCGTTTTACGGTAACTTCGGTATCCTGGTGCGTGCCTATGCCTATATGCTCGCCTGCGGGGGGGACGGTCTTGAGCGTTCCACCGCCATGGCGATACTGGCCGCCAACTACTTGCGGGCCCGTCTGGCCGGGCCCTACCACCTGCCCTTCGACGAGCCTTCCATGCACGAGGTTGTGTTGACCGACAAGGTGCAGAATCAGCACGGTGTAAAGACCTTGGACATTGCCAAGCGTCTCCTCGACTATGGCTTCCACGCGCCCACCATCTACTTTCCCCTGGTTGTTGCCGGGGCCCTGATGATAGAGCCCACAGAGACAGAGAGCCTGTCGACCCTGGACAGTTTTGCCGAGGGCATGCTGGCCATTGCCGACGAAGCCGCATCCGACCCTGACCGGGTGCTGTCGGCACCGAGCGAGACGGTGGTGAGCCGTCTGGACGAGACCCGCGCGGCCCGCCGCCCTGTGTTGCGCTGGTACCCCGATTAGAGTGGCCGGTTGGCCGCCGGTCGGGCTTTCGACTACTATGGGCGACGGGGGATTTTTATGTTCGGACTAGGTGTAACCGAGCTCATCATCATTCTGGTCATCGTTCTGATCATGTTCGGGGCCGGCAAGCTGCCCGAGATCGGCGAGGGGTTGGGCAAGGGCATTCGTAATTTTCGCCGTGCCACAAAAACTCCCGACGAGATCGACGTCACTCCCGGTCAAGAAAGCTCCGGGGAGGATGATCGGGAAGAGGCTCCACCGAAGCAATCCTGAGAGAGACCTCGTCGATTTCCTCGCGTGGCCTTACGAAGGTTACCTGACACCGCACCGAGTCGCCGGGTCGGAGGATTGTGGGAGAGGGATTGTCGAGTGAGCCTAGAACCTTTACGGCTTCCTTGGGAAGCCGCTCCAGTAATGTGCGTGAGATTGCCTTGCCGCAGGGGGTTGATGCCCTGTTGACCATGGCGCCGCTTGAGAAAGTCGTTGCCTCGACTATTACATCTCCTCGTACCGTGATGAGGGATTCGTTGATGACAACGGTTTCAGCCACTACTGCCCGTGTGCGGTCTTTCAGATGGACCACCCATGCGGAGCTGTTGGTCATACGCAGTTGTCCGTTGAGGGATGGGTCAGCGGCAAGGCTCGAGGCCGGGCCCGGTCCCGGCAGGCCTGCCATCAGACGGTCGGTCCATGCGTGGTTGCGAACCATGAACAGGGCCAGTAGCGAGAAGGATGTAAGCAGGGCCAGCAGCAACACCACGGCGGTCGGCAACAGCAAGGCCTTTTGTTGTTTGGGCACTACGGTGTTGGATCGTTGCGGCATGGGCGTGGGCAGGGATAAGTTTAAGGCCATGGGGGCACGATGACAACGATCGGGCTGCATTGTGAGGGCGATCTTGAGCTGAGCCTGGTGGTGCCGGCCTTCAACGAGGCCGGTGATATAGCCGGGGTGTTAGGCTCGGCGGCGGCTTATCTGGAAGGGGCGGGCATAGACTACGAGATAAACGTCGTCGATGATGGCAGCCGTGATGGCACCGCAGGGGTGCTCGGCCGCGTGAGCGAGAAGAATCCACGGGTGAGGGTTGTGACCCACCAACGCAATCGGGGTTACGGTGCGGCCTTGCGCAGCGGCATTGCCGTGGCACGTGGGAAACGAATTCTGGTGAGCGATGGCGACGGCCAGTTCGATATCAGTAACATGGCTGCCCTGTGGGCCCGGCGCGACGAGGCCGACATGATAATCGGCTACCGCCGCCGCCGTCGCGACCCCATCCTCCGCAGGGTCGCGGGTTGGTTGTACAGTCGAGTGGTAATTCCGTGTCTCCTGGGTGGTCGCTACAGGGACGTTAATTGCGGCTTCAAACTCATATCACGGCGTGTCCTTGCCGGTATGGAACTCACTTCGAATGGGGCCCTGATAAGCGCCGAACTCTTGACCCGGGCACGCATGGAAGGGGCTAGTGTTGTCGAAGTCGGGGTTGACCACAGGCCCCGCCGCCACGGCCGTGGCAGTGGTCTTTTACCCCGGGTTGTCTTTACCATGCTCCGTGAACTAGCGGTTTTTCGTCTGCGCGCCGTTGCGCAAGTGGCCGCAAACCGGCAGGCAAGCTTGCCCCATGGCTCCGATACGGTAAAATCGCGGGCTTCCTGATTGCGAAAGTGGCGGAATTGGCAGACGCGCTAGACTCAGAATCTAGTGGCCGAAAGGTCGTGGGGGTTCAAGTCCCCCCTTTCGCACCATAAAACCCGGCGGCAGGTCCCCGGCAAGGTTTTTTCCAGGGTGAGTATAGACCGAGACAGTTTCCGTTCGATTCTCGGCAATTTTGCGACCGGCGTGACGGTGATCACCACAAAAGTGGAAGATCGCCTGCACGGATTTACCGCTAATGCCGTAACCTCGCTCTCGCTTGACCCCTTGCTCCTGCTGGTCTGTGTGGACAAGACCGCCAATGCCCATGCCGAAATAGAAAAGGCCGGCAGTTTTGGAGTCAACATCCTGGCCCACGACCAGCGGGATATATCCCGACTGTTCGCCGAAAAGGGGCAACCCGAGAGTGGTCGTTTACGCGGCGACACTCCCTATGCCCTGGGCGACCACGGCGCTCCGCTTATCGACGGCTGTCTTGGGACCCTGGAGTGTGAGGTGGCCGGGGCCGTGGAGGGTGGTGACCACACTATCTTCATAGGCCGGGTGGTCGGCGGTTCGGCAGACTCCCAGCGTCCTCCGTTGCTGTTTTTCCGGGGCACCTACGCCGAGTTGGCCTAGGCGGTCAGCCCAGGCTGTCGAAAGCCTCGACCACGTCCGTCGGGGCCTGCACGAGTTCTATCAGTACGCCCTCGCCACCGATGGGGGATTCGTCGTTGCCCTTTGGGTGGATGAAGCAAACGTCGAAACCCGCCGCCCCTTTGCGGATACCGCCGGGAGTAAAGCGCATGCCGGCTTGAGAGAGCCACTCCACGGCCGCCGCCAGGTCGTCTATCCACAGGCCCACATGGTTTAAGGCGGGTTCGTGTACCCGCGGACGCTTGTCGGGGTCGATGGGCTGCATGAGGTCGACCTCCACCTTCAGGGGGCCGCTGCCGACCGTGGCGATATCTTCGTCCACGTTTTCGCTCTCGCTTTGAAAATCGCCGCTGAGGGTGAGGCCGAGGGTATCAACCCAGAGCCGGCGTAGCTTTTGTTTGTCCAGGCCCCCCACGGCTATCTGCTGGATCCCGAGTACGCGAAAAGGTCTGTCCCCCACTTTAAACTCCTTGTTTGCTGCGCTGTTGCCGCCCGTGCGACGCCCGGCGACTTTAGACCCAAGGGCGCGATGCCTCAAGCCGGGGGCGACTTTTCACGGCACAGCGGCGTGTTATAGTCGGCCTCTCCGTGGCCGCATACGATCCTAAAAGCTTCGAAGAAAAGTGGTACCGGCTCTGGGATGAGGCCGGCGAGTTCTCCCCCCGCCCCTGCGAGGAGGGAGAAACGCAGTTTTCCATGGTCATCCCTCCGCCCAATGTGACGGGTTCCCTGCACATGGGCCATGCGCTCAACACCACAGTTCAGGACATCCTTGCACGTTACCACCGCATGCAGGGCCACCCTACGCTGTGGCTGCCGGGAACCGACCACGCGGGCATCGCCACCCAGAACGTTGTTGAACGACAACTCCTTGAGGCTGGGCAGCGCCGTGAGGAACTTGGACGCGAAGCCTTTGTGGCCAGGACCTGGCGTTGGAAAGAGGAATCGGGCGGCAAGATAACAGAACAGTTGCGACGTCTCGGGGTGTCGTGTGACTGGAGCCGCGAGCGTTTCACCCTCGACGAGGGTCTGTCGCGGGCCGTGCGGGAAGTGTTTGTGCGGCTTTACGAAGAGGGGCTGATTCATCGTGACCGTTATCTCATCAACTGGTGTCCACGTTGTTGCACCGCGCTTTCCGACATCGAGGTCGAGCACGAAGACCGCGCCGGTCACTTATGGCACCTGCGCTACCCGCTCGAGGACGGCAGTGGTTACCTTTCGGTGGCCACCACTCGCCCCGAGACCATGCTCGGCGACACCGCCGTGGCCGTGCATCCCGACGACCAACGCTATGCCGGCCTCGTCGGCAAGAACGTTGTGTTGCCCATCATAGGCAGGCTTTTGCCGGTAGTGGCCGATTCCCACGTCGACCGGGAGTTCGGCTCGGGGGCTGTCAAGATAACTCCCGGCCATGACCCCAACGATTACGAACTCGGTCTGCGCCACAAACTGGAGATGATTTCGGTTATGAACGAGGACGGCACTATGTCGGATGAGGCCGGTGAGTTTGCCGGCCTGAGTATCCAGCAGTGCCGCACGACTCTGGTCGAACGTTTTGAGAGTGATGGTACGCTCGAGAAGGTTGAAGACCACAACCACTCGGTGGGTACCTGCTACCGATGCCACGAAACAGTCGAGCCCCTGCTTTCCCTGCAGTGGTTTGTGGAGGTGCGTGGCCTTGCCGACCAGACTCTGGCGGCCATCGAGGATGGCCGCACCCGTTTTGTGCCGCCGCACTGGGAGAAGACCTACCGGGCCTGGATGGAAAACATCCGTCCCTGGTGCATATCGCGACAGCTGTGGTGGGGGCACAGAATTCCGGCCTGGTATTGTGAGGCCTGTTCCAGTACCTGCGTTGCCCGCCAGGACCCGGACAGTTGCCCTCAGTGCGGGGGGCCGTTGGTGCAGGACCCCGACGTTCTGGATACCTGGTTTTCTTCGGCACTGTGGCCTTTTTCGACCCTGGGCTGGCCCGATGAGACCCCCGACCTGTCGAGGTTCTATCCCACCAGTGTCCTGGTCACCGGTTTCGACATCATCTTCTTCTGGGTGGCCCGCATGATGATGATGGGGCTGAAGTTTATGGACGAGGTGCCGTTCCGCGATGTTTACATTCACGCCCTGGTTCGCGACGAGCAGGGTCGCAAGATGTCTAAATCAAAGGGCAATGTTATAGACCCACTCGACATTATAGATGAGTATGGAGCCGATGCCTTGCGTTTCACCCTGGCCGCCTCTGCTGCCATGGGCCGGGACGTGCGCCTTTCCGAGGACCGCATCGGCGGTTACCGTAACTTCATCAACAAACTGTGGAATGCCGCTCGCTTCGTGGAACTGAAGCGCGACGGCGAGCAAACTTCCTGCGCAATGCCCGTCGAGTTGCTGCTTCCCGCCAACCGCTGGATTCGCTCACGTCTGGGCGCAGTCATAGACGACGTGCGTGAAGCGTTGGACTCGTACCGATTTAACGACGCGGCTTCGCGCCTCTACCAGTTTACCTGGCACGAGTTCTGCGACTGGTACATCGAAATATCCAAGGTCTACCTGGAGGGCGAGCACGCCCGCGAAACCCGCCGCACACTGAACGCGGTTCTAGAGACCTTGCTGCGTCTGCTCCACCCGCTGGTCCCCTTTGTGACCGAAGAACTCTGGCAGTCCCTGCCCACCGAAGGCCGCCAGTCGTGCAGCAGCATAATGACATCGAACTACCCGCAGGCACCGGCCGAATGGCGCGACCCGGAGATCGACCGGGATTTTGGTGTACTCGTAGAGACCGTGCGTGGGGTAAGAAACATCAGGGCTGAGATGAACATCGCTCCCAAAGTAGAACTTGAGGTATACCTTGGCCCCGGCCAGGCGGCGTCCGTAGTAGGACGCAACGAGGCTCTGGTACGCCGCTTGGCCCGGCTGTCTTCGGTTGCTTATAGTGTGCCTGTGCCCGATGGTTGCGCCACGACGGTGGCCGCCGAGACCGAGGTCTCGGTTGCGGTTGCCGGCCATGTAGACCTGGCGGCCGAAGTGGTGAGGCTCAATCGTGAACTCGAACGTATCAACAAGGAATTGACGCGTCTCGACGGCAAACTGGCAAACCAGAAGTTCCTGCAACGGGCTCCGGCCGAAGTCGTTGAGCAGGAAAGGGGACGCCGTGCGGCGGCCTGCGCGGAGCACGAGACGCTGAGTCGCAGTCTGAAGAGGGTAGAGGCCATGGGGGGTGCAAGCTGAGACTTATCTGCCCGTCCAACGACCCCGCCGTTGTCGCCCTGTTGGCTGTCAGTCTGCAGGAGGACCTCGGCGACGGTGACATTACCACTCTGGCCACAGTGTCCGCCGGTCTCAAGGCCACGGCCCGGGTGGTGGCAAGGGAAGACCTGGTGGTGGCCGGCCTGGCGTTGTTTGAAGCTCTGGCCGCGGC
Source organism: Deltaproteobacteria bacterium (assembly GCA_046583365.1). Lineage (GTDB taxonomy): Bacteria > Desulfobacterota > Binatia > UBA1149 > CAYXZP01 > JAYGCL01. Next base: position 62,216 of record JAYGCL010000074.1, read on the forward strand.
CATGACGGCCAGAGGCAAAGACGGGGAGGAAGCCGCTTCGCTTTGTTTTATTAAAGGGCTGGCCGATGGTGACCGGGCGGCCTGTGGTGAGACGGTTTGTATGCTGGGCGGAAGTGCCCGTGCCCTGCTCGCCCTCGAGCGCACTTTCTTGAACTACCTTGGCCGCCTTTCCGGCATCGCCACCATGACCTCGACCTATGTCGGGGCAGCCGGCGACTGGAGTGGCCGCATTCTCGACACCAGAAAGACCACACCGGGCCATCGCGTACTGGAAAAGTGGGCGGTAAGTCTTGGTGGTGGCAGTAACCACAGGCAGGGTCTTTTCGATGCCATGCTCATAAAGGACAACCACATCGCTGCGGCCGGTTCGGTACGAGAGGCTGTGGTCCAAGCTCTGGCCAAGGTTCCCGAGGGCGTTGGCGTCGAGTGCGAGTGTGACAACCTGGACCAGCTCGAAGATGCGCTTGGGGCGGGTGCCACCTCGGTTTTGCTCGACAATTTTTCGCCATCGGCGGTTGCCGAAGCGGTCAAGGCGGTTGCCGGACGTGCGCGGGTGGAGGTCTCCGGTGGTATAACCCTCGACAACGTCGGTGAGTACGCGCGTACAGGGGTCGATGATATATCCGTCGGACGGCTGACCCATTCAGCAACAGCCGTGGATTTGTCCATGCAATTGGAGTTGGAATGAATACCCGTGGCCGCATACTGGAAGCACTGGAAGGCCGGGGGGGCTTTGTTTCCGGTGCCGGTCTGGCCGCCGGCCTGGGTATTTCAAGAGCGGCGGTGTGGAAACAAATAGACAGGCTCAAGGACGAAGGTTATGCCATAGAGGGTGTCCGTTCGCGGGGCTACCGTCTGCTCTCTCGCCCCGACTCCATCAACGACCACGAGATTTCCCGGCGCTTGACCACTGCCGTGCTCGGACGGCGGTTGTTGTGTCTGTCCCGGACCGGGTCCACCAATACCGATGCGGCAGCCCTGGGACGCGAAGGTGCGGTCGAGGGTACCGTAGTGCTGGCCAACGAACAGACGGCAGGGCGTGGACGCCTCGGACGACAGTGGTTGTCGGTGGCCGGAGTCAACCTTTACATGTCGGTGCTGTTGCGTCCCCCCATAGTACCGGCCCAGGCCCCCCAGCTTTCCCTGTTGGCGGGAGTGGCGGTGGCCGCCGCGCTTGAGGCCGAAGGCGTGGATACGCGCATCAAGTGGCCCAACGATGTATTGGTGGGTTCCAGAAAAATCTGCGGTGTACTGACTGAAATTGAGGCCGAGGCCGACCACGTGGGGTTTGTGGTGGTGGGCATGGGCATTAACGTCAATAGTCTTGATAAACATTTCCCCGATGAACTGAAGCCCATTGCCACCTCCATACTCATGGAAAGTGGCCGCGCGAGTTCTCGTGCGGCGTTGGCGGCCCGTGTGTTGGGTGAGATGGAAACCCGCTATCAGGATTTTTGCCGCAACGGCTTGGCAGCGGTGGCCGCGGAGTGGACGCAACGGTCTTGCCTGTCGGGCAAGGAGGTAAGGGTGAACGGTCCCAACGGTGAGATTGTCGGGATTTGTGCCGGGATTGACAGCGACGGGGCTCTTTTGGTCAAACAGGAGGGCGGTGGTACCGCGCAGAGGATTCTGGCTGGAGACGTGACCATGAGGGGAGGAGTTTGATGGGCGCTAACGGTTTTTTGATGGCTATCGACGTTGGCAATACCGACACGGTGATCGGGCTTTTCGAGGGCAAGGGACTGGTACGCCACTGGCGGGTTGTTACCGAAGCCAATCGTACGGCCGATGAGTACGGCATGCTCATGTGGAGCCTTTTTAACGCCGCCGGCATGGATGTTCCCAGCGTTTCTGGTGTGGTGGTCTCTTGCGTGGTGCCGCCGATGATAGGGGTGGTCGAGGAGATGTGCCGCAACTATTTCAAGGTCGACCCTCTGGTTGTAGGACCCGGGGTGAAGACCGGCATGCCTATTCTGTACGAGAACCCACGCGAGGTGGGTGCCGACCGTATATGCAACGCCATCGCGGCCTACCAACGTACCCGGGACGTAACCATCGTTGTCGACTTTGGCACGGCCACGACCTTTGATTACATCACGGCCAAGGGCGAGTATCTCGGTGGTGTGATTGTGCCGGGCATAGGTATATCGTTGGATGCGCTTTACCAGCGTACGGCCAAGTTGCCGAGGGTTGAGCTTGTACGCCCCCCTCGTGTGGTGGGTCGCAACACCGTGAACGCCATACAGTCCGGAGTTATCTACGGTTACATGGAACTGGTTGACGGTATAGTAGGCCATATAGAAAAGGACGAAGGCGTCGAGGCCAGTGTAATCGCCACTGGTGGCCTGGCCGCGTTAATTGCTCCAGAGTCAAAAATGATAACTGAAATCGACGAGTTCCTTACCCTCGACGGCATGAGAATTGTGTACGAGAGGAACCAGCCTTGAACTGAGGAGGTGACCAGACGTGGCTAACGATGCGTCCCGAATACGAACCGTAGCTGTCATAGGACAGGGTGGTGTCGGCAAAACTTCGGTTGCCGATGCTTTGGTCTTTGCCGCCGGCGCCAATACCCGACTTGGCCGTGTGGATGAGGAGACTTCGGTCTTTGACGTAGAGCCCGAGGAAATACGCCACCGCACCACCATGAGCCTGGGGCTATACGACCTGGCCTGGAACAAACACCAGGTGACGGTTGTCGATACGCCGGGGCAGGGGAATTTTGTCCTGGAAACCGACAGTGCTCTGCGCGGTGTGGCCGGGGCCATCTTCGTGGTCGACCCGTCGGGGCCGCTGCGGGCCGAGTCGGTCAAGTTGTGGTCGTGGGTGCAGGGCAGCGGGATACCCTGCCTGGTTGTCATCAACCGTCTCGACCGTTCCGAAGTGGATTTCGACGGCACCGTTGCGGCGCTCAAGGAGATGGGTATGCATCCTTCGTTGCTGCAAGTGGCGGTGGGAAGCGGTGAGGAGTTGAGCGGTGTGGCGTCGGTGAGCACTGGCGTTGCTCATGTTTTTGACGGAGACAGCGGAAAGTATTCGTCCGGCGAGCCGCCGGCAGAAATGGCCGCCCGCCTGGAAGAGCTCAAAGAAATTCTCACCGAGGACGCCGCTGAGGGCGACGATGAACTACTCGAGAAATACCTGGATACCGGCCAACTGAGCGAGGAAGAAGTTCGTCGCGGGATAACGGTTGCGGTGGCCACGGGCACAATGAACCCCGTATTGTGCGTATCGGCCGGCCGCAATATCGGCTTCAGCCAACTGCTGGATGCCATCGTCGAGCTGCTGCCGTCCCCCTCCTCGCGGCCGGCTGAAAAGGCCGTTGTCACGGGTGGCGATGAACTGGAAGTGGCACCGTCACCAGAGGACCCTTTTTCTGCCGTGGTTTTTAAGACGATTGTCGACCAGCATGCAGGCAAGCTTTCCGTTTTCCGTGTCATGTCGGGGACTGTGTCGTCGGATGCCCATGTTGTAAATACCAAAACCGAGACCAAGGAACGTCTTGGCCATCTCCTTAAGCTGAACGGCCACAAGACCAGGCAGGTGGAGTCGGCGACGGTTGGTGAGATTGTGGCTGTTGCTAAACTGAAGAACACCCATGCCGGCGATACGCTGGCCGACCCCCGACGGGAGTTGCTGTTGCCGGGACTGACCAGGTTCGCCCCGGTGATTGCCTTTGCGCTGGAGGCAGCCAAACGGGGCGAAGAGGACAAGGTCATGCAGGGACTCTTGCGCCTGGCCGAAGAGGACACGGCTCTACACGTCGAACGTGGCGATGGTTCGGGCGACATCCTGCTGTCGGGGGCCGGACAGCTCCACGTCGAAGTGGCCTGCGAAAAGCTGCAACGCAAATACGGCGTGGCAGTTATTCTGAAAGCGCCCAAGGTGCCCTACCGCGAAACGTTGCGTAAGTCGGTAAGGGCCCACGGACGGCTCAAGAAGCAGACCGGTGGCCACGGGCAGTTTGCCGATTGCCGTATTGAGGTCGTGCCCCTGGCCCGCGGCGAGGGATTTGAGTTTGTCAACAAGATAGTCGGTGGTTCCATCCCTCGCGGTTTCATACCGGCGGTGAAAAGGGGTGTCGTCGAGGCCATGCGCAGCGGCAACCTGGCCGGCTACCCCGTGGTTGACGTCAGGGTGACGCTGTACGATGGCCAGTATCACGACGTGGACTCTTCCGAGATGGCCTTCAAGGTTGCCGGAAGTATGGCCTTTCGATCGGCGATGGAAGATGCTAAACCTTCCCTGCTGGAGCCGTATGTTTCTCTCGAAGTGGCTGTGCCGGACGAGTGCATGGGGGACGTCATGGGCGACCTCAACTCCCGCCGGGCAAAAGTCGAAGGGATGGAGCAACAAGGCCATAACCAGGCCATCCGCGCCAAGGTGCCGATGGCCGAGGTTCTTCGCTACGCGCCTGACTTGACAAGCATGACGAGCGGAAGGGGCTCGTTCGAGATTTTGTTCTCGCACTACGAGCCGCTACCCGATCACCTGGTCGCAAAAGTTGTCGGTGAAGTACAGGCCCGGGAGAAGTCAGACTAAATAACGCCGGTTTCGTACCCGGGGTGCGGGTGGCCGGAGGTGAGAATGGGAGAATACCGTAGCATAGCTGTGCCCGTCGATGGGCAGAAGATCGCAGTAGCCGCCGACGGCAGCCTGAGTGTGGGTGACCACCCGATTATTCCCTTCATAGAAGGAGACGGGACCGGTCCCGATATCTGGAAGGCCTCGGTGAAGGTCTTCGATGCGGCCGTGGAAAAGGCTTACGGCGGCCGGCGCCGGGTGGCGTGGATGGAGATATACGCGGGTGAGAAGGCCAATGAGGTCTACGGTCCCGATACCTGGCTGCCCGAGGAAACCAACCAGGCCATTGCCGAGTTCGGGGTGGCGATAAAAGGGCCGCTTACCACGCCGGTTGGAGGTGGCATCCGTTCAATCAACGTGACCCTGCGACAGATTCACGACCTCTATGTATGTCTGCGTCCGGTTCGCCACTTTGCCGGTGTTCCCGCGCCGGTGCGCGAGCCCGAGAAGATGGACATCGTCATCTTCCGCGAGAACACCGAAGACGTTTACGCGGGTATCGAGTTCGAGGCCGGCAGCGAGGCCGCGGCCATCATAGCTGCCGAGGCTACTCGTTTGTCGGGCAAGAGCATTCGCGAAGGGTCGGGGATCGGGATCAAGGCGCTTTCAAGGTTTGGCACCGAGCGTCTGGTCAAGCGGGCGATAGACTATGCGCTGGAGAAGGGTCGCCCTTCGGTTACCCTGGTTCACAAAGGCAACATCATGAAGTTCACCGAGGGGGCTTTCATGCAGTGGGGGTACGAGTTTGCCGATAAGCATTACGGTGGGCGTGTCATCAGAGAAGAAAATGTATGGGCACACCACGAGGGCAAGGTTCCCGACGGCAAGGTGATGATAAAGGACCGCATTGCCGATGCCATGTTCCAGCAATTGCTGCTGAGACCCGAGGAGTACGACGTGGTGGCCTGCCCCAACCTCAACGGAGATTACCTGTCCGATGCCGCGGTTGCCCAGGTCGGTGGTCTGGGGTTGGCTCCGGGAGCCAATATCGGAGACCGGGTGGCGATTTTTGAGGCTACCCACGGCACCGCGCCAAAATACGCGGGCCAGGACAAGATCAACCCGGGCTCGGTGATACTGTCCGGGGCCCTGATGTTCGAACACCTGGGCTGGAACGAGGTCTCCGAGCGCATACTGTCGGCAGTGTCGGCGACCATCGGTGCGGGCGAGGTGACCTATGACCTGCACAGGCAGATGGAGGGGGCCACGTTGATGTCGTGTTCGGGATTCGGCGATGCTCTCATCTCGCGGCTTTAGGGTCGTTTTTCAGGCAAAAGAAGGAGTTTAGTTACGTGGCAAGGAAAAAAATAGCCCTTATAGGTGCAGGCAATATAGGTGGGACCCTGGCCCATCTGGCTCTCATTCGGGGTCTCGGTGACGTTGTTCTTTTTGACGTTGTGGAGGGCCTGCCCCAGGGCAAGGCTCTGGATTTGATGGAGGCCGGGCCCATCGAGCCGTTTGACGGCAAGATCACCGGCACCAACGATTATGCCGATATAGGTGGAGCAGATGTCTGCATAGTGACGGCCGGTCTGGCCCGCAAGCCGGGCATGAGTCGTGACGACCTGCTGGCCACCAACTCCAGAATCATGACCCAGGTGAGCGAAGGGATACGTGAGAACGCCCCCGAGTCCCTGGTCATCATAATCTCCAACCCCCTCGACGCTATGGTGACGCTGGCCAAGAGAGTCACTGGTTTCCCCAAAAACCGCGTGGTCGGTATGGCCGGAGTTCTGGACTCGGCCCGCTACCGCAGCTTCATCGCGTTGGAATTGGGTGTGTCGGTGGAGAGCGTTCAGGCCGTGGTTCTAGGGGGCCATGGTGACGACATGGTGCCGGTACGTTCGAGTTGTATCGTGGGTGGTGCTCCGGTCGGCAACTTTATCAAGCAAGAACGCCTGACGGAGATAGAGGACCGTGTGCGTGGTGCCGGCGGCGAGGTGGTTGCCCTTCTCAAGACCGGTTCGGCTTTCTATTCTCCGGCCACGGCTGCCATTCGCATGGCCGAAGCCTACCTTACCGACAAAAAAGAAATTCTGCCGGCGGCGGCTTATCTCGAAGGGGAGTACGGCTACTCGGGCTTCTACCTGGGCGTTCCTGTTCGCATCGGCAGCGGTGGAGTAGAGGCGATAATCGAGTACCAACTGTCGGCTGATGAGAAGGCCCAGCTTGAGGTTTCAGCCGGCCATGTTAATGAACTCGTTTCCGTGCTTGACCGGATCATCGGTACATAGGCGGCACCACATTACAGCATGAATGTACACGAGTATCAGGCCAAGGCCCTGCTTGCGGGTTTTGGGGTCAGGGTTCCCAGGGGCGAGGCCGTTGAGTCGGCCGAGGATGCCGGGCGTGTAGCCGCAGAGTTAGCCACCGCGGTGGTGGTCGTAAAGTCCCAGATTCACGCAGGTGGGCGTGGTGCCGGAGCCATGGTTGCTTCGGCTGCCGAGGCTGCCGAGGTATTCCAGGCCAACCTGGCCACAGAGGGATTGCCCAGGCACGACAGGCCCGGCGGGGTACGCCTGGTCAAATCGCCGAGCGAAGCCGTCCAAGCGGCATCGCAGATGCTCGAGCGTCTGTTGGTGACCAGGCAAACCGGTCCGGCCGGTAGATTGGTCAAGCGTGTGCTTGTCGAAGAAGGCTGCGACATTGCCAACGAATGGTACCTCAGTATCCTCCTCGACCGTTCCATTGGCCGGGTGGTCGTAATGGCCAGCACCGAAGGGGGCATGGAGATTGAGAAGGTTGCCGAGGAAAACCCCGAAAAGATTTTCCGCGAAGAGGTGGACCCGGGCCTGGGGTTGCAGGATTTTCAGGCCCGCAGCCTTGCCATCCGTCTTGGCGTAGCGGCCGAAAAGCTGCCGGACGCGGTGAGATTTCTGAAAGCGCTCTTTACGGCTTACGTGGATCTCGATGCTTCGCTGCTGGAAGTAAACCCCTTGGTCATGACCGCTGGTGGGGAACTGATCGCGTTGGATGCCAAGATGTCTTTCGACGACAATGCCCTTTACCGCCACAGCGGCGTTCGCCAACTGAGGGACCCTGAAGAAGAAGACCCCAAGGAGCAGCGCGCCTCCGATTTCGACCTCAGTTACATTGCCTTGAACGGCAACATCGGCTGCATGGTAAACGGCGCCGGTCTGGCCATGGCGACAATGGACATTGTCAAGCACCATGGTGGTGAGCCCGCCAACTTCTGTGATGTGGGTGGCGGTGCTACGGCGGAAAAAGTCGCCGAGGCTTTCAAGATCATCCTTTCCGATGACAACGTGAAAGCGGTCTTCATAAATATTTTTGGTGGCATAATGCGCTGCGATGTGTTGGCCGAGGGCGTGGTCGAGGCCGTCAAACAGGTGCAGGTATCGGTTCCTTTGATCGTCAGGCTCGAGGGCACCAACGTGGAGCGCGGGCGGCAGATTATCGCTGAATCGGGCATCGATATTATAACCGCGACAGATATGACCGACGGCGCGAGCAAGGCCGTTGCAGCGGCAACCCGTAAGGCGGCCTGAACGGCTTTTCAATGAGTATACTGTTGGGAGCAGAAAGCAGGGTTCTCACCCAGGGTCTGGGGGGAACGGGGAAGTTCCATCTCAAGGGTTGTCTGGAGTACGGCACTCAAATGGTGGGTGCCGTAAAGCCCGGCAAGGGCGGCACCGATTTCGAGGGTACTCCTGTTTTCGATACCGTGGTTGATGCGGTGGAGGCCACCGGGGCCGACGTTTCGGTTATCTACGTTCCTCCTCCCGGTGCGGCCGATGCCATTATGGAGGCGGCCGATGCCGGTATAGCTTTGGTGGTGTGCATCACAGAGGGCATCCCGGTAACCGACATGGTTCGTGTAAAGAGCTTTCTTGATGGCAAACCGACGCGTCTGATCGGACCCAACTGTCCCGGCATCATAACCCCGGGCCAGGCCAAGGTCGGCATCATGCCGGGCTACATCCACAAGCCTGGCCGAGTGGGCGTGATATCTCGCAGTGGTACTCTGACCTACGAGGCGGTGCACCAGTTGACCCTGCTTGGCATCGGCCAATCGACCTGCGTAGGCATAGGCGGTGACCCGATTATAGGTACGGGCTTTATCGACCTCCTTGAACTTTACAACCAGGACCCCGACACCGATGCCGTGATCATGATCGGCGAGATTGGTGGCAACGCGGAAGAAAACGCGGCCCGTTGGATCCAGGAAAACATGAACAAGCCGGTTGCCTCGTTCATTGCCGGGCAGACGGCACCTCCGGGTAAACGTATGGGGCATGCCGGGGCGATCATATCCGGCGGCAAGGGCACGGCGGCAGACAAGGTCGCGGCACTCGAGGAAGCCGGTATCAAGGTAGCCAGGAGTCCTGCCGATATGGGCCAGACTCTGGTCGATGCCATGGCCGGTGGGTGAAGGAACAGGTAGTCAAAATGATTGAAAGAACTCTCTCTATCGTCAAACCGGATGCGGTAGCGGCCAATGCCGTTGGCGCTATTCTGACCGCTTGCGAAGATGGTGGGCTCAGGATTCTGGCCACCAGGATGGTACACATCACCAAGGCCCAGGCCGAGGGTTTTTATGCCGTTCACAGCGACAAGCCGTTTTTCGGCAGCCTGACCGATTTTATGTCCGAGGGGCCCATTGTCGTCTCGGCGCTTGAGGGTGAGGATGCAATCGCGCGTTACCGGGAGATTCTCGGTGCTACCAATCCCGCCGACGCCCCCGAAGGGTCTATTCGCCAGCGTTTCGGGACCAGCATCGAACGCAACGCGGCTCACGGTTCCGATGCCCCCGATACTGCCGTGAACGAGATTTCCTACTTCTTCGACAACCTCCAGATCTATCCGCGTTAAGGGTGGGGCGGGTGGTCCCGTGAACCTACGTTCCCTTTTGCTCGACGAGATCGGCGAGTGGGGTGCCGGTCGTGGATTCCCATCCTACCGTGCCTCCCAGATCGCGGGGTGGTTGTACAACCGGCCGCTCACGGCGGTCGAGGATATGCACAACCTGCCCGCCGAGATCCGTTCGGCCCTGGTCGAAGATTTTGACTGTACGCTGGCCGTTCCTTCACGGGTCAGTGTTTCGCAGGACGGCACCACCAAGATGCTGGTAAAGTTTGGCGACCGCGAGGTTGTTGAGGGCGTGATCATTCCCTCGGGAGATCGTCGCACCCTGTGTATCTCCTCTCAGGTGGGTTGCGCTCTGGACTGCCGTTTCTGTGCCACGGCCAGGTTGGGGCTGAGGAGAAACCTCGAAGCCGGTGAGATCGTCTCCCAGGTGCTGGTAGCGAGGGAGCAAGGAGACTCCTGGCCGCTGACAAACTACGTTTTCATGGGTATGGGCGAGCCCCTGGCCAACTACGACCGCCTGTTGCGGGCGCTCGAAATCATGACGGCACGTTGGGGGCTGGGTATTTCTCCACGGCGGATAACGGTATCGACCGTGGGTCTGGTGCCCCAACTCAAACGCCTGGCCGCCGATACCAAGGTCCACATCGCCATTTCCTTGACCGCGGCCAGGGATGACCTCAGAGACCAACTGATGCCGATAAACCGGCGCTATCCACTGTCCGAACTCATTGGAGCCTGCCACGACCTGGACCTGCCGAGGAGAAAACGGATTACCTTTGAGTATGTGATGCTCGACGGCGTCAACGACAGCCTCGGCGAAGCCGACAGGCTGGTGAAACTGCTTGACGGATTGCGCGTGAAGGTGAACCTGATTCCATTTAACCCTTTTGAGGATTGTGGTTTTAACCGTTCCCCGGATGCCGTGATCGAGAGTTTCCAGGAACGCCTGCTCTCGGCCGGTGTCCACGCCACCGTCAGGCAGAGCCGTGGGCGCGACATAGCGGCGGCCTGTGGGCAGCTGGCGGCCCAGGCCTCCTGATGGGCGGCATAGGGGTCATTCTTAATCCCTACGCGCGTGGCAACCGTCGTGACCCCGGCCGCAGCCAACTCTTCTCCACTATCCTCGGTGATGACGGGGAGGTGAGGGCAACAAAGGACCTGGACGAACTTGAGGCCGCACTGCGCGACTTTCACGACCATGGTGTGGAGGTTCTGGCCGTGTGTGGTGGCGACGGCAGCCTCTACCATGTGGTTTCGCGGGCCATGCGCATATGGGGGGAGGCCGACCTCCCCCCACTTTCCATCATCTCGGGGGGGACTATCAACAACATTGCCCGTACCCTGGGTATGCGGCGGAGCCGACCGGCCGCCGCGCTTTCTCAATTGGTGGCAAATCACCGCAGGGGCCGCTCCCACCTGCTGAAATCCCGTCAACTACTCCGCATAAACGGTTCCGACTACGGCTACATTGTGGGTGCGGGGGCCGTCGTCAACTTTCTCAACCTCTACTACGGATGGGGGAAGCGCGGTCCCGTAGGCGCGCTGGTCTTATTTGTGACATTGGGGCTGTCGTGGATACTGAGGACGGGTCTGATCAAGCGTGTAATGCAGCCCATCGAGGCGGATATTCTCTGCGACGGCCAGCGCCTGCCCTTTGATCAGTTCACCATCCTCATCGGAAGTTCCATCACCCATCTGGGACTGGGGGTAAAACCTTTCTATTTGAGCGACAAGGAGGCCGGTGCTTACCACTTCATAGCCGGGATGAGTACGGCGGGTCAGTTGCTCAGCCGTCTCTGGTACTTCTTCCGCGGGCGCCCCTGTGGCTTGGACTCTCTTTACGATGGCACGGCCCGTTCGGTCAGCATCCGTTTTGCCGTGCCCCAGGCTATCACCATAAATGGTGAGATCCTTGATGCGGTCGACGAACTCAGGCTTGAGGCTGGACCCCGTCTGTCCTTTATTTGTGGATGATGGATGGGGGGCAGGGTTTGAGTGACAATAGTCCATACCTCGGAGTGATCGGCGGTAGCGGGCTCTACGATATGGCTGGTCTTGAGGAGGCCGGTCGCATGGATGTGGATACCCCTTTCGGGCGGCCTTCGGACAGCTACGTGTGCGGACGCATCGGTGCCACCAGGGTCGCCTTCCTGGCCCGCCACGGCCAGGGCCACCACATCAGCCCGTCCGACCTCAACTTTCGCGCCAACTTACACGGCTTCAAACAGCTCGGGGTGGACGCCGTAGTGGCCATATCGGCGGTGGGAAGTCTGCGCGAGGAGATCGCACCCGGCGACCTGCTGATTCCCGACCAGTTTATAGACCGCACCAGGGGCCGAATTTCGACTTTCTTCGGGGACGGCATAGTGGCCCACGTTTCGCTGGCCGACCCTGTGTGTGCGGGGCTTTCGGCTCTGTTGGCTGAGGCCGCCCTCAGCACCGGTGCTTCGGTGCACAGAGGTGGAACCTACGTGTGTATGGAGGGGCCCCAGTTTTCCACGCGGGCCGAGTCGCAGCTCTATCGTAGTTGGGGAGGGCAGGTGATTGGCATGACCAATATTCAGGAGGCCAAGCTGGCACGTGAGGCTGAACTCTGTTTCTCTACCCTGGCTCTGGTCACTGACTACGATTGCTGGCGGAGCGGGGAAGGGGGAGTGGATGTGAATGAGATTCTCGCCGTCCTCGGCGCCAACGTTGAGGTAGCCAAATCGGTGGTCGGTGTTGCCGCCCGGCGCTTTGATGGTATGGCCGACTGTGGCTGTAAGCGGGCTCTCGACGGTGCGGTGATAACCGACTCCTGCTCCATCCCGGCCCAACGGCATCAACAGCTGGACTTGATTCTCAAGAGGGTCGAGACAGGCGGGGCCGAGACGGCAAGGGAGAAACAGGTATGAGTACGGTTTGTGTCGTGGGCTCTGTCGCGTTTGATTCCATAGAGACCCGGAATGGGGGAGTCGAGGATGTACTCGGCGGTTCTGCTTCCTATTTCGCCGTGGCGGCCAGCTTTTTCGCGTCGGTCAATCTGGTTGGTGTGGTCGGTGCCGACTTTCCCCAAGTCGAGCGTGACTTTCTGGAATCCAAGGGCATAGACCTCGAGGGCCTGACTGTGCTGGACGGCGATACTTTCCGTTGGAAGGGCCGCTATCACGAAGATATGAACATACGCGACACGCTGGACCTTCAGCTCAACGTTTTTGCCGACTTTTCTCCCGACCTGCCGTCTTCCTACCGTGACAACGAGTTCGTCTTTCTAGCCAACATTCAACCGGGCCTGCAGTCTCAGGTCCTGTCCCAGCTTTCTTCGCGCAAGTTGGTTGGTGCCGATACCATGGACCACTGGATTGCCGAGGACCGTGAGGACCTGGCCCGGTTGTTGGCAGATGTGGACCTGTTGAGCATCAACGACTCCGAAGCCGTACTGCTCTCGGGTGAGAGCAACCTCGTGCGTGCAGCCGGGCGTATCCTGGACATGGGTCCCGAAACCCTGGTCATAAAGCGAGGTGAGTATGGAGCCATACAGTTTGGTGGTGGCGACATGTTCGCGGTTCCGGCCTATCCGCTTGAAACTGTGGTGGACCCCACCGGTGCGGGGGACTGTTTTGCCGGTGGGATGTTCGGAAGCCTTGCCCGCTCGGGTGAAGTCACGCGGGCTTCGCTGCGACGGGCCATTGCGCACGGCACTGTGATTGCTTCCTTTGCGGTTGAGGATTTCGGGCTCGACCGCCTGCGGACCCTCGGCAAGGATGAACTTGAGCAGCGCTACGATGCCTTCGTTGCACTGACGCAACTGGAGGGTTGAGCCGACATGGATCTTTCGGTGGTGATTCCGCTCTTTAACGAGCACGACAACATCGAGCCTCTCCACGCCGAGACTCGGGCGGCACTGGAAAAACTCGGGCTCGGCTACGAAATTATCTACGTGGACGACGGTTCGACCGATGGTTCGGGCGAGGTCCTCAAGCGAATTCACGCCGCTGACGATTGTGTCCGTGTGGTCCGTTTCAGTAAAAACTTCGGCCAGACCGCGGCCCTGGCTGCCGGCTTTGAGCGCAGTCGTGGCGATATAGTAGTGACCATGGACGGCGACCGCCAGTACGACCCCGAAGACATCGCTTTGGTTGTGAACAAACTCAAGGAGGGCTATGGCCTGGTCAGCGGCTGGCGCAAAGACCGTAAGGATGCCTTTCTGCTGAGACGCCTGCCGTCGATTATTGCCAACTGGATCATACGCAGAACTACCAGTGTGGCGGTCCATGATTACGGTTGCATGCTCAAGGCCTACCGGGGCGAGGTCGCCCGTGGCCTGAGGCTGTACGGAGAAATGCACCGTTTCATACCGGCCATCGCCGGTGACCTTGGTGCCACCATAGCCGAGGTGGAGGTGACCCACCTCCCACGCCGGGCCGGTGTCTCAAAGTACGGGATTTCACGCACCGTACGGGTTTTGTTGGATCTTGTAACGGTCAAATTCCTTTCGGTTTTTGCCACCCGGCCTCTCCACGTGTTCGGCCTGTTGGGCATGGCCCTGGGGGGGCCGGGATCCTTGTTGCTGCTATGGCTGGGCGTGGAACGGATATTCTTTGGAATAGAACTGGGCGGGCGCCCAATCCTGCTGTTGGCCATTCTGTTGGTGGTTACCGGCGTGCAGTTCGTGACTATGGGGCTGTTGGCCGAGATGCTGGCCCGCACCTACCACGAGAGTCAGGACAAGCCGATCTATGTTGTGGCCGAAGACCTGGAGGCCAGGCCGCCACGGAGCGTGCTGGCCGGATAAGCGGACTCCTCGTGTAGAGTTGGCCTGTCTGACCGCTGATAGTATACCGGGACCGGCTAGGCCCGTTCGTTGTAGCTTAATTTTGGAGGGACCCCCGTGAAAATTTGTGTTGTCGGAACCGGCTATGTCGGTCTAGTGGCCGGTGCCTGCTTTGCCGAGAGTGGCAATGACGTGGTCTGTGTCGATATTGACGAGGCCAAGATCGACGGTCTCCGTGAGGGGCGGGTCCCCATCTACGAACCCGGCCTTGAGGAACTGGTCAAGCGCAATGTTGAGGAGGGACGTTTGTCCTTTACCACCGACCTGGCCACCGGCGTTGACGGTGCCGAGGTCTGCTTCATCGCCGTTGGCACCCCCCAGGATGAGGACGGGAGTTCCGACATGCAGTATGTCCACCAGGTGGCCGAGGACATCGGCCGGGTGATGGGGGGATACCTGGTGGTTGTTTGCAAGAGTACCGTGCCGGTGGGCACCTCGAAGGAGGTGGCCGCTATTGTGTCGGCTCATACCGAACACTCATTCGACGTGGTCTCTAACCCCGAGTTCATGAAAGAGGGTGCTGCCCTGGAAGATTTTCTCAAGCCCGACCGGGTGGTGATCGGGTGCAAGAGTGAGAAGGCCGCCGAGATCATGCAGGATCTTTACGAACCTTTCGTGCGTGGCGGTGCCCCCATCCTGGTGATGGACAACGCCAGTGCCGAGATGACCAAGTATGCGGCCAACGGTCTGCTGGCCACCCGCATATCGTTTGTCAACGAGGTAGCCAACCTTTGTGAGGCAGTGGGAGCCGACGTGACCATGGTCAGGAAGGGGGTGGGGATGGACCGCCGCCTAGGGATGCATTTTCTCTATGCCGGGCTCGGTTATGGGGGTTCGTGTTTTCCCAAGGATGTACGTTCGATCATTAACAAGGCCAAAGAGCATGGCCTCGATTTTGATCTACTCAGAGCCGTTGATGAGGTCAACAACCGTCAGAAGAAGCGTCTGTTCGAGAAGGTCAAGTCCCACTATGAGGGCGACCTCAAGGGGCGGGTTTTCGGACTGTGGGGCCTGGCATTCAAGCCCCGTACCGACGATATGCGCGAGGCGCCATCAATCGGTATCATAGAGGAACTTCTGGATGCCGGCTGTACGGTTAAGGTGCATGACCCCGAGGCCATGGAAACGGCCCGCCGTATTTTCGGTGACCGGATCGAATACTGCCGCCAGAACTACGACGTTCTGGACGGGGCCGATGCCTTGCTGGTGATTACCGAGTGGAATGAGTTCAGACGGCCTGACTTTGTACGTATGAAGAATCTTTTGAAAGAACCAGTGATCTTTGACGGTCGCAATTTGTGGACGCCGGCCAACATGCAGGCGAGGGGATTTCATTATTTCCCCATCGGGCGTCCGTCGGTAAGCCCATGATGGCTGGAGTAGAAGGGGAGAGGTGAGATGGCGAGAGTTCTGGTAACCGGAGGTGCCGGGTTTATAGGCTCGCACTTGTGTGAGCGTTTTCTGGCCGACGGTCATGAGGTAATTTGCGTTGACAACCTCCTGACCGGCGACCGTGACAACATCGCCCACCTGTTTGGCAATCCTGACTTCACTTTCCAGGATCAGAACATAACCGACTACATCTATGTGGGCGGCCCCCTCGACTTCATTCTTCACTTCGCGTCTCCGGCCAGTCCCGTCGATTACCTCGAACTGCCCATCCAGACCCTCAAGGTGGGTTCCCTGGGCACCCACAACGCCCTCGGACTGGCGAAAGAGAAAAAGGCCCGCATTCTGGTCGCTTCCACTTCCGAGGTGTACGGAGACCCGCTGGTTCACCCCCAGCAGGAAAGCTATTGGGGCAATGTGAACCCCATCGGTCCGCGCGGGGTTTACGACGAAGCCAAGCGCTTCCTGGAAGCCATGACCATGGCCTACCGCCGTGCCCACGGGGTGGATACGCGCATAGTCAGAATCTTTAATACCTTCGGGCCACGCATGCGTATGCGCGACGGCCGTGTGGTGCCGAATTTCATCTGCCAGGCCCTGCGCGGTGAGGCATTGACGGTCTACGGTGACGGGCGGCAGACGCGCAGTTTCTGTTTTGTAGACGACCTGGTCGAAGGCCTGGTCCGGCTTCTGTACTCGGATGAGCAGGACCCGGTAAACATCGGCAACCCCACCGAGATGACGATCATGGATTTTGCCGTCAAGATAAAAGAGCTTACCGGCTCTTCTTCTGAAATTGTGCACAAGGAACTTCCAGTCGATGACCCCAAGGTGCGCCAGCCGGACATTTCCAAAGCCAGAGCTATCCTGGGGTGGGAGCCCAAGGTGTCGCTGGATGACGGCCTAGCTTCGACCGTCGAGTATTTCAGGGAAAAACTGGGCAGCGCACAGTGAAGGCTCTGGTCACCGGTGGGGCCGGCTTTATCGGCAGCCACTTGTCCGCGGCCTGTGTAAAAGCCGGTCACTCGGTAACGGTTGTTGATGACCTCTCCTCGGGCCATCGCGCCAACGTGCCGGAGGGGGTCCGTTTTGAAGAGCTGGACGTCAGGTCTACGGCCACGGCAACGCTGGTTGAGGAGGTGAAGCCCGACGTCATTTTTCACTACGCGGCTCAGATGAACGTTCGCTGCTCGGTCGAAGACCCGCTCTTTGACGCCAGCGTGAACATTACAGGGACCATCAACCTGCTCGAGGCTGCCCACAAGGCCGGCACCCGCAAGGTGGTGTTCGCGTCTTCGGGGGGGACGGTTTACGGCAATCCCGAATCTTTTCCCTGCCGTGAGGATGTGACTCCCACCCACCCGGTTTCTCCTTACGGGGTAAGTAAGCTGAGCGGTGAGCACTACCTTCATTATTACCACGTGACCTATTCCATGGACTACGTGGCGTTTCGTTATGCCAATATTTACGGGCCCCGTCAGGACCCCCACGGTGAGGCCGGGGTGGTGGCGATTTTCGCGCAGGCGCTGCTGGAAGGTCGCGACTGCACAATTTTCGGCGATGGTCTGCAGACCCGCGACTACGTTTTTGTGGACGATGTGGTGAGTGCCAATATGGATTGTCTGGGAAAAGACTTTTGTGGGGCCCTCAACATCGGCACCGGCCGTGAGACCAATGTTGTGGACCTGTTTGCGGCCATAAAGAAACACGCCGGTGGCTCCGGCAAAGCCGTGCATGCCGAAGCCAAAGAGGGTGAGGCTCGGCGTAACTGCCTCGATGCCTCGCGGGCCAACTATGAACTGGGCTGGTTGCCCGCCACCAGTCTCGACCAGGGCCTGGCCGCAACGGTTGACTTCTTCCGCTCTCGGTCTTAGCCAGGACGGTTTGGCGCGCTACAGGGGGCGTCCTTAGAACAGGGTCTTAAATGTCCATCCAGCGTATACGTAATTTCTCCATCATCGCCCATATAGACCACGGCAAGTCCACGCTTGCCGACCGTTTGTTGGAACTGACCGGTACACTGTCGTCGCGGGAGATGTCGGCCCAGGTGCTCGACGACATGGACCTGGAGCGTGAGCGTGGCATTACCATCAAGGCGCGCGCGGTACGCCTCTTTCACCGGGCGGCCGACCAGCGTCGCTACATGCTCAACCTCATAGATACCCCCGGCCATGTGGACTTTTCCTACGAGGTTTCACGTTCCCTGGCCGCCTGTGAGGGGGCCTTGCTGGTGGTCGATGCCAGCCAGGGGGTGGAAGCCCAGACCCTGGCCAACGTCTACCTGGCAATCGACAACGATCTGACGGTGGTTCCGGTCCTCAACAAAATAGACCTGCCCAACGCCGACCCCGACGCTGTGCGCCGCCAGATTGAAGACGTGATAGGCCTGGACGGTGACGCGGCCCTGGAGATAAGCGCCAAAACCGGCCAGGGGGTGGATGCCGTTCTGGAAGCGTTGGTCCGTGACATTCCGCCGCCCCAGACCTCGCCCGGCCAACCGCTGAGCGCCCTCATGTTCGATAGCTGGTTTGACCCCTACATGGGCACCATGGTCATGCTCCGGGTGGTTTGCGGAGAGATTCGCAAAGGGGACCGAATTTGTATGATGCAGTCGAAGAAGCGCTACGAGGTAACTCGTATTGGCGTTTTTTGTCCGGGTCCGGTCGAGGTCGACTGTCTGGGCCCCGGCGAAGTCGGTTTCATGGCTGCCGCCATCAAGGACATCGGTGAAGCCCGCGTAGGCGATACCGTGACCCAGGCCGAGGGCGGATGCAGCACGGCACTGCCGGGGTTCAAGAGTGTAAAGCCGATGGTTTTTGCCGGCATCTACCCCATTGACAGTGGCCAGTACGAAGCCCTGAAGGCTGCCATTGAAAAGCTCAAGCTCAACGATTCGGCTTTCTCTTACGAACCCGAGACCTCCGTGGCGTTGGGCTTCGGTTTTCGCTGTGGCTTTCTCGGCCTCTTACACATCGAGATAACCCAGGAACGTCTGGAAAGGGAATTCAACCTGCAACTGATAACCACGGCGCCAACCGTGGCCTACATGGTGCACTGTAAAGACGGCTCCGAGTTTGAAATAGACAGTCCGGCCAAGCTGCCGGACCCCATCGAGATCGAATACCTCGCCGAGCCCTTTATAGATGCGACTATCCATCTACCCACCGAATACCTGGGGGCCGTAATCGGCCTTTGCGAGGAGAGGCGGGGGATACAGAAAAACATCAACGTGGCCTCAGAAAACCGGGCGGTGCTGAGCTACGAATTGCCCCTGGCCGAGGTCGTCTACGATTTCCACGACCGTCTCAAGTCGGCTTCGCGTGGCTATGCTTCTCTGGATTATGAACCTCTGGAGTTCAGGCATTCGAAAATGGTCAAACTGGATCTTCTGCTGAACGGCGAGCGTGTGGACGCCCTGTCGATGATTTGCCACCGTGATGGCGCCTACATCCGTGGTCGTGATCTGGCCAAGCGCATGTGCGGGATTATTCACCGCCAGATGTTTGATGTCGTTATACAGGCGGCCATCGGCAGTAAGGTGATCGCGCGTGAGACGGTAAAAGCACTTCGCAAGAACGTTACGGCCAAGTGCTACGGCGGCGACATAACGCGCAAGCGCAAGTTGCTTGAGAAACAGAAAGAAGGGAAGAAGAGGATGAAACAGGTCGGTAGTGTGGAAGTTCCGCAAGAGGCTTTCCTGGCCGTCCTCAAGATCGGAGACTGATGGCAGGGGATAATCAAAAGAATCACAAACGTACGGCCTGGCGTGAATACGCCGAAGCCCTGGGCCTGGCGCTGTTGTTGGCCTTGTTTATACGTAGTTTCGTCGTGCAGGCCTTCAAAATTCCCAGTGGTTCGATGCTGCCCACCTTGGAGGTGGGGGATCATCTGTTGGTGAGCAAATTTCTGTACGGTATCCGGGTTCCGTTGTGGGGGGAGAGGCTGTTCGATTTTAAGAAGCCCGAGCGCGGCGACGTCGTGGTGTTTGTGTACCCCCGGGACCGTTCCAAGGATTTCATAAAGCGAGTACAAGGGCTGCCCGGTGAGACCATCGAACTGCGTAACAAGGTGCTCTATGTAGACGGCCGGCGCGTGGACGACCCGCGTGCTTTTTACCGTCCCGTGGCACTGGATGGCCCGCATGGGGGGCGGCGTCCGAGGGACAATTTTGGACCGGTGGTCATACCCGAGGGCCATGTTTTTGTACTGGGGGACAACCGTGACCACAGCCACGACAGCCGCTTCTGGGGGACGGTGCCGATAAAGGACATCCTCGGCAAAGCTTTTATCCTGTACTGGTCGTGGAACAGCGAGGATTTCCGGCCGCGCTGGGACCGCATCGCCATGCCCGTGTCCTGAACTTCTCGAGGAGGGCATTGCCCAGGCGGTGTTGACACGGGGGCGGGAAATCAATATCTAGTGCGCGTTCAGAGAACCTTTTAATCCGGCCCTGCGAGGCCGGGAAGGGTGCCGGTGGGAAGCCTGATCCACATAAATGGGGCGCATGCGCGTCCCCGTACTGAGAGCCTCGCTGCTTTTATGGCGGGGTATTTTTTTGCCCCCGGCCCGGTATGTGGGAGGTGGTGTTGATGGCTACGGCGACCGACCTTCTTTCCAGCGACCAGGTGCGGCGTGCGCTGGTGCGTATCGCCCACGAGATTCTTGAGCACAACGGTGGCGGCCGCGACCTTGTCCTGGTCGGCATTCTCTCCAACGGCCTGCCTTTGGCCAAACGTATAGCCGCGGCCATAGAGACAATAGAGGGCGAGGCGCCGAGAGTGGGTGCCGTTGACGTCACGCTTTACCGTGACGATAGCGGTCGTCTTGGCACCACGGCCAAACTGCGTCCCACCGAGGTGCCCTTTGATATAAGCGGTCGTACGGTGGTTCTCGTCGATGACGTTCTGTTCACGGGCCGTACCATACGCTCGGCCATGGATGCGATTATTGACCTTGGCCGCCCCGCGTCTATCCAGTTGGCGGTGTTGGTGGACCGCGGGCATCGAGAGCTTCCGATCAGGGCCGATTATGTCGGCAAAAATATTCCTACCGCCCGCGACCAGAAGATCAACGTGGTTCTCGATGAGGGGGGCGACAGGGTCGTCGTCGAGGAGGCTTCAAATGGCAAGTCCGACTAGGCACCTGCTCGGTCTGGAAGGCGTTTCGGTTGCCGACATTAACGTACTGCTCGATTCGGCCGACAGCATGAAGGAGATCTCTCAACGGGATGTAAAGAAGGTCCCCACTTTGCGGGGCAAGACGGTGGTAAACCTGTTTTTCGAGGACAGTACGCGCACCCGCATGTCCTTCGAGATCGCGGCCAAACGTCTGTCTGCCGATTCGATAAACATATCTTCGCGGGGTTCGAGTGTTTCCAAGGGCGAGACCCTGGTCGATACGGCCCGCAACGTTGCAGCCATGGCCCCCGATGCCATTGTTATCCGCCACCCCTCGGCCGGCGCGGCACGAATTCTGGCCGACATCCTGGACTGCCCGATAATCAACGCCGGCGACGGTGCTCACGAGCATCCCACCCAGGCCCTTCTGGATATTCTCACCATCCGCGAGCACAAACCCCGTCTGTCGGGTCTCACGGTGGCCATCGTGGGCGACATACTCCATTCGCGGGTGGCGCGTTCTAATATTTTCGGGCTCAAGACGCTGGGGGCTACGGTGAGACTGGCCGGGCCGCCAACGCTGTTGCCCGGCGAATTCTCCGACCTCGGGTGTGAACTTTTCCACAGCATCGAGCCGGCCGTGGAAGATGCCGACGTGATAATGATGTTGCGGATCCAGAGGGAGAGGCAGGGGGAGAACTACTTTCCCACCCTCGATGAGTATGCCCACTACTTCTGTCTCACCGAAGAGGTGCTGGCCGGTGCCAAATCCGACGTCATCATTCTGCACCCGGGACCGATGAACCGGGGCATCGAGATTGCCAGCGGTGTGGCAGATGGGCCTTACTCGGTGATGATGAACCAGGTCGCCAACGGTGTGGCTATGCGCATGGCGGTTCTGTACCAACTCATAGTGCCTGGTGCCGATGGTATACGCGGCAGCGAGGTGCCCGAACCCCAGGTTGAACCAGCCGAGGCGGCTTTGAAGGCCGCCGGCGAGAATGCGTGAGGCAAAACAGAAGTGGCAGAACCGAATGGGAAGATAATCATTAAGGGGGGCCATGTGGTCGACCCCTCCAGGGGTCTGGACGGTCCCGCCGACCTGCTGATTGTGGGGGCAAACATCGAGGCCGTGGACAAGCCCGGTGCCATCCCCGGCCACGGGGCTGTGGTGGTCGATGCAACCGGCAAGTATGTGGCTCCCGGGTTTATCGATATGCACGTACACCTGCGCGAGCCGGGTTATGAATACAAGGAAACCATTGCCAGCGGTTGCCGTTCGGCCGTGGTCGGTGGGGTCACTTCGTTGGCCTGCATGGCCAACACGGACCCCGTCAACGACAACAGTTCGGTTACCAGATACATTCTCGAAAAAGCCAAGGCTGCGGCCCTGGCCAACGTGTTCCCCATAGGGGCGGTGTCGGTGGGTCTCAAGGGCGAGAACCTGGCCGAGTTCGGGGAGATGTTCGAGGCCGGCATTGTGGCGGTGTCCGACGACGGCCAGCCCATCATGGACAGCGGACTCATGCGGCGGGCCTTGGAATACGCGTGTATGTTCGATTTTCCCGTCATTGCCCACGAGGAGGACAAGTTGCTGGGGCACGGTGGAGTTATGAATGAAGGTGTGGTTTCGGTGCGCCTGGGACTGCCCGGACTCCCGACTGTGGCCGAAGCCGCCATGGTGGCCCGCGACGTTGAACTGGTCCGTTACACCAATGCCCGCCTCCACGTGGCCCACGTCTCTACTGCCGAGTCGGTGGCTATAATAAGGAGGGCCAAAGAGGAAGGCCTGCGCGTGAGCGCCGAGGCTGCTCCCCACCACTTCGTTCTCGATGAGTCTGCTGTGGCCGGCTACAACACCAACGCCAAGATGTATCCGCCCCTGCGTACGTCCGACGATGTAGAGGCCGTGCGCTGTGGCTTGGCCGACGGCAGCATCGACACCATTGCCAGCGACCACGCCCCCCATCACCGCGACGAAAAAATAGGAGAATTCGACCGTGCCGCATTCGGCATTGTCGGACTCGAAACTCTGTTGCCTCTTTCCCTCGGCTTGATGCGTGACGGGGTCTTCTCACTCTCGGACATGGTCGAAGCCTTGAGCCTGGCGCCGGCCCGCAACTTGAACCTTGACCGTGGCACACTGGCCCCTGGTGCGGTGGCCGACGTAGTGGTTTTCGATCCCGAGATTGAGTGGACTCTCAAATCCTCTGAGTTGGCATCAAAGAGTTCGAACACGCCCTTTGAAGGGTGGCCGATGAAGGGCCGGGCTTGTCTGACCCTGGTCGCTGGCCGGCAGGTCTGGGCTGCCAACGGCCAAGGGGTGGAGGGGGAGTGAAGGACGCAACCGTTGCAGCAGTGTTGGTGCTTGCCGACGGCCGGGTTTTCAGAGGCCAGGGATTCGGTGCCGAAGGCAGAGTGGGCGGTGAGGTGGTGTTCAATACCTCGATGTCGGGGTATCAGGAGATTCTCACCGACCCCTCCTACGACGGACAGATCGTTACCATGACTTGTCCCGAAATTGGCAACGTTGGCGTCAACCCCGAAGATGTTGAGAGTTTCAAACCCTGGGTGCGGGGCTTTGTCGTGCGCGAGTACTGGCAGACGCCGAGCAACTGGCGCAATACGCAAAGCCTTGGCGCTTACATGAAAGAACACGGCATCGTCGGCATCGAGGGTCTGGACACGCGGGCCCTGGTCGGCCACATCCGCGAGCATGGTGCCCAGCAGGCCATACTGGCCAGCGGCGAACTCGGCCAGGCCGACGAGAAGGCTTGCGCCGGTCTGGCCCGTGAGGCGGCGCTGAGACCTACGCTCGACGGCATGGACCTGGCCTCGGGGGTTTCAGTCCGGTCGGCTTATGGCTGGCACGAAGGGCTGTGGCGTTTGCAGGGTGGCTTTGGCGGTAACGGTGCCAATCGCGAGAAGGGTCCCCTGGTCGTCGCATTCGATTTCGGCATGAAACTCAACATCCTTCGCCACTTCAGCGAACTCGGTTGCCGTGTTGTCGTGGTCCCCTGTGGGGCCAGCGCCGAGGATATACGCGGGCTTGGGCCCGACGGTATATTCCTGTCCAATGGCCCCGGCGACCCGGATGCAGTTTCCGGGGCCATTCCGGTTGTTGCCGAGTTGGTTGCCGACTATCCGACTTTCGGCATCTGCCTTGGCCATCAGATCCTCGCTCTGGCCCTTGGTGCCAGGACCTATAAACTCAAGTTCGGCCACCACGGAGGCAACCATCCCGTACTCGAAATTGGCAGTGGTCGTATTGATATAACCGCGCAGAACCACGGCTTTGCCGTCGACGCCGATTCGTTGCCGCCGGACCTTGTGGTGTCACATATAAACCTCAACGACCGGACCGTGGAGGGTTTGGTGCACAAAACCCTGCCGGTTTTCAGTGTACAGTACCACCCCGAAGCCTCGCCGGGCCCCCACGAGGCACGTGCCCTGTTCGAGCGTTTTGTGGGGTCCATGACCAGTCGTTCACCAGGTGGGGCCGAGCAGGACCTTGAGGTTCGTAGTTCGATCTCGGGATAAAACAGGCATGCCTAAACGCGATGACATCAAAACAATCATGCTCATAGGGGCCGGTCCGATCGTGATCGGCCAGGCCTGTGAGTTCGACTATTCGGGGACCCAGGCCTGCAAGGCGCTCAAGGAGGAGGGCTACCGAGTGGTGTTGGTCAACTCCAACCCGGCGACCATCATGACCGACCCCGGCTTTGCCGACCGTACCTATGTGGAGCCGGTAACCGTGCAGACCGCTGAATCCATCATTGCCAAAGAGAGACCCGACGCCCTGCTGCCCACCATGGGTGGGCAGACGGCACTCAACCTGGCCATCGACCTGGCCGAGTCGGGGGTGCTCGAGCGCTACGGTGTGGAACTTATCGGTGCCAGTCTCGAGGCCGTCAAGAAGGCCGAAGACCGTGACCTCTTCAAGGCGGCAATGGAACGCATCGGCTTGGACATTCCGCGCAGTGGCTGTGCTTCTTCGATGGAGGAAGGCCTCAGCATTGCCGCCGACATCGGCCTGCCGCTGATCCTCCGCCCCTCACGCACGCTGGGGGGCAGTGGTGCCAATATCGCGCATACCCAGGAAGAGTTCGAAACTTACCTGGCCCAGGCTCTGGATGCCTCGCCGGTGGGGCAGACCCTGGTTGAGGAGTCCATAGAGGGTTGGAAAGAATTCGAACTTGAGGTGATGCGCGACCACAAAGACAACGTCGTCATCGTTTGCTCCATCGAGAACCTCGACCCCATGGGCGTGCACACCGGAGATTCCATTACCATCGCACCGGCCCAGACCCTTACCGACAAGGAATATCAGATTATGCGCGATGCCTCGTTGGCCATCATACGCGAGATTGGTGTTGATACGGGAGGGTCAAACATTCAGTTCGGTGTGAACCCGCGAGACGGGAGGCTGGTGGTTATCGAAATGAACCCCCGGGTATCGAGGAGTTCGGCGTTGGCTTCCAAGGCTACCGGTTTCCCCATAGCCAAGATCGCGGCCAAACTCGCCGTCGGGCTTACGCTGGATGAGATTCCCAACGACATCACGCGTGAGACACCGGCCTCGTTTGAACCTTCGATCGATTATGTAGTGACAAAAATACCCCGCTTTACTTTTGAAAAATTCCCCGCCGCCGAAGACCGTCTGACCTCGCAGATGAAGTCGGTGGGCGAGGTTATGGCTATCGGCCGGACTTTCAAGGAGAGTTTCCAGAAAGCCCTGCGTTCTCTGGAGACAGGCAGCGCCGGCCTGGAATCCCCTGGCGACGAAGACTTCGAGTCCAAACTGTCAAAGCCCAACTCCCGGCGTATCTGGTACGTTGCCGAGGCCTTGAGGCGGGGGTCTACGGTAGCCGATCTATACCGTATAACGGGCATAGACCCATGGTTTCTTGAGAATATTTCCCAGATCGTCGAGTTTGAAAAAGGCCTCTCAGGCATAGGTGGTCTTGTCGGGCTTGACGGGGATACCTTGAAGCGGGCCAAGCGAATGGGCTTTTCCGACTGTCGAATTGCCGAGCTCACAGGCAGTGGGGAAGACGAGGTAAGGCAACGTCGCTACGACCTGGACATCCACCCGGTATACAAAAGGGTGGATACCTGCGCGGCCGAGTTCAAAGCCCACACCCCTTACCTCTACTCGACTTACGAGGAAGAGGATGAGACCAGGCCTTCGGATAGGAAAAAAATCATCATCCTCGGTGGTGGTCCCAACCGTATAGGGCAGGGCATAGAGTTCGACTACTGTTGTGTCCACGCGGCCTTTGGTCTGAAAAAGGCCGGCTACGAGACCATCATGGTCAACTGCAACCCCGAGACGGTCTCCACCGATTACGACACTTCCGACCGCCTCTACTTCGAACCGCTTACGCTCGAAGATGTATTGGAGGTAGTGCGTGCGGAGAATCCCCACGGGGTGATTGTACAGTTCGGCGGCCAGACCCCGCTCAAGCTTGCCCGTGCGTTGGAGGCCGAGGGTGTGCCGATCATAGGAACTCCACCCGATGCCATCGACCGTGCCGAAGACCGGGAGCGTTTCAACCTTATGGTCGAGGGTTTGGGATTGCTCCAGCCCCCCGGTGCTACCGTACGAAATGCCCAGGAGGCCGCCGTGGTGGCCGACGAGATAGGCTACCCCGTACTGCTCAGGCCTTCTTACGTACTCGGCGGGCGGGCAATGGAAATAGTCCACGACCGCAAACGCCTTGAACATTACATGGAAAGAGCTCTGCTCAGTTCGCCCGACCATCCTATCCTTATCGATAAATTTCTCGACCATGCTATCGAGGTCGACGTTGATGCTGTCTGCGATGGCGACAGAGTTGTGGTGGGTGGCATCATGGAACACATCGAGATGGCGGGGGTGCACTCGGGAGACAGCGCCTGTTCTCTACCGCCCTGGTCGCTCAGTGCCGGCACTTGTGACGAGATCCGCAGGCAGACAACCGTGATGGCGCTCGAGCTTGGAGTACTGGGGTTGATGAACGTGCAGTTCGCGGTGGTGGGTGAGCGGATCTACGTAATCGAGGTCAATCCACGGGCGTCGCGGACGGTCCCATTTGTGGCCAAGGCCACCGGTGTGGCGCTGGCCCAGATAGCGGCCCGGGTAATGGCCGGGGAAAGCCTGCAGGAGCTGGGGTTTACCGAGGAGGTCGTACCCAGCCATACCTCGATCAAGGAGGCGGTATTCCCCTTCATCAAGTTCCCCGGTGTCGACACCCTGCTCGGCCCCGAGATGAAGTCTACCGGCGAAGTGATGGGCATCGACGACAGCTTCGGGGTGGCTTTTGCCAAGGCCCAGATAGCGGCCGGTAACCGCTTGCCGGCCGAGGGCACCGCTTTGTTGAGCGTGCGTGACGAAGACAGGCAACAGCTCAAGGCTGTGGCCGAGCGGCTCGTGGAGGCAGGGATGAGGTTGTTGGCCACCCATGGCACGGCGGCCTATCTACAAGAGCAAGGCCTGCAGTGTGCATCCGTCAACAAAGTCAGAGAAGGGGCCCCACATACAGTGGATGCCATCCGCGAGGGCCGAGTGGCCATGGTTGTAAACACCACGGGTACGGCCGCAGACGTGGACGATTCGTTCTCCCTGAGGCGTGCGGCGCTTGAGAGTGGCGTGCCTTACTTTACCACTACGGCCGGTGCCGCCGCCGCTGCCGAAGGCATCGCCCTGCTGGGGTCCTCGGCCCCGGCCGTGATCGCCCTGCAGGACGTTCACGCCAGTGGAACTTAACGACCCTGTCCAGTTCGTGAAGGGTGTGGGGCCGCGTCGCGCCGAACTGCTCTCGCGCAGTGGTTTCGAGACGATTGAGGACCTTGTCTACCATCTTCCTTTTCGTTACGAAGATCGTCGCACGATTGTACGAACCGACAACACGGCCGTTGGTGGTGAGGCGACCCTGGTGGGGAAAATTTCCGGTGTACGTGAAATTCGCCGCCGCGGGCGCGGCGGCAGTATGCTCGAGGCGGTTTTCAGTGACGAAGGAGGGTGGATAAGCCTGCTGTGGTTTCACCAGGCCGCCTTCTTCAGGAAGAAGATCGAGGATGGCGGACAGTGGTTGGTGCACGGCCGAGTGGAGGCCGGCCGCCGTGGTGGACTGCAGATAATACATCCCGAAATAGAAGCCGCCCCCGACGGGTCCGAAGGCCTGGCGCGCATCCTTCCCGTCTACCAGAAGCCTTCCGACCTGACGGTTTCGGCCATGCGCGGTTTTGTGGCTCGTGCCGTGGATGGCTGTATAGGGCTGGTTCACAGCTCGGTGCCCCCATCCTTGAGCCAACGCCTTGGTCTCCAGGATCTGTCCGAGGCGTTGGCCTACGTTCACTCTCCTCCGGCCGAGGCCAACATTGCAGACCTCCAGCGCTTTGCCACGCCTGCGCACAGGACCCTCATATTTGAGGAACTCTTCACCCTGCAGGTGGGAATAAGTCTGACCAGGGTCTGGCGTGAGTCTCAAAAGGGGGTAAGCCTGGCCCCGGCCCGCCAGTGTGTGGACGGTTTCATCTCGGCCCTGCCGTTTGAATTGACGGCGGCCCAGGTACGCGTGATTGCCGAGATTTCCAAGGACCTCGAAGCGCCCAGGCCGATGGTGCGTTTAGTTCATGGTGACGTTGGTAGCGGCAAGACGGTGGTTGCCTTTGCGGCGTCGTTGCAGGCCGTGGCCGGCGGTCATCAGGTGGCGGTGATGGCGCCCACCGAACTGCTGGCCGAACAGCACTTTGCTACTATGGGGCCCTGGGCCGAAGCACTGGGCCTGCGGATTGCGCTTCTGACCGGTTCGGTGTCGGCGGCCCGTGCCCGTGAAATCCGCGGCCAGCTGTCGGCCGGGTCTCTGGATCTGGTAGTGGGTACCCATGCCCTGGTCCAGGACTCCACCGGCTTTGCCCGTTTGGGGCTGGCGGTAGTCGACGAACAGCATCGCTTCGGGGTTATGCAGCGGGCGGTTTTGCAAAGCGGATCGGCCAACACCCTGATGCTCTCAGCCACACCGATCCCCCGCACTCTGGCGCTCACCCTGTACGGCGACATCGACGTTTCCTTCCTCGACGAGATGCCGCCGGGCCGTAGTCCGACAACCACACGGGTGATCAGAACATCCAGCCGTGGCCGTCTTCACCAGCGTATGGCGGCCGCCATGTCTTCCGGGCACCAGTGTTACGTGGTCTATCCGCTGGTCGAGGAGTCGGAGCATGTGGACCTGGCCGATGCCACATCCCAGGCCGAGCATTTACAATCCCATGCGTTCAAGGACTTTACGGTCGGTCTGGTCCACGGCCGTATGAAAGGGGCAGAAAAAGACGCAGTGATGCGGTCTTTCAAGGAGGGGCAGATAAACTGTCTGGTGGCCACCAGCGTCATAGAGGTGGGCATCGATGTACCGCAGGCCACGATTATAGTGGTGGAGCACGCCGAACGTTTCGGCCTGGCCCAGCTCCACCAATTGCGAGGCCGGGTGGGTCGTGGTGGTGGCGAGTCGTTCTGTTGTCTGGTCGCCGACGAGGCCCAGAGCGTCGAATCCATAGAACGCCTGCGGGTGATGGAAACCACCAACGACGGGTTCGAGATAGCCGAAGCCGACCTCAAGCTGCGGGGACCGGGGGAGTATCTGGGAACACGGCAGTCGGGCCTGCCGGCCTTTCGTGCGGCCAATCTGGTGCGCGATTCCGAACTCCTGGAGCTGGCCCGACGTGAGGCCGATGGGTGGTTGCAACGCGACCCCGGGCTCGAGGATCCCGAGTCGGCCGAACTGAGGCGAAGCCTGTCTGTGCGTTGGGGCGAGCGCTTGCGGTTGGCCGAGATAGGGTAGTGGCCGGAAGGGAAAAGCAGGGGCGGGCCGTGTCCCGGTTGAACGGGGGTATAGTTGAAATATAAAGAGCCCCTGCCCGTCGGAAGAAAGGCTCCCGTTGTGTCCCAAGCAACCAAAAGATTGCCACCCTGGGTGGCCAACCGCACGGGACTGCTCGCTCGTGGCGATGTGCTCAAACGTCGTCTGCGCAGCAACCGTCTGGTGACGGTCTGCGAAGAAGCCCGTTGCCCGAACCTCGGTGAGTGTTTCAGCCGTGGGACGGCCACTTTTATGCTGCTCGGCCAGCGTTGCACGCGGAGTTGCTCGTTCTGTTCGGTGGACACGGGCCGGCCCCTGCCCCCCGACCTCGGCGAGCCCGATCGGGTGGCCGCCGCGGCCGCCAGTATGGGACTGGCCTATGTGGTGATTACTTCGGTCAACCGCGACGACCTTCCCGACGAGGGGGCTGGCCAGTTTGCCGCTACGGTGAGGGCGCTCAGGCGACGAGTGGCCGGTGTGGAAGTCGAAGTGCTGACCCCTGATTTTAACGGACGCGAGGAATTGGTGGAGCTGGTGCTGGACTCACACCCGGAAGTTTTCGGCCACAACCTGGAGACGGTGGCCAGGCTTACCCCCGAAGTGCGGGGGCGGGCCCGTTACGACCGTTCTCTCGGTGTTCTTTGTACGGCTGCCAGCAGGTGCAGGCGCTCCGGGCAGGGGCTGGTAAAGACTGCCTTGATGGTAGGGTTGGGAGAGCAGCGGGCAGAACTCGGCCAGGCCCTGCAGGACATCTACAGCACCGGGTGCCGGCTGATCGCTATCGGACAATACCTGCGGCCCACCCGCGCCCACCGCGAGGTTTCACGTTATGTCGAACCGTCGGAATTCGAAGAGATAGAGTGTGAGGCCAGGGAGATAGGTTTTGACGAGGTCGCCTGCGGCCCCCTGGTGCGGTCTTCGTACCGGGCCGAATCGCTTTACGCCGCCGCCTCGTCGCGTTCGGAGGTGAGGGTATGAGCCGGAAGTTTCCCCGCATCGAGCGCCTGCCCCCCTACGTGTTCAACATCATGGGGGAGCTCAAGCAGCAGGCTCGCCACCGCGGCGAAGATATCGTTGACTTCGGCATGGGCAATCCCGACCAGGCCACCCCCACACACATAGTCGACAAGGCCATGGAGGCACTGGTCAAGGGACCCAACCATCGCTACTCGGTTTCGCGTGGCATCTACAAACTGCGTCTTGCGGCCACCGCATGGTACCAACGCAAGTGGGGCATAGAACTGGACCCCGACAGTGAGATGATCTGCACGATGGGGGCCAAGGAAGGCCTGGGCCACATGGTCCTGGCCGTGACCGGACCCGGCGACGTAGTCCTGTGTCCGTCGCCCACCTACCCGATTCATCAGTATTCCGTGATCATTGCCGGTGGCGACCTGCGCCATGTACCGCTTATCCAGGGCGAGGATTTCATCGAGCATCTGGAAGAGGCCATCCGTGACTCCTGGCCTAAACCCAAGTTGTTGATCATCAGTTATCCTTCCAACCCCACCACCGAAGTCGTCGAAGTCGAGTTTTTTGAAAAAATCGTGAAACTGGCCAACGAGCATGACTTCATGGTCATCCACGACAACGCTTATGCCGAACTGACCTTCGATGGCTACAAGGCCCCCAGCTTTCTCGAAGTTCCCGGCGCCCGCGAGGTCGGGGTTGAGTGTTATACGTTGTCGAAGACCTACAACATGCCCGGTTGGCGGGTCGGCTTCGTGGCCGGCAACAAGGACATGATCGCGGCTCTGGCGCGTCTGAAGTCTTACTACGACTATGGCATGTTCGCTCCCATACAGGTCGCGGCCATACAGGCATTAAACGGTCCCCAGGACTGTGTTGACGAGATTCGTGAACTCTACCGACTACGCCGTGATGCGCTTGTACGCGGGCTTGCGCGGGCGGGATGGGAAGTTGAACCTCCCAGAGCCACGATGTTTGTTTGGGCTCGCATTCCCGAGGCCTTCCGGTCTCTGGGGTCGCTGGAGTTTTCCAAGCGCCTGCTGGCCGAGGCCCGGGTGGCGGTCTCTCCGGGCGTGGGATTTGGTGCCTATGGGGACGAGCACGTGCGCTTTGCTTTGATCGAGAACGAACACAGAACCCGCCAGGCGATGCGCGGGATAAAAAGCATGCTGGCGGGCGAGGGAAATTCAGAGGCGGTAGAGTCATGAGCCAGACCAGGGGCATAGGGGTCGGGGTAATCGGTTTCGGTACTATTGGTACCGGGGTGGTACGGGTGTTGCGCGAGCACGCCTCCCACATACGCAAACGCCTGGGCTTTCCCGTACGTCTGGTGCGCGTGGCCGACCTTGATACCCGCACCGACAGGGGGGTGCGTCTTCCCAAGGGGGTGCTGATACGGGATGCAAAGCGTCTGATTCGTGACCCCAATGTGGATGTGGTGGTTGAACTTATCGGCGGCTACGAGCCGGCCAGAACTTTTCTGCTCGAGGCGATCAAGGCCGGCAAGAGCGTGGTTACCGCCAACAAGGCTTTGCTTTCAACTCAGGGCCCCGCTTTGGCGGCGGCTGCCGAACGCGCCGGGGTGGCCCTTGGTTTTGAAGCCAGCGTGGGTGGCGGCATTCCCATAGTGCGGACTCTGAGAGATGCCGTTGCCGGTGACCGCAACGCCGAGGTCTACGGTATCGTCAACGGTACGGCCAACTACATCTTGAGTCGCATGGCCTCCGGCGGTGAAGCCTTCGACGAGGTTCTGGCCGATGCCCAGGCCCTGGGCCTGGCAGAGTCCGACCCCAGCTACGATGTTGATGGTACAGACTCGTTGCACAAGCTGGTTCTTCTTGTGGCTCTGGCCTTCGGCAAGAAGATCAATCCGGAGTTGGTCCACGTCGAAGGCATTCACAACATCAGCAGTATCGATATCGCCTATGCCCGCGAGTTCGGATACACGCTACGTCTGTTGGCCGTGGCCAAGGACACCCGCGACGGTGTGGAAGCCCACGTGCACCCCTCGATGGTTCCAAACTCCCACCTTCTCTCCCAGGTGTCGGGATCCTTTAACGCTATCTGTTTGAAGGGGAGGGCGATGGGGGACTCGCTCTACTACGGGCAAGGGGCCGGCATGATGCCGACCGCGACCGCGGTGGTTGCCGACGTGATCGAGGCCGCCCGTGCAATCGTGGAGAACTCGGCCGCCGACGTGCTCCCCTATGGTCAGCCGGTTTCCAACCTGTCCAGTGCCCGGGTGGTCCCCATGGGGCGTATTTCCCACCAACATTACATCCGCTTCAAATTGGCGGATAAGCCCGGCGTACTGGCCAAGATATCCAAGATCCTGGCCCGCGAGGGTATAGGCATTGCCACGGTTTCCCAGCACGAGCGCCCCTCGCGGGGAATGGTGCCGGTGGTCATGAGAACCCACCGGACCCGGGAAGCCTCTTTGAAAAAGGCGCTTACGGCCATAGGCAGGCTGAGGGATTCTCGGGCCCGGCCCGTGGTTATCCGGGTTGAAGAAGGCCTGGGGGAGTAACGGAGAGGTGTGACAGGGGATCATAGAACGCTACCGGGACCGCCTGCCGGTAGGCCCGGAGGCCGAGGTGGTGACGTTGCTCGAAGGCAACACTCCGCTTATCGAGGCCCCGCGTCTGGCCAGGTCCCTGGGCACAAGCGCACGGATTTTTCTGAAATACGAGGGGCTCAACCCCACCTGTTCTTTCAAAGACCGGGGAATGACCCTGGCAATGACAATGGCGGTGGTCGAAGGGGCCGAGGCCGTCATATGTGCTTCTACGGGCAACACGTCGGCATCGGCGGCGGCCTATGCGGCACGTGCCGGTCTGCGCGCCTTTGTAATAGTGCCAGAGGGGAACATCGCCCTGGGGAAACTCAGTCAGGCGGTTATGCATGGGGCCACGGTTCTGGCCGTACGCGGAAATTTTGATGATGCCTTCAACGTGGTAAGCGGTGTGGCCGAACAACGCGCGGTGACGGTGGTAAACTCTATCAACCCATACCGTCTGCAGGGGCAGAAAACCGCGGCATTTGAAATTGTCGACACATTGGGCGGGGCTCCCGACTATCATATTCTACCGGTTGGCAATGCCGGTAACATCACGGCCTATTGGATGGGCTACCGCGAATACCGGGAGTCCGGGCTAAGCGACAGCCTTCCACGTATGATGGGTTTCCAGGCCGCCGGTGCCGCGCCCATAGTTACCGGCAAGCGGGTTGAAGCCCCCGAGACCATTGCCTCGGCCATACGCATCGGTAACCCGGTAAACTGGAAGGCGGCCGAAGCGGCCCGCGACGAGTCGGGGGGTGACATTGCGGCGGTGACCGATGAGGAGATTCTGGCGGCCTATCGCCTCCTGGCCAGCAGCGAGGGGGTGTTTGCCGAGCCGGCTTCGGCGGTTTCCATAGCGGGTCTCAAAAAACTCGTAGATGGAGGGGGATTAGAAGAAAAAGCTACGGTTGTATGTACACTTACCGGCCATGGGTTAAAGGATCCCTCGATAGCGGTTGAGTCCTGTCCCGAGCCCATTGTAGTGGAACCCGATGTGAAGGCGGCGATTACCGCCATGGGTCTTGACTGAGATGAAGTACGTCATTGTCCAGGGCGATGGTATGTCGGACTTCCCGGTTGATTCCCTGGGCGGACTGACCCCGCTGCAAAAAGCCCACACCCCCAACATGGACCGTCTGGCCGCCGGTGGCCGTCTGGGCCTGGTACGCACCATACCCCCGGGATTTCCCTCGGGTACCGATGTGGGGACCATGAGTATTCTTGGTTACGACCCGGCCCGCTATCACACCGGGCGTTCGCCCATTGAGGCCGCCAGCATGGGAGTGGACCTGTCGCCCACCGACGTGGCCTTCCGTTGCAACCTGGTGACCATAGCCGGTAGCGGAGAGGGTGCGACGATGGCCGACTTTACTGCCGGCCACGTCAGTTCCGAGGACGCCGCCGAACTCATGGCCACCATCGAGAAAGAACTGGGCGGCGGTGAGGTGAGTTTTCATGCCGGCGTCAGCTATCGACATCTGATGGTTTGGCACGATGGACGAGACGGGGCGCATACCACTCCCCCCCATGACATTACCGACCAAGCCATAGACGGCTATCTTCCCAGCGGTGAGGGTAGTGAGACGTTGCTTGAGTTGTCTTTGCGGGCAAGAGCTTTGCTGGCCGGCCATCCGGTAAACGCTCGTCGTGAGGCCGACGGTGAAAAACGCATTACCGACATATGGTTGTGGGGGCAGGGCCATCGCCCCGATATGCCGACGTTTGAAGAGCGGTTTGGTCTGCGGGGCGGAGTTATAACCGCGGTTGATGTAGTCGGCGGACTGGGCCGCCTGGCCGGTCTCGACAGAATAGATGTGCCGGGAATCACGGGCTTCGTCGACACCAACTACGTGGGCAAGGGCGAGTATGCGCTGCAGTCTCTCAAAGACCTGGATCTCGTGTTAATACATGTCGAGGCCACCGATGAATCTGGGCATATGGGAGATGCCGACCTTAAGGTAGGTGCCATAGAGGATCTCGACGAGAAGGTGATCGGTACCGTACTGGCCGGTCTCGACAGTCTTGGCGATTGGCGCATGATGGTGTTGCCGGACCACGCCACACCGGTATCTACCAGAACCCACTCCGATGACCCGGTGCCTTTTGTTATTTACGATTCTCGCGATGCGGGTGGTGAGAAGGGCAGCGGCTTGGGATATAGTGAGAGTACGGCTGCTCGTACCGGAGATTTTGTGGACGCCGGCTACGGTCTGATAGAGCAGTTTCTGGACCTGTCCTGATGCAGCGTAACCTGGCACTTGAACTGGTACGTGTAACCGAGGCGGCTGCCCTGGCGGCCGCCCGCGAGAATGGCCGTGGTGACGAGATGGCGCCCGAACGGGCCGCCACCGAAGCCATCGGCAAGACTTTCCCCACCATCGCCGTTCACGGCGAGGTTGTGGTCGGCGACCCCCAGGAACATCCCGGGGATCTCCTGGCCGCCGGCTCCAGGCTCGGCGACAACGGCGAGGAAGTGGACATCGCCGTAGACCCGCTGGAAGGGGCGACGAGTTGCGCGCTGGGGGGCCCCAATGCCATGTCGATTATGGCGCTGGCTACCCGGGGTGGGTTTCTGCGCTGTCCCTCTCACGCCTACATGGAAAAGATAGCCACCACCGGTGACGCCCGGGGAGTGGTGGATCTTGAAAAAACCCCCACCGAAAACCTGATAGCTTTGGCCGAACTGCGCGGTGTTTACGTAGAAGATTTGACGGTGATTGTGCTGGACCGTCCTCGCCATGACGGTCTCATCGAGGAAGTGCGGGGTGCCGGTGCACGGGTGAGGCTGATCCCCCACGGCGACGTGGCAGCCGCGATGGCGGCAGCGCGCGATGGCAACGACGTCGATGTTTTGCTTGGCACCGGTGGGGCATCGCAGGGCATTCTGTCGGCTGCCGCGATCAAGTGCATGGGCGGGTTCATCCAGTGCCGTTTCAAGCCCCGTAACCAGGGCGAGACCAATGCGCTTTACGAGGCGGGCATAAACGACATCGACGCCAAGTTTGAGGCCAACGACATGGTGGGGGGAGACGTTTTGTTTGCGGCCACCGGGGTGACCAACGGGGAATACCTCCTGGGTGTCAACTTTTTCAAAGGTGGGGCCAAATCCCACTCGGTGGTAATGCGTTCAAGGAGCCGCACCGTGCGTCTTTTCGAGACCTACCATAGCTTCGATTATCAGCCGGTTTACGACTGATACGGCAGTCGGCTATAGTCCGGCCGTCGGTCCCGACGGCAATGACATCCAAACCCACAAACAAGAATGCCGGTAAGACGTCCCGGAACGTACACGCGACGATCTCCGGGGTTGAGATGGACGAGGTCTACGGCCCGGACAGCCGGGTAGGCGAGGTCGGCGAGCCCGGCAGTTACCCGTTTACCCGTGGCGTCTACCGCAGTATGTACCGGGGTAAGCCCTGGACCATGCGGCAGTTTGCCGGCTTCGGTTCAGCGGCCGACACCAATAAGCGTTTCCACTACCTGCTCGAGCACGGCGTGAACGGGTTGTCTACGGCTTTCGATATGCCGACCCTGATGGGCCTTGACGCCGACAACCAGCGCGCGGCCGGTGAGGTTGGCCGCGAAGGCGTGGCGGTGTCCCGGTTGGCCGATATGGAGGTGCTGTTCGACGGTATACGCCTGGACCAGGTTACGACGTCAATGACAGTCAACTGTACGGCTTCGATCCTGTTGGCCATGTATCTGGTGGTGGCCGAACGGCAGGGCTGTGATTGGAAAGATCTGGGTGGGACCATCCAGAACGACATGTTCAAGGAGTTCATTGCCCAGAAAGAGTGGATCTGCCCGCCCCGCCCCTCGCTCCGGATTGTTACCGACGTAATAGAGTTCTGTACCCGCGAAGTTCCACGTTGGCACCCGGTGTCCATTTCCGGCTACCACATCAGGGAAGCCGGTTCGACGGCTGCCCAGGAACTGGCCTTCACGCTCGCCGACGGTATTGGATATGTGCAGGCGGCTGTCGAGCGGGGCCTGGACCCCGACGAGTTCGGTCCGCGACTGTCGTTCTTTTTTAACATCCATAATGATTTTCTTGAAGAAATTGCCAAGATCAGAGCGGCCCGCCGTATGTGGGCCCGCATTATGAGGGGGCGCTTTGGAGCCAGGACAGACCGTGCCTGTATGCTGCGCACCCACGCCCAGACCTCAGGGGCCGCGTTGACGGCGCAACAGCCGATCAACAACGTGGTGAGGGTGGCGGTCCAGGCTCTGGCCGGGGTGATGGCCGGGGTGCAGTCGCTTCACACCAACTCGCTTGACGAGACTCTGGCCCTGCCCACCGAGGAAGCTGTGACCGTGGCGCTGAGAACCCAGCAGATTATTGCTGCGGAATCCGGTGTGGCCAATACCGCCGATCCTCTGGGTGGCAGTTATGCGCTGGAGGCTTTAACCGATCGTATGGAAAAGGACGCTAACGCTTACATCAAGACGATAGATGACATGGGGGGTATCGTTGCGGCTATAGAGAAGGGCTACCCCCAGAACGAGATCGCCGATGCCGCCTTTGAGTTTCAGGCCGCCGGTGAGCGTGGCGATTACATTACAGTGGGTGTCAACGCCTTTACCATGGATGAACCGGCGACGGCAGTGGACACGCTCAAGATCGGGCCCGAGGTGGAAAAAATCCAGTGCCAGGGCCTGGCGGAGTTGCGCCGGCGGCGCGACGGCAATCAAGTGGAGGCGGCCCTGGCCCGGGTACGCGGGGCAGCCACCGATGGAGCCAACCTCATGCCGCCGATTATAGATGCCGTACGTGCCGATTGTACCGTCGGCGAAATATCGGATATCTTCCGCGAGGTTTTCGGGGTATATCAGGACCCTGCGTGGGTATAGAAGAATGTTGAGAATCCTAGTGGCCAAACCGGGTCTGGATGGGCACGACCGGGGCGCCAAAATTATCGCCCGTGCTCTAAGGGATGCCGGCTTCGAAGTGATCTACACCGGTCTGCACCAGACCCCGGAAATGATTGTCGAGGCGGCCATCCAGGAAGATGTGGATGCCGTTGGACTGTCGATACTGTCGGGAGCTCACATGACCCTGTTTCCACAAGTGCTTGCGCTGATGAAGGAGAAGGGTGTCGGAGACGTGCCCGTCTTCGGCGGTGGGATCATCCCCGATGACGATGGTGAGGAACTGAAAAGCCTTGGCGTGTGTCGCATCTTTACGCCCGGGGCCAGCACCCAGGACATAGTGGCCTGGATAAACGAGAACGTTTCTGCGCGGGGGTGAGCCCGTGACTATTACGGAGGAAATAAGTGCCTGAAGCAGTAATTGTAGGTGCCGCACGTACGGCAATTGGGACTTTTGGCGGCGGGCTTGCAAACACCAAGGCCACCGAACTGGGCGCGTTGGCCATTCAGGAGGCGTTGTCGCGTGCCAACCTGGATGCCACCGCGGTAGATGAGGTCATCATGGGGCATGTGCTGGCGGCCAATCACGGGCTCAACCCTGCCCGCGTGGCGGCACTCAGTGCCGGTGTGCCCAAGGAAGTCCCCAGTTTTGCCATCAACAAGGCTTGCGGGTCCGGACTCAAGGCGGTTGCCCTGGCGGCCCAGGCGATCCGTTGTGGTGATGCCGAAGTGATAGTTGCCGGCGGTATGGAGAACATGAGCATGGCGCCCTACCTGCTTCCCAAGGCACGTTTCGGCTATCGTCTGGGTCCCGACCAGATAGTGGACTCAATGATCGCCGATGGCCTGAGCTGTCCGATCACCAATGTGCACATGGGGATTACGGCCGAGAACATAGCCGAGAAATACGGCATCTCGCGCGAAGCCCAGGATGAGTTTGCGGCGGTCAGTCAGGCAAGGACCAGTGAGGCGCAAAGCTCGGGGGCTTTTGATGAGGAAATATTCGGGGTCGAACTGGTACAGAAGAAAGGCGACCCCATCGTGTTTGATAAAGATGAACACCCCAGGCCCGACACCGGAGTCGAAGGTCTGGCCCGTCTGAGGCCGGCCTTCAAGAAGGATGGCAGCGTGACCGCAGGAAACGCCTCGGGGATCAATGATGGTGCTGCCGCCCTGGTGGTAATGTCGGCCGACCGTGCCAAGGCCGAGGGTCTTGAGCCCCTGGTCAAGATCCGCGGTTGTGCCAGCGCCGGTGTAGACCCCTCGATCATGGGTATGGGCCCCTGGCCCTCGTCCGAGAAGGTGCTCGAGGGTGCCGGTCTCAGCAAGGACGATATCGATCTTTGGGAACTCAACGAGGCCTTTGCCGCCCAGTCCCTCGGTGTGCTGGCCGAACTCAAGCTCGATACCAGCAAAGTCAACGTCAATGGCGGGGCCATTGCACTTGGCCACCCCATCGGCGCAAGCGGGGCCCGGGTGCTGGTAACTCTTATATACGGGATGAAAAACCGCGCTGTTCCACTCGGCGTTGCCTCCCTGTGTATCGGTGGTGGCCAGGGCATCGCCATGATCGTAGAGCGGGCCTGAACGCCTGGGGAGGACTGTACGGACTCGGTGTTAAACGGCGTCGGGGGTGGGCGCCGGGTGGCGGCCTTCTTTGATGTCGATGGCACCCTGATCAGCGTCCAATCGGTACGGCTCTATATCGGCTACCTTCACCGTCACGGCCTCCTCAGCCTCGCTGACCGTCTGGCCATGGTCTGGGCCTACTTGAACTACCGCCTGGGTTTCCTGAATAAGCGCAAGCTGGCCCGTTATTCGGCGCGTTGGATCAGCGGCCGTGAAGAACGCGTTGTTCGCCAACAGTGCCGGGACTGGTATGCAAGCGAGATCAAGAGTTATCTCTGCGGCCCCGTTGTCGAATGTGTGAGGGAGCATCTCCGGGCCGGGCACGTGGTCGTGTTGTTGAGCGGGGGTACCCGTTACTTGAACGATCTGATTGCTGCAGATCTGGGCGTCGAGCACGTGGTCGGCACAGACCTGGAAGTGGTTGACGGCAGGTTTACGGGCAGGACCGTGGGGCCGCTTTGCTATGCCGCCGGCAAGTTGGCCAAGGCCGAGCGCTTCGCGGCCGCACACGACATCGAATTGGACCAGAGTTATTTTTACACCGATTCGTTTTCCGACATCCCCACTTTGGAAAGAGTAGGACATCCCCGCATAGTAAACCCCGACCCCCGCCTGCGTCTGGAGGCGGGTAAGCGTTGCTGGACGATGGTTGAGGTTGCCCGGGGGTGATCGCCCCGCGTCGCATCGTATCTCTGGTGCCCAGTCTTACCGAGACGGTGGCCAGTTGGGGCCTCATCGACCGCCTCGTCGGTCGTACCCGTTACTGCGTGGAGCCGGCCGGAGAGATCGAAGCGGTTGAAGAACTGGGAGGGACCAAGAATCCCGATGTCGGACGTATAATAGCCCTCCAGCCCGATCTGGTCATCGTCAACAAAGAAGAAAACCGCATTGAAGACTGGCGGCATTTGCAGGCGGCGGGATTGATGATTCACGTGACCCACCCTCGCAGCCTCGAACAAGCTCTGGCCATGCTGGAAGAACTGGGTGCGGCGCTGGGGGCCGGGGCTGTCGCCGGCCGCCTGGTTGCCGATTGCAGGCTGGCCCTTGACCGTTGCCGGGGTGGGGAAGGACGGCGCCGGGTCTTCTG
The DNA here is from genome assembly GCA_046583365.1 of Deltaproteobacteria bacterium. Lineage (GTDB taxonomy): Bacteria > Desulfobacterota > Binatia > UBA1149 > CAYXZP01 > JAYGCL01. The sequence goes on from JAYGCL010000074.1 coordinate 102,906, forward strand.
CCCGATATGGAGAAAGCCGTGGATGACCTTTGGCCGCCACACCTACATCGGCGACATGCTCGCCGTGGCGGGTTACGACAATGTTTTTGGCGATGACCGTGGCGAGGATTTTTTTGAGGTTACACTCGACGATATTCTGGCGCGGGCTCCAGAGGCGGTTGTACTGCCCGACGAGCCTTTTGTGTTTGAGGCCCGCCACGCCGATGAACTTCGTCTGGCCGGCCTGGCCGGCGCCGAGTTCCTGTTTGTAGACGGTAAGAACCTGTCCTGGTACGGCCCCAGAATCCCGGCCGCTCTGGATGCGCTGAAGATCAAGGGAGCCACATCGGGCGGGTAGCCGGGGTACGCACAGGTCATGCACAGATTGTAATTGATTTTCTCCGCCGGCCGTTGCGTTTTAGTGGGGTCATGGACGCTTCTACGCAGGCCTTTACGCGGGTTCCCCCACACAGCATGGAGGCCGAGGAATCGGTCATCGGTGCCATCCTTCTCGACAACGAGGCCTATGACCGGGTAGCCGGTTCTATAGCCGCCGAAGATTTTTACGCCGAGCGCCACCTGCGCCTGTTCGCCGCCATCGGGGCGCTGTCCGAGCGTGGTATGCCGATGGACGTGGTGACGGTGGCCGAGAGGCTCAAGTCCCAGGGCGAATTGGAGAGAGTGGGGGGCGTTGCCTATCTGGCCGAACTGACCGAGCGGGTGCCGACGGCGGCCAACATCGAGCACTACGCGCGTATCGTGCGCGAGAAGGCTGTCATACGCCGGCTCATTCGTGTTTCGACCGACATCGTAGCGCGGGCCTATGATGCCTCGGTGGAACCCGATAAATTTCTCGACAGTGCGGAGCAATCTATTTTCGAGATTGCCGAGCAGTCCTCGCGCAGGGCCCCACAAAGGATCGACGGTCTGATCGTTGACTCCATCCGTAAGATAGAGAGTCTGATAGAGAGGAAACAGGCGGTCACCGGTGTGGCCAGTGGTTTTGCCGATCTGGACCGCTTAACGGCCGGCTTTCAGCCCGGCGACCTGATCATCATTGCCGGGCGTCCGAGTATGGGAAAGACCGCGTTTTGTCTCAATGTTGCCGAAAACACGGCCATGAAGGCCGGTACCGGGGTGGTGATCTTCTCGCTGGAGATGTCCACCGACCAGCTCGTGCAGCGCATGCTCTGTTCCCAGGCCGGGTTGAACATGGCCAACGTGCGGGTGGGACGTATAAAAGACCGCGACTATAAAAATCTTGCACTGACGGCGGGCCGTCTCGGGACCACGCCCATATACATCGACGATTCGGCTAGTCTTACCGTGATGGAGTTGAGGGCCAAAGCCCGCCGCCTCAAACGCGACCCCGAGGCCAACCTCGGCCTGGTGATCGTTGACTACCTGCAACTCATGCAGGGGGGCGGCGAAGAGAGTCGCCAGCAGGAAATTTCCGTTATCTCACGGGGATTGAAAGCTCTGGCCAAGGAATTGAAACTTCCCGTGATCGCGCTTTCCCAGCTCAACCGCCAGGTTGAGGTCCGCCAGGACCGCCGTCCGGTTATGGCCGACCTCAGGGAGTCGGGGGCCATCGAACAGGATGCCGATGTCATAGCTTTCATTTACCGCGATGAGCAATACCACCCCGAGACGTCCAAGCCTGGCATTGCCGAGATCA
>JAYGCL010000050.1:0-2187 GCA_046583365.1 Deltaproteobacteria bacterium
CGGGTGGACCTGCCCGGCAGTAACCCCAGCGACCTCTATTACAGCCTGACCACCAAGCTCAAGAAGCTCCCCGACCATACCGTACTGTTGCCCGGTCACGCCTATTCGGACGCCCCCACTTCCACCATAGGACAGGAAAAACAGTCCAATGCCTTCATGCGTTTCGAGAGGCTGGAAGACTTCCTCTCGGTCATGGGTTTTGCCGGCTGAACGCCGTTCACCCCCGTTTGGGGAAGCATCTACCGCTCCCCTCAACCACAATACTTACAACCTCCAAGTCCTGGGCTGCGGGGCAGCGCACGGAGACAAAGCGAGGCTTTCAGGATCGGGGCAGAGCCACTTCGGGCCCAAGGCGAGGGTTGAGACCCGGAAATGGCCTTGACACGGGCCTCAGTGCCTCTTAACTTCGGTCCTCTGACAGTCGGCAGTGGGGCCCCCAAAGGCGGCTACAAACCTGAAAGTCCGGTAATGAAAGCAAGAAGTTCCGCTGAGGAGGGAAACTCAATGAAGATGGGTTCGTTCGTAAAACTGACAGTAGCCATGGCCGTCCTGGCTTTTATAATTCCAGCCACCGATGCCGGAGCCTGGGACAAAGGCGAGGCGAAATGCCGCGCAACTATTTCCAAGGGGTTCGGCAAATACGTGTCCACAGCCAACAAGGCCATTGGCAAATGCCACAAGTCCCGTGACAAAGGCAAGATTTCGGCTGAGACCCCTTGCAACAGCATTTCTGCTGCCGACGACAAGGGCAAGGTCACCAAGGCCCTGGGCAAGTTTCTGGGCAGCCTCGACGGCCCCAAGAGCAAGTGCAAGGACAAGAAGTCCGGCGTTGTCTATTCGGCCGTGCTGGCCAACTTCCCCAACTGCCCCAGCCCCGGTAACAACACTGATGCTGGCGGCGCCACCGCCGGCATCGACGATTTTGCCGAATTGGGTGCCTGCCTGATCTCCCTGTCCAACGCGATGGTGGAGCAGACGGCTACCGACCTTCTCGGCAACCCGGATGCCGGCTACCTGGCATCCAAGCCCGGCAAGGCCGTCAACAAGTGCCACGGCACCATAGGCAAGGGCTACGGCAAGCTCGTCGCCACCTACGCCAAGGAGCGCGGCAAGGGCCAGGCCACCGCCGACAAGAGTGGCAGTACCGACGTATGGAGCCAGGAAGGAACAGATGGCCGTGGCAAGATCGCCAAAGCCGCCGCCAAATTGCTCTCGGGAATCGACAAAGCCTGCGGTAGCCTCTCGCTTGTGGACGGCAACGCGGTGGACTCCTGTGGTGACACGGCGGCCCAACTCAAGGATTGTGTGGGCGACATCGCCAACAAGATCGGTGCCGGCCTGGTGGCCGCACAGTGGGAACTCCCCGGCATCTGTCCCACCAGGGCGCGTGTCTACATACACGCCGGTCGTGGTGAACAGATCACCAGTACACGCCTGGACATCGGCTTTACCGGCCTCGGCCATAATGTCGACGTCATCGATGGTTTCACCGGTTCTGTGAACCTCGACTGCAACGACGACTGCAGTATCTGCGGAGTCACCATTGACCCCATGAAGGGCCAGGGCAGCAGCAACTGCCGTTGCGAGAACGACCCTACGGTACACTGTGACACGGTCGCGGGTAACGACGCCGACGACTGCGGTGGCAATGCCTGCGTCTGTTCATTCGGTCCCCCGTTGGCTCTGAACGCCAGCGGAACGCCGGTGTGTTCGTTCAACCGCTTCATTTCAGAGCTCGATGGTGTGGCCGACCTGGGAACGTCCCAGTCAAACACGACCATCAGAATGTCAACGAAGGTGTATCTGGGCATTTCCCAGTCACGGCCTTGCCCTACCTGTGAAGGCGACGGGCCGGTCCTTAACGACGGCGTACTCGGTGGTACCTGCAACGGCGGTGCCCGCGATGGCCTGGCCTGCGACGCTAACGGCAAGCACCCGACCTTCGGGACCGTCAGTTACTCGTGCTTGCCTGAAGTCGCTCAGAACATCTCGGGTTCCGGCCTCAGCATAACCCTGGGTCTGACCGACGGTGCCGTGTCCCTGCCATTCGGCACCACCTGCGATGCACCCTTTGGCGCCTATGACTGCGCTTGCGCGGTTTGCTCTGGCGATACCACCCTCCCGTGCAACTTGGATGCCGAATGCGCGGCGGTTGGAGCCGGCACCTGCTCGAGCAAGGGCTCTGGA
>JAYGCL010000020.1:0-1917 GCA_046583365.1 Deltaproteobacteria bacterium
CATCAGTCTGTGTGCGGCCGATGACTGTATTGGGTTTACACCGCCGACGACCACAACGAGCACCACGACTACTACGACGACCACAACCACCACATTGGGTGCGCCAACTACCTACGACGTCACCTTTACGGTGAATTCAGCGGGGGCGGCGAGCATAGAGTCCTACCAGATTGAGGTGGCCTACACGGGAGGAGCCTTCAGTGGGGACAGCTCTGCTGTGGACTGTGCACCTGCAAGCGGCGGCTGGATGTTGTCCATGTACAACCATGACTCGGCGGCCGCCACTCTGTCCTACGCCGGTGTGGCTATAAGTCCTGTATCGGTACCGTTCTATATGGGTCCCTGCACCTTTGTGGCCACGAGCACTGCCGATTCTTCCAACTTCACCGTCACCGTCCAGGACGACGGTGCCGGCGGCACAATCGGGACGGTAAGCGTGACCGTGGTAGCGCAGTCGTCGGCCGCCCTTGCGCGCGAGGACGGCAACGGCGGTGGCCAGCAGGGTCCCAGCCCTCAGGCCCGTGCCTGCCGTAGCGTCGAGGGGGAGGTCAACGTTCCAATGAGCCTCGGCCGCATACTGCTCAAGGGTGCTCTTTCGTTGGGCGACTGTCCCATGCTGGTGTGCGACAGAGACCAGGGTGGAGATCTGACATCTTCGGATGCCCATAGTGTATTGCTTGAAACCCTCGGGCGCGCCGACGGTACAGAGTGTTACTAAGTGAAGTCTGTCTCAATACCGTTTTTTCTTGCCGCTCTGGTCGCTGTGGCTCTGTGCGGACCCGCCGCTGAGGCCGGGGCTTCAAAGACTGACCAACTGCTCTGCCGCAAGGGCCTCATGGCCGCCTCCCGCGTCTACCTGACGGCCGGCCTCAAGGCTCGGCGGGTCTGCGTGGAGAACGCCCTGGACAAGAATGGCGCGACGGCTGCCTCTATCCAGTCCTGCCTGAGTGGTAGTGGCGGCCCTATCACACAACGACGCCTGGGCTCTTTGGAGAAGAGGGTAGACCGTATTGTCGGCTCCAAGTGCGCGCGGGCCGACCTGTTGGCCTTGCGCTACCCAGGGCCCTGCGACTATGAGCCTGGTACGGGCACTTTCAACCGTTTCAAACTCGGCAAGTGCGTGACCTCTCTGGTCGGCGACAAGGTTACGCAGCTTGTCGGGGCTCAGTTCCCTACACCGTCAAAATTGCTCAACGTTGATAACGTGGCCGGTGACGGCCGCGGTTGTGTAGGCGACGTGGCCAAGCACGCGGCCAAAATGGTCAAGCGCGAACTTCGCATGCGCCAACTCTGTCTTTACAAACAGGACGAAGGCAGCAGCGCAGGGGCCGCCGCCTGGGACTGCCGTGCCGGCATCGTGCCTTACGGTCCCGGCACCGGGAACAAGCGTACCGACCGCGGTGTGGCCAATGCCTATCTGCGTACGATGTTCAAGGTTCGCGATGCCTGTTACGCCAGCGACGTTGCTGCCATCGGTTATGACGCTTGCACCGATTTAGCCGGGGACGGTCTTGATGCCTATGACCTGCGCGACTGCATTTTCCGCAGCCACCGGGCCGTCAAGAGTGAGCTGCTGATGGTGTCGTTCTCTGACCTGCCCACCTGTGGCGACGGCCTCTTGGAGGGCGAGGAGCAGTGTGACGACGGTGATGTCGACAACGGCGATGTGTGCCCCGACGACATGGGTACCGGCGGTCTGTGCCAGACGGCAACTTGCGGCGATGGTCACCTGTGGACCGGCGCCGAGCAGTGCGACGATGGCGTTGCCAACAGCGACACCGCGGCCGATGCCTGCCGCAGCAGTTGCGTGCTGCCGCGTTGCGGTGACGACGTCATCGACAGCGGCGAGGAGTGCGACACGGGCAACGACAACAGTGACACCGCGGCCGATGCTTGCCGTGATGATTGTGTGCTGCC
>JAYGCL010000091.1:0-31930 GCA_046583365.1 Deltaproteobacteria bacterium
GGCGGGGGCTACCGTGGCAAGCCTGGCGGAGACTTCCGCGGCCGTCGCGATGATGACTCCCGCGGTGGCGGGGGCTACCGTGGCAAGCCTGGCGGAGACTTCCGCGGCCGTCGCGATGATGACTCCCGCGGTGGCGGCTACCGTGACAGTCCCGGTGGCGGTGGTGGTTACCGACCCGACCGCCAACGTCCCGGCCATGATGAGCGCCAGAAAAGGCGGGTAGGGCCGGCCTCCACCGGTCCCCGTGGCAGGGGTGGCGGGCGTAGACGGGATAAATAACTGTGGTGGTGAAAAAGGCTGAGGCTGGCGCGGCCACGCCTGCATTCCCTGCTACCAACCTTGTTCTTGTCGAGCGTCTGCTGGCCAACTTCATACGTGAGGAAGTTACCAAGGTAGGTCTTGAGCGTGTGGTGGTAGGGCTTTCCGGCGGGGTTGATTCGTCGGTTTCGGCGGCCTTGGCCGCAAGGGCTCTGGGGCCGGAGGCTGTCATCGGCCTCATGATGCCGTATAAAACCTCGAGCAAGGAAAGTCTCAAGGATGCCACCACGGTGGCCAAGGCCACCGGCATCGGCACCCGCAAGGTAGAGATCTCGGCCCAGGTAGACGCTTACTTCGAAGGCTTGGGAGAGGTCGGCAATCTACGTCGCGGCAACAAAATGGCCCGCGAGCGTATGACCGTTCTCTACGATGTTTCAGCCGAAACATCGGCACTGGTGCTGGGTACTTCCAACAAGACCGAGCTGCTACTCGGCTACGGCACCCTGCACGGCGACATGGCCTCTGCCATAAATCCGATAGGAGACCTTTACAAAACCCAGGTCTGGGAACTCGCCGAACATCTGGGCCTGCCCAAGGCGGTGGTGTCCAAGGCCCCTTCGGCCGACCTGTGGGCAGGACAAACCGACGAGGCCGAACTTGGTTTCAGCTACCGTGAGGTTGATGCCCTGCTCTTCCACATGGTTGACCAACGCCTGAGGCCGGGAGAGTTGGTCGGGCTGGGTTTTGCCAGCGAGTTTATCGACAAGATAGCCTTGATGGTGCAGAACTCTCAGTTCAAACGCCGGCTGCCGGTGATTGCTAAACTTTCCGAGCGTACCATAGATCTGGACTTTCGTTATGCCCGTGATTGGGGCCGTTAAACGGTGGCCGAATCCTTGAAGCCCGGGACCCTTTACGTAGTCGCTACACCGATCGGCAACATGGCGGACCTCTCGGCGCGGGCGCGTCTTTGTCTGGCCTCTGCCGACGTGGTGGCCTGCGAGGATACTCGCAAGACCGGCGCCCTGTTGGCCAGGGCCGGCATCAAGCGGCAAGGCCGCCTGCTCAGTTACCGCGATGAAAACGAGGCCAGGCAAGCCCCGGGCCTGGTGGCCAAACTCGGCCAGGGCCAGTCTGTGGTTCTGGTCTCAGACGCCGGTACGCCGGCGATCTCCGACCCCGGCTTCCGTCTGGTCCGCCTTGCTGCCCAAAGCGGGCTTGAGGTGGTGGCTGTGCCCGGGCCCTCGGCCCTTACCGCTCTGCTGTCGGTGTGCGGGCTGGCTACCGATCGTTTTTCGTTTGAAGGGTTTCTGGCCCCCAGCGGCAGTAAACGCCACCGTGCCATTGAAGATATGAAAGGGGCGGGACGGACCTTTATCCTTTATGAGTCTCCACGCCGCATTGTTCGCCTGCTCGGCGAGCTGTGCGAACTGCTCGACGATCCCGAGGTTGCCGTGGGCCGGGAGCTTACCAAGATGTACGAGCAGGTGCTGCGCGGAAGGGCCTCCGAGGTGGCGGCCAAGCTCAATAACCCCCGTGGCGAGTTCGCCGTGGCCGTATACTGTGAGGGCCGCGAGCAAACCCTCGGCGGCCAGGCTTTGGAAGCCGAAGTGAAAACCCTGCTTGGCCAGGGGCTTTCGGTACGCGATGTGGCCGTCCGCTTAAAACCCAGTGGTGCCCCGCGGCGAGAGGTCTACGCGGCCGCCAGGACTCTGGGCCGTCGTTAGTTTCTAGTCCTGGCCGCTGAAGAAGCGGCGCGGGTTGTCTACCAGCAGGGCCTCTATCTGCTGGTCGCTGGCGCCACCGTCTTTCAGACTGGGGATGATGTTGTTGAAAAAGTGGCAGGGGTTCCAGGACTCGCTGATGGTCTCAAGGATTTTGGGGTCGGGGACCGGCTCTCCCCGCCAACACCATACCGAGTCGTGGGAGACCACGATGCGGTGGCCGTGGCCGGCTTCGAGTAGTTTCAGAAGGGACGCAACGCGCAGGTCGTCGGGTTGCAGCACTTCCAGGCCGAAGCGGTCGAAGCCCAGGTAGGAACCGCCCTCAAGGATGCCCAGGTGGTAGCCGGTGTCGGCCGACCCGCAGGAGTGGCCGATGATTATACGGCTGGCCGGCAGACCTGCTGCAACCAGAATCTTTTGCTGCTCATCGCCAAGCAGGCCGTTGTCGGTGTGGGTGGTAATCGGTGCGCCGGTTTCCCTGGCCGCCATGGCCGCGGCTTCCAGGAGCATGCTCTCGTAATCGCTTATAGCGGGACTGCCGGTGGCGACTTTGATAATGCCGGCCTTTATGCCGGTGGGTCCTATGCCTTCGGTCAGCTCTTTGATGTACATCTCGGCGATCGACTCGGCGCCGCCACCGAAATCGGCACGGAACTTCCAATAAGCCGCACCACCCTGGTCTTCCTTGTAAAGGCCGGTGGCGCAGATGATGGTGAAGCCCGCGCGTGCGGCCACTTCGGCCATGAACTCTACGTCGCGGCCCAGATCGTTGGGGCAGGGGTCGAGCATTGAGCTTACCCCGTGACTTTTGAGTTCTTCAATACGGTCGCAACACACCGACAGCATCTCTTTGCGGCCGGCGCCGGGTCGTAAGGTGTCGGATTCCCAGCCGGGGTAGCCGATCATCAAGTGTTCATGCATCAGCGTACGGCCCAACCCGGCCGCCGTGGTGACGCCGGTCACCGTGTTTATGTTTTTAGTATCCGACATCGAAAACCACTAAACCCCGCACCTTTTCTTCGCGGGTTTCCATCTTGTCTACTCTTGCGGCGGTCGGGCCCTGGCGGCACCAGACCAGTATTTCATTCACAGCACGGGCCGAGCCTTCAACTACGGCTTCGACTTTGCCGTCGGAGAGGTTTTTCACCCACCCGGCCACACCTATGCGTTCGGCCTCGCGGGCCATCGAGCCGCGGTACCATACTCCCTGCACGAGGCCGGATACGACGATGTGAACCCTTTTTTGAGATTTGGCCATGTCGCTTAATCTAGCCCGGACGGCTACCCAGTATTTGCCACAGACGGTCCTCGTCTAAAACCTCTACGCCCAGCTGGGCTGCCTTTTTTATTTTTGAACCGGGCGCCTGGCCGGCCACCAGGTAACTCGTTCTGGCCGAGACTGCCGAGACGACCGTGCCCCCGGCCGCCTGGATCAGGTCTTTTATACGGTTGCGGGGTAGCGACAGGGTGCCGGTAATAACAAAGCTCTTGCCCCCCAGCCGCCCCTCGGTCGCAGCTTCTGCCTGCGGGTCGATACCGGCGGCCAGCAGTTTGTCTATAAGGCGGCGGTTGCCGGGGTCGGCGAAAAATGTGTCCACGGCCGCAGCCATTGCAGGGCCGATGCCGTCTATGCTCTCGAGTTCTTCGCGACCGGCCCTGGCCAGGTGGTCGAGTTGTCTGAAGGCGCGTGCCAGCGATACGGCCGCCACCTCGCCTACGTGGCGTATTCCCAACGAGTAGATAAACCGTCCCAGGCGCGGACGGCGGCTGCTGCCGATAGCCTCTACCAGGTTGTCTGCCGATTTTTCTCCCATGCGCTCAAGAGCGGCCAGGGTTTCGACATCGAGGTTGTAGAGGTCGGCGAAGCTTCCAACCATGCCGCCGTCAACCAGGGTGGCAATGAGCTTGTTGCCCAGGCCGTCTATGTCCATGGCTGTCTTGGCTGCGAAGTGGCGCAGCCTTTCCTTGAGTTGGGCCGGACAGCTTTTCCCGCTGCAACGATGGGCGACCTGGTCGGGCAGCCTTACAACGTCTGCCCCGCAGGCCGGGCAGGACTGCGGCATTTTGAAACGCCGGGCCGAGCGAGGGCGTTTTTCTTTTACCGGGCCGACCACCTGGGGGATGACATCACCGGCCCTTTCGATGATCACCCAGTCCCCGATGCGAATGTCTTTGCGCTCGACTTCATCGAGATTGTGCAATGAGGCGTTGGCCACGGTTACCCCGCCAATGGCTACCGGCTCAAGTTCGGCCACCGGGGTGATGGTACCCAGCCGGCCCACCGATGCCGTGATGTCGTTGATGCGGGTCTCGGCCTGCCTGGGTTTGAATTTGTATGCCACCGCCCAGCGTGGGCAGCGCGACAGTTCGCCAAGGACATTCTGTTCGGAGAGTTTGTCGAGTTTGACCACTGCGCCGTCGATGTCCACCTGGCTGCTGTCGCGACGCTCCTGCAGGCGGCGGCAGTGTTCGAGCACCGCACGGCGGTCCTTGCGGCGGCGGGTTTCGGGGAATACCTGGAAGCCCCAGCCGTCGGCCGCGGCCAGAAACTGCGAATGGCGGGTGAAGGCGGCGGGTTCGATTATGCCGTGGCTGTGTACGTAGAAGGCCAGTGGCCGGGTTGCGGTTACCGCCGGGTCCAGCTGGCGCAGGGAGCCGGCGGCCAGGTTGCGTGGGTTGGCGAACACGGTCTCGCCGTTTTCCTCGCGTTCGTTGTTAAGACGGGCGAAATCTTCCCTGCCGATCACCACTTCGCCGCGCAACTCGATACGGCGGGGCCGTTGCTGTGGGGTGCCGGCCAGTTTGACGGGTACGGTGGCCATGGTGCGTACATTGGCGGTTACGTCCTCGCCTGTGTTGCCGTCGCCGCGGGTGGCGGCCGATACCAGCCGACCTTGCTCGTAGAGGAGGTTTACGGCCACTCCGTCGAGTTTTGGTTCGACGATGAAATCCTGTCCGGCCGTGCCGAGAGCCTTGTCTACGCGGTCGAAGAATTCGTCCAGTTCGTCTTCGTCAAGGGCATTGGCCAGAGACAGCATGGGGCGTTGGTGGTTGATCTGGGCAAAACTTTTAAGCGCTGGGGCCCCGGGCCGAAGGGTGGGGGAGTCGGAGGTGACAAGGCCGGGGTGGGCGGCCTCAAGGCGTTCGAGTTCGCGCAGCAGCAGGTCGTAGGCGCTATCGCTGATCTCGGGGTCGTCGAGTTGATAGTAGAGGCGGTTGTGCCGCGAGATCTCGACCCTGAGCGTGGATATGCGTTTGGCTGTTGTTTCGGCCCCGGCTTTGGCCACGGTCCTTGCTTACCACGGGACTGCAGCCATTGGGAGCGGCCGATATCATTACAGCCTTGTCGTTGATGACCACGGCCCCGGTGGCTTAGGCTGCATCCATCTTAACGGTAAGGAGAAAACAGATGGAAAAAGGGATCATAGCGCCAGTTGCCCTGGCCATGGTGATGTTGGTTGGTGGTCTGGCCTTTGCTGCCGGGCGCTTGGACGTAAACCGGGCTTCGGTGGCCGAATTGGAAGCCCTTCCCGGTATCGGCAAGGTTCGGGCGGCGGCGATTGTAGCCGAACGCAAAACAAGGCCGTTCAGCGGCATCGACGATCTGGCACGGGTCGATGGTATCGGCAAGAAGCTGATCGCCGAGTTGCAGGAACAGATCAAGGCAAGCGCGCTCAGATTAGGGCCCGGTGGGGTCTGGCCGCCGCCGGCCGGTGTCAGGCGAGCAGTCCGGCCAACATTTCCACCAGTAGGTGGGGTCGGAAGGGCTTGGCCAGTACCGGCCGGCCAAAGCGGGAGGACTCGTGGTCGTTGCCGTCGCTGAAGAGGTCGCCGGTAACAACCACGGTTCGCGCGAACAGGTTCGGGTAGCCGCTCTTAAGAGAGCTGAGCAGACTCTCGCCGGTGGTGGCCGCCAGGTTCCAGTCCAGTACGCAGGCGTCGAAGGCCGTCTTGCCGAGACTGGCCATGGCTTCCTCACTGGAGGAGGCTTCGGTTACACCGGCACCGGCCGCTTCAAGTACGGTGGTAATCATGTGCCTGACGTCTTTGTCGTCATCGACGACGAGGACCTGGCCGCTGAGGGCTTGCCTGTTCATAGCTATAATTCGAAGACCGGTTGGAGTCCCAGGTTTGCGTCGCTTGAGTCTGGCTGCCCCGGCGACGGCATCCTACATTTATAGTATTGTGTGGCGCAGCTAGCTAGGGCTTTTTAATGCTGCTAGGTGGTTTGTTGTACCCAACCGGCAATTTTTTTTTTGTCGACCGGGGTGATCCTCTGTTCACCCCCCGATTGGGTGTTAGGGGGATCCCTTATGCCGTTAGCACAATCTGGAGACGTGACAATTCATTGGCAGGACTGGGGCCAGGGACGGCCCTTGCTGTTGATCATGGGCTTTGGCCAGACCGGCGAGATGTGGAAGCCGGTGTTGCCATACTTTTCAGACCTGCGGTCGGTTTACTTCGACAACCGCGGTACCGGGGGGTCGTCGAGGCCGGCCAGTGGTTACTCCGTGGCCGATATGGCCGCCGATGCACTGGCCGTCATGGATGCGGCCGGCCTTGAGAGCGCCCACATCTACGGTGTATCCATGGGGGGAATGATCGCCCAGCAGTTGGTCCTTGACCACCCCGACCGTGTTGACCGCCTGGTACTCGGTTGTACCTCGGCCGGCGGACCGAGGTCCCACTTCCCCGACCCCACGGTGCTTGCCGACATGGTCTCGGGCACCGAGGCCATGACCACCGACCCCGACACGGCGGCCGACAAGCTGCTGCCCCTGCTCTTTACCCCCGAGTTCATAGAGGCCAACCCGGCCATTCGGGAGTTTATGAAGCTGTCAATCAGCCAGGACCCGATACCGGCCGAGACCCCGTCGCGTGTGATGGCCGAGCTCGCGGCCTTTGATGTCTCGGCCCGCCTCGGTGAGATCGACTGTCCCACCCTGATTGTCCACGGCGACCGAGACAGCCTTCTGCCGGTTGAAAACGGACGTGAACTGGCAAAACGGATCAAGGGATCTCTCTACCACGAGATAGCAGGGGCCGGGCACGCATACATGGTGCAAGACCCGGACGTGGTCAACACGGCGGTCGCCGAATTTCTGAGGGGCTAGGGCGTCAGTTGTCTTGCGTGTTGGGTTGGTTGGGCCGGACTCTTGGCGGGGTGACGGTGCTGTTTGTCCTGGCGTTGGCTATTGCCGGGACCTCGGTCGCGGATAAGGCTACAGCAGGCCCGGATATAAAGACCTTCGCCGACGGTTCGAACAGTATGGACGTGGTTGACTACGGCAGCCGCATCTCTTTGTTCGTAGAATCGACGACGGCTTCCTTTGTATTAGAGAGTTTGCGCGACAACCTGGCCGGGCCGACCTTTACCAGCCTGGAGCCGTTGAGCCGCCCGGTCACACTGGCGGTCCACCGTATGCTGATTGAAGATGTACTCAGGCGAATGCTGCAAGGCTACAACTATACGCTGGCTTATCACGATGGGCGGATCTCCCATGTCCGTGTTCTGCACATGATTCCCGGGCGCAATTACAAAACACCGAGGGCGGTGGAGACCAGGTCCCAGTGGCAACGTATAGAGAAGGGGGAAGAGGCTCCGAGGATTCCCCTGCAAGGGCCATCCCGGGAGGGTGGTGGTGGTATTTAACCGTAACGAACGCCACACCCTGGCACTTACGGCCGTGGGTCACATGGGTGCGCACTGCGCGATGCTCGTCTACCCGACGGCGGCCGTGGCTATTGCGGCCAGCGAAGGGATCGCGCTCGACGTTGTTCTGGGGTGGAGTTTTGTCGGTTACCTGGTCTACGGGCTGGGCGGCCTGCCGGTAGGTTTTTTGACCGACCATGTTCGTGCGCGCTGGGTGGTACGCGCAGGGGTGCTGGGAGTCGGCCCGGCATTGATGCTAGTAGCCCTGGTCGAGCCCGGCTCTCAGATGGTGGCCGCGTTGGTCGGCGTAGGCCTGTTGGCCAGTTTCTACCACCCGGCCGGACTCGGTCTTATCTCGCGCACGGTAGCCGCCCGCGGCAGGGCCTTGGGGATCAACGGGGTGTTTGGCAATCTGGGTATTGCCGCCGCACCCCTGGTCACCGACCTGCTCTCGCGCCAGTTCGGGTGGCGCGGGGCCTACCTGGTTATAGGTGCCGTATTGTTGCTGGCCGGTCTGTGTGTGTCGGTACTGCGCATCGAGGAGGTAGCGCCGGGGGGAGTCAGTCGCGACGAGGACCACCATGAGGGTTCCGAGCGCGCCCTGCTCTTTGCAATCCTGCTGGTGGCCATGATGCTGGGTGGTTTCAGTTACCGGGCCAGCAGTGTGGCCCAGCCGGCCTATTACGCCGAGCGTGTCCAGTTTTTGAGCTACGGTGTGGCGACCTCGATGGTCTACATGCTGGGGACGTTTGGACAGTACCTCGCCGGGCGTATGGCCGACCGTTACGACCTTCGATTTTTGTACATCGGTTTTCACCTGGCCAGCCTGCCCTTTGTGGCCGTTATGATCGTGGCCTCAGGCATGCCGCTGATGTTTGCGGCCTCGATATTCGTGTTTTTCTCGATCGGTATGCAGCCTATCGAAAACAGCCTGGTCGCACGCTTTACCCCCGACCGCTGGCGGTCTACCGGCTATGGCCTGAAGTTTGCCGTGGTTTTTGGAATAGGCTCTCTGTCTGTGCGGCTGGTTGAAATGTGTGTAGCCCGCTACTCGTTGGCCCATGTTTTTGGAGCCATTACCTGTGCCGTGGCCATGATCGTGGTGGTTGCGGTTGTGCTGGCCTTAAAGACCCGCGGCCGACCTATCCGCAACCTGTCCTAGGGCAGAGTGTAGACCTCTATATCGGTTGGAAAAGAACCCGTCACCGCCAGCGTGGAACTGCTGGGGAAGGTGGTGGGAGTGCCGTTGTTGGCGATGAGATAGGCGTCCACCCTGCCCAGCCCGGCCTGGGCCACATAGAGTATGCCGTTGTCGTAGGCCAGAGCGGCCGGAAAGGATGCCGTGTCGAAGTAGGTTGAAGCGACCGGGGGAGCCTCGACCAACGCCCCGCTTGCGGCGTCCACCGGGTAGAGGTCTATACGGCCCTTATTGTAGGCGGTGGCGTACAGGTGGGTGTCGACCAGCAGTATGTCGGTGTAGCGCTCTTCGGTCGTGGTGTTTGATGTGGGGTCGCTTGGGAGCAGGCCATTGGACTCAATTTTGTAGGCGTTAAGGCGTTCGTTGCCTTGGTCCACCGAATAGAGCACCCCCGCGTTTACCAGGATGTCTTCGGGGTAGAGGACTGAGGTTGCCGGAACCTGTGTTTCTGCGAACTCACCCAGGGACCCGTCCGGGGATATCAGATAGGTGTCGATGGCGGCGCTGAAACGGGAGGCCGCATACAAAAAACCGTCGGCCAGGGCCAGGGTACGGTAGTTGCTCAAAGAATGGCCGCTCACCGATAGAACTTCAGAGGGCAGGTCGCCGCCGGTAGCCAGGGTGTAGGCCCGTATTTTTCTTGAGCCCGAATCGGCTGCGTACAAAATGCCGCCGGACACCAGCATTTCCAGCGGCGCGCTGCCGGTTATGGCCGCAGAAGACGAAGACGGGGAAGCGCTGAGACTGCCGTCGGTGGCCAGGTCCAGAGAGACTACACGGTCTGCAAGGCTTACGTAGAGGACGTCACTGCCGAGGGCGAGTCGGCGGGGGTTGTCCAGGGAGATTGAGCTGAAGGGTTGGGCGGGCAGCAGCCCGTCGCTGCCGAGCTGGTAGGCGGCCACCGTGTTGCCCATGGAATTGGCCACGTAGACGACCTTGTTGCCGGGGCCCTGGCTGGTATGGACGCCCGCGGGCAGGGCCGTGGCCGTACCGCTGCCGCAGCCGCCGGTTGCCAACACCAGCGCGGCGACCAGGCCAATGGCCAGGTTGCTGGCCGACGGTAGTATCCAGCGCAATATAGGAGGGGTTGATGAGTTCACCATCTATCGACGATTAACCGAGGGCAGCGCTGCTGTCCAACAGAGGGGTTTTGCGTTCTAATCGCGCCATGGGTTCGAGTGCTGTGTATGGCGGCCCCTGGAACGCGGTGGCCGTGGTCGGCCAGGGCATGACGGCACAGGCCGTGGAGGCGCTTTCCCCGCTTGGAAGGTTTGTTACCTCCGGCTACCCCCGGGTACTCGTGGGTCTGGTTGGCGGGCAAGAGGGTGACGATGTGAGGCTGTGCGAGGCCACCGTGACCAGGCTTGCCGCCCAGGTCTGCAAGCAGGCGGGCGCTCTGGCAAGCGTGGAGAGGGTGCAGGTCTTTGAGAACACCGTTGCTTTTGAAAGGTATGATGTTACCGAGACCCTCTGCCGCGAGCTCAGCGGTTGTGGTCTGCGTTTGTCGGGACGAAGCTTTCACGTGCGCGCCCGTCTGCGGGGCTTAAAGGGCAGGCTCGAACACCAGGCTTTGGAAAGAGGCCTGGGGGCTTTTCTCCTGGAATGCGCACAGACGGCGGGCAAGCCCGCCCGTGTGGGTTTTGACGATGCCGACCTGGTGGTGGCCGTGGAGGTGGTGGGCACAAGGGTGGGCTATGCCTTTGTCGACCGTCGCACACGGGGCCTGCCCCTGGTGCGGCTGCGTTAGCAGTCGGGCGCCAGGACTACTTTGACGGCGCCCGAGGATTTGTCGGCGGCTGTCTCAAAAGCACCCTGAACTTCCTGGAGGGCAAACTTGTGGGTGAGCAGCTCTTTAAGGTCACCGGTGCGGCGGGCGAGGATGGACAGGGCGGTCTCAAAGTCGCTTCCGCCCGGGCTGTCGCCATGTGGCTGGTAGGCTCCATAGGCCATTGAGCCGATGATGCGGGTCTCTTTTATGATAAAGACCATAGGGTTAAAGGCCGGGGTCTCGTCGAAGATTCCGACCACCACCACCGTACCACCTCTGGCCACGGCAAAGGTTGCGTCGGAAAGGGTGGAGGCGCTCCCCCCCACGGTTTCGATGACGATGTCGGGGGTCTCTGGAAGGTCGGAGAAGGCTTCGGGGGACAGGGCCATGTCCACGCCCAGAGCCGAGGCCAGTTCCTGCTGGTGGGCGTAGCGGGCTGTCAGCCCCACCAGGTCGGCCCCCTGCTCACGGGCGGCCACCGCTGAGAGCAGTCCTATGGTACCTCCGCCCAGAACCAGTACCCGCGAGCCTTTGCCCACTCCGGCAAGACGGGTGGCGTGAACGGCAACGGCCAGTGGTTCGGCCAGGGCGGCCAGGTCCAGTCCCACCCCGGCGGGTAGCCGGTAGAGTGAGTAGGCGGGAACGATCATTTCCGAGGCCATGGCCCCGGGCCTGTGCACGCCGTAGATCTCCAGGCTGTTGCAAAGCTGGTAGTTGCCGCTGAGGCATTGCGGGCAACTACCGCAACGGTTAATCGGCTCCACCGTCACCTCGTCCCCACTGGCCCAACCCTGGACACCGGGGCCTGTGGCATCGATGACTCCGCAACACTCGTGTCCGGGGCAGGTCATGGGTGGTACGCCGTGTCCGCCAAACCAATGCAGGTCGCTGCCGCAGATGCCACAGCTGTGTATGCGCAGGCGTACTTCGCCGTGGCCAGGCTCGCGGCTGTCGACTTCCACTGTTTCGACACGTCCGGCCTGTGGGGTTCTTACTTCCAGTGGCATTGTTTTGTCAGTTCAGTTCTGAACTCGAGTAGCCGAGTATGTTGCGTGCGACGATCAGCTGATTGATCTGCTGGGTTCCTTCAAAAAGGTCATTGATTTTTGCATCCCGCATCCACTTTTCCAACAACAGCTTGCGCGAGTATCCCAGCGGGCCAAGGATCTCCACGGCTTTCTGTGTTACCAGGGTCACTACGCGTCCGGCCTTGGCCTTGGCCATCGAAGCCTCGAGGCTGTTTCTCTCTCCGCTGTCGAGCATGGTGCAGGCCCGCCAGGTAAGCAGCCGGGCCGCGTGCAGTTGGGCTTCCATATCCATGACTTCCTTTTCAAGAACCGTCATCTGCCAGCGGGGAGCCCGGTAGCGCAATTCTATGCCGGACTCGGCCAGGGTGTCCTTTACGAGGTCCAATGCAGCCCTCCCCACGCCCAGTGCGCTGGCTGCCACGATGGGGCGGGTGGCGTCGAAGGTAGCCATTACGCCTTTGAAGCCGGCCCGCCCATGCTCAACTATATCGGCCGTGCCGAGGAGGTTGTCGGCCGGTATGCGGGCGTCTTCGAACGTAATCTCGGCGGTATCCGAAGCTCTGATGCCCATCTTGTCTTCGAGTTTGGTTACCTTCACGCCGGGGGTACCGGCCGGAACTATAAACGATTTGATGGCCGCGCGTCCCTTGGATTTGTCCAGGGTGGCCCATACGACCACGAAGCCATCGGAGAGTTCGAGGGCCCGGTAGCCCGAGGTGCAGAAGATCTTGGTGCCATTGAGAACCCAGGAATCGCCGTCACGTACCGCCGTGGTGGCGACCTGCTTTGAGTCTGAGCCAAAATGGGGTTCGGTGATCGCCATCGCGCCCCACTTTGGTTTGCCGTCGTGGAAGGTGCCCAGGAAACGTTTTTTCTGCTCGCTGGTGCCCACCGCGTTGACCGCGGCCCCTCCCAAGGCGGGGTTGGGTATGGACAGGTAAAGGCCCGCGTCTCCCCACGACAGTTCTTCTATTTGTACGGCGGCCAGCAACGTGGTCTCCGAGCGTTGTTTGCCCGCACTCTTACCGCCCCCCAGGCCGGTCGCCTCACGGTTGGCCTTTGAGGCCTCCCACATGGCATTGAAAAAATCCCACGGTTCGGTGTGTTCTTCTTCGTCGTACTGCCGGGAAATGGGCCGCATCAAAGTTTCTGCCGCCATGTGCATGAGTTGGCGTCGTTGTTCGGCTTTGTCGGAAAGATCGAAATTCATTCTCTTACTCCTTGTGTGATTCTAGACCGATGCGAGACCTTCGAAAGTGGCAAAGCCGCGTCCGTTGCGTGCCCACATTTCCACGGGATGGTCACGAACAAAGCCGTGTCCACCGAGCACCTGTATGCCGTTGTCGGTGACCATCATGGCGGTTTCCTGGGCGTAGCGGGAGGCAAGGGCTATCTTGTCTCCGGCTTCACGGCTACGGTCGAGCAGCCACGCGGCTTCCCAATTGAGTAGGCGGGCAGCGTCTATCTCTATGGCCATGTCGGCGAGCATGAAGGCTATGGCTTGTTTCTGGGCTACCTTCTGGCCGAAGACCTCACGTTGTCGGGCATAATCGATAGCGTAGTCCAATGAGGCCTTGGCCACGCCCACGGCCATTGCCGACTGGGCCACCAGGGCACGGTCGAGTAGCCCGTCGGCGTTGTCGCCAAGGCGGGCCGAGCGTGGAATACGGCACCCGGAAAATGATACTTCAAAGGTCTGTAGAGCGCGTATGCCCATGTTTTTCTCACGGGTTTTGATGTCTATACCGTCCGTTCCCCGCTCGACGAGCAGGGCCGCGGTTTTGCCTTCCTCGTCGCGGGCGTAAACGACCATCCAGGGGCTGTCGCCGGCCAGAGGGACGTAGCATTTGTCTCCATCCAGAATGTAGTCGTCGCCGTCGTTGGCAACCGTAGTTTTCATTGCCAGGGGGTCGAAACGCCAGTCGGGTTCCAACACCGCAGCCGACCCCGCTGTGAAACTGTCGGTGGTATAGAACGGAAGGATTTTTTCTTGTTGTTCCTGGCTGCCCAGCAGCAGGACTGGGTCGACAACCAGTTTTGGCGACAGCAGGTGCAGGGCGATTGCCAGGTCGCCCTCGGCCAGACCTTCGGCCACGACCGCGCCGGTGACCGCCGATGTACCGGCCCCATGGCCCCCGTATTGTTCGGGAATAGCACTCTGAACAATCCCCAGTTGCCAGCCTTCGGCTATCAGACGTTCCGGGATGGTGCCGTTCTCGTCGGCATCCCTGGCCATCGGTCTTATGCGTTCGGCCGCGAAGTCCGAAATCGTGTCGCGTATAAGCTGTAGTTCCTCGTCGAGATGAAAATCTATCATTTGTTGGTTTCCTGTTGGTTTGTCGCAATGCTGTTCATGAGTTGGTCGAGATAGGAGGACAGCGACTGTTCGAAGGGGAAGTGTTCGGGGTCCTGGTAGAACTGGATCTCTGCGCCCAGTACGGCACCGGTGTAGCTCGCGGCGATCGCCTCGGCGTCGGCAGTGGCGCGGAACTCGCCGCTGTGCATGCCCTTGAGAACGAGGTGTTTAAGGAAACTCCTGAAGCGTCGCATCATATCCCTCAGTTCGGCCGCCACTACAGAGTTGGTTCCCAGAGTCTCTACCATCAACGTTATGGCGAAGCGGGGGTGGTCCTGGGAGCGCGCGTGCTGGGTGCAGACATCGGCGATGCGAGCCAGGGCCTGGGTGGGCCCACAGCCACGGCAGGAACGCTGCACCCTGGATTCAAATTCGGAGATACGGTCGCGAACAGCCTCCTCAAGCAGGTCTTCCTTATCACGGAAGTGGTAGTAAATGGCGCCCTTGGTGACCCCCGCCATGGCCGCGATCCTGTCGATGGAACTGCCCTGGAAGCCGTAGCGGGCAAAACAGTCGATGGCCGTAGAGGTCAGCTCACGGCGGGAACTCGACTGTTTTGATGTCCCCTCACGTTCCATACTGAACGTTTAGTATGAAGCTTATTCCCAGTCAAACAGTCGCCTACACCGCCAGGTGGACCTCGGGTCTGGCCGCTGAGGTGTGCGGTTTGCCCATTCCACCGCTCTTTTGGCTTGACGGTGCGGGCCGCCCCGTGGTTGTCTGGGTACAGCCGTGATTGCTTACATCAGGCATATTCCGCCGGCCCGTGCCGGGGGGCGCCTGGCCCGCGTCTATCGGGAGATCAGGGCCGATGTTCCCCGTGTTCCCAACCTCATACAGGCCTTCAGTCTGAGGCCCGAGACCATGGCCGGGCTCTACCGCACCTGGCTGGCGAGCATGTGGAACGGGAGCGTGCCCAGACAGACCAAAGAGGCTTTGGCCGTTACGGTCTCCAAGGCCGTCAACTGTGACTACTGCGTGGATGCTCATATGGTGTTTTTGCAGGCCCTGGGCGTCGACCGTACCTCAGCCAACGACATAGAACAGCGTCTTGACCAGTCCGAGGCTCTCTCGGAGCCGGAAAGAGTAGCCGTACAACTCGGTCTGAGTCTTACCACCGGGTCTCGCTCTTTTGACGACAGCCTGGGCCGTGCGTTTACCGAAGCCTGGCCCGATGAGGAACACCGTACCGAATTGATTGCGGTCATTGCCGGTCTGAATGCGGTTGCCCGGATGTGTAATTCGTTGGGGGTTTCTCTTGAGATCCCGGTGACGGTGCGGCGTTTTGGAGCTGGTCGCCAGGGCGCCATTTCATTGCTGTCGCGTCTGGCTTCGGCGGGGATGGATTTTTCGACAAAAGAGGTGAAGGTGCGCACGCCCGAGGAGAACCGTGCCGCCAGTGACCGCTTGTTCGTCTCCCAGCTGGGATTCCCCCAAGTGCCCGACGGACTGTCGGCGTTGGAGGTTTGTCCCGAAATTTTTGATGTCCACCTGAGGCTTATGGAGAAAGCCGTAGCCGTGGTCCCACGTGACCGTTGGATGCGTACCGGTCTGGTAGTGGGCAGACTCACGGGGTGTGACTACCTGGTTTCCAACTGTGGTGCCTGGCTCAGGCGGCGTGGAGAAGACCCCTCGCGTGTGATTGCCAGCAGTGAGGGTGCCAATACGGTCCTGTCGGATGCGGAAAAATTCTGTCTGCGGTTTGTCCGTGATCTAACGCTTTATTCCCACACCATCGACAAAACACGTATCGATGAACTGCGTATGGTGGGCATGTCGGATGGGGCCATCCTGGACCTGGCTTTTGTGGGTGGAGTCTTCAACGGTGTGTCCTGCCTGATAACGGCGTTGGGGCACCGGACGGCCTCTTCTTGAACGAACCCCGCACCACTGTTGTAGTTGGGCCAGGCAATGGATCCTCCTCTCTGAGGGGGAGTCTGGACGGGGGTAAATGATGGAAAGTGCAGAAGTATCGGGCAAGGTTTTTCGTTTTCTTTCAGCCATGCATCCGGCTCTGAGCAAGGCCGAACGCAAACGTTACGCCGATTACGACCCCGACCAGTGGTATGCCTGGACCGATGAACTGTCGGCTGAGTTCACCGACCTTATGCGCCGTTCTCCCAGGGACACGAGCTTTGCCCGTGGTTTTGCCTACGTCTACCAACGCAGCGTTCCCGAGGGCAGCTACGTAAAGACCTCCGAGATGATTTCCAACATAGACCGCTTGCCCGCCGCTTTTCGTGCTTCCGAAGGCAACGGTTTCTCTGCCGACGTTGACCGCAACGGACACGCTCGCATTACGTATGTGGGCATGCCGGGGTTCTCCAATGCCTGCATCGCCATTCAGGGTGAGCTTGAAGAGCGCTTGAAGGCCAGCGGTGCTCGCGGCGTGGAGGTTCGCCATGCTGCCGCCTGCAGATTGTCGGGGGCCGAGCTGTGTGAGTTTGATGTCGAGTGGACCGGGGAGGGTCCGCCTGCCGGCGCGTCTCCGGTCGAGATATCCCGTATACTGAGAAATGAGGCTGCAGCCACCCCGCCGGCTTCAGCAGAGGAGCCCGCAGTTGCGGAGGTAGAGGAGACGGAGGTAGAACTTCCTTCCCAGGCCCTCTACTCGCCCGATGGTTCTGACTCCCGCCGCCTGCTTAAGGACATTGAGAAAAAACTGAGTGAGGCCGACCGTCAGGCCGGCCTTTACGAGGATGCATTGGTTGAGATCACCCGCTTGCGTGCCAGGCTGGCCGGAGTCGAAGGCAAGGCCAACGAGAGAGTTGCCGAGGTCGAACAACACCAGGCCGATACCGAGTCGGCATACCAGAGCCTCAAAAACAAAATAGGCAAGCTCGTCAAGGGCGACTGAAGACGTTGCCGGAAAATACCGGCCCGGTTGCGGCCTCTCCCCGCGTCATCCTGGTCCGCCCCCGTGGAGGGGCCAACGTTGGGGCCGTCTGCCGTGCCATAAAAAATATGGGGGGCGGCTGTCTGGTGATAGTTGACGGGCGCTTCGACCTTGAGCAGGCACGCAGGATGGCCGTACACGCGGCCGACGTGCTGGAAGCCCGTCTGGAAGTCGACACTTTACGCGAGGCCATCGAAGGCACTTCCGTGGTTGTTGGTACCACGGCCAGAGGCGGGGCATACCGCTGTCGTAGTACCGACATACACGAACTGGTCAAAGAAATTGTGGGCGGTGGGGGTGATGACCCCAGTTGGGCTTTGGTGTTTGGCCCCGAAGATACCGGACTCAGCAACCAGGAGGTTGCCGTTTGCCATCATCTGGCAGTGGTGCCCACCGCCAAAGAATACTCATCCTTGAACCTGTCCCAGGCCGTACTGCTATGCCTCTACGAGGTGTGGCGTCGGCGCTTGGCCTGTAGTGCTGATGACCCGGCGGACAGGCAAGGCCAGCCAATGTTCGAGGCGGCCGATGCCGGTGCCGTAGACGACATGTGTGTGGCTTTGGAGAAGGCGCTCGTAGAGATCGGTTTTCTTTCCCCGTCCAACCCACACCCGGTAATGGCAGCGCTGCGTTCGGCGTTCGGGCGGGCCCACCTCGATGTACGTGAACTCAGTGTTCTGCGTGGAATTGCAAGGCAGATTTCCTGGTTTTCCCTTGGCGGCAGGGAAATAGCCCACGACAAGCGCAGCCGCGGCCAACGCCTGCGCTGAACGCAACCTACCGGTGCTGGCCGCTGTCTCTCGGGCATGGTCTTGAAAGCGTCCGGGGCTGCAAGTAGATTCTCCGGACTCGCAGTCAGGCGTGCAAGGGGGATACTTCGATGATTGTTGCAGTTGCCAGAATAAAAGCCGCAGAGGGTTGTGCCGATGAGGTTGCCGGATATTTTGCCGAGATGGTCGAATGGGTGGCAGAAAACGAACCGGCGACCATTACGTATGTATGCAACCGTTCGGTTGCCGACGGTGGCATGAGTTTTTTGTTCTTTGAACGTTATGAGGACCAGGCGGCCTTCGAGGCCCATTCTGCCTCGGAGCGCTTCGGTGAACTTGTCCGCCAGCTGCAGGGTAAACTCGATGGAGGCATGGAGTTGGACCTTTATGAGGAAGTAGCGGCAAAAATCTGATGGTCATTGTGAGGAAAAAGACCGGCAACTTTCTGGAAGATTTCCAAGCCGGACAGGTGTTTCGCCACAAGGGTGGTAAGACCGTGACGGAGGGGTTGTTCAACGCGTTTACAGACTTCTCCATGACCACCAACGCGCTGTCCAAAAATGTTGAGTACGCCCGTTTCTACGGCTACCAGGGGCTTGTCAGTCCGCCGGGACTGGTAATGAATGTCGTGTTTTCCCAGACCGTGGAGGATATTTCCGAGCACGGCCGCGCCAATCTCGAGTACATCAACATGCGCTTTGGCGCACCTGTATACACGGGTGACACCATCGAGGCCGAGACCGTGGTGTTGGGCATAAAACCGTCGTCGAAGAACAACGACCGCGGCGTGGTCCATGTGAGTACGGTGGGGCGCAAACAGGACGGCAGCGTTGTTATTGCCTATGAACGCAAAGTACAGGTCTGGAAAGGGGATAATGATGCCGAAGTTGCTGCCGTCGAGGTTGAGAACCACGCGCCGGTGGATTGTGAGCCCTTTATTCCGCCCTACGATTCTTCGTGTGACTACGCAGCAAAAGCCCACCTCACGGGCGGAGATACCTACTTTGAAGATTTCTCTATCGCCGATGTTTACGAGCATTCCCGGGGCCGGGTGGTAACCGACGAGCACATAGCGCTTACCGGCCAACTCGATAACACCTCCCAGGTTCACTGCAACCAGTTTCTCATCGACCAGAACCCTGAAAAATATATTGGTGGCCGCCTTATCGTGTACGGTGGGATTCCTTTCAACCTGTGCTTGGGACTGTCCTGTCCCGACATCGCTTCGAACTCTCCGGCAGATATCGTGTTCACCTCGGGACGCCATACGGCACCGGTATTCAGTGGTGATACGGTGTTTGCTTCTACCGAGGTGCGCGACAAACGCGACTACCCCGGCCGCGACGACCTCGGGGTGCTCGTGACTACGCTCAGGGGGCACAAATTCCGGGCACCGCAAGACGGTGAAGACGGACCCCGGAAGGTCGAAATTTTCTATCTCGAAAGAGAGCTGGCCGTACGCCGCCGTAGCCACTACCTCCCGTGACCCTGTCTGAACTCGTTGCCGGCAGGGCCTCGGGGACCCACTCGTATTGCGGCCATCCTGCGGCCGCCGATTTCGGCGACGCCAATGCCGAGTACATGGCGCTGGCCGAAGGCACCGCGTTGTTGGACTTTGGTTGGCGCCGCACTCTGCTGGCCAGCGGTTCGGAACGGTCCCGGTTCCTTCACGGACAGTTGAGCAACGATATTGCCTCACTCAAGCAGGGAGAGGGCTGTGCTGCCTTGCTCCTGACCCCCCAGGGCCGGGTTGTCTCGATCCTGGCCGTATATGACGAGGGCGATGTTCTCAGGCTTGTTGTTGACGGCGACAGGGTGGCCGATACCCTGGCCAGGCTTGAAAGCGTTCTGGTGGCCGATGACGTTGAGCTTGCCCGCGGCCAGGATTGTTGCCGTATTGGTTTGGTGGGCCCTCAGGCCGCCGGGATCCTGACCGCTGCCGGCTTCAGCCCCCCACCCCCGGCCTGGTCGGTGTCGGAGGGCCGTCTCTGGAATCTTCCGGTCACCCTGTACCAGCGTGGCGACCTGGCCCGGCCTTGTTGGGACATCGCTGTGGGTCAAAACGATGGAGTTGAGCTCTGGGAACGTATCGAGAGTGCCGGGGCCGTAGCCACGGGCACCCGTGCCTACGAGGCCCTGAGGGTGCAGAGCGGGACGGCCCGCTATGGCATGGATGTGGACGAGGGCCGCATAGCCGTGGAGGCTCGCCTGGAGTGGGCCATTCATTTCGACAAGGGCTGTTACGTCGGACAGGAAGTCATAGAAAGGATTGTCAGCAGGGGCAGGGTAAACCGTCGTCTTTGTCTGGTAGTCCTTGAGGCGGACATAGCGCCGGGCAGCCGCCTTGACGGCGGTAAAGAGTCCGACCTGCTCACTTCGGTGGTGGACTGCCCCGGTGTCGGTACTCTCGGGCTTGCCTATCTGCCCGCCGGCAGCGACGTATGCGGCAAGGAGGTATCTTTTTGTTCACCTTCAGCCACGGTGGCGGCAAAGGTGCTCGAGTGGCCGCGCACTGAGAGTGCGTGAGGGGGGCGCTGCTTTGTCGCAACCGCCAAAGCTTTATAACGCCCCCCTGTTCGTGCGCGGGGATATCGACGGTTTCTTCGGTCTGGCCCTCGACAACCTCATACAGCTGCTCGTCATCGTGGCATTGCTCGACGGGGTGTTGGGCTTTCCGCCCCAACTGCTGTTTGGCCGCGTGCTGCCGGCGGCTGCGGTGTCGGTACTGGGCGGAAATCTCTACTACGCCTGGCAGGCCCGGCAGCTGGCCCGCAACAGCGGTAGAAGCGACGTCACCTCCCTGCCTTACGGCATCAATACGGTAAGCCTGTTTGCCTTCGTGTTTCTAGTCATGCTGCCGGTCCGCCTGGCTGTGCTGGCAGACGGCGGCAGCAGTGAGCAAGCCGCAGACGCAGCCTGGAAAGCCGGCCTGGTCGCCTGTTTAGGCAGTGCCCTGGTTGAGATCGGCGGTGCCTCGGTGGCGCACTGGATTCGTCGCCACACGCCGCGGGCGGCCATGTTGTCGACCCTGGCCGGGATCGCCGTGTCCTTTATTGCCTTGGGTTTTCTGTTCAAGACCTTTGCCTCTCCGTTGGTCGGGCTGGTGACCTTGACGGTGGTGTTGGCGTGCTACTTCGGCCGCATTCGCTTTATTGGCGGCATCCCCGGTGGGCTGGTGGCGGTGACGTTGGGTACCGCACTGGCCTGGGCGACCGGGCTGGTTACCACAGACCCGGCGGCCTGGACGGCGGCCCGCAACAGCCTGTCCCTCAGTTTGCCCACGCCGGCGTTGGTTGAGTTGGGAGAGGCCCTTGCCGGCCGACAGTGGCTTGCCCACCTATCGATCATCGTACCGATGGGGTTGGTCAACGTCGTCGGCTCCCTGCAGAACATAGAGAGCGCCGAGGCCGCCGGAGATGCGTATCCCACTGGGCCGTCTTTGCTGGCAAACGGCCTGGGCAGTCTGGCCGCGGCTGCTTTTGGCAGTTGTTTCCCGACCACCATCTATATCGGCCACCCCGGTTGGAAGGGGATGGGGGCTGGAATCGGCTACTCGATTCTTAACGGGATCTTTGTAACGGCCGTTTGTTTGAGCGGGGCGGTGGCGCTCATAGCCCTGGCAGTGCCGGTGGAGGCCGGCATGGCCATAGTGCTGTGGATAGGTATCGTCATCGTAGCCCAGGCCTTTGAGGCGACGCCCCGGCGCCACGGGCCGGCTGTGGCGGTGGGGCTCCTGCCCGGCATAGCCGCCTGGGGAGCCTTTATGCTCAAACAGGGCCTGAGGGTCGGGGGTGCGTTCACGCCCGCAGCCCACGGGTCGGGCGCCCGGGTCGAAGGGGCGATGGCCGCTCTCGACCTGGCCCCCCGTGGCGTGTTCGCTCTCGAACAGGGCTTCATCTTGACCGCCATGGTGTTGGCCGCGACCACGGCCGAGATCATAGACCGTAACTTTTTGAGGGCGGCCGCGTGGTTGGCCGTGGCGGCGGTGTTGTCGTGGCTGGGTTTGATCCACGCCTATGTGTGGGCGGGCGGCGACAGCGTTGTCTCTCTGGGGTGGGGGGCCGGGTCTCGCTGGGCCCTGGCTTATGCCGCCTCGGCACTGCTGTTGTGTGTGTTGCCCTACGTGAGCAAATGGCCTGACGGGGAGACAAGGTCTGATGGCTAGGCAAACGGGCACGACCAGCAGGTTGGAACAGGCCGCGGCTGTGGCGATTTTTACCTACGGTTCAAACATGGCCAGCCACCGTATGACCGAGCGCGCCCCTTCGGCCCGCGTTCTGGGCTCGGGCCGCCTGACCCGCCACGCACTGCGTTTTCACAAAACCGGCCGCGACGGTTCGGGCAAAGCCGATGCTTTCTTCACCGGCCGCAGCGAGGACGCCGTGTGGGGCGTGGTTTACGAGATCAGTGCACCCGACAAGGCCCGTCTGGACCTTATCGAAGGGCTCGGTCGTGACTACTTCGAACGCGAAGTAACGCTCAGCCCGGCCGCCGCCGCCAACCCCGGTGGAGTGCGCATATATACGGCCAGCGTGCAGATGATCGACGGCCGCCTGCGCCCCTACCCGTGGTACAAGGCGTTGGTGCTGGAGGGGGCACGCGAGCACGGCCTGCCGGCCGACTATGTGGCCTCGTTAGAGACGGTCGTCGCCCTGGAGGCGGATTCTTTTTAACCTCAGGGCGTTGCCGAGAACTGAGAGTGAACTGAGGCACATGGCCAGGCTGGCCACCATGGGGCTGAGAAGCAGGCCGGCTGAGGGGTATAAAAGCCCCGCCGCCAGCGGTACTCCCAGGGCGTTGTAGACGAAGGCGAAGGCCAGGTTCTGACGGATGTTTGCCACCGTGGCCCGGCTCACCCGGCTGGCCGCGGCCAGCGCGGTCAAGTCCTGGCCGACCAGGGTTACGCCGGCGCTCTCGATGGCTATGTCCGTGCCGCTGGCCATCGCGATGCCCACATCCGCGCGGGCCAGGGCCGGGGCATCGTTGATGCCGTCGCCGACCATGGCCACTACACGGCCCTGCTCCTGAAGTTTGCCGATGGCCACGGCCTTGTCTGCCGGCATCAGTTCGGCCTCGCAACGCTCTATGCCCAGGCCCGCGGCTACGGTCGCGGCCGCCGCGTGGCTGTCGCCGCTGAGCATCAGTACTTCGATGCCGGATGCGAGCAACTCGCGTACGGCTGCGGCTGCCGACGGTCTTTCGATGTCATGGGCGGCGAGCAGGCCGGCAAGGCGTTGGCCGGCCGCCACCCACAGTATCGTCCTGCCCTGTGAGCCCAGGGTCCGGGCGGATTCCAGCAGGGCGCTGGTGTCCACCCCCCCCGCGGCCAGCAGGGCCTCGGTGCCGACCAGGACGGCCAGGTCTCCCACCCGTCCGCGCAGGCCCTTGCCGGGGATGTTTTCAAATTCTTTGACAGCGGCAACCGTAAGTCCCCTGTCGTTGGCAGCCTCGGTTACGGCCGAGGCCAGAGGGTGTTCGCTGGCCCTTTCAAGGGCGGCGGCCAGCCCGACCACCTCGCTCTCGTTAAAACCATGGGCGCTCTCGACTTCGATGATGCGGGGCTGTCCGCAGGTAAGGGTGCCGGTCTTGTCCAGAGCCACTGTATCGACGGCGGCCATACGTTCCAGGGTCGCGGCATCGCGGAACAGTATCCCCCGGCCGGCAGCGGCACCGATTCCTACCGTTATGGAAACCGGTGTAGCCAGGCCGAGGGCACAGGGACAGGCAATGATGAGCACGCTGATGGCGATCAGCAGGGCGTGGGCAAAGCGGGGTTCTGGACCGAGTGTGCTCCAGGCCGCAAAAGCCAGCAGCGCGACCGCCAGCACTGCCGGTACGAATCTGGCCGAGACCCGGTCTGCCAGGCGTTGGGCCGGCGCACGGGTTCTTTGCGCCACACCCACCATATCTATGATCTGGGCCAGCAGGGTAGCCGAGCCCACCTGCTGGGCGCGCAGAAGAAAACTGCCTGTAAGATTGATGGTGCCCGCGACCACCTTTGCACCGGCGCTCTTGTGGGCCGGCAGAGGCTCCCCGGTTATCATTGATTCGTCCACCGAGCTGAGTCCTGCGGTGACCTCACCATCCACAGGCACCTTCTCTCCGGGTTTGACCCTGACAATATCGCCGGGTTCTACTTCGTGCAGACAAACGTCATGTTCGTTACCGTTGCTGTCTACTTTGGTGGCCCGTGCCGGGGCCAGCTCCATGAGGGCGCGGATCGCCCCCGAAGCACGGTTGCGGGCACGCAATTCGAGCACCTGTCCGAGCAACACCAGGGTGGTGATGACGGCCGCCGATTCAAAATAAAGGGGCACCGAGCCGTCGGCCGCACGCAGGCCGGCCGGGAAGAACCGGCCTGCGGCTACCGCGGCCAGGCTGTAGCCGTAGGCGGCCGCGATACCCAGCGACACCAGCGTGAACATGTTGGGGCTCTTGTTGCGAACCGAGGCAAGACCGCGAACAAACAGCGGAAAGCCACCCCAGCCGACGGCTACGCTGGCAAGGGCAAGTTCTATCCAGGCAAGCGGGGCAAGACCGGCCAGGGCACCCTTTGGCAAGGGCAGCATGGTGAGCAGGAACAGGGGCAGGGTAAAGATGGCGGCAAGTGTGAGACGCCTTTCCATGTAGGCCAGCTCTTGCGGGTCGCTCTGTCCCCGGGTTCCTTCCAGGGCCATGCCGCACCTGGGGCAAGGCCCCGGCTGGGGGCTTAAGACCTCGGGGTGCATGGGGCAGGTATAGACGGCCGACCCGGACATATAGTGATGTGGCAGAGCCTAACCGGTGGCTCTGACCACCGACCTGCCGGCGGCAGTCGCCGCACGCATGGCCGTGAGGTCGTCGGGGGTATCAACGTCGAGCATGAAGCCTTGCAGGGGCAGGACCAGGGGCTCGATGCCGGCCTCCCGGCAGGCCTGTTGGTGGGCCTTGAGGCTGTTGCCCTCAAAGCGGGAGAGGATGACGGTGGGGGGAGAGGTGAGCAGCCCGTTGGTGCCGCTGCCCGAGGCCGATGGGACCAGCACTACCGGGTGGGCCGCCGGGTCGGTTGCAAACAGGCGGTCAACCTCGGCCCCACCTATCAACGGTACATCGCCGGGAATGGTGAGCAGTCTGTCCACTCCGTTCTCTTCCAGGACGGCGGCAGCCAGGGCCACCGCAGCATTAAGTCCCCGAGGCCGGCCTTCTTCTATGACTTCGGCGCCCAAGAGGCTGGCGTGTCTCAGCAGGGCCTCATCGGCGCTGACCACGGCCACGCGCCCAACCGAGGATGCTCGCTCCAGGGCGGCCAGCATGTCGTTGAGCATGCCTAGGGCAAGGCGCTGTCGGGAGGGCCTGTCGAGAGTTTCGGCCAGCCGGCGTTTGGCTCCGGAGATGGAGCGTACCGGGATCAGTACGGCGTTCACGACGGCGGCGACCCTATGCCGGGGGTTTGCTGGTGTAAAGCCGAGAGGGGTGAAACTCGGTTTTGCCCGCTCCCAGAGGGTGACGTATAGTCGCGCCCACGTTGATGAGAGTGATTGCTGGCAGTTTTGGGGGCAGGCGTCTGCGAACCGTTGCGGGAAGGAAAACACGGCCAACCGCCGGGCGTGTGCGTGAGGCGTTGTTCAGCCGTTTGATGAACCGTTATGAAATGGGGGGGGTGGATATCCTGGATCTCTACGCAGGCACCGGGGCTCTTGGTATCGAAGCGTTGAGCCGTGGCGCTGCCCGGCTGCTGAGCGTGGAGCAGGACCGTCGGGCCTGCCAGGTAATACGTGGCAATCTCAGCGCCTGCGGGTTGGAGAGCCGTGCCGAGGTCTGGCAACGTGACGTGGCCCGTGCCCTTGCCGAGATTGCGGGTTCGGACCGTCGTTTCGGCGGTGTGTTTCTGGACCCTCCCTACCGTAAGGGTATGGCGGCGGCTGCCTTGGCGGGCCTGGAAAAACACTCGATCGTGGCCGAGGGGGGATGGATATCTGTGGAGGTCGCCCCCAGTGACGACCTGCCCACGGCAGAGGGCCGTCTGGTGTGCCTTGGCGAGGACCTCTACGGTGATACCAAACTGGCTCTGTACGAGCGTCAGGGGGTGTGAGGTGAACAAGAAACGCAAGGCTGTATATCCGGGCTCTTTCGACCCGATGACGAACGGCCACCTCGATGTGGTCCGCAGGGGGCTGGGCATGTTCGACCACGTGGTCGTCGCGGTAGCCTACAACAAGGACAAGCCTTCCGGGCTGTTCACACCCGACGAGCGTGTGGAGATGATCCGTGAGGTTGTGGTCGAGTTGGGCGACAGCGTGAGCGTTGACAGTTTTTACGGCCTTCTCGTCGGCTATGCGCGTGAGGTGGGGGCGGCAACCATTATCCGTGGGCTCAGGGCTGTTGCCGATTTCGATTACGAATTCCAGATGGCGCTCATGAACCGGCACCTTGCCGCCGATGTGGAAACGGCATTCCTGATGGCCGACGCAGACTATTTCTACACCAGTTCCGGCCTGGTCAAGGAAGTTTCTCAGCTCGATGGCGATGTTTCCGAACTCGTACCGCCCGCAGTGGCCAAGCGCCTGCATGAAAAACTCAACGGCGGAAAATGAAGCTCGCAAGCCGTCTGGATGATATAAAACCGTCCTCAACCATGGCCGTGACGGCCAAGGTTCTTGAACTCAGAGCTGGAGGCCGCGAGGTAATCGGGTTTGCGGCCGGCGAGCCGGATTTTCCTACCTGGCCGCACGTGTGCGATGCCGCTCGCCGTGCTATCGAGCGCGGCGACTTCCGTTACACGGCAGTGGGAGGAACTCCCGAACTCAAGGAGGCCATAGCCACCAAACTCTTGCGCGACAATGGTCTCGAATATTCGGGTTCGGAGATTATGGCCAACTGCGGCGGCAAACACTCCCTTTACAACGCCATGCAGGCCACCCTCGGAGACGGGGACGAAGTGCTCATTCCTGCCCCCTACTGGGTCAGCTACGTCGATATGGCGGTTCTGGCCGGGGCCCGACCCCGTATAGCAGTGGGGGCCGAGGAGGACGGTTTCAAACTCGATGCGGGCAGACTCGCATCCGCCCTGGGTCCGAAAGTGAGGATGGTGATACTCAACAGTCCCTCCAACCCTACCGGTGCCGCTTACAACGAAGAAGAACTCAAGGCCCTGGCCAAGGTGCTCAGTGGCCACGACTGCTGGATCATCTGCGACGACGTCTATGAAATGATCCGCTACGACGGTCGCCGTCCGCGCCACCTGTTGGAGCTTGAGCCCGGTTTGCGTGACCGCACCATAGTGGTCAATTCGGTTTCCAAGACTTACGCCATGACGGGTTGGCGTATCGGCTATACCGCCGCCCCCGAGGCCGTGGTGGGTGCCATGGCCATGCTTCAGGGACAGTCAACGTCCAACCCCAGCACCATAGCCCAGGCCGCCGCCGCCGAGGCCCTGGCCGGCCCTCAGGATGACCTCGGACCCATGGTCGATGAGTTCCGCCGCCGCCGAGACTACGTTTGTGAGCGTATCAACACGATAGACGGACTATCGGTGACGGTGCCCGAGGGGGCGTTCTATGTATTCGTCAATGTCAAAGACGTATTTGAGAAAACCGCTACCAGCGACGGTACGGATTTCGCGCTGACTCTACTCGAAAATGCCTCGGTGGGGCTGGTGGGCGGCAACGATTTCGGCTCCAGCGACCACGTACGAATTTCGTACGCAACATCGATGGAACAACTCGAGCGGGGCCTGGATGCGATCCAGGGATGGCTCTCATCACTGTAATCGCCGCCTGAGGTTTGCTCGTGGGGATCGGGTCTTCTGTGGCGGGTTCGGCAGTACAGGGTCGGGCTCAAGTGCCCCGGTTCGTCATCGAACTGGCGGTGGCTGTGTTCTGCGCGGCCATTTATGCCCGCACACTTGGCTTTGAGCTGGTCTTTGACGACCTCTCCCTGCTCGGGTCAGAAGGGCCGGTCCCGGCCGGCAACGGCCTTCTGCCTTACCGGCCCCTGCGCTATCTCAGTTTTCTCATAGACTTCAACCTCGGTGGGGGACGGTCCTGGGTCTACCACCTGAACAACGTCCTCCTGCATGCCCTGGTTGCGGTTCTGGCCCTGCGCACGGCCATCGGGCTTGGTGCCCGTCGGGCCATGGCCGTGGCAGCCTGCCTGGCCTTTGCTGTGCACCCACTGGCCGTCGAGGCGGTGGCCTATGTCTCAGGCCGTCGCGACCTGCTGGCCACGGCCTTTTCGCTGGCGGCTGTCGGGGCCTGGATAAGTCCCCGGCCCAGGAGTGCGCTT
The DNA here is from genome assembly GCA_046583365.1 of Deltaproteobacteria bacterium. Lineage (GTDB taxonomy): Bacteria > Desulfobacterota > Binatia > UBA1149 > CAYXZP01 > JAYGCL01. Next base: position 27,915 of record JAYGCL010000091.1, read on the forward strand.
GCCGTACCCATGGTCCTAGCTGCTGCGGCCAGCAAGGAAAGCGGGGTGATTGTCATAGGTATCCTGGGCCTGGCCTCGGCTGCCGGTCTGGGGCCGTCACCGCGGCAGGCGATTGTAATATTGGGAGGCCTGTTGGCGGCCTCGGTGGCTCTGCTGGTCGCTTACGGGGCCACTGGTGTGACCGCCGGGGTTTTTACGGCCAGCAGTTTTTCCTCGGCCGGTGCCATGGTGGTCCACTACATGGGCGGATTGTTGTGGCCACTGGGGTTGAGTGCAGACTATCCCCATCTACACGGCGGTGAGGCCGGCCCCTGGGGGGGGAGTGTGGCGGCCACCCTGTTGCTGGTCCTGGCGGCTGCGTTGTGGCGTTTGAGGCGCGCGCCCAAGCCTGCGCCTCTGGCCTTTGCAACTGCCTGGGTTGGGACGGTGGCGGTGCTCACGTGTTTTGTCGTGGCCATGAACGAACCGGGAGCCGACCGTCATGGCTACCCCCTGCTGGTTGCCGCTGCCGTGGCCCTGGCGTTGGGACTCAGCGCTCTGCCCGCCAGGACGGGCAGAGCCGCCTGTGTGTCTCTGGCCGTTTGCACGGCCTTGTTGGCGGCACTGTGTTGGCAGCAAAGTGCCCTCTGGCGTAACCAGTGGACCCTGTGGTCGGGTACCGTGGTCTCTGCCCCGCGTTCGCTGCGTGCCCACTACAACGTTGCCGCATTGCTTGTCCAGGCCGGCGACCCCGGCCACGCCCGCAGCCACCTGCGTCGCACTCTGGCCCTGGACCGCGGCTATGCTCCGGCCTGGCTGGGCCTGGCCTACCTGAGGTGTGTGGAGGGAAGGCCGCGGGCGGCGGCCACCGCTCTGCAAAAAGCCCGCAAGCGCGGTGCCCACTGGAGGGACGTGGCTGTTGTTGAAGCCGCCTGCAAGGGAAACTCGTCCGCCGACGATTAGCCGCCGGGCTTGTGGCGCAGGGTCGAACGCAGCCGGAACAGCGAGACCGGCAAGGTGTAGAGTTCAGCCCGTTGGGGCGGCCCCACGGTGCTCTGTTCGGGAAGCAGTAGTTGGAAGATGAAATCATCCATGTGTTTTAAACTCACCCACGGGGGCTTCTTGTCCTCGCTGAGGGTGGGTTTGAGCAGCCACAAGTCCCTGTGTGCAGGGAGGTTGAAGGCCAGAGAGGCAATGACGTTACGGCCTCTCTCGTAGGCGGCATGGACGGGCAGGCTCTCGCGTCCGTGGGTCAGCCACAGGGCCGGGCCCAGCACCAGGGTGTCGAGCCGCCCGTCTATGAGTAGTGTGGTCTGGGGAGGAACGGCGGCGTTGAAGTCGGCCAGTTGGTCGTAGGAGCCCTGGTAGAAGGGGGTAGACCAGCTCGCCCGCGCCGGCATGACGACGCTGGCTATGAGGATCCCCCAGGCTGCCAGGCTGGCCACCAGGTGGCGGGAGGCCAGCCTCGTGATGGCCATGGCGGCCAGCACGAGGGTGAGCGGGACCACCATTGGAACAAAACGACGCGAGGCCCAGGGCAGGCTGGGATAGACGTGTGGGTCGTAAAGAACCAGAGCGGAAATGATAAAGGCAAGGACGAGGAAGAAGGCATCGGCCGGTCTCTCGTGGCGTTTACGCCAGCACCAGAGAGCGCCGATTGTTGCCAGCACGAGAGTCGGCCATCCCAGGTAGGCTCCAAGCCAGGCCAGCGAGCGGGGCAGGAGAAAATGAGATGAGGCCGCGTATACCGCCAGGGCTGGGAAGACTATGGCGGCTGCGGCCGTTGTCTTCAGACCGAAGCGACGCAGGGCAAGGGCCAGAAACACTAAGGCCATGGCCACGGCTGTGACTTTCGGGGCAAGCCCCAGCATGGTCAGTCTGAAGTAAAGGCCCGAGAGAGTGTCCGTTATGGGTGCGGTGTATGCCCCCGGGAGTAGATAAACCTCGGCGGCGACGGCCGCCAGTCCGGCAGCCATGGTCACAAAGAAAACGGGGTGGAGGGGGCGCAGGGAAACCGAAGAACGCAGGAGGTGGCGGCAAAGAAGTGCCAGGCCGATGAAGATTGAAAATTCCGGCCGGCTGCAGGCGGCCATCGAGAACATGGCTGCCGCGAATGCCGAATCGGCCGCCAGGCCTTCTTCCTCCCAGGCGTCCATCCCTAGCAGTCCGGCCCACAGGAAGAACCATACCGCTGGTTCTGCAAGGGCAAAGCGGCCGGCCCAGTAGCTGGCCGCATTTATTCCCATAAGTGCTGTGACCAGCAGGGCAGCAGAAGTTCCCATGCGCTTGCGGGTGAATGCGTAGGTAGCCCACAGAGCCAACGCGGCAAACAGAGGGGCCTGCCCGCCCGCGTAACGGGACCCCAGGGCATCGGCGAATATGGCCGACCACACAATCGGCAACGGGAAGAAAGCCGGCCGTACTTCGTTGGCATCCAGGGAGTCCATGACCAGTCCGCCGGGCATACGCGAGTAGGGGGGTTTCCACGGCAATCCGAGTGCCGAGGGGAAGATGTGTCGTCGCGCAACAGTCGAGGGTATCTCCTCAAGCAGCGGGTCTACTTTGGACAGGCTGTGGCTACGGGCCAGGTTGGTAGCTGCGGCCAGGTAGGTGCTGGAGTCTGATGCCGCGATGTGGGTTTCAAATGGGGGCCAGTAAAGGAGCAGGGCCAGCAGTGCCACCGCCAACCCGGATCGAGATGCGGGTGCCGGTGGGTTGGCCGCCCGGCCCACCCACAGATATCCAGCCAACGAGACGGAGGCGTTTAAGAGCACCAACCTGGGCAGTGAGAAGGCCGAGGCCGCGGTCAGCGTGGTGGCGGCAAGCCCGGTCCAGGCAGTGGACAGGGCAACCTGGGCCAGCAGCCGGGGTAGAGCCGAGTTGCGTGGTCGCCACCACGCTTGTCCGGGTGCCAGCAGGCAGAAATAGGCCGCCGCCAGGGCCGGGCCAAGGCTGGTTATAAACACGGCCAGTTCGTTTTCTGCCATGTCGGTGAGGGTGCCTGCCGTGGAGGCAAAAAGAAAGGGCGGTGCTTGTGCACCGCCCTTTCCGGGTTCAAACCTTGTAGCCCTAGCCTGTTACTTCTGGGCTCCTGCGCCTGGGACCGCAAAGAGATTGCCACCACCGTCCTGAATGGAGGTGCTGAGCGGTGCGAGCGATGCACAAGGCGAGAGCGGATTGCCCGGTCCGAACAGGGCCGTCATCAACGCGTTGGTGTCGGTCTTGAGCTTGATCTTGCCTTTCTTGGGGTCAGAGAAGACAAAGGAAGCCGGGAAATCGAACACCGTGTAGGCCACGTTGACGGCACTCTGGTCTTCGTTGAACTCACCCAAGGTTGCCCGGGTGACGGTCACCAACGACCAACCGTTGTCCATGGGAGCCGAAATCGGCGAACCGTCGCCAGCCGTTATGCCGGAGCACTTGGCTATGATCTTCAGATTGAAGCAGTCCTGGCCGCTCGCATCGGAGCACGGGGACTCAAGCTTGCCCATGTTCTTGTAGTTGCACTTGCCCTTTTCACTGAACTCGTAGGCCGAGTGGGCGACTGGCGGCGAACACACGGGCAGACCAGTCGAGGTAACCGTATTGGTTGCCGGGACGGTTATGCTGGGGCAAGCTGCATAGGAGCGGACCATGGAGGTCTTCTGACCCTTGGCTTTATTGGGTACATCGAAGCCACAGTCGGCAGAAGCGATACTGGCGGTAAAGCTCAGCACAGCTATGGCAGCTAAAGTTATAAAAATTCGTTTCATGACATTCTCCCTCCTGAAGTTCAGTCGGTTTGGGCTACAATAAGGTTTGAAATAACCTGATCCATTCTTCGTCTAACCAACCTGAAGTCCAAGGCTTTGATTTTGCTGCGGGGGCGGGCCAGTTTCGGGGACCCTCTCCCACGGCTTCCTCTTGGACTCAGGCTGCACTTATAGGTGCTGGCTGGTGTGATTGTCAAGGAAAAAACACCAAGTCGTACGTCGAACCTGGAGTTTTACCCGAACGGGGGGGTCAAGAGCCCGAAATAACACTTGAAACACGGGAAT
>JAYGCL010000030.1:0-5857 GCA_046583365.1 Deltaproteobacteria bacterium
CTTCCGCCAGTGGATGGTGGCCGGCCAGCCGTTTCTCTTCAGGCGAGGTCCTGGTGGACGGCGACATCATTCAGGGGCGCATACGCACGTTTAGACCGAAGTTCCAGCGCAGTTTGAGGTTTAAGTGACTGTGGGACCGATATTTGAGCCTTGTTTTACTGTCATTGTGTAGTCATGTAATGTGCGTTGGTATTCGGAATATAGCTTGCTTTACAGGGGATTGAGGTCGCGAATCAGAACCAATTTCAGATTGACATGCCCATAACCCACAATGACCTCAGACGGATAAATAACGCGGATCCGGCCTTCTCAACCTGGAACGATGCGATCACCTACGGGGTCTGGTGGCCGAAGCCCACCTTCTGGCCACCAAACCTCGCCGAGATCAACTCTGAAGTGACCTTGAGCGTCGGAGAGACCTACCACAGCGCCTCTGGGTGGGTGTGGTTCTATTCCACCGGCGAGTGGAGAGAACACACTGCTGCCGTGGTTATGGGATAACGTTGATACCTCCAAGCCGGGAACCTACACCGCAGAGTATCGGGTCGTCGATCCTGTTCACAGCCTGTCGTCAGACTTTACGCAGACCGTGAACGTCGTGCAGCACGCCTTCCAGTCCTATGGCGACATGCACGGTCAGGACCTCGCCTTCGGCACCGACGCCGCTGGCACGTTCCGGGTCGTCGACACGCGGGGTTACGTCGAAACGGCGACGTGGCCGACTTGGGGCTGGCGCGAGATCGATGGTCAGACCGGCGTTAAGCGCATCGCCGGCGGGCCCGATGGCCTGGCCTGGGTCGCGCTGGAAAACGGCACCGTCCACCGCATGGTCAATGAATACTCATGGGAACAGATGCACAACGCGTTCGTCACGAAGGATATTGGCATAGGCGCAGACGGCACCGTTAAGATCGTCGACTCGGATGGACGTATTCATACAAAAGTCGACGGGGGCTCGGGCTGGGAGGAGAACCACAAGTTCTTTGCCGCCTCACGTCTGGCTATCACGTCAGATGGTATGGCCTGGACCGTCGACAAGTTCAACGGCAAGGTCTATAAGCAGGTCATCGGGGGCTCCGGCTGGGAAGAGGTCGGTGGCGTTCTTGCGCGTGACATCGCCATCGGTGGCCCGTCCGGCGACGTCTGGATCATCGCCCAGGACGGCTTGAGCTTGAACGTCTATCGCGACGGCAGTTGGGAATCCGAGGATTACTACCTGGGCGGCGTGGAAGCCGGGTCCATCGCCGTGGATAGAGAAGGCCACCCGTGGTTTGTCGGCAGCGCCGATGGGTTGCTCTATCATGCCTTCAGGGAATATCTCGAAGATCTGGAGGCTCTGGCCGATAATGATACGATCGGCCTACAGATCGAGATACAGGGGCACCCGCGAGACCCCCTCCAAGTTCTCCAGAGCTACAGAGGTAACCCCCAGGAGGTCTATCGGCTGACCGTGAAGAAGTACCTGCCCGCCGACCTGGAAAAGCGACTCCGGGAGCGCCTCGAGGAGGCCGGCATCTACACCACGGACGAGCCGGCCGAAGCGTCCTCCGTAGTTACCCCGACCCGACCTGGGGGCCTGACGCCGGCGGATATTCGCCAGGCCCGGAAGACGGCTGACTGGACCCAGGCGGAGCTCGCCGCAAAGGTGGGCGTCTCACAGAAGGAGCTTTCCCTTTGGGAGAGGGCAAAGAAACCTATACCGGCCCAGCGGGAGAAGAAACTCCGGGGCGTTCTGGGGGACTACCTGGCGGGGGCGGATATACCCTGATGCTCACCGAAAGAACCCCTAATATACCCTCCCACTCACCGGAAGTCGGACGGGGTCAATATGGAAATATAGCTGACACAACCACTTACGAGGTCTGAAAATCCGTACAAGTAGTACACAAGTACTACACAAGGCGGAAGTGACCGCCCCGCCGTTGGCGGCGGTCCATTCCTGCAAAGCAAAAAGCAAACAACCCACTCCCTACCTCCTGTAGATACCTGGTCTAAATAGTCAGGGGGGATAGGACCCTAAATGATTTTGGAAATCCTGAGAGAGGATTGATCCGTGGGCGGATATGGTAGCGGGTTGCCCCTCGGTGAGGTAGCCAAGGCCTGTGTCGAAGAGTGTACCACCCTGAATGTGGACCAGTTCCGGCGGAATTCCTCGTGCCCGCTGATCGTCCGCTGATCGTCCGCCACGGCTTGAACCACTCCTTGCCCGCACCAAGGGCACCGATGCGCGCCTGGACCCCGTCAGACACCACCAGCGCGGCGTTGGTGGCGAAGAGCGTAGGTGGTGGTTCAAGTGCCCTTTGTCCTGTTGTGGGCAACGAGTTGGGCGGCTGTATCTGCCCTCTTGGGGTCGATACTTCGGTTGCCCGACATTGCTATGACTTGACCTACCAGAGCACCCAGGAGGCCCACAAGTTTGACGCCTTGTTTGTCCAGATATTACCTGGGTATTCGCCCGCAGCCATGAAGAAGGCCCTGAGTCGGAGGGGCTTCAATTAGTAGGGTCGTGTTTGAGATTGCACGCAAGTTCAAAGTCCTCCTCGACATATAGGCTTGTGCCTTTCAGGTGGTCGGTGAGCCAAGGGCACTTGAGGGTAAGGCATCCCTTGGTCCCAATGGGGTTTGTACAAAGGGGTACCAGTACCAAGTTGTACCCCCTTTAGGGGGTACAAGGGGTACCAATAAGGCGGGCGGCCCTCAGAGGGTGGGGAGGGTGGTGTGGTGCAGATCCCCACGACCACACCATCCCCACGCCAACCTGGGCCCTCCATGCTCTGCCCGAACTCGAGGTGAACCCGGTGGGGCCTTACCCGCCAGGGGACGGTGTACACATGGTTGATTATCCCTCCCTCCAGAGAATCTCTCCCACAGGGTTGCACTTTCCCCGCAAAATAGTTCCGTTTGCCTCGAGGCCGGAGCGGGAACCGGCTATTCGGAAGGTCTGAGGTCTGAGGAGGGAGAAAGGGAATCCGAGAATGAAGACAGTGATTCTACTGGCCGTAATGCTGGCAATGTCAGGCCCCGCCAGGGCCGTGGTGGGAGATCTGAACCGCGATGGGGTAGTAGATCTGAAGGACTTCTTCATTTTTGCGTATTTCGGTCCAAAGTTACCACCCATTTCGGTCTAAAGTTACCACTGAATTCGGAGCAAAGTTACCACCTGTTTCGGTTTGAAAGTTACCACCTTTAGCCGTCCGACCGAAACGAGTGGTAAGTAAGTGCCGAAATGGCATAGCGGCGCTGGATAACCCGGTCATGGTACCTTCGCTAAAAAGGAGGTGCCGATGGCACGAAGGAGGTTGTCCATGCGCAAGACCGTCGAAATCCTGCGCCTCAAGCATGAGGTCGGGCTCACCAACCGCCAGATCGCCCGTAGTTGCGGGCTTACCCACCCCACCGTCTCCAACTACCTGGAGCGCGCTCGGAAGGCCGGACTCACCTGGCCTTTGCCCGAGGAGCTGGACGAGGATCAACTCCAGGCACTGCTCTTTCCGCCGTCTGACGAAGACGGCGGTCACGGCGGGTCCAGTCGTCCCCAGCCCGACATGGAGTATGTCCACAAGGAGCTGCGGAAATCGTTCACGACGTTGCAGCTGTTGTGGGAGGAGTACCGTAGCGACCATCCCACAGGTTACGGCTACACCCAATTCTGCGAGCACTACAAGCGCTGGAAGGCACCGCTGGAGGTGACCATGCGGCAGCGGCACGTCGCTGGGGAGAAGACCTTCCTGGACTGGGCCGGGAAGACCCTGGGCTGGACCGATCCCGGCACCGGTGAGGTGCACCCCGCCTATCTGTTTGTGGCCGCGCTAGGGGCCAGCAACTACACCTTCGCCGAAGCCTTCGCCGACCAGCGACTGGCCTCCTGGATCGAGGCCCACGTCCACGCCGTCGAATTCTTTGGCGGGGTGAGCAGATTGTGGGTGCCAGACAATCCCAAGACGGGTGTGGACAAAGCCTGTTTCTACGAGCCGAAGATCAACGACAGCTACCAGGAGGCTGCCGACTACTATGGCGTCGCCATCCTGCCGACGCGCCCGGGAAAGCCACGGGACAAACCAAAAGTCGAGTATGCCGTACTTCATGCCGAGCGTCGCATCCTGGCGCGATTGCGCCATCAGACATTCTTCAGCCTGGCCGAGCTCAACGCCGCCATCAGAAAATGTCTGAACGAACTCAATGCACGGCCCTTCCAGAAGATGAGCGGCTCCCGCCTGCTGCTATTTGAGGAACTCGACCAACCCGCGCTACGACCGCTACCGACCCATCGCTACGAACTGGGCAAGTGGTCGGAGGCCAAGGCCAACATCGATTACCACGTGCAAGTGGACTATCATGCCTACTCGGTGCCCTACGCCCTGACGCAGAAAAAGATAGAGGTGCGGCTCTGCGCTCACACCGTGGAGCTGTTCCACAAGGGCCGCCGTGTCGCCGCCCATGCGCGCAGCCGAGTACGAGGCGGACACACCACGGAGCCGTCTCACCCGCCCTAAGTCGCACGAGAAGCAACTCGACTGGCCTCCGGGCCGACTCATCGACTGGGCAAGCACCATCGGACCCGAGTGCGCCCGCGCGGTGAGCCACATCCTCGAGAGCAAACCGCATCCCGAGCAGGGATACCGTGCCTGCCTCGGTATCATGCGGCTGGGGCGTGATTACGGCGACGACCGCATGGAAGCCACCTGTCGACGGGCGCTGGCGTTGGACGCCTGCAGCTATCAGAGCATCAAGTCCATCCTCAAGACCAAATTGGACCAACAGCCTATACCGGGGCAAAATGAGACGCTCGAAGCGCCCGTCGCCGACCACGACAACATTCGAGGAGAGGCCTATTACCGGACCCCGGAGCTGGAAGGGACCTGATACTGGAGGTAGAGCCATCTGAGCGATCGAATCGTCTCACGGCTCCTGCTTGTCCCATCGACGAGTGCACATCACGGACCTTCAACCACCCGGGAGATACAGATGCTGACCGAACAGACCATGGAAAAACTCTACGCCATGAAACTCAACGGCCTGGCCGATGCTTGGGAGGAGCAGCGGCAACAGCCGCACAGCGCCGACCTGAGCTTCGACGACCGACTGGCCATGATGGTAGAGCGACAGTGGATCTGGAAAGAAAATCGCGCCCTGGCCACGCGGCTTAAGTTCGCCGGACTCAAACAGGCGGCCTGTCTGGAGGACATCGACTTCCGGCATCCCCACGGCCTCAAGCGCGCTCAAATCGACCAACTCGCCTCCTGCGACTGGATCCGCCACCACCGCCATTGCTTAATCACCGGACCCACGGGTGTGGGCAAATCTTATCTGGGGTGCGCCCTGGCCCACAAAGCCTGTCGAGAGGGCTTTCGCGCCCTCTACTACTACGTGCCCAAGCTCTTCCGTGAACTCAAGCTGGCCGAGGCCGACGGCAGCCTCACCCGGCTGCTGAAAAAACTGGCCCGCGTCGACCTGCTCCTAATCGACGACTGGGGGCTCACTCCCCTCAAGCCCGACCAGTACCGCCTCTTCCTCGAGATCCTCGACGACCGACAAGGCACCGGGGCCACTTTAATCACCAGCCAGTACCCGGTCACCACCTGGCACGAGATGATCGGCGATGCCACGGCCGGAGACGCCATCCTCGACCGCTTGGTACACAGTGCTCACCGCCTGGAGCTCAAAGGAGAGTCACTAAGAAAGAAGAAGGCCAAAACGGCATGACCAAAAACCATAAACCAAGAAAAGGAGAAAAAATCACCGCCTGAGCTTGACCCATATTTACCACTATGCGATCATACAACGACCAGCGTCGCTACGCTCCGACGAAGTGGTAACATAACTCCGAAACAGGTGGTAATTTTCACCGAAATACGCA
>JAYGCL010000031.1:0-32198 GCA_046583365.1 Deltaproteobacteria bacterium
GTTCTTGCGCCTGATGGTGTTGGTTACCCCGGCCAGCACCACCTTGCTCTGGTCCCCTTTCTCGGCCAGGTCGGCAGTGGCTGTGGCCCCCACCAGTTTGAGGTCGGTCGTGTAGCGGTCCAGGGGGTGGCCAGAGATATAAAAGCCTACAACTTCGTGTTCGGCCTCCAGGCGCGAGGCCGTATCCCAGTCGGCGATGTCGGGCAGCTCGGGTTCCTTCTCGCTGGCTTGGGCACCGCCGCTGAAAAGTCCCATCTGACCGGCATCGCGGTCGTCTCTGACCCGCGTGGCCCAGCCGGCCAGCGAGTCCACTCCGGCCAGCAGGCGGGCCCGTGAAGGTTCGAGTCTGTCAAAGGCCCCGCTTTTGATAAGACCCTCGAGGGTGCGGCGGTTTACCTGCGAATCGCTGATCCTCAGTACGAAGTCTCCTATCGATGAAAAATCACTCTGGCCACGGGCGGCGGTGATCAGTTCGATGGCTTTTTCGCCGATTCCCTTGACGGCCCCCAATCCGAAACGGATGCCTTCGTCGCAGACCGTAAATCCCACCTGGCTGCTGTTTACGTCGGGGGGAAGAACGTGTATCCCCCGGTGTTTGCCGTCGGATAGGTTTTTGTAAGTTTTATCGGCATCAGACATTTCCATGGTCAACAGGGCGGCGAGAAAGTGGCGCGGGTAGTGGGCCTTTACCCAGGCCGTCTGGTAGGAGATCAATGCGTAGGCCGCCGAGTGGGATTTGTTGAAGCCGTAGGCTGCAAAAGTCTCCATCTGCTGGAAGATGGCCTCGGCATCGGTTTGCCGGTGTCCGTTGGCGTCCGCGCCTTCCAGGAAACGCTGTCTCTCGGTGTCCATGGCCGACTTCTTCTTCTTGCCCATTGCCCGGCGCAGGTTGTCGGCTCCACCCAGTGTGTAGCCGGCGTAGACCTGGGCAATCTGCATTACCTGCTCCTGATAGACGATGACCCCGTAGGTCTCGCTGAGGATCTGCTCGAGTGTGCTGTCGGGGTAGATCACGGCTTCGTTGCCGTCGCGGCGTTTGATGTACTGCTCTACCATGCCGCTATCCAGGGGTCCCGGCCTGAACAGAGCCAGTACGGCGATAATATCTTCGAACGAGGATGGCTTGATCTGGGTAAGCAGGCGTCGCATGCCGCCGCTTTCCATCTGGAAGATTCCCACCGTGTCGGCACGGCTCACCAGGCGATAGACGGCCAGGTCTTTGAGGTCGAGGGTGGCCAGGTCGATGGTCTCGCCGGTGGTTTCTTTTATCGAGGCTACGGCTTTGGCCAACAGAGTCAGGGTCTTGAGGCCCAGGAAGTCGAATTTTATAAGCCCCAGGGCTTCGATGTCGGGACCGGCAAACTGGGTCATGACGGTTCCGTCTTTGTCGACGAACAGCGGGACGGTCTCTACCAGGGGCTTCTCTGAGATCACGATGCCGGCGGCATGCTTTGAGACATGACGGGCCAGGCCCTCAAGCTTGAGGGCGTACTGGAATAGTTTTGTTTCTTTCTCGCCCGAGTCACGGATTTCACGCAGGCGGGGTTCAATTTTCAAGGCCTTGGCCAGCGGGTAGTCGCGGCCCTGTACCGGTGCCGGGTAAAGCTTGCAGATGCGGTCGGTTTCCGAGAACGAAAAATCCAACACCCTGCCGACATCGCGAATCACGGCCTTTCCCTTAAGGGTACCGAAGGTGATGATGTTGGCCACACAGTCCTGTCCGTACTTCTCGCGGACGTAACGTATGACCTCATCGCGGCGTTCGTAACAGAAGTCTACGTCTATGTCGGGCATGGTTATGCGTTGGGGGTTGAGAAAGCGTTCAAACAGCAAGTTGTAGGGGATGGGGTTGATGTCGGTTATGCGCAAGGCGTAGGAAACCAGGCTGCCGGCAGCCGACCCCCTGCCCGGCCCCACCGGTATGCCCTCTTGCTTGGCCCAGTTTACGAAGTCGGCGACGATTAAGAAATAACCTGCAAAATCCATCTGGGTGATGATCAACAGTTCCGATTCAAGCCTCTCCAGATAGGCCTTGGAGTCTGCGCTGTCGCCCAGGGCTTCAAGCCGCCTCTGGAGTCCGGCCTTGGCCTTGGCGGCCAGATGCTCGTCGAGGGTCTCTTCGGTGGGCACTCGGTAGACCGGGAAATGGTGCTTGCCGAAAGACATTTCCATGTTGCAACGATCGGCTACCATCAATGAGTTACTGACGGCTTCCGGGCAATCGACAAAGGCCTCGAGCATCTGCTCGGGAGACTTGACCCACAGCTGGTCGGTGTCTAAACGCCAACGGTCCTCATCCTCCATCCGCTTTCCCGTTTGCACGCACAACAGAACCTCGTGGGCCAGGTGGTCGTCGTGGTCGAGGTAGTGGCAGTCGTTGGTGGCCACCAGGGGGATGCCCATGTCGTGGGCGATGCCAATGAGCTGAGAGTTTACCTTGCGCTGGTCGGCCATGTGGTTGTCCTGGATCTCCAGGTAGTAGCGGTCACCGAAGAGGCCTGCGTAGTACTCTATCGCCTTGCGCGCCGCATCGGGGCGGTCGTTGGTGAGCGCGGTCGCCACTTCGCCCGACAGACAGCCGCTCAGACACAGCAGCCCCTCGTTGAGGTCGCTGAGGAGTTCCTTGTCTATCCTCGGTTTGTAGTAGAAGCCGTCCTTGTAGCTCTGCGACACCAGCCGGCTCAAATTGCGGTAGCCGGTCTCGTTGGCGACCAACAGAATAAGATGATTATTGCCGGCCCTTTCGTAGTCGTTGGCAACCACCTTGGTGCGTTCCAGCCTGCTGCGCGGTGCAACGTAAACCTCGCAGCCGATAATGGGCTTGATACCGGCCTGTTCGGCCTGGCGGTAGAACTCAACCGCGCCGAACATGTTGCCGTGGTCGGTAATCGCGGCCGCCGTCATGCCGAGTTCGGCGATCCTGGGCATCAGGTTGGAAATTTTATTGGCACCGTCCAACAGGCTGTACTGGGTGTGCATGTGGAGGTGGGTGTAGCTCACTGGTCTCTTACTCCCACTCAACGGTGGCCGGAGGTTTGGACGAGATGTCGTAGGTGACCCGGCTCACACCACGGACTTCGTTGCTTATACGCGAAGACGTCCGCGCCAGAACCTCGTGGGGAAAACGGAACCAGTCGGCCGTCATGCCGTCTTCGCTGACGATGGCCCGCAGTGCGACGACACGGTCGTAGGTACGGTCGTCGCCCTGGACGCCCACGGTTCTTACCGGCAGCAGGACCGCAAAGGCCTGCCAGATTTCGTTGTAGAGGCCGGCCCGGCGGATCTCTTCTATGAAGATGGCATCGGCCTCGCGCAGGACGTCGAGGTCTTGTCGGTCGATAGGGCCGAGTATGCGCACGGCTAGGCCGGGGCCGGGGAAGGGATGGCGGTCCAGGGATTCCCGTGGTAGTTCAAGCACTTCGCCTACCCTTCTCACCTCGTCCTTGAATAGTTCCCTCAGCGGCTCCACCAGGCTCATGCGCATCCGGTCGGGCAGCCCGCCCACGTTGTGGTGGCTTTTGATGGTCGCCGAGGGGCCGTTTACCGACACGGACTCAATAACGTCGGGGTAGAGGGTGCCCTGGGCGAGAAAGTCTATCGATCCTTTGGATGAGCTGGCCTTGAGAGCGGCCTCTTCGAACACATCGATGAAGGTGGCGCCTATGATCTTGCGCTTTTTTTCGGGATCGGAGACTCCGGCCAGGGCATCGAGGAAACGCTCGCTGGCATCGACCATTGTAAAGTTGTCTCCGAAGTATTTGCCAAAGCGCTGGCAGACTTCCTCGACTTCGTTTTTTCGGAGCAGACCGTTATCGACAAACACGCAAGAGAGTTGCCCGGGTATGGCGCGCTCTATCAGTGCGGCCGTTACCACCGAGTCTACGCCTCCGCTCAGGCCGCAAATCACATGTCCGTTGCCCACTTGATCGCGGATGCGCCGGGTGGCGCTTTCGACAAAACTCTCCATCGACCAGTCGGATTTAAGACCACAGATGCGAAACAGGAAGTTTTCTATGATCTCTCGGCCGCGCAGACTGTGTACCACCTCGGGGTGAAACTGCAGCCCATAGCGAGAGCGCCCGGGGTCGGCGATGGCCGCAAGCGGAGAGTTGTCACTCTTGCCTATGGCCTGCCAACCATCGGGCAGTTTTTCGAGGCGGTCACCGTGACTCATCCACACGGTGCTCGGGCGGCCATCCCCAAGGCCGGCGAAAAGGCCGTTGTCGGCGTCACTGACTTCGAGTTCCGCCCCGCCGTACTCGCGATGGTTGCTGCGGGCCACTACCCCACCATCGGCCATGGCCAGAATGCTCATGCCGTAACAGATACCGAGGTAGGGCACATCGAGGTCGAGTATGCCCGGGGCCGGCCTTGGAGCGCCCTGGTCGTAGACGCTGGCCGGGCCACCCGAGAGTACCACCGCGGCCGGGGCCAACTCGAGCAGGCGCTCCCGACTTAAGGTGTAAGGGTGGATCTCACAATAAACTCCCGCCTCACGGACACGTCTTGCGATGAGTTGTGTGTATTGGCTACCGAAATCTAAAACGACGATCATCGTCGCGCCCACTCCTACTGTTGCCGATAGTTGGGCGGTTCTTTGGTCATGGTGACATCGTGTACGTGGCTCTCCTGGAGTCCGGCCGGCGATACACGCATGAAGCGGGCCCGTTTCCTCAGCTCGTCGAGCCCGCTGGCTCCCACATATCCCATTCCGGCCCTTAGCCCACCTACGAGTTGTTCAATCGTCGATTGCAGGCTGCCCTTATAGGGGACCCTGCCTTCGACGCCTTCGGGGACCAGTTTCATGTCGTCCTGGCCTTCCTGGAAGTAACGGTCTTTGCTCTGGCCTCCCCGCATGGCCTCCAGGGAGCCCATTCCCCGGTATACCTTGTAGGTGCGGCCCTGGTAGAGGATGGTCTCACCGGGGCTCTCTTCGGTGCCGGCCAGCAGGCTGCCTATCATGCAGGTCGATGCCCCGGTCGCCAGGGCCTTGGTCACGTCGCCGCTGTAGCGTATTCCCCCGTCGGCAATTATCGGTATGCCGGCTTTGTTGGCGGCCTTGCAGGAGTCGGTAACCGCGGTCAGCTGGGGAAGGCCTACTCCCGACACCACGCGGGTGGTGCAGATCGAGCCGACCCCCATGCCTACCTTGACGGCATCGGCACCCGCATCGATAAGGGCTTTGGTGCCCTCTTCGGTAGCCACGTTGCCGGCTACCACGTCCAGTCCGGGATAGTCGGCCTTAATAGTTTTGACCGAATCGATGACGTTGCTCGAATGACCGTGGGCGGTGTCTATGACCACCACGTCAACGCCGGCCTCCACCAGTGCGGCCACGCGTTGGTCCCTGTCGGCGCCCACGCCCACCGCGGCGCCCACCCTCAGGCGGCCCTTGGAATCTTTTGAGGCTTCGGGAAAGTCGGTGGACTTCTGGATGTCCTTTACCGTGATAAGGCCTTCGAGCTTGCCCTGGCCGTCTACGACCAACAGTTTTTCGATGCGGTGTCGGTGCAGGATCCCGGTTGCCTCGGCCAGGCCTATGCCGGTGGGGGCCGTAACCAGGGACTCGCTGGTCATGACTTCCGAGACCTTGCGGTCCAGGTTCTGTTCGAAGCGGATGTCGCGGTGGGTGAGAATGCCGACCAGTTTCTCCCCCCTGCACACGGGCAATCCCGATACCGAGTTGACCCGCATGATCTCCAAAGCCCTCGACAAGGGCAGGTCGGGGTCAACCGTGATGGGGTCGGTGATCATGCCGCTCTCGCTTTTTTTAACGCGTGCGACTTCGGCTGCCTGTCTCTCTATGTCGAGGTTGCGGTGGATAAATCCGAGCCCTCCCTGTTGGGCCATGGCGATTGCCAGCTTGGACTCGGTCACCGTATCCATTGCCGAACTGACAAACGGGACTTTGAGTTGGATGGCGGCGGTAAGCTGCGTATAGACGTTGGTGTCGGCCGGGATGACGTCGGATTGGGCCGGAACAAGCAGGACGTCGTCAAAGGTAAGAGCGACTGGGAGGTCGTTCGGGTGTTCCATGTTGCCTTATAGGCAAGCGGCACCTACTTTGCAAAGGCCCGGCAGGGGCGATTGCACACCATGATCAGGACTTTCCAGGGAAAAACCCCTACTTGTGAGGCCGGGGTGTGGATTGCCGACAGCGCCGAGGTGATCGGCGATGTCAGCCTCGGCCGCGACGCCTCGGTGTGGTATCAGACCCTCATCCGCGGTGACGTCTCCCAGGTCAGTATCGGCCAACGCAGCAACGTCCAGGACCATTGCACGATCCACGTTTCCAGAGACCACGGCCCCACCATCATCGGCAACGATGTGACCCTGGGGCACCGGGTGGTGGCCCACGGCTGCCGTATCGACGACGGTGCCCTGATCGGCATCGGCTCGGTATTGCTCGACCATTCGGTGGTCGAGGGCGGGGCAATGGTGGCGGCCATGAGTCTGCTCGCGCCGGGAACGGTGGTGCCGGCCGGTATGCTGGCCATGGGTCAGCCGGCCAAGGTGGTGCGTGAGGTCAGCAGTGAAGAGCGACAGTGGATGGTCGAGACCATATCAAACTACGTGGCCCTGGCCCGCCTGCACGCCCGCTCGGAATAGACACGCCAGCGTCCCTGCTCAGTGTGAAGACCGGCGGATAAAGCGCAGGCGCAGCGGTGTGCCCTCAAAGTCTATGTCTTCGCGCAGGCAGCGTTCGATAAAGCGTTGGTAGTCGGGGGGCACTCCGGTGCGGTTTACAAACAGGTCTACGGTGGGTGGTCGTACGGCCGTTTGTGTTGCGTAGAACAGCTTCAGTCTGCCCCTGCCCATTACCGGCGGCTGTCGCCGCTCGACGGCCTCGGCAATGATGCGGTTGAGGTGAGAGGTGGCCACCTTACGGTTGTGTGCAGCGTAGGCCGCGTTGATGAGTTCAAAGCATTCGTTGATGCCGCGCTTGTGTGTCACCGACATAAAGCCGATGGGCGCGTGACGCAGGTGCGGGTAGCGCCGACGCATCTCGTCGCGCATGAACTCCAGGTCGCGACGCTTGTTGCTGACCATGTCGATTTTGTTGACCACCACCACCAGGGCCCGGCCCTCCGACCATGCCACCCTGGCTATGCGTGCATCCTGGTCGCTTACGCCCTCGATGGGCTCGATCATGAGCAAGGCCACGTGGGCCCTTGCCATTGCACCGAGACTGCGGCGTACGCTTACCTGTTCTACTTCGCTGGATGCGACCACCCTGGACGGACGTCTGAGCCCGGCGGTGTCCAGCATCAGGTAGTCGCGACCGTCGCGGTGTATGAGGGTATCGACTACGTCACGGGTGGTGCCCGGCTTGTCGTCGACCAGCGAGATCCTTGCGCCGGCCACGAGGTTGGCAAACGAGGATTTGCCTACGTTGGGGCGCCCGAGAATGGCCACCCTGCAGAGCGGGTCCGTGGATTCCCCTGCCGGGGCTCTTTCCTGCTCGTCCGTTTCGATGACTATGCTCGAATTCTTCTCCAGCAGTTCGAGAACGGCATCCTTAAGATCGCCTATGCCCTGCCCGTGTTCGGCCGAGACGGACAGGGGCAGGTCTATGCCCAGGGCACAGAATTCCGCTACTCCCCTGGCGGCATTACCTTCAGTTTTATTTGCAACATAGACCACCGTCTGTCCCAGGCGCTTCACGGTTGCCACCGTGTCGGCGTCCAGCGGGGAAAGCCCGGCCTTGGCGTCAAACACGACGATGTAAACGTCGGCATCGCCGACGGCGGCCAGTGTATGCTCGTGTACCTCGGCGGCCAGGCTCAAGTCGGGCTCGCCGCCTAGCCCGCCGGTATCGACCAGGGTAAGGCGGACCTCGTCCCACTCGGTATCGGCGCTTATCGGGTCGCGGGTAACCCCCGGGGTGTCCAGGGTGATGGCCTGGCGGCGGCCCAACAGGCGGTTAAAGAGCGTGGATTTACCGGCATTGGTACGGCCGAGGATAGCCACCTTGGGAAGTCTGCTCTGGTTCATCTCTACAATCCCAACTCTTCAAGGAAGCGGGAGTTCTGTTGCCAGTCTTTCTTTACTTTAACCCGCAAGTCCAGATACAGGCCCTTGCCGATGAGGTCCTCGGCGGCCCGGCGGGCGGCCGTGCCGACCTTCTTGATACGGCTGCCGTCTTTGCCCACGATCATCTTCTTCGACGAAGTGCTGTCGGTGTATATGATGGCTTCAACGTGGACTTTACGGCCCTGGTCGTCGTATTCCTCTACCCTTACGGCCACCCGATAGGGCAACTCCTGGTCGAGCTGTCTGAACAGCTGTTCGCGTATGAGTTCGGCAACCAGGTTGCGCTCGCTCTGGTCGGTCAACTGGTCGTCGGGAAACATCCAGGGCCCGGCCGGAACCGCGGCGCTGAGGTGCTCAAGGAGGAGGTCGAGGTTTTCCCCGGTACTGGCGCTCACCGGAATGCAATTGGCCTTGGGCAGGAGCCCACCTACCTCGGCCATCAGAGGCAACAGTGAATCTTTGTCTACCAGGTCAATCTTGTTGAGAGCCACGAGGGTGCTGTCGGCATCGAGCTTGGGCAGCTCCTCCCTGTCTATTCTTCCCATGCCGTGGGCGGCATCAACGATCCAACAGGTTACGTCGGCACTGTGTACGCCGCTGCGGGCGGCAGACACCATGCGCTTCTGTAAAAGATTGCCGCGGCTGCCGAGATGGTGGATGCCCGGGGTGTCGGTAAAGGCGAGTTGGACCGGGCCACGGGTAGTGATGCCGAGTATGCGTGTGCGTGTGGTCTGAGCTTTGGCCGTGGCAATGCTCAGGTGGGCACCGATGATGCGGTTGAGGAGCGTAGACTTGCCCACGTTGGGCGCACCGGCCAGTGCCACAAACCCGCACCTTTTCGTCTGCTCTTCCACCGCGCCCCCCGCCTCAGCCCCCGGCCAGGCGGCCGATGGCCCGGCTGGCGGCCTCTCGTTCGGCCACTTTGAGGCTTGGACCCTGGCCCTGGCCCAGCACTCGGCCTTCAAGTGACACTTTGACTTCATAATGGCGGGCGTGGTCGGGTCCGCTTACCGCGGTGGTGGCGTAAACCGGCAGGCTCGTCCCCAGGCCCTGGGCCAGTTCCTGCAAGTGGCTCTTGGGGTCTTCGCTCAAAGTCTCGGCCGCCTCCAGGCGTGGTCCGAAGTGGGACTTCACCGCCGCCTGGGCAGTATCGAAGCCGGCGTCGAGAAAAATCGCACCCAGCACGGCCTCGTAGACGGCGGCCAGAATGCTCTGCTTCTCACGACCCCCGCTTTTTTCCTCCCCCTTGCCCAGCTTGAGCCAGGCTCCAAGGCCCAGGTCCTGGCCGAGGCTGGCCAACTGCCGGCCGTTTACCAGCGCGGCTCTTCTGCGCGACAGGTCGCCCTCGTCGAGTTCCGGAAAAAGCGACATGAGAAGGTTGCTTGTGGCCAGACCGACTACGGCGTCGCCCAGAAACTCCAGAGTTTCGTTGTCGGCTATGCCCTCCTCGCTACCGGCAGAGCAGTGTACCAGGGCGCGTGCGAGCAAGGCCTGGTCGCGAAACTTATGACCCAGCCTGCTCTCCAGAGTCGAGAACTCCTGGCTCATAGCCTTCGGGCTTGCAGGTGCCGGCCGCTGCGGCCGACGAGTTCCACGTCGACCAGCTGGTTCATGAGGGAGTCGGGGCCTTCGGCAAGCACGGGCAGGTAGTTGTCCGAGTATCCCTTGAGCTGTCCGCTTTCGGGGTCGCGGCGGTTCTCGAACAACACTTTGGCGCGCTGGCCTACAAAGCGCTCCTGAAAAGCACTGCGCAAGGTGCCGTCGACCTGGCGCATGGTCCTGGCCCGTCCGTGTACCAGCTGGTCGGACAGTTCGGTCCACCGTTTGGCGGCCGACGTTGCGCTGCGGCGCGAGTATGGGAATACGTGCAGGTAGCTGAAACCCAGCGACAAAACGTAGCGGCGGGTTGTTTCGAACTCCTGCTCGCTCTCACCGGGAAAGCCCGTGATCAGGTCGGTGCCGATGCATACATCAGGGATACGTTGCCGCAGCAGGTCCAGGCCGTGGGCGGCCTGGGCGGCCGTGTACTTGCGCCGCATGCGCGTCAGAACCCCGTCGTCCCCCGATTGGATGGGAACGTGGAAGTGGTGACAGAACAGGTCGTTGCCGGCCACGATGTCCAACAGGCGCGGGGTCAACTCGGGGGGGTCGATGGAACTGATCCGTACTCTTAAGGGCGGCCTGCGCTCGGCGATTGCCGCCAGCAGCCAGGCCAGGTCCCGCCGGGGTTTCAGGTCCTGGCCGTAGCCCCCCAGGTGTATGCCGGTCAGCACCACCTCGCGGTGTCCGCGGGCGGCCAGCAGTTCGATCTCGTCGATCACCTTGCGTGGCTCAACGCTGCGGCTCTTTCCCCGGGCCACCGGAACTATGCAGAAGGTACAGAACAGGTTGCAGCCTTCCTGTACCTTTACGAAGGCACGGGTGCGTCCGGAAAAACTCTCTATGCCCAGTGTCTCGATGCTGTCGGCCTGGCGCAGGTCGGCCACGGCAATGCGCTCTGAGAGTTGTCCGCCTACCGCCGCCAGAAGCTGGGGCAAGCGGCCCAGACCCACAACGTAATCGACGTAGTCCAACTCGGCGACCTTCTGAGGGCTGGTCTGGGCGTAGCAGCCGGTCATGATCACCCGCCCATCGGGGTTTGCCCTGCGCGCACGGCGGGCCAGGCGACGGGCATCGGAATCGGCGCGGTCGGTAACCGTGCAACTGTTTACGATGTAGGCATCTGCGTGGGCGGAAAAGTCGACCTGCTCCCAGCCCTTCTCTGCCATGAGGCGTTCGATAACGGCCGTGTCGTACTGGTTCACCTTGCAACCCAGGGTGGCTATGGCTACGCGCACTGGATCCAGCCTCCCCCCAGCACCTCGTCGCCGTTGTAGACCACGGCGGCCTGACCCGGGCTGATGGCTTCCTGGGGATGGTCGAAGAGTATGCTCGCCGTGGCGCCGTCGGGGCTTACCGACTGTATAGACCCGGCCGCCTGCCGGTGGCCGTGGCGGATCTTTGTCTCTACCCGTCGTCCGGCCGTCAGCGGCGAGCCCGAGGTCCAGCTCATGGAGGTGGCCAGCAGTGAGGTGTGCAAGAGGCTCTCGCGGCTGCCCACGGTGACCCGGGCCGTGGCCGCGTCTATCGCAGTGACGTAGAGCGGGTCCTTGCTGGTAAGTCCCAGCCCCTTTCTCTGTCCGACGGTAAAGCGGTGCACGCCGTTGTGGCGGCCCAGACTGCGGCCCTGCTGGTCGCTGATCTCTCCGCTTCGGGGCGCGACCGGGGCCGCCTTCTCGACAAAGTCGGCGTAAGAACCGTCGGCCACGAAACATATTTCCTGGCTGTCGGGCTTGTCGCCTACGGCCAGGCCGAGGCTGCGGGCGCGTTCTCTTACCTCGGCCTTTCTCATGGCACCGACCGGGAACAGTGTGGATGCCAGTTCCTCCTGCCCCATTTCAAACAGGAAGTAACTCTGGTCCTTGCCCTCATCGTGGCCCTTGAGCAGGCGATAGCCGCCCCCGTCGTGCGTGATGCGGGCGTAGTGGCCGGTTGCAACCAGCCCGGCTCCCAGCTGGCGGGCCTTGTCTCTTAACAGACTGAACTTGATCTCGCGGTTACACAGTATGCAGGGGCTCGGGGTTCGCCCGGCGAGGTATTCCTTTACGAAAGGCTCGACTACGCCGGTGTTGAATTCCTGGCGCATGTCGAAAACAAAATGGGCAATGCCGAGCTTTGCGGCCACCCTGGCGGCATCGGCAAAGTCTTCGAGACTGCAACAGCCGCTCGATGTGGCCCGCGAATGTTCGGGGGCAAGGCGCATGGAGATACCGATGACCTCGTAACCGTGGCCGACCAGCAGCGCGGCGGCCACCGAACTGTCGACACCGCCGCTCATGGCCACTATCACCCGCCTGCCCTCGCCCTGGCTCATGCCGCCCTCCGGGCCCGTTGCACGACCGCGACGAAGGCCGCGGCCAGGCCCTCCACTTCGTCGGCCGTGGTGGCATGCCCCATGCTGATGCGAACCACGCCACGGCGGTAGTTTAGGGCCAGACCCAGTCCGTCGATTACGTGGGAAGGCTCGGGCGAGGCCGCCGCACAGGCCGCACCCGTGGAGACCGCGTAGCCGGCCAGGTCCAGCCCGGCCACGCTGACATCCTGGTGGGGGTGTTCTAAAGCGATACTTAAGGTGTTGGGCAGGCCGTCGGCGGGGCTGACCCGCACGATGCCGTTGAGGCGGGCCTCGAGCAGTGCCCACAGTTCTTCGCGCAGGGCCACAAGGCGCCGGCCCTCCTTTTCCAGGTCTGCGGTTGCGGCTTCGGCGGCGGCCGCCATGGCAGCGATTGCCGCCAGGTTCTCGGTGCCCGCCCGCAGCCCGCCTTCCTGGCTGCCGCCGTTGGTCACGGACTCGATGATATCGTCGCGGGCCACCACCAGGGCGCCGACTCCTGTCGGGCCGCCGAACTTATGGGCCGAGACCGAGAGCAGGTCGACCCCCTCGGGCACGCTAACGGGCACGCGTCCGAAGGCCTGGGCTGCATCGACGTGGAGGATTGAATCTGTTGCGGCAGCGGTTACACAAGCGGCCGCGCCCTGGACGTCGGCCAGGTGCCCGCTTTCGCCGTTTGCCCAGCCCATGCTCAACAGCTGGGGGCCACGGCTGCAGAGATCGCCGAGCTCTTCCATGTCGAACAGGCCGTTGGCGTCAACGGCCAACCGTGCGACCGGGGTACCGGTCTCTTCCAGGGCCTCAAGGGTTTTCAGAATAGACGCGTGTTCAATGGTGGTGGTAACGGTGCCCATCGTGGGGTTGGCGGCCAGGGTTCCACGGATAGCCAGGTTGTTCGACTCGGTAGCCCCCGAGGTAAAGACAACCGTTCTGGCAGCTACGCCAAGGGCGGTGGCCAGACTGTGGCGGGCCTGGTCGAGAATGTCGCTTGCGCGGCGTCCCCACTGGTGCATGCTCGAGGGGTTACCCACATCAGCGGCCAACACCTCGGCAAAGCGACCTGCGGCCTCGGGGCGCAGCGGCGCGGTGGCGTTGTAGTCGAAGTAACCCTTCACCGCCCAACCATCTAGCGCCGACGGCGGGCCGGTACCCGGGCGTGGTCTTTGTGCAGCTTGTAGACGATGCTGTCGACAAGGGCCTGCCAGCTGGCCTCTACCAGGTTGTGGGACACCCCTACCGTGCCCCAGCGCTTCTCCTCGTCGCCCGACTCGATAAATACTCTGACCATGCTGCCGGTGCCCTGGGGGCCTTCGAGTACGCGCACCTTGTAGTCGTGCAACTGGACGCTGGCCAACTGGGGATAGAACTTCTCCAGGGCCTTGCGCAAGGCAAGGTCCAAGGCGTTGACGGGGCCGTTGCCGGTGGCGGCGGTGTGTTCGAGGGACCCGTCGGGGCCCTCGATGGTTACCGTGGCTTCGGAGATGGTGTGCTCGTCCTCGCTGCGCTTTTCGTCGATCACACGAAAGCCGACCAGGCGGAAAAACTTCATCTTGTTTCCAAAGTTCTCGCGCATCAGCAGTTCGAGCGAGGCCTCGGCCCCCTCAAACTGAAAGCCGAAGTTTTCGCGTTCCTTGATAGTAGACAAGACCTCTTTCATCTCGTCGCCGCGGCCTTCTACGTTAAAGCCGAACTGCTTGGCTTTGTACTCAATGCTGCTGCGCCCGGCCAGGTCGGAGACCAGCACCCTCTGCTCGTTGCCCACCACCTTGGGGTCGATGTGTTCGTAGGTCGCCGCATTCTTGCGCACCGCTGAAACGTGCAGGCCTCCCTTGTGCGCAAAAGCCGAACGTCCGACGTAGGCCTGGTTGTGATGGGGCTCGACGTTGGCGGCTTCGTAAACGTAGCGCGACAGTTCGGACAGGTGGGCCAGGCGTCGGGCGCCGATGCAGCGGTAGCCGGCCTTCAGTTGCAGGGTCGGGATGAGACTGCAGAGGTTGGTGTTGCCGCAACGCTCGCCAAAGCCGTTGATGGTGCCCTGGACCTGGGTTGCCCCGGCTTCGACCGCGCTCAATGAGTTGGCCACTGCCAGTTCGGAGTCGTTGTGGCAGTGGATGCCCACGGCCACACCTAACTCTGTGGCTGCCTTTACACCGGCAGCGATGGCCTCGGGCAGAGAGCCTCCGCGGGTGTCGCAGAGACACAGTACGTCGGTGCCGGCCCTGGCCGCCTCTTCCAGGCAAGCCATGGCGTAGTCGGGGTTGGCCTGGTAGCCGTCAAAGAAATGTTCGGCGTCAAAGATCACCGTCTCCACCTTGCTCTTCAAGTAGGCCAGGGTCGTGCGGATGAGTTTGAGGTTTTCCTTCAGAGGAATGCGCAGGGTCGTGCGCACCTGCATATCCCAGGCTTTACCCACGATGGTTGCCACCGGCGCTCCGGTTGCCACCAGGGCGCGTACGTTATCGTCCTTGGCCGGGGTGCGTCCGGGACGGGCCGTGGAGCCGAAGGCCGCAATGCGGGCCGTCTTGAGGCGCAGCTTGGCGGCCTCTTTGAAGAAGGCTTCGTCGCGGGGGTTTGAACCCGGCCAGCCGCCTTCGACGAAGGCAATGCCCAGGTCGTCGAGCCTTTCGGCGATGGCCAACTTGTCGTTGACACTCAGGTTGACCCCCTCGCCCTGGGTACCATCGCGCAGGGTGGTGTCGTAGATGTCTATTTTCTTTGCCACGTAAACTCTCGCCTTTCAGGAGCCGGTGCTACGGGTGCGCAGGCTCCCGGCTTCACTGCCGATAAAACCCGCGTGCAGGGCGTTGACGGCACGCTCGACGCTGTCGTTGTCTATGACCAGGGAGATCTTGATTTCCGAGGTTGAGATCATCTGAATGTTTACCCCTTCGGCGGCCAGAATCTCAAAGGCACGGGCCGCAACCCCGGCGTGGTTACGCATACCAAGGCCGACGACCGACACCTTGGCCACATTGGCGCTGGCTGTGACCCCACGGGCCCCCACTTTGACGGCGAGTTCGGCCATAATGCCTTCGGCGGCCTCGGCATCGGCGGCGGCCACCGTGAAGGTCATGTCGGTGTGTCCCTCCTCCGAGACGTTTTGCACGATCATGTCGATGACGATGCCAGCATTGGCCAGCGGACTCAGGATTGCGGCGGCCAGGCCGGGACGGTCGGGCACTCCCTGCAGCGTGATCTTGGCCTGATCGCGGTCGAAGGCTACACCGGAAACCAATACTTCTTCCATGCTCTTTTCCTCCGAGACTACCCAGGTCCCTTCCCTGTCGTTAAAGCTTGAACGTACGTGCACTTTGACGCCGTAGCGCTTGGCGCACTCGACCGAACGGACCTGCAGGACCTTGGTCCCCTGTCCGGCCAACTCCAGCATCTCGTCGTAGGAGATACGCCCGAGCTTTACGGCCTCGCTGCAGATGCGGGGATCAGTGGTAAAAACCCCTTCTACGTCGGTGTAGATTTCGCAGGCCTCGGCCGCCAGTGCCGCGCTCAACGCCACCGCCGTGGTGTCGGAACCCCCGCGCCCCAGGGTGGTGATGTTGTGCTGTTCGTCGATGCCCTGGAAGCCGGCGATGACAACGACGTTGCCCTCGGCCAGAGTCTCCTTGACCCTGGAGACGTCGATGGACTGTATGCGCGCCTGTCCAAAGGATGAATCGGTGCTGATGCGGACCTGGTGTCCCTGCAAAGACACGGCCGGCACCTCGAGCTCATGCAGGGCCATGGTCAAAAGGGCCGTCGCGGCTTGTTCGCCGGTGGCCAGCAGGACGTCGAGTTCGCGCCCCCGGGGACGCCCGACCACCCGAGATGCCAACTCGAGCAGACGGTTGGTCTCTCCGGCCATGGCCGAGACCACCACCACCACCTCGCGGCCGCCATCAAAGGTCTCTTTGACCCGCCGGGCGACCGCACGGATACGCTCGGGGCTGGCCAGCGAAGTGCCGCCGTACTTACATACAATTCTTGTCGCTTCAGCGGCCATAATCTTTGAGGCTAGCGGCCGCAGACTCTAAAGCCCGGCCCTTAAACTCCAGTGAAATCGATCTATCCTCGGTGTTTTCTATTTCAAACTCAACAGTTACGAGACTCTGCGGGCTGGGTCCGAGGTAGTTTTCCCACCACTCGACCGCCGTGATGGCCTGGCTGGCGATGGCGGCGAAGAGGCCGATGCTCTCCAGGGCCGTGGCAGTGGCCTCACCGGACAGCCCACCCAGGCGGTAGAGGTCGGCATGGATGAGAGGGTGTTTGAGGTCCGGGTATTCAACCAGGTAGACGAAAGAAGGGCTTGTGACCTCGGCCGGGTCGGCCCCCAGGCCGACCGCCAGGCCGCGGGTAAAGCAGGTCTTGCCCGCCCCCAGGCCTCCGCAAAGGCCCACCACGCAGGCCGGCGGTAAGGCGGTGGCCAGGCGGCGGCCGAGCCGTTCGGTGGCCTCTTCGCTGTCGCTGCTGAGGCTCAAGCGCTGACTGCTATCCTTTGTCATGGCAGCGACTGCGGGCACAGTCGGGCCACAACGGCGGGTACGGCATCTGCAACCTCGCCGGCCAGAAAGCCCGGGCCGCCAAGGCGGTCGGCCAGCAGGTCGGCGGCAGCGCCGTGGACGTAGACGGCCAGGGCTGCGGCTTCAAAGCCGCTGTCGGTTTGAGCCCGTATGGCCGCGATAAGGCCGGCCAGAACATCTCCCATGCCGGCACTGGCCATGCCCGGGTTGCCCGAAGTGTTAACCGCCCGGCGCTGTCCTTCGACCACCAGAGTAGCGGCGCCCTTTAAGACCACGATGGCCGGGTTTGCCTCGGCAAATTTGCAGGCCGTCTCTTCACGTCCGGCCTGAACCGAGGCCGTGTCGGTGCGGGCCAGGCGGGCCATCTCACCGGGGTGTGGGGTGAGCGTGACCTCGCCCTTGCCCTGGCTGGCCCGTTTGTTAAGCGCCTGGCGCAGGGTGCCCGGCCGTCGGGCCTCGACCGCGGCCAGAATGTTAAGGGCATCGGCATCCAGGACGAGGGGGCAAGCGGCCAGCTCGAGCAGTTTAAGGACCAGAGTCTCGGCGCCGGGGCCACGGCCGAGACCGGGGCCTGCAACTACGGCGTTGAAGTCGTCTATCACCGGGGCCAGCCCTTCCCAGGCTCCTTCGTCCAACTCGCCGTCACGGTCGGCCAGGGACAGAGTCATGGCTTCGTTGAGGGTGGCGTTGGCCGTGTCCACCAGCGAGGCCGGCAGGGCCATGGTCACCAGGCCCGCCCCTCCCCTTAAGGCGGCACGGGAGGCCAGCACGGCAGCCCCGCTCTTGCCCCTGCTGCCGGCCACGACCAGAACGTGGCCGAAATCCCCCTTGTGGGCGGCGCGAGGGCGGGGAGAGAGCAGGCTGCGGCAGCCGCGCTCGTCGATGACCTCACCTTCTATGTTAAGGTCCAGTTCTGCCATGGTCAGCAGTCCTATGTCGGCTACGCTTATGCGCCCGGCCAGTTCCGGTCCCTGGCCCTTGAATAGACCCGGCTTGCCCGCCCCCAGGGTGACCGTGGCCACTGCTTTTATGGCCGGACCCAGGGCCTGGCCGGTATCGGCCGACAGCCCCGAGGGCAGGTCTATGGCAATAACCGGCAATCGGCTGCCGTTAATGGCCTCTACGACGCGAGCCTCTTCGGGGCCCAGGGGACGGCTGAAGCCGGTGCCGAAGAGTGCATCGACCACCAGTGTGTAAGCAACACCGCTGTCCATCTCATTGAGGAGTTCGGAGGCGGCAATCAGGCGTCCGCCCGCGGCCTGCCAGCGCTCAAGGTTCGCGTGTGCGTCCGAGCCCGGGGCCGCCTGTTTGCGCGAGCACAAAGCCACAGTGGCATCCCAGCCCTGGGCGGCCATCAGGCGGGCCACCACCAGGCCATCGCCACCGTTGTTGCCCGGCCCCGCGCATATCAACAGCGATGGTTTTCCCGACCCATGCAGAGGCAAACGCGCGGCCCAGGACATCACCTGCCTGCATATTGCGTGACCGGCGTTTTCCATCAGACGGATACCGGCCGTACCGGCAGCGATGGTTTCGCGGTCAAGCCGTCGCATGTTCTCGGCGCTGAGGATGGGAGTGAGCGGTTTCATCGTGGTGGTCCCTGGCGGGCGCGGTGGCAAGCCTCAAGCATTTCGCGGGTGGCCTCTTGTATGCCCACAAACATCGACCGGGCCACGATACTGTGTCCTATGTTGAGTTCTACTATTTCTTCTATGGCTGCCACCGGGGCGACGTTTTCAAGGTTGAGGCCATGGCCCCCGTTGACCACAAGTCCGCACCCGCGGGCCAGGCCGGCGGCCTCTTGCAGGCGGGTGAGTTCGTGGGCCCGGGCCTGGGTGCCGGCGGCATCGGCGTAGGCTCCGGTGTGAAGTTCCACCACGGTTGCACCGGCCTCGGCGGCGGCGCGGATTTCACGCTCGTCGGGGTTGATGAAGAGGCTTACGGTTATGCCCGCCTCTTGCAGGCGGCCCACCACCGTGGAGATTCTGCGCAAATTTCCATGCACCGACAGGCCGCCCTCGGTGGTCAGTTCCTCTCTGCGTTCGGGCACCAGACAGCAGTCGGGCGGAGACACCCGGCAGGCGATCTCGACGATCTCGTCGGCCGCGGCCATCTCCAGGTTGAGTTTGGTGGCGATGTTTTGTTTGAGGGCGACGACGTCGGCTTCCTGAATATGGCGGCGGTCTTCTCTCAAGTGCACGGTGATACCGCCCGCGCCTCCGCGCTCGGCCGCCAGCGCCGCCTCCAGGGGGTCGGGATAGGTGCCAAGACGCGCCTGCCGGATGGTAGCGACATGGTCTACGTTTACACCCAGGCGCAGGTCGGTCACGGGCTTGCCGGTTCAGCCGAGGGAAGTCTCAACGGCATCGGCGATCAGGCGGGCCTGGGTGTCGACGGTTTCGGACTTCTCGCCTTCGACCATTACGCGGGCCAGGGTTTCGGTGCCCGAGTAACGCACCAGTACCCGGCCCCGCTCCCCGAGTGTGTCCTCGGCGTTACGGATGGCATCGACTATGGCGGCGACTTCCATTAATTCCTTTTTTTTCTTTACGCGGATGTTGATCAGCGACTGGGGGTATTTAGTCACGACGCTCTTCAGTTCCGACAGCGGCTTGCCACTGGCGATCATGGCCGAGACCACCGACAGTGCGGTAATCATACCGTCGCCGGTACTGGTGTGGTCAAGGCAGATGATGTGGCCGGATTGCTCGCCGCCGAGGTTGAGCTTTTGCTTGCGCATGCTCTCAACCACATAGCGGTCGCCCATCGGCGTGCGCTGCAAGGCTATGCCGTGTTCACCCAGGGCCACCTCAAGACCCAGGTTGGCCATTACGGTGCCGACCACGGTGTCGTCGGCCAGCAGACCCCGTCGCTTCATCGACAGGGCCAGGATTGCCAGTATGTGGTCGCCGTCTACCACACCGCCGAGTTCGTCGATCATGATCACGCGGTCGGCATCCCCGTCCAGGGCGATGCCGAGGTTGGCCCCCTCGCGCAGAACCCGTTCAGCCAGAACTTCGGTGTGCATGGCACCGCAGCCGTCGTTGATGTTGAAGCCGTCCGGAGAGGTGCCGATGGCGGTGACCTCGGCGCCCAGTTCTTCAAGTACCACTGGAGCTATACGGTGGGCCGCCCCGTGGGCGCAATCGATGGCAATCCTCAAGCCCTCAAGCGTGGTCTCTTTTGGTACGACATTTTTCAAGAACACGTTGTAGCGCCCATCGGCATCATCCACGCGCAGCGCTTTGCCTATGTTGCCGGCCGTCGGGCGCAGGCGGTCGATCTCGTCGCCGAAAAACAAGCCCTCTATGCCGGCCTCGGTGGCGTCGGGGAGTTTGAAACCGTCGGGTCCGAAAAACTTGATGCCGTTGTCTTCAAACGGGTTGTGGGATGCCGATATGGCCACCCCCGCGTCGGCACGCAGGCTGCAGGTAAGAAAAGCAATTCCCGGGGTGGGCATGGGCCCGACCAACAGCACATCGACCCCCATCGAGCAGAGCCCCGAGGCCAGTGCAGTCTCGAACATATATCCCGACACGCGGGTGTCTTTGCCGATGACGATCTTGTGGCGGTGCTGGCTGGAGGTTTGAAAGTAGTGTCCCACGGCACGGCCGAGCCTCAAGATGGACTCGGGCGTCATGGGTTCGATGTTGGCCACCCCACGGATGCCGTCGGTGCCAAACAGCCTTCTCGTCTTGTCGGCGCTCACAGCGTTTTTTTAGCTGATGCGGTGGAGGTTTGCACGGGGCCGTCTCGTCAGCCCTGTTGGGCCACCTTTAAGGCTGCCGCCGTGAGCCGTACATTGTGGGTGCGGATGAGGTCGGCACCGTGGGCCACGGCCAGGCACGCGGCCTCGGCCGAGGCCGGGTCGCGGCCGTCGGCATCGGCAATTGCGTAGACTTCACCTATAAAACGCTTGCGCGACAACCCTACCACCAGAGGCCGTCTGCCCCGGACCAGACGGCGACCGGCATGGATGAGGCTTAAGTTCTGGTCGGTGGTTTTGCCAAAGCCGATGCCGGGGTCCACTGCGATGGCCTCGGGGTCCACCCCGCAGCGCTCGGCCTGCAGGCAGCGCTGGTCCAGAAACTCGGCCACCTGGCCGACTACGTCCTGGTAGTCGGTGTTCTCCATCATGGTCTCGGGGCGGGCCGGGGTATGCATGAGAATGATGCCGGCGCGGTGGCGGGCCACGGTCTCAAGCATGGCGGGGTCCCAGAGTCCGGCCGAGACGTCGTTTACCAGGGCTGCCCCGCCGTCCAGGGCCCGCTCGGCAACCTGGCTCTTTGAGGTGTCAACTGAAATTGGCGTGGACAGTCGGCTTGCCAGCAGCTCGATAACCGGCAAAACCCGCCCACCCTCCTCTTCGGCGCTTACAGGTTGAGAGCCGGGCCGTGTGGACTCCCCCCCCACGTCGATGAGACAGGCGCCGGCCTCTTCCATGGCCAGCGCCGCTTCAAGTGCACGCTGGGGAGACAGGTATCTGCCCCCGTCGGAGAAGGAATCGGGGGTGGCGTTTATGATGCCCATGATGCCGGGGCCGGCGGCCAGGTCGAGACAGCCCCCCTTTATCTTGAGCCGGATGTGGTCTGTGTCGTACAGGTAGGTCTAGGCGGCCGGTTCGGCCGCTGCGCCATTGCCGGGAGGGATGGCGCCGTTTTGGCGGATGATTACGTCTATCTCTTCCGAATCGAGCACTTCACGTTCCAACAGGGCTGCGGCCATGGCGTGGAGAGCCTTGAGGTGGGCCTGCACGATCTCCTTGGCTTTTGTGTAGGCATCGTTGAGCATCTTGCTTACTTCCAGGTCGATACGCCGGGCCGTGTCCTCGGACAGCTCGCTCTTCTGACCCATCTCCATGCCGAGGAAAACCTCACCGGTTGGTTTGCCGAACTGAACCGGTCCCAACTCTTCGCTCATGCCCCACTCGCAGACCATCTTGCGGGCCATGTCGGTAGCCTTCTCGATGTCGTTGCCGGCCCCTGTGGTTATATCCTCGAGCACCAGCTCTTCGGCCGCGCGGCCACCGTAGAGGATGGCCAGGCTGTTGAGCAGGTAGTCACGGTTGTAGCTGTAGCGGTCGTCTTCGGGGAGCTGCTGGGTCAGTCCCAGGGCCATGCCACGGGGGATAATAGTGACCTTGTGAACCGGGTCGGTACCCGGGAGCATACGCGCCACCAGCACGTGTCCGGACTCGTGGTAGGCGGTGTTGCGCCTTTCGGGTTCGGTAATGACCATGCTGCGCCGCTCGGCCCCCATCATCACTTTGTCCTTGGCCGCATCAAAGTGTTCGTGGGCGACCTCTGAGTTGCCGTCGCGGGCGGCCTGCAGGGCGGCTTCGTTTACGAGGTTCTCCAGGTCGGCTCCGCAAAACCCGGCGGTGCCCCTGGCCAGCAAGGGCAGGTCTACGTCGTCGGCAAGCGGAATCTTGCGGGTGTGGACCTTGAGGATGCCGGTGCGGCCCCTTACGTCGGGCCGGGGTACAACGATACGACGGTCGAAACGCCCGGGCCTTAAGAGGGCCGGGTCGAGTACGTCGGGGCGGTTGGTTGCCGCCACCATGATGACGCCCTCGTTGGACTCAAAACCGTCCAGCTCAACCAGCAGTTGGTTGAGCGTCTGTTCGCGCTCGTCGTGGCCACCGCCCAGCCCTGCCCCACGGTGGCGGCCGACGGCGTCGATCTCGTCAATAAATATTATGCAGGGTGCGTTCTTCTTGCCCTGGACGAACAGGTCGCGGACCCGGGATGCGCCCACGCCGACAAACATCTCGACAAAATCCGACCCCGCTATGGAAAAGAACGGGACCCCCGCCTCGCCGGCAACGGCACGGGCCAGCAGAGTCTTGCCGGTGCCGGGTGCGCCCACCAGCAAGACGCCTTTGGGAATGCGTCCTCCCAGACGGGTGAATTTCTTGGGGTCGCGCAGGAAGGCGATTATTTCTTCGAGTTCGTCTTTGGCCTCGTCTATGCCCGAAACGTCGTTGAATGTGACCTTGTGCTGGTTCTCGTTGAGCAGCTTGGCGCGGCTTTTGCCGAAGGACATGGCCTTGCCGCCGCCCATCTGCATCTGCCGCATGAAGAAGACCCACACGCCCACGAGCAGCAGCATGGGAAACCACTGTACGAGCAGCACCACGTACCAGGGGTCGCCGGTTTCGGGCTCGACCGTAAATGGAACTTCTAAAACCAGGAAGCGCTCTATGGCGTCTTCCTGGGGGCCGTAGGTGCGGAAATTCTGGCCTCTCATGCTGCCGCGGATAGAGTCGCCCTGTACGGTGACCTCATCGACCTGGCCGGACTCCAGGGCCGCTACAAACTGGCTGTAGCCGACTTCCTGGTCACGACTGGTCTGGCCCTGGAACATGTTGAAGACCAGGACCATCATGATGCCGAGTACGAGCCACAGGGCCATATTTCGAGATAGCTGATTCATCCGGACTAAATCCTACACGAGGACCGTTGTTGTTTCCACGCCGGGCGCGTTTAACGGCTGAGCAGGTGGAGACGACCGTTCTTGACCACCACCCTTGCTCCGGGAAGGTCTACGCCGGACAGTTGGCGGGGACGGTCCAGCAGCTTTTCCAGTGATTGTAGTTGGGCAATACTCGGCGGGTCCGGGCCACCGGCACCTGCCAGCCAATACCTCAGGATGCGCGGCTGAAGAGCCGCCGGCGCCTTGGCCAGAGCCCCAAGGTCCAACTCAAGGCCTTTCTTGCCCTGGCGCAGGGCAAATGCCGCATGGCGCCGGGTTTCGGCTGTGAGGAAATCTTCGTCGATTTGCCAACGCAGGGCCACGTCGGGCAGGTGGTCGAGTCCCCCGCTACCAAAGGCCTTTTTGATGGCCGGGATAATCTCGTGGCGGATGCGGTTGCGGGCATAGCGTTGGTCGCGGTTGCTTGGGTCCTCGACCCAGGTCACGGCGCGGTCGCGCAGGAAGCCTTCGAGTTCCTCGCGGCCGGCGCCCAGAATGGGGCGCACAATATGGCCACGGCGACTGGGGATGCCGGCCAGGCCGCCGAGGCCTGCACCGCGCAACAAACGGAATATGATGGTTTCGGTCTGGTCGTCGCGGGTGTGGGCTGTGGCAATCCACTCTGCGTTGGCCTCGATACGCACTTGTTCGAGCAGACGGTAACGGCAGTTGCGCAGGTGGTCTTCGTCGCCACGGCCGGGGTCGTCGATGGTCAGGCTCTTAAACTCCAGTCCAAGTTGGCGGGCGCGACGACCGACAAAGGCGGCTTCGTCTCTGGCCTCGGGTCTCAGGCCGTGGTCCACGTAGGCTGCCGTTACCCGGCAATCGCATTGGGCTGAGGCCAGGGCCAGCAGTTCGAGTAGCGCCATGGAGTCGCAGCCGCCCGAACAGGCCGCCACCACCCGGGCACCGCCAAGGCCGGGTTCGGGCCAGGATGAGTAGAGCAGTTCAAGAAGACGGTAGTGAGCCCGCGGCAAGGTGGAGCTGGTGTGAGTCCTGGAGCTGTTGGCCGGGTTCATCTTTTATGCCTCGACGTTGGCAAGCGGCCTCCCAGCTGTCAGTATCGGTCCGTGTCGGTCGCGTTGCGCGTTGCGCTTATACCACTAATGGCCATTCTTTGGAGTCCCATTTCAACCGGGGCCGAAGATGTCCCGGCCGAGGACGGTGACCGCCTCAAGATCGAAGACCTTGCCTCGGAGCTGCGCAGCATAGCCGTCGACTACGGTCCCGATGCTGCGGCCCTGCAGGCACTGATGCTGGTGGAAACCATAAGGGCCGGTGCCCTTGCAGCTTCCGAGGTGACCGTGGCCGGCCCAGCCCCCGGGGCCGAGCTGTCTTTGCTGAGCATAGAGGTAGTCACGGGTCTTATCTTTGATAGCGATGCCAGTACCGCCCAGTCACGCTTGACGGTCGTGTGGACGAAAGTGGCCCTGCCTGCCCTTTTACAGTTGCGCTCGGTGTTGCTCGACCCACCAGGTCTGGAACTGTCGCTTGCCTATCAACTGCAACGTTTTGACGACAACCCCGGCGGCGGGGCCGACCCGGGCGGGCCCGGCCAGGCCCGCCGCCACCGCATAAGGCTCGCGGCTTCCCTGCTCGAAGACCTGGTAAGCCGGCGCATTGAGGGCGCCGACCTTCTAGAGGCCGCAGAGGTGGGCGTCGAAGAAGAATACTGAAGCTTTAGCCCCCCCTGATGGGGGCTAAGCGACGCTTTCTGCGTTGACAGCAAACCACCTATCTGTGAACTCTAAGGGTTGCTGACCTTTTCTCGTGGCGGTTTATGACCATACGCTTCTTTAAATTTTCTACGGTTGTTTGCGGCCTTCTGATGGCTTCGTCGGCATGGGCCGAGCCCTACCCGATGACGGCCGAGGATTTTAAACTGCCCGGTACCCAGCCCTTAAGCATCGAGGCCACCTTCGCCACTCCAGATACGTGTACCAACTGCCATGCCGAGTACGGCTCCCCCGAGGTCGAGCCCTTTCGTAACTGGCAGGGGTCGATGATGGCCCAGTCCGGCCGCGACCCTCTTATGTGGGCGGCCCTGGCCATCGCCAACCAGGATGTGGACCATGCGGGTGAGACCTGCTTGCGCTGTCATCTGCCCAAGGGATGGTTGGAGGGCCGTTCGGTGCCCGAGGACGGGACCTCGATGACGGCCCCCGACCGTCATGGCGTGCAATGCTCGGTCTGCCACCGTCTGGTCGACCCCGAGATTTCTTCCCAGACCTCGGCCGAGGACCTGGCCATCCTCGATGCCTTGACAGCTCCGGTCACGATGCCGTCTTCGGCCATGATGGTCATAGACCCCCAGGCACGCCTACGCGGGCCCTTTGATATAGTTGCCGACCTTGGCGAAGACCCCCACCAGCCCGAACACGCCACCATGGTCTCCCCTTACCACCAGAGCTCTCGCCTGTGTGGCACCTGCCACAACGTGGCCAACCCGATCTTCACCCGCAACGCCAGCGGCGAGTACGAGGTAAACGCCATCGGTGTGCCGGGGGATCCGGCTTTGGGTTTTCCCGAGCAATCGACCTTTGATGAGTGGGAGGCCAGCGCCTTCAGTGACGGCGGGGTTGAAGTGCCCCGCTTTGGCGGCAACAAGGCTGTGGTTTCCACCTGCCAGGACTGTCACATGCCCGATGTAAGCGGGCGCGATGCCGACAACGCTCCCCTGCGCGACGACCTGCCCCTGCACGAGATGGTTGGTGCCAATACGTTTATTCCCAGCGTGTTGCCCTATCACCCGGTCTTCGGCGATGAGGTTGACGGTGAGATTCTTGCCGAGGGCGCGGCCAAGGCCCGCCGTATGCTGAGAAAAGCCGCCGACGTATCGGTCGAGTTAAACGATGGCCAGCTCACCGTGCGGGTCACCAACCAGTCGGGCCATAAACTCCCCACCGGCTATCCCGATGGACGGCGCATGTGGTTGCACGTGCGCGCCTATGCCGCCGACCGCCGGGTGGTGTTTGAGTCCGGCCGCTATGTATTCGCCACCGCCGACCTGGTCGGTCTGGGTGCAACGCCGGCAGAGGCCGACTACGACCCTGATCTTAAAATCTGGGAAGCCGTCCACGGCATCAGCCCCGCCTGGGCTGCCCTGTTGGGAATGATGCCGGGCCCCAGCCTGCACCTGGTACTCAACAACGTGCGCGAGAAAGACAACCGCATCCCACCGCGTGGGTTTACCAATGCCGCCTACCAGGACTTTGACGGACAGCCGGTGGGTGCCAGTTTCGCCGACGGCCAGTACTGGGATGACACCGTCTACCCGGTGGGCCCTGATGCCGTCACGGCCGAGGTGACCCTGTACTACCAGACCGCTTCAAAGGAGTACGTAGAGTTTCTACGCGATGAGAACACCACCAACGTGGCCGGCAACTTCCTCTACGACCTGTGGAACGACATCAATATGTCCGAGCCGGTGGCAATGGCCCGGGTGGTCTACGAGTCGGACAACTCCACCGTGGCCCGCTGCAGCATAGTGA
The DNA here is from genome assembly GCA_046583365.1 of Deltaproteobacteria bacterium. Lineage (GTDB taxonomy): Bacteria > Desulfobacterota > Binatia > UBA1149 > CAYXZP01 > JAYGCL01. The sequence continues at coordinate 26,445 of JAYGCL010000031.1, forward strand.
TATCCAAGCTGCAGACCCGCGTATTAAAGAAATACTTAAAGTCCTGGGGCCGCTGCATGATCGACGAGGCCCGCGGCCTTACCTGCGACAGCCAGGGTCGCGATGACCGTCTCGGGCGTGCGGTGGCAAAACTACAGTCTAAAATAGGTGGTCAACGCGACCGTCGTTGTGCGACGGCCAACCTCACCCCGGCCACGCTTGGCCATAGCAGTGCCTGCCCCGCCCCGTGTGCCGGCCAGGTAGTGCTCTTTGACATGGGCGATGTGGCCGATTGCGCCCGTTGCATGGTCGAAGGGGTAACGGCCTCGACCCTGGAGGCGGCCTATGGGGTGAGACTGCCCGCACTGCCCACCACCGCGGTCGATGGCTATGGGCTTGTCTGTCAGAAGTCCCTGGCCGCAGCCGCCACCCGCCTGACCCGTTCCTGGGCCGGGGCTCTGGCCAGGTGTGAAGAGAAGTCTCTTGCCAAGGGTTTGTCGGTTGATTGTGAGGCCGACCCCAGCGGCAAAATAGCCAAGGCCAAGGCCAAGTCGGCGGCCAAGGTCTCGCGTTGCCGCCAGGGCTTTGCAGGACTCAACGGTTGCGCCACGGCGGGCGATACGGCAGCGGTGGCCGCTTGCATCGAGGCGGCCGTGGCAGAGGCCCTGAGCTCCTTTACCGAGGTGGCCCGAAGATGAGACCAGTGGTCGCAGCAATCGGGAAGACGGCCCTGCTGGTCGTCCTCATGGCCCTGCTTGTGCCCGCCCAGGCCTGGGCCCGTCCCACCTACTTTGGAGTGCTCACCGAGCGCTACGGCATAGAGGAGGACTCCCGCCTTGACGTGTGTGCGGTCTGCCACATTCGTTGGGACGGTACGGGCCCTCGCAATCCTTTTGGAACCGCCGTGCAACAGCACCTCTACGTCGGCAAATCCATCGTTCAGTCTCTTGAGGCGGTCGAGGCCGACGACAGTGACGGTGACGGCTTCAGCAATATAGAGGAGTTGATCACCTACCTGACCCTGCCCGGCTATTCGTGCGATAACTTCCACCAGGCCGTCGATGCGCCCCAGGGCTACGACACTTACGCGGTGCCGATGGTGGCCACTTGCCTGGAGCCCCTGGATATAAACGTGGCCGTGCAGGCCGTTGCCATCCTGGCCGATGCCGGGGGCAGCGCCTACTTCGACCTCAACATCATCAACAACGGCAGTGAGTTGACGCTGATCATCAACTCTTACGACCTGCTGGCCGACGACTATATAAGTGTGAGCGGACCGGCGGTGCCATTTGAGATCCCGGTCGGTGGCAGCCAGATGCTGAGGATATTGTTTTCTCCGCCGGCCACCGGCGCTCTGGTCTCTACCATTCTTGAGTTGACCTCGAACGACCCCGACGAGTCTCTGATCAGTGTTCCGATTACAGGCCTGAGTGCGATCAAGGTGCTGGCCCCGGTCGAGGCGCGGGCCCGCTGTCTCAAGCAGGCCTCTAAGAAGTTCGGGCGCTTTGCCAAAAGGCACCTGCGCGAATGGTCTCGCTGCTACACGGCCGAGCTTGGCGGGCGGGCCTGCAACGAGGGTAACCGGGAAGTCCGTTTGAGCCTGGCCGCAGCAAAGCTGGCCAACTCCATCGGCGGCCGTCGCGACCGTCACTGCGGGGGCAAAAACCTTACCCCTTCGTTGTTGGACTTCCCCAATACCTGCGGACTCGGCTGCAGCGACATTTATCTTAACAGCATGGCCAGCCTGGCCCAGTGTCTGATTTGCCGCCAACACAACGCGGCCGATGACATTCTGCTGGCGGCCAGTGGCGCCAGCCCCCCAGACCTGCCCTCTGTTGCCCCAAACTCGGAGGCTTTGAGTTGTCGCAGCTCACTGCTGACCTCTGCGATAAAGACCTCAGGCGCGGCCTACAAGGCGGCCAACCGTTGCCGTCTGGCCAACGTCGGGGCCGAAGCCCCTGTCGATTGTGACCAGGCCCTGACTTCAACCCTGGCCAAGGTCCGTACTCGCCTGGACCGTCGCATAGGCCGCTGCAGTGTGGGCGCGGTGGGCGGTTGTCTGGCCGACCTGGAGGCAGCAGACCCTCAATGTCTGGCAGATAAGTCCATAGAGACCGGGCTGGGGCTTTCCTCGGCCGTGTTCGGGCTTGAAGAGTAGACCGGCTCTCTAGTCGAAGCCGACCAGGCGATCTTCGACCTGCCCGCTTTCCAACAGCTCTTCGAGTTCATCGCCCAGCCGTCGGCAACTGTCGACGACCTGGCGCCAACGCGTCTGTCTCTCCCGGGTCGAGAGCCTCGCGAAGTCTCTGCGGTCGGGAATCCTCGCCCCCGGCAGTCCGGCTATAAATGCAGGCGACGGGGCTATCATCAATACCTGGTCGAGGGCCTTCGGGGCCACGCGGCGCCAGGAGAGACGCTTGTCGAACCAGCCGGGCACGATGCGGTCGAAAAAGTGGGGAAACAGAACCAGGCCGGGCGGTGTCGTGAAGGAAAAGTCGAAGTGATAGTCGAGGATGCCGCCGTCGCGGTAGACCCCGGCCGGCGCTCCGGCAATGTCGCGGGGGGCGGTCATCACCAGAGGGATGGCGCCGCTGGCCAGAAGGGCATCGTCCAGATTGTCGGGGCTGAGACCGACGTAGCGGGTTGAGCGTTCCTTGAAACCGAAGGCCTGGGGATCATGGCCGAACACCACCCTCTCGACCAGGGCGCCGAGGCTGCGGCGTCCCAGCATGTTGGCCAGGGCTGCCGTGGCCACACCAAAGGCCAGAGGGCCGCGGCGCTCACAAGCCAGGGGGCCCTTGGAACGGACCGTTATTATATGCGTGGCCGTGTCGGGGCTGGCCAGCAGCTCGTCGCGGCCCCGGTCTCCAAACAAAATGCCCAGCATACGGCAGGAGTCGTCGGTCACCTGGCCGGGCGAGGGAGGCTTGTCCCAGGCCTGGCCTATGTAGAGACGCTCAAACTCTTCGACCGCAGCCACGGGCTCGCGCCGGGCCAAGGCGGCGTGGCGCCAGGCGCCGATCGATGAGCCCAGCAGGTTGAGCCTGCGGCGGCGGCCGGTCACAAAGCGGCGGGCCAGAACCCGGTCGATGTGGCTCAGGACCAGCCACTTTGGTCCCCCCGAGGCTCCCAGCATGGTCGAGAACAGTTTGGGGTCGAAGCCATCGCGGACCAGGCGCTCTTGTGCCGCCGCGCCCGCGCGCAGGATGAGGTTGTGGGCCATGGGGGAAGTCTTGTGGCAGCTACGGCCAGAACAAAAAACCAGCCGTGGCCCATACCACCGTTTGGTCTAGCGCAGCCTTACCAGGATATTGCCCGACTGGGTTGGGAACACTACGAAGGTGTGGTTGGCGCCCGCGTAGGTTACGATCTCGCGTACCGCGCTGTGAGCGGCAAAGCCGGCATCGGCTATCGGATGCTGCCAGGGTTCCGATGTGTTGTTACGAACCTCCAGGGTGTAGCCGGCATCTGTTGGGTACCAGATAACAAATTTGTCCTGGGTGCTTCCGAGCACCTGCCCGGCAGGGGCCCCAGCGCATTCCTGGCAACTACCACCGCTGCCGCAATCGTCATCCGTGCCGCAGGCCTGACCCTCCGAGTCGTCTCCCGAGCAGACCGAGGCGGCTGCGCAGATGACAGGTGCTATGGTGCGCTTGCCGTTTATAGGCGTGATCTGTCCATAGGCTCCCTTGTAAGGGCCACCGTAGAAGTGGCGGATGCTGTTGATCGTGTTGTCCCCCATACCGGCGGATTCGAACGAGGGGTGCCGAAACAGCCCTATCTCACCGGTGACCACGGTGGTGTCGGTGGGGCAACTCTCGTTCAGTTGGTTGTCGTCAAACTCGTCGCAGAGCGCCGGTAAGCGGTCTCCGGCCTCCAGGACCAGACAGGACCTGCATGTAATTCGCTTGGCCACACAATCGACAAAATCGCCGGCGTCGCTGCACTGGCCTGGAAAAAGAGAGGCCAGATCAAAGCCGCTGCACTTCTTGAGTGCCAGGACGGCCAGTTTTGTCTTCATCTTTGCTACTTTGTTCTTGTCGTCAGCCGTCAGGCAGGCCCCGAGTTTTGTTCGGGTGATGATCTGTCCACCGGCTTTGAATCGTATTTTTTTACAGTCGTAGAAAGCCTTGAGCTTGGCCGCCATCAACTTCTCGTAGCTCTTGCTGATGATGGCCTGGCATTTAGACTTTTTCTTCAACACCTTGTCTTTTCCTGCAACTATGAGGGCCGCAGCCAGGTCGTTGCCGAAGATGTCGGCTGCCAGTGCCGTTTCTTGCGCAACCGCAGCCTCATGGCTGCTGCCTGACCCGGCATAGCCGAAGTCGGGGACCATTAAGGCGCAGCTTTTTGTCTCCAGTAAAGTGTTCTTGAGTTTAATCTTCTGGAGTTTCCCCCTCGGGTCGGCCGTCAGACAGGCCTCGGGGTCAGATTCCTTGCCCTTGCCCCGGTTTTTGACGCATTTAGAGTTGGCCTTGCCCCGCTTGCCTCCAAACTTGGCCGTAGCCCCGTTTATGGCCGTAATGCATCCGTATTGGTCTCTGGTCTGCTCGTACTCAAACTCGCACTCGGGTGAGCAGTCCTCGCTACCGGTGACTGCACCGTACTCGCACTGCTCGCCGAGTTCGTCAATGCCGTTGCCACATACTGCGTCTCCACCGCCACCGCTTTCGCTTGCGCAGGTAGCCGAACAACCGTCGTTACTTGTGTTATTCCCGTCGTCGCACTCCTCGCCGGCCACGGCATTGACGTAGTCGTCGCCGCACAGGGCTACCGTGCAGTCGCCATCACAGGTGCCCGACTCGCCGCTGTGGTCGCAGGTCTCACCGGCGGTCTGGTTATGGGTGCCGTCCCCGCACAGGGCCTGGGTGCAGTTGGCATTACAGGTGGCCGACTCGCCGCCGGCATCACACAACTCACCCGCACTGGTGTTTACATACTCATCACCACAGATGGCCGCGGTACAGTTTGAATCACAGGTGGCCGTCTCCGTGCCTCCTTCGTCACAGGTCTCGCCTGCAGACGGGTTCACATAGTCATCACCGCAAACGGGCCACGTGCAGTCGCCGTCACAGAGTTCCGAGTCTGTGCCATCGTCACAAAGCTCAACGCCCGTTCGCACATACCCGTCACCGCAGCTGGCCGGCTCGCAGGTATCGAGACAGGCATCCGTGTTATCGGCGTTGCCGTCGTCACAGGTCTCGCAAGCGGCCTCGACGGTCCCGTTGCCGCAGGTCGTGCCCGAGCCGGCGCATACACCGCCCGAACAAACATCGGTGGCTGTGCAGGCATCGCCATCGTCACAGGGGTCCGCGTTGTTGGTGCTGATGATCTCACCACTGACGCCGCAGGTCTCGGTCGTGCAGACATTCGCGTCGGTCACGACCGCGGTGCCCTGGCCGATAAAACCGTCGACCGGACAATCGATGCTCGCCCCGTCGCAGGTCTCGGCAGCATCACAGACATCGACCGCACTACGACACACGGCCCCGGCAGCACTTGCCGGATTGGTGCACAGTCCGACCGTTCCGTCGGGCCAGCCGGCCCCGTTGCCGCCGATGTTCTCGTACCAAGACACGCCACCAATATTGGTGAATAAGTCCACATCCCCATCGCCGTCAAAATCAGCTGCGACCAACGGCATGTCCGTTTGCCCCGCCAACCCGAGGTCATCGACGACGTGCACGCTAAAGCCCTGCGCCCCGTCATTCTCGAACCAGTATATCCTTTCATACCCCACCCCCACGATATCGAGGTAGCCATCGCCGTTGACGT
>JAYGCL010000067.1:0-34716 GCA_046583365.1 Deltaproteobacteria bacterium
CCAGATCCACACTAACCAGCCTGAACGCCCACTGTCCATGAGCCGACCCACCCGAATGGGGCAAAAGACCGTTATATGGGCGTTTTGTGCCCTTAACGCCCTAATCCCCCAAGCGGTGCCTGCTCCCCGACCCGGGTATAACCAAGGGTAGGTAGGAGCATATCGATCAGGTGTTTTCTTACCTCGGTCCTGCTGCCGTGCTCCGGCCACGATTTGGTTTTCAAACCCGGCAGAAAAACCCTTAGCCACGTGAAGATCATCCCGTGTTGAGCGAATAAACGTATTACAGTCCGTGGTGTGTTACGCACAGCGAGTTAAGTGCCCCCAAGACCCCGTCCTGTAAGGCGTCAGTTTGTGTCCCTACCGGCTCTCCGCTGCACGAAGGCTGCACGGAGGCAGAGTCACGGGACAACGAGAAGGCGCGCTAAGTTATTGATTTATTGGTACGCCGTGCCGGGATCGAACCGGCGACCCGCTGATTAAGAGTCAGCTGCTCTACCAACTGAGCTAACGGCGCACGAGAGTAATAAAGTGGGGTGAGCGACGGGAATTGAACCCGCGACAGCCGGAACCACAATCCGGGGCTCTACCAACTGAGCTACGCCCACCATGCCTTCACGGACGGGCGAGATTAGGCAATCCCCCCCACGGAGTCTACCCCTACATGCCGAGTTGGAGACGGGCGGCGTCGTTCATCATTTCGGGAGTCCACGGAGGCTCCCATACCAACTCCACGCTCACCTCGGCCACCTCTTCCAGGTAGGCCACCGCACGCTCAACCATGCCCGGCATTTCGCCGGCCACCGGGCAAGCGGGGGCGGTAAGGGTCATCTTGATGGCCACCTTTGCATCCTCATCCACGGCGATGTCGTAGATGAGACCAAGCTCGTAGATGTTAACCGGAATCTCCGGGTCGTAGACCGTACACAGGGCTTCGACTATTTTCTCTTCAAGGTCTGTCTTTTCGTCCATATCCATACTCCCCTACACGATCGTCTACTCGGTACTTACCTGGTCGTCTTTGCCGGCCAGTGCGGTGCTCAAGGTATGCCAGGCCAGGGTAGCGCACTTAACCCGCAGCGGAAATTCACACACACCTTGAAAGACGGTCAGCTTGCCGAGCTTTACGCCACCGTCATTGCCATCCTTGCCCATCATCAAATCACGCACACCGGCGAACAGAGCCATAGCCTCGGCCACGCTCTTTCCCTTTATGGCCTGGGTCATCAAAGAGGCCGAAGAGGTGGAAATCGCACACCCGGCCCCTTCAAAAGACACATCACGCACCACCTCGCCCTCGACCTCTAAAAACACCTCGACCTTGTCGCCGCAAAGAGGATTATAGCCCTCGCTGTGGTGGGTGGGATGGGCCAGACGCCCGAAGTTACGCGGACGACGGCTGTGGTCCAGAATCGTGTCCTGGTAAAGGGCGCGCAGGTCGCTCATCAGCCCAACACCTCGTGTACTTTGCCCAATCCTTCAATCAGGCGGTCTACGTCGTAGCGAGTACTGTAGACACCGAACGAGGCACGCGCGGTAGCCACCAGTCCCAGCCGTTCCATAAGCGGCTGGGTGCAATGGTGGCCGGTGCGAACGGCCACGCCTTCGCTATCGAGCACGGTGCCTATGTCGTGGGGGTGAATCCCCTCGATCACAAACGAATGGGCACCCGACTTTTCTTTGGGCGAGCCTACGATACGAAGGCCCGGCACCGAGGCCAGGCCATCGGCGGCATAAGCGAGCAGGTCTTGCTCATCTGCGCGCAATGCCTCGCGGTCAAGCCCCATCATAAAGTCCACGGCCGCGCCAAGCCCCACGGCGCCGGCCACGTTGGGCGTGCCGGCTTCGAAACGGCCCGGGATGTGATTGTAAGTGGTGCCTTCAAAACTCACCGACAGGATCATCTCGCCGCCGCCCTGATAAGGGGCCATCGATTCCAGAATCTCGGCCTTGCCATAGAGCACGCCGATGCCGGTGGGGCCGTAGAGTTTGTGGCCCGAAAAGGCGAAGAAGTCGCAGTCCAGAGCCTGCACGTCTATGTCGCGGTGGGCAATGGCCTGGGCACCGTCAAGAAGCACGAGGGCGCCGGCATCGTGGGCGATAGAGGTCATCTCGACCACCGGGTTTACCGTCCCCAGGCTATTGGAAACATGAACGATGGAAACCAGCTTGGTACGCGGCCCGACCAGGTCGGCGTAGGCGTCCATGAGGACCTCGCCCTCGTCGCTGATCGGCGCCACCTTGAGCACCGCTCCGGTCTGCTCGCACAACAACTGCCAGGGAACGATGTTGGAGTGGTGCTCCATGTGGGTGATGACGATCTCATCGCCGGGGTCTATGCGGTCGCGGCCGAAACTGCCGGCAACCAGATTGATGGCCTCGGTGGTGCCGCGCACGAAAACCACCTCGCGGGCCTCGCTGGCGTTTATAAAAGCACGCACCTTCTCCCTGGCCCCTTCAAAGCGCTCGGTGGCGCGTTCGCTCAAAAGGTGGATACCGCGGTGTACGTTCGAGTTGGCCTCTTCGTAAAAGGCCGACACCGCTGCAATGACCTGTCGCGGTTTTTGTGTGGTAGCCGCGCTGTCCAGGTACACCAGCGGGCGGCCGCCCACCTCTTCAGCGAGGATGGGAAATTCAGCCGCCAGTCGGTTGCCGTTGCCGTTGCCGCTCACGCGCCCGCCTCCTGTACCGAAGCCTCTGCAAGCCATCCGCCAACGGCCACTTCCAACTCACGGCGCACGGGCAGGTCGCCCAGGGTTTCCAGGATCTCACTGGCAAAGGCACGGGTCAGAATGCGCCGGGCCTCCGTCGATTCGATACCGCGGGATTTAAGATAAAACAGCGCGTCCTCGTCCAACTGTCCTATGGCCGCACCGTGGGTACAGCGGACATCATCGTTGTAGATCTCCAACTGCGGCCGCGTGTCCACAACGGCACTATCGGACAGCAAAAGGTTACGGTTGGTTTGCGCCGCCTCGGTGCCCACCGCCCCCTCGCGTACGATCACCCGGCCGGTAAACACGCCATGGCTGCGGTCGTCGAGTATCCCTTTGTATATCTGCCGGCTGTGGGTCCGCGCCGTGGCGTGGTCGACGGTGGTGTGATGGTCGGCGTGGCGCTGCCCGGCCAATGCATAAAGCCCATAAAGAGACGCCTCGGCCCCTTCGCCGGCCAGCACCGTGTGGATCTCGGTACGCGAAAGTCCGGCCCCAATGGCTATCGAGTGCGAGGTAAAACGACTGCCGGCGGCCTGTTCGACTTCGATACGCGACAGATGAAAGGCCCGCTCCCCTTCCCTTTGTACCTTGCAGTGGCCGAGTTCGGCACCAGGGCCAAGGAAGATTTCAGTAACCGCGTTGGTCAGGTAGTCGCCCTGGCCCACGTAGCGTTCGATGATGGTGCCGCGGCTTGCCTCCTTGGCCACGATCAGGTTGCGCGGGTGGCTGATGGTGGGATGACCGTGGTCGGTAGAACAGAAGATAAGCTCCAAAGGGGCATCCAGGCAGGCTCCTTCGGGCAGGTATATAAAGACCCCGTCCTGGATAAAGGCGGTGTTAAGGGCCGGAAACGCCAGGCGTTTGAGATCTATCTGACGGCCGAGGTAAGGCTCGACCAGTTCCGGACTCTCGTCCAACACCTCGGCCAGGCTTCTCACCACCAGATCACCACCGGTGGGATGGCGGGAAAGCTCGGGCACGAAGTGGCCGTCGATAAAGACCAGGGCCTCAAAAAGATCCCCGGCCAGGTAGGCGCCACCGGCCGGGTCGCGAAAACGACTGGCCTCGACCTCGCCGGGGGCAACCACCTGAAACTCGGAGGCGGCAATCGGCGCCGCGTTGGTGTATTTCCAGTCTTCGTCCTTTACGGTGGGAAAGCCCAGCGTGCTGAAACTATCGATGGCCTGGGCGCACAGGCTCCCAAGCCATGCAGGCTCGGAGGCTCGCCGGCTATGATGGCTAAAAGCGTCAACGTAACGCTCCACACTGTCTCGGGAGGTGGTCATATCGTCCCGTCTAGGCGGTGGCGGCCAGTTCTTCTTCTATCCAACCGTAGCCGCGCTCTTCGACCTCCATGGCCAACTCGCGGCCGCCGGACTTTACAATCCTGCCACCCATAAGGATGTGGGTGTGGTCGGGCACCAGGTAGTTGAGCAGACGCTGATAGTGGGTAATTACCAACGTGGCCCGCTCGGGGCTGCGCAGAGCGTTTACGCCCTCGGCCACCGTACGCAGGGCATCAATGTCTAGGCCCGAATCGGTCTCGTCAAGGATTGCAAGACGGGGCTCCAGTACGGCCATCTGAAAAATTTCGTTGCGCTTTTTTTCACCACCAGAAAAGCCTTCATTGAGAGAACGATTCAGAAAAGACTCATCCATGCCCACCAGTTTTGTCTTCTCGCGGGCAAGTTCGAGAAAATCCATGGCATCCAACTCTTCCTCGCCTCGGTGTTTGCGTACGGCGTTGAGTGCGGCCTTTAGAAAATAGGCCGTGGTGATGCCGGGGATTTCCACCGGATACTGAAACGACAAGAACACGCCTTCGCGGGCCCGCACATCGACGTCCAGGCCCAAGAGGTCGCGACCGTTGTAAAGCACCTCGCCTCGGGTCACCTCGCAGACCTCGCGGCCAACCAACACATGGGCCAGGGTGCTTTTGCCCGAGCCGTTGGGACCCATAATGGCGTGGACCTCGCCGGCGTTAATCTCCAGGTCTATGCCGTGGAGAATCTCGGTGCCGTTTATGGATGCGTACAGACCGCTGATGGAGAGCAGATCACCGGCCATTATCCCACCGCTCCTTCGATGCTCACTTCGAGCAGTTTTTGTGCCTCAACGGCAAACTCCATCGGCAACTTCTTAAACACCTGCTTGCAGAACCCTCCTACGATCATCGAGATGGCATCCTCGGTAGAGATGCCGCGTTGGTTCATATAAAAAATCTGATCTTCGCCTATCTTCGAGGTCGATGCCTCGTGTTCGACCTGGGCACTGGCATTGCGCACATCGATGTAAGGAAACGTGTGCGCCCCGCAGCTATCGCCGAGCAATAGTGAGTCGCACTGGGAATAGTTGCGCGCCCCCTGGGCCTTGGGACCCACCTGGACCAGCCCGCGGTAGGTGTTCTGGGCATGACCCAGCGAAATCCCCTTGGAGATAATCGTGCTGCGCGTGTTTTTGCCCAGGTGCACCATCTTGGTGCCGGTGTCGGCCTGCTGGTAGTTGTTGGTAACGGCCACCGAATAGAACTCGCCCACCGAGTTGTCACCCTGCAAAATGACGCTCGGGTATTTCCAGGTAATCGCCGAGCCGGTCTCCACCTGGGTCCAGGAAATTTTAGCGTTATCGCCCGCACACTTGCCCCGCTTGGTAACGAAGTTGTAGATGCCACCCTTGCCGTTCTTGTCGCCGGGGTACCAGTTCTGCACGGTCGAGTATTTGATCTGGGCGTCCTTGTGGGCCACCAGCTCCACCACCGCGGCGTGCAACTGGTTCTCATCGCGCATGGGCGCGGTGCAGCCTTCCAGGTAGCTTACGTAAGAACCCTCTTCGGCCACTATCAGCGTGCGTTCGAACTGACCGGTATTGGCCGCGTTTATACGGAAATAGGTCGACAGTTCCATGGGGCAGCGTACGCCCTTGGGTATGTAACAGAAGGAGCCGTCGCTGAAGACCGCCGAATTAAGGGCGGCATAGAAATTGTCCGAATACGGCACCACCGAACCCAAGTAGCGCTTTATAAGCTCTGGGTGCTCCCTTACCGCCTCGCTGAAGGAGCAGAAGATGACGCCCATCTCGCCCAGCTTGTCTTTGAACGTGGTGGCCACCGACACGCTGTCGAACACGGCATCAACAGCCACGCCGCTGAGCATCTTCTGTTCTTCCAAGGGAATGCCGAGCTTATCGAAGGTACTCAACAGTTCGGGGTCCACCTCGTCGAGACTGGCAAGGGCCTCCTTCTGTTTGGGCGCGGCGTAGTAGCTGATGGCCTGATAGTCGATCGGCTTATAGTCGATCTGGGCCCAGGTCGGCTCGCCCTGGCCCCGCATATCAAGCCAACGACGGTAGGCCTTGAGGCGCCACTGGAGCAGGAACTCCGGCTCCTCCTTTTTCTCAGAAATGCGCCGCACCACATCCTCGCTGAGGCCGGGCGGAAACACATCGCTTTCGATGTCGGTAACGAAACCGTGCTTGTAATCGCCACGTTCTTCTAAAAGATCTCCGATCTGAGTGGGCTGTGGTGCCTGGGTTGGTCCTGCCATAGCCGTCAGCCTCCAACCGGCCCGGCGGCCGAGCCTTGCATGCGCGTGAGCCAGTCCACCGGCGAGCCCTCGTGGCCGGTAAGGTCGGTCAGCGTAATCCCTCGCAGAGCGCCCTCCAGGAGTTCGCTCAGAGAACGCCACAGCCCGCGGATGGCGCATTCACTGTTGTGTACGCAGTCGCGCAACTGGCCGGGGTGGGAATCACAGAAGGCCTCGCTGAACATGGGCCCGCCGCCCAGCACGTTGATGATTTCCCAGACCGAAATGGCATCGGCCTCCCGCGACAGATGGTAACCGCCACTGGCCCCGCGGGTGCTCAAAACCAGACCGCCCTGGCGAAGGGTGCGCAGGAGCTTGGCCACGTACTCGGAACTCATACCCTCGCGCTCGGCTATATCGTGGATGCGCAGGGGCTCATCGCCCCGGTGCAAGGCCAACTGCAGCATACAGCGCAGTCCATACTCTTCCTGGGCAAATAGGTGCATCCCTGGACCGTACATAATCTATACATACAAGTCAACATTCTTTGTTAAGGCCATATTCGGCCTGCTGATACTGCGTTTCTGGCGTTTTTGGCTACTCGTCGCCGGGGCCCTGGCTGGGGTCCGGCTCGTCGTCGGCCTCGTCGTCGGCGTTGTCGTCGGCGTTGCGAATGTCGTTGTAGCTGCGGCCGGCCTCGGCCTCGGTGGCCGTAGGCAGCCCCTCGGCTTCCCAACCCTGGCAGGTAATGGCCCCACTGCCCGGATTGTGCTCGCCGCCAAAGCCCCCGCGCATGTCCACAACCTGCTCGTATCCACTCTGGCTCAAGATCTCGGCCGCCCTCAGCGAACGGCCACCGCTCTTGCAGCCCACCACCAACGGCACGTCTTTGGCAAAAGTAGACTCAACGTCGGCCAGGAAATCGGGGTTGGCCTGCATCCCCCGGTCGGCCGTAAAATTCATGAGCGGGATATTGAAGGCCCCTGCCGGGTGGCCCTCGAAAAACTCCTGGCTCGAGCGCACGTCGAGATAGGTCCACCCATGCTGGGTCAGTTTGTAGGCCTCCTGCGGTGGAAGTCGTTTAACCGTCACACCCCAAGCCTAGTAGGGTGCGCGGGGGTGTGCAAATCGACCCGCCGACATTGTGCCTTAGCCCTCTCCCACATAGATTGGGCCGATGCCCAGGAAAAAACCCCCGCGCAAGAGGACCCTGGCCTCCAAGGCCGACCGCTACAAACTCTACGTAGAGTCGGTTCAATCACCCGAGAACGAAGTACCGTTTTTCAACCGCGTGTTCCGCAAAGAATACGGACGTCAGCCGCTCGTGCTGCGCGAGGATTTTTGCGGTACCGCCATAATCTGCCGCGAGTGGGTGCAAAGCCACCGCGACCGCCGCGCCATCGGTATCGACCTGGACCCGGAGCCCATGGCCTGGGGGCGCGACAACCTGCTTGCCGAGCTTAAGCCCCAGGTACGAGACAGGATATCCCTGATAAAGGGCGATGTGTTGACCACCAGAGGGCTCAAAGCCGATGTGCTGGCGGCGCAAAACTTCTCATTCTTCTGCTTTAAAACCCGCGACCAGCTGCGCGGCTACTTCCGTGCCGCACGCCGTAACCTGGCCCGCCAGGGGGTCATGTGTATGGACATTATGGGCGGGGGCGAAACCCTCGAAGAGGGCCGCGAAGAGACCCGCCGCGAGCGCGGGTTTAAGTACGTATGGGAACAGAAGAGGTTTGATCCGGTCACCCACGACCTGGAATGCTTCATTCACTTTGAGTTCAAAGACGGCTCGGCCCTCCGTCGTGCCTTTCACTACCAGTGGCGACTGTGGACCATCCCCGAGCTTCGCGAGCTGTTGCTCGAGGCCGGCTTTTCACGAGCCGACGTGTACTGGGAAAACACCGACCTTGAGACCGAAGAGGGCAACGGCGTATTCCGCCGCGTAGAATCCGCTCCCAGCGACCCGGCCTGGGTCTCATACCTGGTGGCCGTAAAGTAGCGCCGCCGGCCCGGCCCAAGCCCCCCGTTGCGCGGCCGACCACCGCTGAGAGGCTGAGAGTTACGTTGATTTTACAGCTTTTCGGGTGTCTTATGACCTCTTACTCCCGCTGAAGAGACGGCCATGGCACGTAACATCTACGAAAAAATATGGGACGCCCACCTCGTCCACGCCCAGAAGGGACGCGACAGCATCCTCTACGTAGACCGCCACTACATCCACGAGGTTACCTCGCCCCAGGCCTTTGAGGGCCTGCGCCTGGCCGGCCGTGGCGTGCGGCGTCCGGCCCTGACCTTTGCCACCATGGACCACAACATCCCGACCACCGACCGCAGTGTGCCCATTGCCGACCCGCTCTCACTGGCCCAGATCCAAACCCTTGAGGCCAACTGCCGGGAGTTTGATATCCGCTGCTTTGGTATGGACGACCCCCACAACGGCATCGTCCACATCATCGGCCCCGAACTCGGGCTCACCCAGCCCGGCCAGACCATCGTGTGCGGGGATTCCCACACCTCCACCCATGGAGCCTTTGGCGCCCTGGCCTTCGGTATCGGCACCAGCGAGGTCGAACACGTGCTGGCCACGCAAACCCTCTTGCAGCGCAAGTCCAAGGCCATGGAGATTCGCGTAAACGGCCAACTGGCCGTCGGGGTAACGGCCAAGGATCTGGTGCTGGCCATCATCGGCCGCCTGGGTACGGCCGGCGCCACCGGCTATGTGCTCGAGTATACCGGACAGGCCATTGAGGAGCTTTCCATGGAAGGCCGTATGACGGTCTGCAACATGTCGATAGAGGCCGGCGCGCGCGCGGGCCTCATCTCACCCGACCAGACCACGGTGGACTACTTAAAGGGCCGCCAGTATCTGCCCACCGACAAACCCTTTGATGAGTTGGGCGCCGACTGGCTCGAGTATGCCTCGGATGCCGGTTGCACCTACGACGACTCCCTTGTGCTCGAGGCCGGCGACGTGGAGCCACAGGTCACCTGGGGTACCTCTCCCGGCATGGTCACGGGTGTGAGCGGCCGCACGCCGATGCTGACCGAGATTACCGACGCCAACCAACGCACGGCAGCCGCCAAGGCCTTGCGCTACATGGACCTTGGCGAGGGCGTGGCGATCACGGCCATCGAAATTGACAAGATGTTTGTGGGCTCTTGTACGAACGCCCGCATCGAAGACCTGCGCGAGGCCGCCCGCGTGGCGCGCGGACACCAGGTGGCCCCGTCGCTCAAGCTGGCCATGGTGGTGCCGGGGTCCAAGCTGGTAAAGGCGCAAGCCGAGCGCGAAGGCCTCGACCTGGTTTTCAAAGAAGCGGGTTTTGAGTGGCGGGAACCGGGCTGCTCGATGTGCCTGGCCATGAACGCCGACGTCTTGAGCCCGGGTGAGCGTTGCGCCTCCAGCTCCAACCGCAATTTTGAAGGCCGCCAGGGCAAGGGCGGACGCACCCATCTGGTAAGCCCGGCCATGGCCGTGGCCGCGGCCATAAGAGGCCACTTTACCGACATCCGCGATTGGGAGTTCAACTAGCATGAACGCCTTCACCACACTCAGCGGCATCGTGGCGCCCCTGGACGATATAGACGTCGATACCGACCAGATCATCCCCAAGCAGTTTCTAAAGCGCATCGAAAGGACCGGCTACGGCGACGTACTGTTCTACGACTGGCGCTATACGGACGACGGCGAGAAGCTCAACGCCGACTTTGAAATGAACGCACCGCGCTACCAGGGAGCAAGCATCCTTCTTACCCGCGACAACTTCGGCTGCGGCTCTTCGCGCGAGCATGCCCCCTGGGCGCTTAACGACTACGGGATCCGCGCTATCCTGGCCCCATCGTTTGCCGATATTTTCTACAACAACTGTTTCAACAACGGCATGCTGCCCATCGCGTTGCCCACGGCCGAGGTTGACCTGCTCTTCGGCGAGCTACGAAAGACCCCGGGCTACAGCCTGACCATAGATCTGGCCGCCCAGAGCATCGCCAAGCCCGACGGTCAGACTGTTGAGTTTTCGATCGACGGGTTTTCAAAAGAGCGACTGCTCAACGGTTGGGATCAGATCGGCCTTACCCTGAGCCACGAAGACAAGATCTCGGCCTTCGAAAACAAATAGCCGCCCATAGGCTGGCTCGGGGCTCAGGCCTGCTCGGGGGTAAAGACCACCGGCATGCTTTTCACCCCGCGGATAAAGGCCGAGTTGCTGTAGGCGATCTCGGCGCCATCGGCCAGCCGTATGTCGGGCAGACGGCGCAGCAATTCTTCAAATATCACGCGGATTTCCAGACGCGCCAGGTTGGCGCCCAGGCAGAAGTGGCGGCCCTGGCCAAAGGCTATATGCGGGTTGGGGTCACGGGTGATGTCGAATTTATGCGGCTCATCAAAAATCGCCTCGTCACGATTGGCCGAGCTGTACATGATGAGTACGTTGTCGCCTTGGCGCAGTTGTTGACCACCAAGCACGGTGTCGCGAGTTACCGTACGGCGGAAGTTTAGGATCGGAGTAACCCAACGCACAAACTCTTCTATGGCCAGGGGCAGTTTTGAAGGGTCGTCGATCAAGGCCTGGCGCTGGTCGGGGTGGCGCATGAGCGCAAGCATGGATCCCGAGATAACGTTTCTGGTAGTCTCGTTGCCACCGACTAAAAGAAGTAACGATTCGGCGATCTGCTCGCCGAGTTCAAAACTCTTGCCGTCAATCTCGGCGTGCACGATCTTGCTTATGAAATCGTCTCTGGGCTCGGCCAGACGCTCGGCAATGATGGCCTGCTGATACTCGACAAACTCTAAGAAGGCGTTGTTGACCTCCTCGGTTATGTACTGTGGACCGTCGGCACCTCCGATCATGGTGTCCGACCAATGCTGCAGACGGTCTTCGTCTTCGGGGGGTACGCCCAAAAGCTCGGCGATCATGCGCATGGGCAGCGGCACGGCTACTTCTTTTACAAACTCACACTCCCCACGCCCGGCCACACGGTCGATGATTTCGGAAACCACCGCACGCATGTCGCTTTCAAGCTTGGCCACCATCTGCGGGGTCATACCCTTGTTAACCAGACGGCGCTGCAGGTTATGCTGGGGGTCGTCCTGGTTGATCATCGATGAGTCGGGCGGAGTGTTGGGGCGGGCACCCTGGGCCGAAGAATAGATGTCGGCATTGCGCGAGACCTCGACCACGTCGTCGTAGCGCGAGACCCCCCACAGCTGGTTCTTCTCATCCCAATAGACCGGAGCATTGGCCCTCATCCAGGCGTAGGTGGGGTCGGGGTCGCCGGAGTAAAAATCGCGATCCAGAAGGTCAATAGTTCGGGTTTCAGCTAACTCGGCCATGTAAATTCTCCCCAGACTTCTGGCAGGAACCCCAGGGGCCTGCCGGCGGAACACGTTCTAGCCACAGGCTCCGTCGCGGTCAACGGCGCAAGGGGGCGGCCCCGGTCTAGAGTTGCAGGAAATACAGGCCCAGCAGGTCGAGGATAAAGTAGGTGGCCAGCACTGCGGCCCCTTCGTAGTCCTTGGCCAGGCGTTGACCAAAAAAGAGCATCACCAGGACCGCACCGGCGACCGCCGCGGCCACCGTGGCCAGGGCCGGGTCGCCGGAAATCAAGAGCAGGGCCACACCGGCGGCCGCCAGCCCACCGGCCACCAACTCCACAACAGCAACCGTGGCCAGCATGGCCGGCACCACGCCGGCCAGGGGAGAGGCGGCAAAATGCTGGGTAAGCCACTCCAGATTGCCCTGCCAGTCGGTGATCTTGTCGATGCCCGACTGCAGAAACAGAACGGCCATGAAAAGGGCAAACAGGATGCGGATGATCCACAGCACCGAGATCGTATCCATGCCAATCATGGGACCAGATTAGCCGCCGGGGCTCAGTTGGTGCAACTGGCATTGGGCAGAGCGTCGTCGAAGGCGTCGCAGTCGGCGCGCATCCCGTCCATGGCATCGAGCACGAGAAGGAAAGGTGGATTTACACCCCTTGGCCAAAAATAATTCCGTATTCAACACCGACCCTAAATGCGCGCCAGCCAGGATTCGAACCTGGGACCTGCGGCTTAGAAGGCCGCTGCTCTATCCAACTGAGCTACTGGCGCGAGTAGAGACCCACCTGCGGCGGGGTTATGTGGTGGTCGGGGTGAGAGGATTTGAACCTCCGACTCCCTGCTCCCAAAGCAGGTGCGCTACCAGGCTGCGCCACACCCCGACACTGATTGATTGTTCACCTGCCGGCTACTGGTTTCAAGGTAGACGGCCACTGGCCTCCAAGACTTCGATCATACGACGCACGGCCTGGCCGCGATGGCTGCGCTCGTTCTTCTCGGCAGCGCTGGCCTGGCCGAAGGTATAGCCAAGATCGTCGCGGAAGAATATCGAATCGTAGCCAAAGCCATTATCACCACGCTCCTCATCAATAATACGGCCCTCACAGCGCCCCTGGCTTGTCAGCTCGCAGCCATCGGACAGACGCAGGACCAAAGAGCACACGAACGCCGCACGGCGGTCGGCCTCGGAGCCAAGCTCGGCCAGACGCTTTATGACCAACATGTTGTTTTCGTGATCATCACACTGGAGCCCGGCAAAACGGGCCGAGCGCACCCCCGGGTCGCCGCCGAGGCCGTAGACCTCGAGGCCGGAATCATCGGCGAGGGTGGCAAGACCAGTGGCCTCGGCACCGGCACAAGCCTTAAGACGCGCATTGTCTTCAAACGTCGAGCCGGTCTCTTCAACGTCCAGGCGCATCCCAAGGTCCTCGGGCATCAGAAGCTCCACACTGCTGCCGCCAAACAGCAGGCGGAAATCGGTCAGCTTGCCACGATTGCCGGTGGCAAGAACGAGCCGCCGCAGCCTATCCACCTATGGCCCTGGCCACGACTTTGGTCTGTTCGTCGAGCAGGTCCTTTATGCCGACCCAGGCCAGGTCGGTGAGCGTCTCAAGCAACGCCCGAGGAAACGGCGCGCCTTCGGCCGTGCCCTGGACCTCGACGAAGTCGCCGCCGGAGGTCATGACCACGTTCATGTCAACGTCGGCACGGGAGTCTTCTTCGTAGCAGAGGTCGAGCAACGGGCGGCCCCCCACAATCCCCACACTGATGGCAGCCACCCCCTCACGCATGGGGTCGTGCGTAATTTTTCCGGTTACCAGCAGGCCTTTGGCGGCAATGGCCATAGCTACCCAGGCCCCCGTAATAGCCGCCGTACGGGTTCCGCCATCGGCCTGGATCACATCGCAGTCCAACTTTACGGTGTGCTCGCCCAGGGCCTCCATATCCACAACCGCACGGATACTGCGGCCGATGAGGCGTTGTATTTCCATGGTCCTGCCGCCCACGCGTCCGCGTGCGGCTTCGCGGTCCATGCGCGTGTCGGTCGAACGCGGCAGCATGCCATACTCGGCCGTCACCCAGCCCCGGCCTTTGCCTTCTAAAAACCTCGGCACCCCTTCTTCTACCGAAGCGGTACAAATCACCCGCGTGCGACCCATCTCTATCAACACCGAACCTTCGGCCTGCTCGATAAATCCCGGGGTTATCACCACCGGCCTCAGCTGGGCCGGCCCGCGCCCGTCTGAGCGCAGCTCCTTGCTTTGAGTCTTTGCCACTTGGTTATCCTTTCGCGAGAAATTCGAGCATCGCTCGGTTAAACTCTTCGGGCTTCTCCTGGTGGAGAAAATGCCCCGCCCCCTCGATGAACACCGTCTCCAGGCCGGCCGGAAACATCTCCTCCATGCCAACCACCAGGTCGAGCCCCAGGCAGCCATCGGTTTTGCCATGCGCATACAGGGTTGGCACGTTGATAGGACTCATGCCGATCATCATCTGATCATTGGCAAGCTCTGGCCTCTGGCGGGCCGGATCAAACATACAGCGGTAATAAGAAATCGCCGCCTCGCCCACCCCCGGCTTGGCAAAAGTCTCGCGCAAACGGTCCATCTCGTCTTCGGGGAAATCCCATCCCGGCGACCAGTCCAGCCACAGGTTGCGCACAAAGGCGTAGTCGTCGTTGCCAAGGGCGGTCTCGGCCAGCGGGCTCTGGAAGAAAAACATGTACCAGGAGCGCTTCAGTTGGGCGTAGACAGAAGTAAATGCATTCAAAAAGGCAGGGCCGTAAGGAACCGCCGCAACCACCAGGCGACCGACGCGCTCGGGTGCCAGCACGGCGGCACCGTAGGCCGCCAAAGCACCCCAATCGTGGCCCACGAGTACGGCCCTGTCCTCGCCCAGGGCCTCTATCAGGGCCAGGGCGTCGTGGGCCAGCGTGGCCCCCTGATAGCTGCCATCGGCCGGTATCTCGGTGGGCGCATAGCCACGCATATAAGGGACCACCACACGGTAGCCGGCCTCGCAAAGCGGGCCCATCTGATGGCGGAAGGAGCGGGCATGGTCGGGAAACCCGTGCAGGCAAAGGACCAACGGCCCCTGGCCCTGTTCGTAGGCCGTAAACCGAAGACCGTTGGCACGGACCTCTATGGTCTTTGCATCCTCCATCAACCTTCCCTCTGCATGGCCGGGTTAAGGCGCGGGTCGTTGTAGGTTTTAAACTGGCGATACACCTTGAACACCCGCCGGCCGGCCTTGCAGTCGGCGATGAGTTTTTCCAGACACCGGCCCATGTCGGTGCGTTGGCGCTCAAGCACTTCGAGTTTTGCCGTACATTCGGTGGCGATGCCCGTGTCGGGGCTGGCTGCCAGGCGCTCCATGTTGCGCACCTTGAGCGACAGTATCGACAAACGGTCGACTATCATGCCGGCGGTTTCCGAATGCTGTTCGGCCGCACTGGTATCAACATCATCAAGCTGGGTGAGCACGGCCACATCAATCGTCTCGACCAGGTCGTTGCGGCGTTGGTTCCAGCGGTCGATCGAACGTTTTATCTCGGCAATGTAGGCATCATCCACGTCGGTACGCCGCGCCTCGTCTTCAAAATTCCATAACTGAAAATTAGTATAGTGCTGGGCCAGGACCGTGGACCTAATATCATCGGACGGTGAGGGCGACTCGGGCGTATCGTCATACCAGTCGGCCAGGGCATCGTCGTGGAGCGCAGTGATCGCGACCTGCTTTAAGATGTTCATTCGGATTCCTCCGTTCTCCCCAGAAGCTCATGCACGGCCTGGGCGGCTTGCTCTATCCCCACTTCGCTTACCGTCTTAAGACTCTGCCGTGACGGTTTGAGACCTTCCCTGTAATGCTGTGCGGCCACAAGCCCACGCCAGGGCACCGGCGGCAACGGCGCATCCGTGCGCAGGGGTCTGGGGCCGCTGAAGAGAGCCGTCGGTACCCCCTGCAACCAGGCCATATGCATGGCCGCGGTGTCAGCCCCTACGAAGGCCTGGTGGCAAGCGATCATCGCCATCATCTCGGCCAGCGTGGTGGCCGGGGCCAGGCGGCAAGCCTCCCCCCCACGGCTGGCCAGCGTGCAGGCCAACTCGGCATCATCGGGGCCCCAGAAGACCGTGCTCGCTATGGCCCGCCGTCCCAGGCTCTGCAGCAGGCCAGCCCACTTTTCGATTGGCCAGCGCTCCCGGCTGCGTACCTGGCTGGTGCCGGGATATACGGCCAGGGCCGCCCGCCCGGCCTGTTGGTACCACGACCTCGCCTTTTCCATCACCTCCTTGTCCACGTAGACACCGGTCTCGTCCGGGTCGAAGTCGGCCCCGATGCCCAGTGGACCGAGCAGGTGTAAAAACCGCAGTACCCGGCTTTCCCAGTGGTCCTTGAGGGCAACGTGGCGGTTGGTAAAGAGATGGTTGAGCTCGCTGGCATCCCCGCGGGCAAAACCTATGCGGTGTCTGGCCCCCGACAGGCGTGTGATCACGCCGCTCTTCAGGCGACCGTGAAAGTCCAGGGCCACGTCGTAGGACTGGCCGCGAATCTCACGGAGCAGTCGTCCCATCTCGGAGAGCGCCGCGCGCCGGCCGCCGGAAAGCGCACGGCGGTCGAGGATGTGGAAACGGTCGATGTTGGGGTTGCCGGCCAACACCGGGTGTACCCAGTGTTCGACCACCCAGGCGATTTGGGACTCCGGGCGCTCAAGACGGAGTCTGCGCACGGCCGGCAAAACGCGCAGACAGTCGCCAATGGCACCCAAACGAACCACCAGGAAACGTTCGGCGTCGTCTATCGAGGGACGGGTGGTCAGCAACATAACAAGTCTGTATCGGGAGTCCTCATATTACAGCCCGGAGATTGAGACGACGAACCGTGTCGCGCCAGTCTTCGCGCATGCAATCCTACATTCCAAACCTGCCGTTTCTGCTCGTAGCACTGCTCGTCGTCCTGCTTGCGCCAGGCCACCCACAGGCATCCATCGCTCCCGCGCGCAAAGACAGCAGAGCCAGCAGCCTACAGTGGATGCCCGATGTCGCACAACGCCGCGGCCTCTTACTCAACTACCAGGGCAAAGACTGGCAGGTCCGCCACTGGACCTGGTCGTGGTGGCAAAAACGCTGGCTGGGTCTGTTCTAGCTTTCCGCTGGAGTACGGCGGCCGATAGAGGCACTCAGCGCAACCATAATAAGGCCGGCTACGACCATACCAATAATCGGCGCTATCATGGCTGTAGACAGGGACCCGCTTCGGTCCGAAATACCGCCCACGATAAAAGGCCCCAAAGAGCTGCCGATGCCGCCAAGAAAGAGGATGTTGACCGCATAGGCCATGCCGTGGTTACGCGCAGGCACCAGTTCCATGAGCATGGTCTGTGTGGGGGGAAAGAAGGCATAAAACGCCACAGCCATTATCACGGCCCCGCCAAGGTAGAGTACGGTCGGTTGTGCCCACAGGGTGATCATGGTGGCCGGTACCGCCAGCAGGGCCATGGCGGCCGAGACCTCCAGCTCACCGCCAAAGCGCCGTGCGCGACGACGGTCGGCCAGATAACCGCCCAATAGTCCGCCCACGATTCCACCGCCAAGGGCTGTCAGCCCGAACACGTAGCCGGCCGTGGCCACGTCGAAACCGCGGACGCGTACAAAGTAGGAAGGCACCCAGCTGATGTACCCCATACCGGCCATAATCATCACCGTGCCGGCCGCCCAAAGTCCCAGAAGACGGCGGTCACCGAACAGCCGGGCAACGGTTGCAAGCGCACCGTCTTCTTGTCCACGAACCTCCCGACGTGGACTTTCGATGATGCTCAAGACCGCCGGCAGCAGGAAAATGCCGATACCCCCGTAGATGAAAAACACCCAACGCCAACCCACGTTGGCGGCCAACACCCCGCCCAACGAAATGCCCAGACCGCTACCTACGGCCGCCGCCGCGGTGGCGAAAACACCCATGGCCCGGCCTCGTTGCCCGGTAGGAAAACGCTCGGCAATAAGAGACATGGCAGCCGGATAGAGGCTGGCCTCGCCAAGGCCCGTAAAAAAGCGGGCAGCAAACAGGGAAGCGAAATCAGTGGCCAGACCGCTGGCCGCCGTGGCCAGGCTCCACAACACCAGACCAAAAGCGATGAGGTTTTTACGCACCTTGCGGTCGGCGGCATAACCAAAGGCAAAGGCAGCCACGGCATACACGGCCGAGAAGGCCAGTCCGCCTATAATCCCGAGTTCGGTGTCACTGAGCCCCATTTCTTCACGAATGGGCGGGAACAGGATCGGTACTACCGAGCGGTCGGCCCAGTTGACGGCACTGACCAGAGTCAGAACGGCCAGCATGTACCAGGGGGAAGCACGCACCCGGACTACCTGTAGAACTTTTTCTTGTCGGGGGATTGTTTGGCCGCAAAGGCACGGCCAAGCTCTTTGGATTCTTCGCTCTGGTAGTAGCTGAGGGTCAGGAGGTCGGTGGTCACCCGCGACAGTCCGGCCGCACCGGCGTGACGGGCATGAAAGGCCGCCTTCAAGGCGGCAAGTGCCTGGGGGCCACGCTCGGCAAGCTGGTCACAAAGCTCTTCGCATCTTACCTGCAAACGCTCGGGCTCGACGACCTCGTTTACCAGCCCCATGTCCAAAGCCTCGGCGGCCGAATACTTGCGGTTGAGGAACCAGATTTCCTTGGCCTTCTTGCGCCCCACCGCCTCTTCGAGATACCAGGTACCAAAACCGGCATCGAAGCTGCCCATGATTGGTCCCACCTGCCGAAACTGGGCGTCCTTTGATGCCAGGGTAAGATCACACATCATTGCCAACACGTTGCCGCCACCAACCGCGTAGCCGTTTACACAGGCAATCACCGGCTTGGGGTGCCGGTCGATGGCATCGTAGAGGTCGCTTACCGGGAACATGCGTCCGTAGTGGAGAGCCGCATCGGCATCGGCATGCGCGTCGTCGTCATGCCCGGCACCGTGGTCACCCCCCAGGCAGAAGAACCGCTGCCCGCTGCCGGTGATCACCACCGTGCGGTAACCGGCATCGCGGCGAGCGATCTCGAGCGCGTCGAGCATCTCGTCGAGGGTCCGGGTGCGAAAGGTGTTGCCGTCCTGTTCTCGGTTGATGGTGATCCAGGCCGCTTCGCCCTTTTTCTCGAAAATGATGTCCTGATAAGCCATAGTTGCCGATGCGGTCTTATATCCCCCGGCCCGGCCCTGCAAGGTTGCAATTTCAGCCATCCGTGAGAGGCTTTATGAGCTTATGGAAAGGATTGAGCTTAGCAGGGACTGTCAAGCCACCCTCATTCCGGCGGGCGACGAAACCACTCTGGCGCGAGGGACCGAGGTCTACATCTCCCAATCACTCGGCGGCACTTTCACCGTACAAGCGCCTTCCTACGGTGGATTGTTTCGCATCGCCGGCAAAGACGCCGACGCCCTGGGCCAGGAAATACCCGCGGATGCCACGGTTCCGGACCAGTCTGAGGGAGACCTTGCCGAACGCATCGAGTCGGTTCTCAAGACCTGCTACGACCCGGAAATTCCCGTCAACATAGTTGACCTCGGTCTGGTCTACGACACACGCATAAACGATCAGGGCGAGGGCAAAAGCCGTGTAGACATACAGATGACACTCACAGCGCCCGGTTGCGGCATGGGGGCATCGATAGCCGCCGATGCCGAAGCCAAGCTTCGTGAAATCCCCGACGTGGATGAAGCCAGCGTGTCGGTCGTATGGGACCCGCCGTGGAACCCGCAGATGATTTCTGAGGCGGGACGGAAAAAGCTGGGCATCGGCTGAGTTCACACGGCCTCCACACCACAGTCCGCAATTTAGGGGGAGACAAACAAGTGTCGCAGTTCAGGGAGTTCCTGCTCTCGTCGATAGGGCGCAAGGCCTTTATGGCGGCCACCGGCCTTCTCATGGTCGTCTTCCTCCTGACCCACGTATCGGCGAACCTGCTGCTTCTTTTCAACCCCGACGCTTACAACGCCTACAGCCACGCCCTGATCAGCAATCCACTCATCTATGTGGCCGAGCTCGGGTTGATTGTCCTTTTCGTGGTCCACTTCGTCAACGCATTCATACTTGAGCGCTACAACCGTGCCGCCCGCCCGGTGGCCTATGCGCACAGCCGGCCGGCCGGCCACAGCAGCCGCAGAACCATAGCCTCGGCCACAATGATTTTCTCGGGGCTGGTCACTCTGGCCTTCGTCCCCTTGCACCTGTGGACGTTTAAGTATGGGGCCTATTACGAATCGGCCTCCGAACCGGGAGTGCGCGACTTGTCGCGACTGGTCGTAGAGGTGTTCGAAAACCCGGCAATGGTAGCCTGGTATGTAGTAGCCATGGTCGTGCTGGGCGGGCACACCTTTCACGGCATCAACAGCGCCTTCGCATCATTGGGAATTGCACACCGTAGTTGGCTGTGCACGGCATCGCGCGGCATTGCCTGTGTGATTTTTGCAGGCTTCACCATCATACCATTGGCCTTACACTTCTTGATCGGAGGCACCTCATGACACTGGACGGCCATGTACCCGGCGGCCCGATAGAAAGCCGCTGGGACCGGTACAAAGGCGAAATGAGCCTGATCAACCCGGCCAACCGTCGTAAGTACGACATCATAGTCGTGGGCACCGGGCTTGCCGGCGCATCGGCCGCGGCCACCCTCGCAGAGCAGGGCTACAACGTGAAGGCCTTCACCATCCTGGACAGCCCGCGGCGCTCCCACAGCATCGCAGCACAGGGCGGAATAAACGCGGCCAAAAACTACAAGCACGACGGCGACTCAGTCCACCGTCTGTTCTACGACACCATAAAGGGCGGCGACTACCGCTCTCGCGAAAGCAACGTTCACCGTCTGGCCGAAGTAAGCGTAGACATAATCGACCAGTGCGTGGCCCAGGGTGTTCCCTTCGCACGTGAGTACGGCGGCCTGCTCGATACCCGTAGTTTTGGTGGCGCCCAGGTGTCGCGTACTTTTTACGCCCGCGGTCAGACTGGCCAACAACTGCTGCTGGGTGCCTACTCGGCGCTTATGCGACAGGTCGATGCCGGTAGCGTGGAACTGCTGACCCGCCGCGAGATGCTCGACCTGGTCGTCGTCGACGGCAAGGCCCGCGGCATCATCACGCGCAATCTGGTAAGCGGCCAACTGGAACGCCACGCAGCCCACGCCGTGCTATTGTGCACCGGTGGCTACGCCAACGTCTACTTCCTCTCTACCAACGCCGGCAACAGCAACGTGACGGCGACCTGGCGGTGCACACGCCGTGGCGCCCTGTTCGCCAACCCCAGCTTTGCCCAGGTCCACCCCACCTGCATACCCGAAAGCGGCGACTACCAGGCCAAACTCACGCTGATGAGCGAGAGTCTTCGAAACGACGGGCGGGTGTGGGTGCCCAGGACTGCCGGCGACACTCGTTCCCCCGAACAGATTCCCGATTCGGACCGCGACTACTACCTGGAGCGCCGCTACCCGAGCTTCGGCAACCTGGTGCCCCGCGACGTGGCATCACGGGCGGCGAAAAAGGCGTGCGACGAGGGTCTCGGCGTGGGCGCTACCGGACGTTCGGTATACCTGGACTTTCGCGACGCCATCACACGCCTGGGCAAAGACAAGGTCGTTGAGAAGTACGGAAACCTCTTCGACATGTATAGCCACATCACCGGCGACGACCCCTACGCAACACCCATGCGTATCTACCCGGCGGTCCACTACACCATGGGTGGCCTATGGGTGGACTACAACTTGATGAGCACCATCGACGGGCTGTTCGTACTCGGTGAGGCCAACTTCTCCGACCACGGCGCCAACCGCCTGGGAGCCAGCGCTCTCATGCAGGGCCTGGCCGACGGCTACTTCATCGCACCCAACACGCTGGCCAACTACCTTGCCAACACCACCCTGCCGGCCGTGGCCACCGAGAACGGAGCCTTTGCTGATGCCGAACAGGATACGGCCTCGCGGGTCGCAAACATCCTGGCCGTCGATGGCGACAAGACGGTGCTTGAGTTCCACCGCGAGTTGGGACGCACCATGTGGAACGAAGTGGGCATGGCCCGCAACCGCGAGGGCCTCACCCGGGCTTTGGCCGAAGTACAGAAGCTTCGCCAGGAGTACGGCCAGAACGTCAAGGTCGTGGGCCGCAGCGACGACCTTAACAAGGCCCTCGAGTTTGCCTTGCGCGTTTCCGACTACATGGAGTACGCCGAAGTGATGGTGCGCGACGCCCTGCAACGGAAAGAATCCTGCGGCTGCCACTTCCGCGAAGAGTACCAGACCGAGGATGGCGAGGCCCTGCGCAACGACGAGGACTACGCATACGTGGCGGCCTGGGAGTACAAGGGTACGGACCAGGAACCGCAGGTACACAAGGAGCAGTTGTCTTTTGAGTTCGCCGAACTCAAGCAGCGCAACTACAAGTAAGGACGAACGTGTAGATGGCCGGCACACTAAACGTAACGATCAGGGTCTGGCGACAAGCCGGTCCCGACAGCCCCGGCGGGTTCGTCGACTACCAGGCCAGCGGAGTCTCCGAAGACGCATCCTTCCTCGAGGTCCTGGATCTGGTAAACGAAGACCTCATAGGCAAGGGCGAAGACCCCATAGCCTTCGATTCGGACTGCCGCGAGGGAATCTGCGGGTCCTGCAACTGCGTGGTGGCCGGCGTTGCCCACGGACCCGAATCCGGCACCACCACATGCCAGCTATACATGCGCCAGTTCAGCGACGGCGAGGTAATCACCGTGGAACCATGGCGAGCCAAAGCCTTCCCGATCATAAAAGACCTGGTGGTCGACCGCAGTGCCTTCGACCGTATCATGGCCGCCGGCGGGTACGTTTCGGTGGGCACCGGGGCCGCTCCGGATGCCAACGAAACACCGGTTCCCAAGGACGAGGCCGACCTGGCCTTCGAAGCGGCGGCCTGCATAGGTTGCGGGGCCTGCGTGGCGGCGTGCAAGAACGCGTCGGCATCGCTGTTTGTAGGCGCTAAAATAGACCACCTCGCCCGCATGCCCCAAGGCCAGGCCGAGCGCTACCGCCGCGCCGAACGTATGGTGGCACAGATGGAAGCCGAGGGTTTCGGTGCATGCACCAACGAAGCCGAGTGTCAGGCTGTCTGCCCCAAAGAAATATCTACAGACGTCATTCAGCGTATGAACCGCGACTTCATGCGCGCGGCCTTACGCCGAATTTAACAAGCAGGGAATCAGCACATGTCAGACAAACTCAAAGACAAGGTCGCCGTCATTACCGGTGGGGGCAGCGGCATAGGATTGGCCACGGTGATGAGATTTCTGGACGAGGGTGCCAGAGTAGTGGCCAGCGACCTCCGCCAGGACCGGGGCGAGGATGCCCTTGCCGTGGCCGCCGAGAAGGGACACGCCGACAACCTGCGTTTCAAGGCCGCCGACGTGACCAAGGAAGACGAGATTGAGGCGCTGGTTGCACACGCCGTCGCGGAGTTCGGACGCCTGGACTGCATGTTCAACAACGCCGGTATCATGGGCGCCGTCGGCACCATCGACAAGGTCAAAGCCGAGGACTGGGATTTTACTTTCAACGTACTGGTGCGTGGGGTCTTCTTCGGTATAAAACACGCGGCCAGGATCATGATCGCACAGGAACAGGGAGGCTCTATCATCAACACCGGTTCGGTTGCTTCCTTTAACGGAGGCTGCGGTCCCCACGCCTACACCGCTTCCAAGGCCGCCGTTCTCAACATGTCAAAGTCGGCGGCCCGCGAGCTGGCCGCGCACAAGATCAGGGTAAACGCCCTGTGTCCGGGTGCCGTCAGCACCCCCCTGTCCCACCGTGGCAACCAGGAAATCGTCGACAGCGTCCTCATCCAGACCCAGCCGCTGAAAATAGTCGGCCGTCCAGAGCATATGGCCGCCGCAGTGAGTTTTCTGGCCAGCGACGATGCCGAGTTTGTCACCGGCACGTCTCTGGTTGTCGATGGTGGACTTACCGGTGCCAGC
Source organism: Deltaproteobacteria bacterium (assembly GCA_046583365.1). GTDB lineage: Bacteria > Desulfobacterota > Binatia > UBA1149 > CAYXZP01 > JAYGCL01. The sequence goes on from JAYGCL010000067.1 coordinate 23,543, forward strand.
ATGAACACCTACAACGGCGAGTTCGACCTGGCTTTCCCCGACGGAGGCCTCGACCTGGGCTCGACCACGCTTTAGGAAAACAGCCGGCCCAACTCACGATGAACCAGGACCTTGAGGGCGAGCAGCGTATGCTCATCAACGGCAGTCTCTGTGAGGCGGCCTCCGGCAAGACCTACGACAACCTGAACCCGGCCACCGAACAGATCATCGGCCAGGCCGCCGACGGCGGCCTCCAGGACATGGACATGGCCATCGCGGCGGCCCGCCGGGCTTTCGACGAAACCAGCTGGTCGACCGACGTCGCCTTCAGGCAACGCTGCCTCGAACAATTCCAAGCCGCATTGGAAGAAGAAAAAGAGATCCTCAGGCTGCAAACCGTGGCCGAGGCCGGTGTTCCCCTGCAACTTACCTACGGCCCCCAGGGCGACACCATAATCGAGGACATGAAGTGGACGATCGCCGCGCTCTCGGACTTCAGCTGGGAGCGGGAGTTGCCGATACGTGAGTTCTTCGGCATGACCAGCAAGCGTTTCGTATGGAAGGAAGCCACCGGCGTCGTAGGCGCCATAACCCCCTGGAACTACCCGCTACAGGTAAACCTGGCCAAGGTGTCGGCGGCGCTGGCCGCAGGTAACACCGTGGTCTTAAAGCCCGCCGTAGAAACGCCCTGGAACGCCACCTTTCTGGGCCGCCTGGTCTGCGAAAAAACCGACATCCCGGCCGGGGTCTTTAACATCGTCACCTCGTCCGACCCCGCGACTGTGGCAGAAACGCTGGTGGCCGACCCGCGTGTGGACATGCTCTCGTTTACCGGCTCCACGGCAGTTGGTCGCAAGGTGATGGCTAACGGGGCGGCACGGGTAAAAAAAGTGTTCCTCGAACTGGGCGGCAAGTCGGCCCTCATCATTCTTGACGATGCCGACTTCGGCCTGGCCGTCCCGGCCGCGTCCACGGTCTGTGTTCACGCCGGCCAGGGTTGCGCCATGTCCACACGGCTGTTGTTGCCGCGCTCGCGCTACGATGAAGGCGTGGAGTTGTTGAAAACGGCCTTCGGCATGATTTCCTACGGCGACCCCATGGATCCCGCCCATCTAATGGGCCCCCTGATAAGCGAAAAACAACGCGACCGGGTACTCGGGTATATTGAGCGGGGGCGCGCCGAGGGTGCCCGCTGTCTGGTTGGTGGAGGACGCCCCGGCCACCTCGAGCGTGGTTATTACGTGGAACCCACCCTGTTTGTCGATGTCGACAACTCAATGACCATCGCCCGGGAAGAAGTTTTTGGCCCCGTACTCGTCGTTATCCCCTACGAGGACGACGATGATGCCGTACGCATAGCCAACGACTCCGACTACGGACTGTCGGGGGGCATAACCTCGGCCTCCACCGAGCGGGCCCTGGCCATGGCCCGCCGTATCCGCACCGGCACACTGAGCATAAACGGCGGTATGTGGTTCGGGCCGGACGCGCCTTTCGGGGGCTACAAACAAAGCGGAGTCGGCCGTGAAATGGGCATCGAAGGGCTCGAAGCATACTTGCAGACAAAAACCGTGGGGTTGCCGGTATGACCCCTCTGAATGGCAAAAGGGCCATAGTAACCGGAGCCTCGCGCGGCATAGGGTTGGCCATCGCCCGCTCCCTGGCCGAGGGGGGGGCGCGGGTGGCGCTGCTGGCCCGCAACGCCGACAGGCTCGAGCAAGCGGCCGACCAGATCGGCCATGGGGCACTGGCAGTTGTGGCCGATGTCTCCGACCCAGGCTCGGTGGCGGCGGCCTTTGAAACCGTTGGCACCAAGATGGGCGGCCTCGACATCCTCGTAAACAACGCCGGCGTCTCGGGTCTTTACCTCATAGAGGAGGCCAAAGACGACGAGGTGGCCCGCCACGTGGCAACCAATTTCCTGTCGGTAGTCTACTGCGCGCGCGCCGCCATCCCCATGCTGAGGGCGGCCGGCGGTGGCGATATTCTCAACGTCTCCTCGTCGGCCGTAGACAACCCTTACCCGTACATGGCCCTTTACGCCGCAACCAAAGCGGCCGTCGAACAACTCTCGGTGGCATTGAGACGCGAGGTTCGCAGCGACGGCATTCGCGTGAGCGTTTTTCGCGCCGGCCCCACCTGGACCAACTTCAACCGTGATTGGGACCCGCAGACCGCGGCCCGCGCCTTTGCCGCCTGGACCGAAGGCGGCTTTCCGGGATGGAGTGGGTCGCTTGAACCACGGGTGGTGGGAGAGGCCGTTGCCTCGGCGCTTTGCGCCCCGGCCCAGGCATCGATGGAATTTTTCGAACTGCACCCTACCGTCAACGCACCCCCCGAACCCGAAACCAGAGAGTAGCCAGGTCCCGGCAAGCCAGGAGAACACCCATGCCCCAGGTACACTACGACCCCTTCGCCTATCAATCCCACGAAGACCCCTTCCCCACATACCAACGTCTGCGCGACGAGGCACCGGCCTACTACAACGACGAACTCAACTTCTGGGCTCTGTCGCGTTACGAAGATGTAAAGCCGGCCCTCATCGACCACCAGACCTATTGCTCGGGTAAGGGCTTTACGCTCGAAGACATCGACGGGGTAGCGCCGCCCATGGTCCTGGGCATGGACCCACCCGACCACACCCGGGTGCGCGCCACCATAAGCCGGGCACTGACCCCGCGACGGATTGCCGAACTCGAAGACACCGCGCGTAAAACCGCCACCGAGATGCTCAAACGCATCGCCCCGGCGGGCAAGGGAGACATCATCACCGACCTCGGCGCCCAGCTTCCCATGTCGGTAATCGCACGCATGCTGAGGGTGCCGGAAGAAGACCAGGACCAGGTAAGGGGGTGGGCCGACGATATGGTGCACCGTGACGATGCCTGCAAAGGCGTGCCTGAAAAAGGACGGCAGGCGGCGGCGGTTCTGTATAACTATTTCGATGAACTCGTACGCAAGCGCAGCAGCGACCGCGGCGACGACCTGCTCAGCCAACTGGTGGAAGCCGGGGAAAAGGGAGAAATGTCGCACGAGGAGTTGGTCGGATTCTGCTTTCTTCTCATAATCGCGGGCAATGAAACCACCACCAAACTGATAGGCAACATGGCCTACCAACTGAGCCTCCACCCCCGGCAACGCGAGCGTCTGATCTCCAACCCTTCGCTCATCGCCAACGCGGTCGAAGAAACGCTTCGCTACGACACCTCTACCCACATGATGGCGCGCACCCTGACCCGCGACGTCCAACTCCACGGCCAGACCATGAAGGGGGGACAGAAGGTGGCCCTGCTGCTGGCCTCGGCAAACCGCGACGGGCGGCATTGGCAAGACCCCGACACCTACGACGTCAGTCGCGATGCCTCCGACCACGTGGCCTTCGGCTTCGGCATCCACCACTGCCTGGGCGCCGCTCTGGCCAGGCTCGAGTCCCGCGTTGTGCTGGAAGAAATACTCGCCCGCATCCCCGATTTCAAGGTCGATGCCGGAGGGCTTGAGCGCATGCACTCGGGCAACGTGCGCGGCTACAGCCGGGTGCCCATCAGCTTTACACCACGGGCCTGAAGAAGCCGCGACGCGGACTATCTTATGCGCAACAGAGGCGTGAGGAGTACCGCAAAGCCCAGAACCGTGAGCATCCCCAGACTCGAAGCCACACAGGCCGCCTGAGGTCCTATGCGGGCGGCAAGAAAGCCGGCCAGCAGACTGCCCATCGGAGCGGTACCGAGAAGCCCGAGGGAATAGACCGACAGCACCCGGGCGCGGTGACTGGGCGAGGCATTTTCCTGGAACACGGTACGGCTGACGTTAATCGTAAACGCTGCGGCCAACCCCCAGGCGGCGACCGCCGCCCACAACCCCCAAAAGGCGAAACCAGAACCCACCGCCAACAACGCCAGAGCCTCGGCTGCCACAGCAACGAGCAAAGCCAGGCCCTTGCGCCGTATACCGCCGCGGCGAAGCAGGGCAATGGAGCCCACAATGATCCCGGACGGAAAGGCCATCATCAGCCCACCCAACTGTCCGATGTCCCCGTTGTAAACGTCCCTTACCAACATCGGCAACAGGACCAGGAAGGGACCCATAAACAGCAGGCCGGCAGCCACCTCGAGGACGAAAACCGGCCGCAACTGAGCGTAACCAAGTACCTCGGCCACCCCTTCGCTAATCTCTCTCAAAGCCCTGACCACACCAGCATCCGTCCCGGCCTCGGCCGGAACGGATGAAACAGGGCTCTCGGACCTAACAGACAACATGGCATAGGCCGCCACCCCGACCAGCATCAACAGGGCTTCGGCGGCCAGAGCCTTGGCGCTGCCTATCCAGCGGGCACTGCCGGCAACGAGGTTGCCCAACCCCATCGATGTCCACTGGGTTATGGTCATACCGGCCACCGCCCTCATCATGTTGTCACCGGCCACGTCGGCCAACAGAGCGTCGCGGGTCGGCAACACAAAGGCCATTACCGTGCCGGTGGCCAGTGCGAACACGACCATGAGGCGGTAGCTCAACATCCCCTGCCCCACGCCGATGGCCAGGGCAGCCACCGTGGAGGCGGCGACCAGATGTAAGACAATAATAAGACGGCGGCGGTCGAGACGGTCGGCGACGGCACCGCCGAGCAGAACCAGTACAAGGGCCGGCACGGTAGCCAACATCTGGGCCAGGCCGAGTTTGTCGGCCCCCAGACCGAGGTCACCGATGATCAACCAGGAGAACAGAACGCCTTGCATGCCCCAGGCCAGGTACCAGGAGGCCACACCGGCATTAAACCAACCGTAGTTGTTTCTGTCCGGGTCAGCCCATTTTTTCGATAACTTCACCGCCGAACCTTTTAAGGCCTTCGACCTTCTGTTCAAACGAGAACGGCTCATCACCGTAGAGGTACCAGGGCACGGTGACCAGGCTGGTCACACCGGCTTCTTCGAGACGATGGTAGCTGTCCAACCCGGAAGCTTCGTTGGAGGAACCGAAGATTTCAAAGGGCAGGTCTTCGCGCCCGTACTCGCGGCGGTAACCTGCAAGCGTATCAACATAGTCACGCATCTCATCGATGCCGTGTATTACCGACATCCAACCATCACCGAGTCTGGCAGCCCTTCTGAGGGCCGTCTCGCTGAGCCCCCCCAACAGTACCGGCACCGGTTTGGACGGGGCCGGGCTCATCTGCATACGTTCGAAGGCGTAGTGTTTGCCGTGGTGCTCGACCATCCCACCCCCGAGCAGAAGACGTATAACCTCAATGCTCTCGTTGGTACGTGAACCGCGGGCCTTGAAGCTCTGACCGGCACTGTCAAACTCTTCGGCCATCCAACCAAGACCGGCACCGAGTTTGACCCTGTTGTTGGACAGCGCCGCCGCCGTACCCACCATCTTGGCTACCTGTACGGGGTGACGGAGCGGCAGGATATAGACGTAGGTGACAAACTCTATACGCTCGGTTACGGCCGCCATGGCGCTTATGGCCACCCAGGGGTCCAGCCACGGGGTCTCGCCGTCCCAGAAACGCTGGCCGTCGGCGGTGTAGGGGTACAGCGTAGCAATCGTCTCGGGGTGTACCAGATGGTCGGATATAGCCATGCCATCCCACCCGGCCGCTTCCACCGCACGGGCAAGGTCGAGATACTCACCGGCATCGCTGAAAGCCATAGATACGTAAAATTTCACAAAGTTCCTCCGAGACCCCCCGGCCTGGGTGGCTCGGGGTCACAGCGGCCGTACTGCTAGGCTACTTCCACGCTGCCCGGTTCGGCGGCTGAGGCCAGGTCCTGGCCCTTTAAGGCGGCCATATAGTCACTGTAGCACCAGGCGGCGAAACGCTCGGCGGCATCCACCACCGGCTGGCTTCTCAGCGAAGTAAATATCTCAAAGGCATGCTGGGCACCGGGAATTTCGGCATAACAAACCGGCGAGTGCGAAGTCTCTTTGAGAAGTTCGACAAAACGCTGGGCGCCTTTCACGGGAACCAGGGAATCGAGAGCGCCGTGGACGACGAAGAACGGCGGGATGTCCCCGTCTATGCGCTCGACCGGCGATGCCCGGTGGTATGCTTCCGGCAACTCTTGCAACGACCCCTTCATAACTTTGGTCTCGAACAGTTTGGCCATCCCTGCACTGCGGGGTACATCCTCACGGTCGGTAAACGCGTAGACCCCGTAAAACGGGATACAGCCCCGCACCGAGGTATCGACATCCTCGAAACCGGGCTGGTATTCGGGGTCGTTGGCTGTAAGGGCGACCATGGCGGCCAGGTGTCCACCCGCCGAACCACCGGTGACGACAATACAATCGGGGTCGGCACCATACTCGCCACCGTGCTCGCGAATCCAGGCCATCGCCTTTTTCACATCGATGAGGTGTTCGGGGAAAGTGGCGTGGGGACTCAGGCGGTAGTCGACACTCACGCACACCCAACCATGCGAAGCCATAAGGTTCATCAACGGCATGGCCTGTTCGTTTTTACTGCCGAAGATCCAACCACCACCGTGTATCTGTAAAAGCACCGGGGCCCCCGAAGGTTTGGAGCGATGGTGATAGACGTCGAGCTTTATGTTTATTCCGCGTTCGCGGCTGAAACAGATGTCGGCCACCTTTTCCACCTCGGGAAGGCGGAACTTGAAAGGCCGGGCTATCTCATTCCAACGTATTTCCGCTTCGAATTTCCGGGCAAACTCCGGCACAACCGCCTGACGGTACTGCTGGCCCAAACCTACGGTCAGAGCCTCTTCAGCCACGGCAGCCGACTTCTCACAACCACGATAGTCGCGGGCGGCCATCACCCACGAGACGACCATGAGCAGGAGTCCCGCCTTACCCGCCATGCCCTCCAGTCCACCGCCCCAGGCCAGCATCAACACCACAACGGCCTGGATAACGATCAGGTGGAGGGCCAGCTCTCCCCACATCCACCCGCCGATAAAAGCCGCAAAGGTAGCCAGCGGGCCACGGTTGAGCGGATGCGTAACGTTATAGGTCAGCCACAGGCTCGTAAGGCCAAGGACAAGTAAAATCATAACAAACCTCCTAGCGCGGCGGCATCCTTATGGCGCCGTCCAGACGGATGGTTTCACCGTTTATATAGGGATTGGAAATTATCTGGCAGGCCAGGCTGGCAAAGTCATCCGGGTCCCCGAGCCGTGAGGGGAAGGGGATGTTGGCCGCCAGGGCGCTGCGTTGCTCGTCGGGCAGCATGGCAAGCATAGGAGTATCAAAAGTACCGGGGGCAATCGTACAACAACGGATACCATCGCGGGCCAGGTCGCGGGCGATCACCAGGGTCATCCCGACCACCCCGGCTTTAGAGGCTGTGTAGGCCACCTGCCCTATCTGCCCGTCAAAGGCGGCCACCGAAGCCGTGTTCACGATCACACCGCGCTCGCCACCGTCGTCGGCGTCGTTGCCAAGCATACGGGTAGCGGCAAGACGGCTGACGTTGAAGGTGCCAATGAGGTTCACCTCCAGCGTCATGCGAAACATGTCCAGGGGCATGGGTCCGGCCTTGCCGGTGATTTTCATGGCTGACCCCACACCGGCGCAATTGACGCAGACGTTGATCGAACCAAAGGCCTCGACCGCCAGATCCAGAGCGCCACTTACATCTTCTTCACTGGTCACGTCGGCGGGTGTAAAGACCGCCGCCGCCCCCAGGTTTTCAGCCACCCCCTGGCCGTCGGACCGGGGACGGTCGAGGATAGAGGCCTTGCCCCCGGCCTCGACAATCGCCTTTACTGTGGCCAGGCCGAGACCCGAAGCCCCACCGGTAACAACTGCACGGGTGTCTGATAATTTCATTCAGCGCGCCCTCTCTACGTAACGCCCCTCGACAGGGTCGACCCGGATCAACTCTCCGGACTCCACGAACTGAGGCACCTTTAACATCACCCCGTTGGCCAACCTGGCCGGCTTGGGTGAGGCCGAAGCGGTGGCTCCCTTCATGGGAGGGTCGGTTTCGACAACCGTAACTTCGACCAGCTTGGGCAGCTCCAGTCCGCTGGGGTCATCGCCCACGTACTGAATACCAACCTTCATATTCTCCTCAAGCCACGGTACCGCGTCCTCGATGGCATCGGCCTGCAGGGTAATCTGCTCGTAGTTCTCCAAATCCATGAACACATAGCCATCGCCGTCCTTGTACAGATACTCCATGGCACGGCTGGTCACGCTTATGCGCTCGATGTTTTCGGTAGACATAAAACGCTTTTCCGTCTGTATGCCGGTGTGGACGTTGCGCAATTTCGCCTGCACCACCGCATTACCCTTGCCGGGTGTGCGGTGGGTGAACTTCAGCACCCGGCAGGGCTCGCCATCGAGCAGCACCACCATGCCGGGCCGTAGTTCGGTTGCCTGTAGTTTAGCCATTAATACTCCCATCGGCATCTGTCGGCGGCTGGCGGCCGTCGCGATGCACTCTTGTGGCCTTTTGCCCAGACCGAACCCGGCAATCTAGTAGGGACCCCCATTGGGGGCAACCGCGCCCAGGCCTGCCCTACTCGTCCAACGAGAAGGGCACGTCCACGGCAGCGCACAGAAAGGCCATGAACGGAGACAGCGCCACAAAGGCCTTCTCCACCTCGGCCAGGAAGGCCGGCCCAAGGGCCACCTTCTCGTCGACCGCCTGCATGGCAAAAAACGACTTACGCTTGAGGTCCTCGATCAGCGGGTGGTCGGCATCAAACCCCTGGGGCGGGCGTTTCAGACTGTCCCCCTCTATTTCTTTGAAACGCTTTTTGAAGCCGCGACTGCGTGTGGCCTTCTTCCAGCCATCCTGGTCTTCGTCTATGGCCGTACGTAGGCGGCGCAGTTCGGGGCCGGCCGGATGCCAGATGCCACCGCCAAAGAACACCCGGCCCGGTTCAATGTGGACGTAGAACCCCGGAGCGTGCGCGTTTTTGCCCGCAATGTGACGGAACTGGCAGGCCGTGTGCTCTTTGTAAGGACGCTTGTCGCGGGAAAAGCGTACGTCGCGATAAATGCGAAACATGGAACCACCGTGAGGGCGGGAGTCGGCCACAAAACAATCAGAAACTTTGGCCAGAGAACCATCCACGGCCCGAATGAAAGAGGAAACAGGCTCCACCACGCTTTGCAGGTAACGGTCCTTGTTGGCTTGGAACCAATCCCTCTCGTTGTGGTTTTTGAGGTCCTCGAGAAAAGCGAAAAGATCGGGGGGAAACCCACGAAAACCCTCCTGCTCGACTTTACCCATGCCGTGTCTATAACCGTAGCAACCTGGCTCACGCAACCAGGCGGGCATAGATGGCAAAAGGAGAACAGGCCGTGGGTTGGAATCTGGCAGACGTCTTTGAGGCCGTGGGCGGAGCCGTCGGTGACCGTACGGCTCTTTTGCACGGCGACAGGGCCCTCAGCTGGGCCGAGCTCGACCGCCGCAGCAACGCCCTCGCCCGTTACCTTATCGCTCAGGGCGCAAAGCCGGGCGACAAGATATCTCTCTACTCATACAACCGCCCCGAGTACCTTGAGATACTGGTCGCGGCCTTTAAGGCCAGACTCGCGCCGGTGAACATCAACTACCGCTACCGCGCCGAAGAGTTGGCCTACATCTTCGACAACTCCGATTCGGTAGCGGTGGTCTTCGAGAGCGTCTTTGCTGAGAACCTTGAGGCCTTAAGAGACAACCTGCCCAAGCTCAAGACCTTCATCCAGCTCAACGACCCAAACTCGGCCACAGCATCCTGGGCGGTGCCCTACGAAGACGCCGTGGCCGGGGACGACTCTCGGCTGGCCAACCAACGTGACCCCGGCGACCTCCTGCTGCTTTACACCGGCGGCACCACCGGTATGCCCAAAGGTGTCATGTGGAGGCAGGAGGACATCTGGTTCTCGCTCGGCGGGGGGGGCGACGTGATAAGCGGCCAGGGCAAACCCGACGACATGGCCGAACATATAGAAAACGTAAAGGCGGGCATGGCCTCAGTTCGCCTGCTACCGGCCTGCCCTCTCATGCACGGGACCGGACTGCTCACCGCCATCAGTGCCCTGTTCGCGGGTGGCAGTATCGTAACCCTGCCAGGCCAGACCTTTGATGCCACCTCGTTGTGGCAACAGGTCGAAGAAAAAGAAGTCAACGTTCTGGCTATTGTGGGTGACGTCTTCGCCCGCCCCATGCTCAAGGCCCTCGAGCAAGCCTCCTACGACCTGTCGAGCCTGCGTATGATTATCTCGTCGGGGGTAATGTTTTCGCCAGAGATCAAAACGGAGCTGCTCAAACACCACCCCGGCATGATCATCGTTGATTCGTTGGGGTCATCGGAGGCCACGGGTTTTGGGACTTCACTGTCGACGGCCGCCGAGACCGTCCAACTGGGCAGCTTCAAGATAGGCGACCGCGTCAAGGTGTTTACCGACGATTTGCACGAAGTGCAGCCGGGCAGCGATGAGATCGGACGGGTGGCCCGCTCCGGCAACATCCCGTCGGGCTACTACAAAGACCCCGACAAGACCGCCCAGACCTTCCCCACCATAAACGGCGTGCGCTACTCGATACCCGGCGACTACGCCAGGGTGAAAACCGACGGCACCCTGGTTCTGCTCGGCCGCGGCTCGGTCTGTATCAACACCGGCGGCGAGAAAGTTTTCCCCGAAGAAATAGAGGAAACCCTCAAACGCCACCCCAGCGTAGAAGACGCTGCCGTGGTGGGACTGCCCGATGATAAGTGGGGACAGGCGGTGACCGCCCTGGTCACACCCAGCGATGGCCACAGCACCAACGAAGAGGAACTGCGCGAGCACGTACGCGGCCTGCTGGCCGGCTTCAAAATCCCCAAACGCATACTCAGCGTGGAAAGCCTGGGCCGGTCGCCGGCGGGGAAGATGGACTACAAAACCATCACCACCCGTGCCAGGGCCATGCTCGAACAAAACTGACGAGAGCTTGCCAGAGGGCCAGCAAAGGGGCCATTATCCGGGGATGGCCGTCACCACGAATTGGACCCCGACGGGGGACTGGCTGCAATGCCTTTCCCAGGACGAGCTTGACTCGCTGACCGTCATGCACGACTGGCGTAGCTGGGCATCCGTGGCGCTTGACTGGGCTCTGGTGGCGGCAGCCATGACTCTGGTCGCCTACCGGCCGGGTATTGTGAGCATCGTGGTTGCCCTGTTTGTAATAGGGGCCCGCCAACTCGGCTTGAGCATCCTCATGCACGAGGCCGCTCACCTCACCCTTTTCAAAAACC
>JAYGCL010000066.1:0-6176 GCA_046583365.1 Deltaproteobacteria bacterium
TGCGTAGCGGGTGCCGCACTGGTCGTCGAACAATGAGATGCCAAGCAGAGGGCATCCCGATGTAAGAAAGTTGATGATATTGACAGCGTTGGTCACGCCGACGTATGCCCACCCCTGACGAGTAAAGTGTTCGGCCGAGGCATCCCACACTGAGGCGATGTCAAAGTTGGCGGTGGAGTTGAGCCACTCAATAACCAGCGTACCGGTGAAATCGGCCGGGTCGGTCGGCGTACGAACGACAATTCGTGTCTTGTAGGGCACATCCACCTGTAGCGGGATGATCTCGCCACGTATCGGGGGGTCGTTGTAGGTGTAGACGGTAGAGGACCCGGCCATGAAGTATTCGGCCTCCGTATAGTCGGGCGCGACAATCGCAATTGTTCTGTTCGGAGTCTCTGACCGATGTATGTCCCCTTGGCCTGTTGGGGGGAGACTGACCACGACCGGACCGTAGGGGTCAGCGTGAACGACGGATGCCGCCATCACCAAGACGAACAAAAAGGTAACAATCAGGCTGGCTGTTTTACGCATGTGGAGACCTCCATCTCCCTTTGATTATACAAAATGTACGAGCCCCTTGTCCAGCGAAATCACCCCCCCTGATGGGTTAGATCGAGTGTTATTTTGCCGACGCCGGCCCTATCCTTGATGCCAAGACGCTCGTCCTATAACTCTTAGAGAAGATCTCGTGCGCTTTTTTATTCTGGTCATATTTCTACTTGCCCTGCCGTGGCCCACCGCCGCAACCACCCTGGAGGCCGAACGCCCCTACCAGGTCACGGAAGAGCGTGCGGCTTGCACGGACTTCGACCCACTGAGACGGCCGTTCTTCGGCGACCTGCACGTACATACGGCCTATTCCTTTGACGCCAGCGCCCAGGACACGCGCAACCGCCCTGAAGACGCCTATCGCTTTGCCCAGGGCCAACGGATCGGAATTCAACCTTACGACAGCCACGACAAAGCGGGCCGCTACATCCAACTGGAACGGCCTCTGGATTTTGCCGCCGTTACCGACCACGCCGAATTCCTGGGCGAGATCCACATCTGCAGGACACCTGGAACCTGGAGTTATTGGCACCCCGCCTGCATCTTGCACCGCTGGGACGACCAGTTGGGATTTTCTCTTATGGCAATCCGGGGGATTGTCCAGAAAAAACGTTGGGGATTTTGCGGTGAGTCAGGGCTCAACTGCCTCAACGCTGCAGCCGGTGTTTGGGAAGATATCCACAAAGCAGCCGAAGAAGCTTACGACCGTAGCGCGGCCTGCAGTTTCACCAGCTTTGTGGGCTACGAATGGACCGCGTCGGTCGGCCAGGGAAAGAACCTGCACCGCAACGTCATCTTTCGTAACGACAAGACTCCAAAAGTACCCATCAGTTGGATCGAGACACCATCGGCTGTTGACCTGTGGGACCACCTCCAACAGCAATGCGTCGATGGCCTGCCCGGCTGTGACGTCTTAACGATTCCGCACAACTCCAACTTAAGCGGCGGGCTCATGCTTCAAAGCGCCCGCGTCTGGGAAGATGCGGTGCCCAAAGGTGCCGTTGACTCCCACGAAGCCCGGCAACGGGCGCGCTGGGAACCGCTCTTTGAGGTGATTCAACACAAAGGGTCATCCGAATGCGACAACCGGGGCTCCTGGGCCGCCGACGAATTGTGCGGCTTTGAAAAACTCCCTTATGATCGATTCGGGGGCAAATTTCTGGCCTCCGATTTCCCTCCCTACATCACGTGGTTGGTAGACAAAGACGTCCTGGCACCACGGCAACTCCCCACTGAAAACAACTTTATGCGCTGGGCATTGAAGGAAGGACTACGTCAGGAGGCCGAGCTTGGTGCCAACGGCTTCCGCTTCGGTGTTATCGGCAGCACCGACACCCATATCGCCGCAGCGGGGCTTACCGAAGAGAAAGGCCACCCCGGCCACGGCGGTGCCGGCATGCCGGCCGGCGAGGGCCTTGCCCCGGGGCTGCCCGACGATCTTGAATTTGGTCCCGGCGGCCTGGCTGTAATCTGGGCCGAAGAGAATACCCGCGACTCACTGTTTACCGCCATGCAACGACGCGAGGCCTACGCCACCAGTGGCACGCGGCCGGTGGTGCGCTTTTTTGCGGGCTGGGATTACCCTGAGGACCTATGCTCACAGCCAGACCTGGTTGCCCGCGGCTACACGGGTGGCGTAGCCATGGGAGGCCAGTTGGCCTCCCCCACCGGCCCACCAGGCCAGGCCCCCCGTTTCATTGTCTCGGCGCTGCAGGACCCCGGCACCCGCACTACTGCCGGCACACCGCTACAGCGCATACAAATAATAAAGGGTTGGTTTAAGAACGGCCAGACTTACGAGCGGGTCGTTGACGTTGCCGGCGGAGCCAACCAGGCCAGCGTAGACCTGGATACCTGCCAGCGCCGCGGCCAGGGAGCCTCAAGCCTGTGTACGGTGTGGCAGGACCCCGACTTCGACCCCGACGTACCGTCCTTCTACTATGCACGCGTGCTGGAGAATCCCTCCTGCCGCTGGAGCCAATACCTCTGCCTCGAGGCTGGCGTGGACTGCTCCTCCGACCCTGCCTCGATCCCGGACGGCTATGAGAATTGCTGCTCGCCCGAGCATCAGCCCACCCAGCAGGAAAGAGCCTGGACCTCACCCATCTGGTACACGCCCTAGACGTGGGGGAAGTGGGGATTCCATGCCACTTCCCAAAGAAATCCATCGGGGTCGGCAAAGTAGCCAGACCAGGTCTTGCCCAGCTCGAAGAAAGCGATGGTGGGAGGAGAAGGCAGATGCGGCAGGCCCGTAACGTTTTCGTAAAACCGAATCGAGCGCTCCAGATCTGAAACACCGAGCGTAACCAGACTGAGTCTTGCATCCACCCTGCCGTTTGACCACGGGGTGTCCTCTCCTGCAAAATACCGGCACCCATGCCCAAAGCGCTGAGCGAAGCAGATCTAAGTCATTACGAGGAGGACGGTTACGTCTTCCCCCTCCCCGCCCTTTCATCCGAAGAGGTAGGCCGCTACCGCGAAGGCCTGGAGGAGTACTTACGGCTGGCCCGAGGCGCGATACGTCCTTCCTACAAACACAAGCTCCATCTGGTGACACGCTGGGCCGATGAGATGGTCCACCATCCCAGGATCCTCGATGCGGTCGAAGACATACTGGGACCCGACATCTTGTGCTGGACCACCAACCTGCTGTCCAAGGCAGGCGGACAGGGAGCCTACGTCGCGTGGCATCAGGACTCGGGTTACTGGGGGTTGGAGCCTCACGAGGTGGTGACCGCGTGGGTCGCTCTTACTGCAAGCAAGCAAGAGTCCGGCTGCGTACGCGTGCTTCCGGGCAGCCACCGAGTCCGCGAGAACGCGCAACACCGTGACACCTTTGACAAGAACAACATGCTCACCCGCGGCCAGGTGTTGGTCGCCGAGATAAACGACGAGGATGCCGTCAACATGGAGCTTCGAGCCGGCGAGATATCTCTTCACCACATCCGCCTGTTCCACGGCTCGGGTCCGAACCGCACGGAGGACCGCCGCATAGGCATAGCCATTCGCTACATGTCCTCGCGGGTGAAGAAGGTCGGCCGTCCCGAATCGGCGACCCTCTGTCGTGGCCAGGCCGGGGCCGGAAACTTCCTGCCCGAGACCAGGCCCGATGGCGACTTCACAACCAGATCACGTCTCTCTCACAACCGTGCGGTGAGGCGACAGGTCGCCAACAACTACGATCCGGTGGGCGATGAACCCCTGGCCACGCGCTTGAGGCTCGCTCTTGAGCGGCGTGCTCTTGAGACCTTCCTCGATGCGTACTATGCCAAATGGAAGTTCGACGAAGTATTGGGACGATAAACGGATCCTGCCCGGCGGGCCGTAAACCTTGACAGGACTCGGCCCCTGGGCCAAATCACCCAAGGATCATGTCCGAGGGGAAAAGCATGGAGATCACACCTGTTCTTGACGTCGATGAGATCGACCTTTCCGACCAGCCGTTCTGGACCCGGCCGACCGAAGAGCGCGAGGGAGCCTTCGCCGCCTTGCGCAAACAGCGGCCGGTCGCGTTCTTTGAAGAGCCTGACTTGACCGCACTGATCGGTCTCGAGAGGGGACCGGGCTACTGGGCCCTTACCCGCCACGCCGACGTTCTCACAGCCAGCCGTAGTCCGGGACTGTTCAGCTCGGATTCCCAGTACGGCGGGACACAGATTATCGACCTCCCCAGCGAATACACCGAGTTCTTCGGTGGCATGATCAACATGGACGATCCTCGTCACGCCAAACAACGCCGCATCGTATCAGCGAGCTTCACGCCCGGGATGCTCAAAAAGATAGACGACGACGTAGCCACAGCGGCCCGCGAGGTCATCAACGCAGTAGTGGAAAAGGGCGAGTGCGACTTCGTGGCCGACATCGCTGCGCCTTTCCCGCTCAAAATTATCTGCGACATGATGGGAATACCGCGTAGTCAGTATGCCTTCGTCTTCGATCGCTCCAATCTCATCCTCGGAGCCGGTGACCCCGACTACGTGGCCGAGAATGCAGACATAATGACCGAACAGTTGACCGCAGGAGCCGAACTCGCAGCACTGATGGGCGACCTGAGGACCGCGCGCCTCAAGACCCCCTGCAACGACCTGGTCTCGGCCCTGGTAAATACCGAGATCGATGGAGAATGCCTCAGCGGCCAGGACTTGGCCTCGTTCTTCATTCTCCTGGTCGTGGCCGGCAACGAAACCACGCGCAACGCGATCAGCCACGGCGTCAAGGCATTGTTCGAGAACCCCGAACAAAAAGAACTATGGGCCCGTGATTTCGAGGGGGTGGCTCCCACCGCGGTGGAAGAGATCGTGCGCTGGGCCTCGCCGGTGATCCATTTCCGCCGAACCGTACTTGCCGATACAGTGATTGGTGGCCAGACAATAAGAGCCGGGGAAAAGGTTGTCCTGTGGTACAACTCCGCCAACCGCGATGAGGAAGTATTCGAAGAACCTTACAGCTTCAAGGTGACGCGAACCCCCAACGAACACGTCGGTTTTGGCGGACCGGGGCCACATTTCTGCCTGGGCGCCAATCTTGCGCGGCGTGAAATCAAGACGATATTCGCGGAACTGTTCGAGCACCTCCCGGACATTGAAATCACCGGTGAGGCCGAGATGCTGAAGTCCTGGTTCATACACGGCATCAAGCGCATGCCGGTTCGTTTCAGCCCCGGACCGACTACACCGGCCTGAGACTACATCAAGGAGCGGGGCGAAACCTGGCCAGGTATGACAGAGCCCCACCCGACTTCCGTTCGAACACGAAAGAGGCCTGCTCTGTCAGCGCAGTTAGCGGCCCGGACCTGATCCAGTCGGGATCGAAAAAGACCTCGCCTATGACAAGACGCCCGGTCGGTTTCACAACCCTCCGCAACTCCCTTAGAGCGGCTGGCCCGTCGGGGATCTCACCCAATACGCCCAATAGATAAGCTCCATCAAAAGCATCGTCGGGATAAGGAAGCTCCTGTGCGTCTCCGATCTTGGCAGTGATATTGGTGACCCCCACCCCATTGGCACGCCGCATAACGTCATCGAGCATCTTTTGCTGGAGATCGATGACATCGAGTGTCCCACTTGGAGCCAAGGCCTGCGCTACCGGTACGGTGTGGATGCCTATGCCTGGGCCGATTTCGAGTATCCGTTCTCCATCTTGCGGCTCCAAAATTCGACAAAGGTGTTTGGGCGACTGATTGCCCCTCGGAACCATAAGGCTCCACCGCAACAGATGAGACATCGGAGCCGGATACCGAAGGGCCAGATATCGAGTGACCACTCCCAACACGACGAACACAAGGAAGCACCCCAGCGCCCACCGTCCGTTACCGCGGTAGACCTCGGCAAGGGACAGCATGCCCGCACCGAGCGCGGCAAACCCTGTCCAGTCATGAGTCCTCATCGTTTCAGTTCAGGCAGCCTGGTGCCCCCGGCAAGACTCGAACTTGCGACCCCAGGATTAGGAATCCTGTGCTCTATCCACCTGAGCTACGGGGGCGTGAGGCAACGGCAATCCTGACCGACCCCGGGTTCGAGGGCAAGCCCGTGACGGGCGCGTAAAGTTCCGTGCTCAGGCTATCGCAGGCCGACGGTCCCGCCACGGCATGGCCTCTTCGAGTTGGGCGGCCAGACGCAAAACTCCGG
>JAYGCL010000073.1:0-13408 GCA_046583365.1 Deltaproteobacteria bacterium
TCACCTTGAGGGCTCATGCACACACGTCCGATACACCCTTCGCCCCTTGGTGG
Organism: Deltaproteobacteria bacterium; assembly: GCA_046583365.1. Taxonomy (GTDB): domain Bacteria; phylum Desulfobacterota; class Binatia; order UBA1149; family CAYXZP01; genus JAYGCL01. Next base: position 54 of record JAYGCL010000073.1, read on the forward strand.
GATGCCCACAGCCAGTACGTAAAGATCATTACCGAGTTGGGTTTGCTGGGCCTCGGAGTCTTCTCGTGGCTACTGTTTGAACTAGGCCGACTTACACTCGGTGCGGGGGCGCATCATTCTCCGACAGGACGCCGGCGGCTAACGGCCGCCGGCCTGGGCGTCCTTGCACTCATGACGATCTGCCTGGCCCAACACGTCCTCATACTCCGTGAGATACAGATTGTATTCTGGGCCGTGATCGCGCTCGGCGTCTGGGAGACCAGACGCGCTGGCGAATAACGGTCGCCGTCCGATGTCAGGGGTGACACCGAAGATCCGATACAATCCGGGCCCGCAACCGTAGTCATAGAGAAACACGGATCGCTGGAGGCTTTTGTGAACCTGCCAGGGCACTCCTCGATGGCCATTACCCGCGGTTACGTCCATGTCCGGCCCGGCTACCCCAGGGAAGCCCAGGCCCCCAGGGTCTAAATTGGCCCCAGCCGCTAAAAAGTGTCCCAATATTGGAACCAGATCGCTGTAAGTGTGGTGTCCCCGACGGGATTTGAACCCGTGTTGCCGGCGTGAAAGGCCGGAGTCCTGGGCCAAGCTAGACGACAGGGACGGCAGGCAAAACTACAGGCAAGATTTAGCCGTAGGCAGTGGGGTTTTCAACACCTTGCATCGTGTTCCCCTTCGGTATTATCTCGCGGGCACATACCACCAAGGAGAGATTACACATGAGTGAAGAATTCCCGGCCCTGGCCGCCTCCCACCGCTCCTGGAGCGCGGTCGAGAAGAGCGCAAAGCAGGAGTGGCTCGACCTGTTTGCCGACGATGCCGTAATAGAAGACCCCATCGGCAGATCCCCGCTGGACCCCGAGGGCAAGGGACACCGGGGCAAAGAGGCCATCGCTGCCTTCTGGGACACCAACATCGGCCCCAATACCATAACCATAGAGATGACGAGTTCCTTCGGCGCCGGCCTGGAGGCCGGCCACCTCGGCACCATAACCACAAAACTCCCCAACGGCGCAGTCATGAAGGTCGACGGCATCTTCACTTACAAGGTCAACGAGGAAGGCAAACTTCTGGCCCTGCGCGGCTTCTGGAGCATGAGCAACTTAACGGTCGAGTAGAGAGCGGTGCGTTTCACCTACATAGAGTCCATGTGTGACCCCGCCTACTACCTGCCCCTGGCCAGGGCGGCCGAAGATGCGGGCTGGAACAGCTTCGGTGTGCCCGACAGCATCTGCTACCCCGAAGTATCCGACAGCAAGTACCCCTACACGCCCGACGGCAACCGTGAGTTCCTCGAAGACAAGCCCTTCATAGAGCCCTTTTCGTTAATTCCGGCCCTGGGGGCGGTAACCGAGAAGCTGCGTTTTACCACCTTCGTCGTAAAGCTGCCCGTCCGCCACCCGGTACTGGTGGCCAAGCAGGTCAGCTCGGTGGCCGTCCTTACGTCCAACCGCTTCGGGTTCGGTGTGGGGCTGAGTCCCTGGCCCGACGATTTCCGTATCTGCGACCAGCCCTGGAAAGGCCGGGGCCGGCGCATGAACGAAATGATAGAAATCATCCGGGGGCTTTGTACGGGTGGCTATTTTTCTTACAGCGGAGATTTCTACGACCTTGAGAGCATCAAAATCTGCCCCGTCCCTTCACAGCCGATTCCGATTCTCGTCGGTGGACACTCCGAGGCGGCGCTCAAACGAGCGGCCCGGCTCGGCGACGGTTGGATGCACGCCGGCGGCGACCCGACAGAACTCAAGACCATGATCAAACGCCTGGGCGAGCTGAGACGAGAGTACGGGCGTGAGAACGACCCCTTTGAAATCCACGTCATCTCACACCACGCCTACAGCGACGACGGCGTTCGCCGTCTGGAGGATGTGGGGGTCACGGACGTGATCGTGGGCTTCAGAAACTCCTACGTCATCGACCAGGACGACGAGACCCTGGAGGAGAAAACCACGGCGCTGATGCGTTATGCCGACAGCGTCATCGCCAAGGCCTGAGCACGGCGTGGAAATAAGTGAGGCGTACTGGACTTGAACCAGTGACCCGCTGCTTAAAAGGCAGCTGCTCTACCACCTGAGCTAACGCCCCGTAAGCGAATCAAATCATGTGCTTTGGCGCAGGTAAAGGGTCTGGGTGGGATAGGCGAACTCTATCTTTTCCCTCTCAAAGGTACGGAAGAGTTCCAGGTTGATTTCCTGCTGCACGTTCATGTAGTCGGCATAGTCCGAACTGCCAACGTAGTAGACCAGCTCAAAAACCAGGGACGAATCCCCGTAAGACTGGAAGTGAATCCTATCGAGACGGGCCATATCCACCCTCTCCAACACCCCCGTTACCAGGCCCGGTATGGACTCGAGTTTGTCCGAGGTGGTCTGGTAGGTGACACCAAAGCTGGTCAGTATGCGCCGCTCGTCCATGCGTTTGAAGTTCTGGATACGGCTGTTTACCAGGTCGGAATTGGCAAAGACTATCTGTTCTCCCCTCAAGCTCAGCAGACGGGTGGTTTTGATGCCTATGTGCTCAACCGTGCCGCGTTGTTCGCCGACTATAATGAAGTCACCGATCTCAAAGGGCTTGTCCAGGATTATCGACAGCGAACAGAACACGTCGCCCAGAATGCTCTGGACGGCCAGGGCAATGGCAATGCCCCCCACCCCCAGGCCGGCTACCAGGGTGCGCACCTCGATGCCGAGGTTGTCCAGGGCCATGAGCAGAAGCACCGACCACAGGGCAAGGCGGGCCAGGAAACCGAGGGCGCCGTAGCCGGTTCCCACCACCGTATCCATGGCCCCGGAATCCTCACCCGATTGGTCTCCCGCGGTCGCGGGGGGGCCGAAGCGACGGGCCAGCCAGGTGGAAATAAGCACGTTTCCCCACACCGCGACCTGAAAGGTAAGGATGAGAGTAAGGGCCATCCCCACCAGGCGTTGGGCGGGGGTGGGAAGCTCGACCAGCAGGGTGGCCACATAGACCGACACCGCAATGATGGCCACCAGACGGGTGGCCCCGAGCATGGCAACCAGTACATCATCCACACCGCTCTCGGTGCGGCGGGCCAGTAGCGACAGACGCTTCACGGCCTGCCCCTTTACGACTTCGAGGGCGACCAGACACAGTGCCCCGCCCAGGGCCGCCGCCAGCCAGGCGCGGGCCGAGTTGCCTAAATACACAATCTCCAGCCAATCCATTCTACATCTCCCCCTCTCGAGCCAACGCCAGCGCGGCTAGGAACGTTCCCACAGGCGGTATTGCCAACCTTTTGAACTGCTGGCAAGCCCCTCGAGCAACCTCAGCAGATCTGGTTGTTCCATCACGTAGTGTGCCACCATCGGCTCTTCGCTCACACTGATAGATATGTTTTCACGTGGGTGAACTAGAAACATGTCCTCATCTGTACGGTCATCACCGATGGTCATGATCACGTCGGCCCGGGTGTCAAAGCCCTCCTCGCGCAGGATGTAACGAACGGCGTTGCCCTTGTTGGCACCCACCGGCCTTACCTCAACCGCTTTCTTCGAGGTCAGTACTCCCAACGGGGTCCTTTCCAGCAGCCCACCCAGGGTGTCGGCCAACACCAGGGCCTGCTGGGGTCCAAAGATAGGGTCTGCCATGCGATAGTGCCATACCACGCCGTACTCCTTCTGTTCGATCTTCGATCCCGGAATGCGGCGTTCAAAATCCGTCATCATGGCAAGTACGGTCTCGCGCAGCCCCTTGTACACGGAGGTCTCTACCAACGGCGTTACATGACTGTCGCCGGCACGGCGCAGGCAAGCCCCATGCTCGGCGACAAAGCTCACACCCCGTGGCAGGTGAGTTTCGAGAAACTCCCGGTCGCGTCCACTCACCACGCAGACACGGAAGTTCGGGATAATGGTCATATTGCGCAAAAGCTCGAGTACGGGCTCGGTGGGAAGGGCCAACTCGGGCTTATCGGCAACCGGCACCAGGGTGCCATCATAGTCGAGGAAGAAGAAAGCACGCACGGCCTTGCTTATCCGTACTCTGAGTTCCTCGTCGTCGGGCCCCCCAACCTCGGCCTGCCCTCCCGCCACACTCAGCGTTGGTACGGCGGCAAGCGAGGATAGAAAACCCTGGCTCCAGGCTTTGTTGTCGTAGCGGTTGAGCCGTTCCCACAGGCTCGACATCATCGTGACCTTGTCCTTATCCGACATACCCACGGCCTTTTCGATCCCCTCAACCATACTGTCCTGGCTCCACGGGTTGACCAGCACCGCTTCGCCCATTTCGGCGGCAGAGCCTGCAAACTCACTCAGCACCAGAGCCCCAGGTTCGCTGCCCTTGGCCGCCACGTACTCCTTGCACACCAGGTTCAAGCCGTCACGGATCGGGGTTACCACCATAACATCGGCCCGTCGGTAAAGAGCCATGAGGTCGGCACGCTCCAGGTTGCGGAAGATATAGTGGATAGGCACATAACCGGTGGCCCCGAAACGTCCGTTTATGTGGCCCACCAAGCCATCCACCTCGTCCTTTATCTCCTGGTATTCCTCAACCTTGACCCGCGAAGGCACCGAGATCTGCACCAACGAAACCTTGCCCACCCAGTCGGGATTGCGCTCCAGGGCCTGGGCAAAGGCTTTGAGCCTGGCCGGTATCCCTTTGGTGTAATCAAGGCGGTCCACCCCGAGTAGTACCGTACGGCCGGCGTAACTCTGCGTGAGACTTTCGAACTGCTCCTGCGCTGCCTTGTCGTGGGCAGCACGATGGAACTCGCCCACGTTTATTCCCAGCGGGAAAGCACCCAGACGCACCGTCCGGCGTCCGTAGTGGAGGCTGTCCATTTGCGGCTCCAGACCCATCACCCGCGAGACCGAGTTGGAGAAGTGGCGCAAGTACTCCAGCGTATGAAAACCTACCAGATCGGCCCCCAGCAGGCCGGCCAGTATTTCACGACGCCACGGCAAAACGCGGAAAACTTCGGTGGATGGAAAGGGTACATGCAGGAAAAACCCGATACGCACATCGCGGCAGCGGTCGCGCAGCAGGGCCGGCAACAGCATGAGTTGGTAGTCGTGGACCCACACCCGGTCGCCGGGGGCCAGTTCACCGGCAATCTTGTCGGCAAACAATTCGTTTACACGCTGGTAGGACTCCCAGGCCGAAGAAGAGAAATGACAACGCTCGGGCATGTAATGGAACAAAGGCCAGATGGCGCTGTTGCTGAAACCATCGTAGTAGCGGGTGTAAAGCCCCTTGGGGACCTCCACCATACGAAACCCCTGAGCGTGGAGCTTGCCGGCATCGGCATCGCTCAAGCCATTGCCGCCGCCAGCCGGCTGGCCGCCCCCCAGACACCCTACCCAACGCGAGCCCTCACTGTCGTGCACACCCTCGAGACCAGATACCAGGCCACCACTGCTACGCTCCAGAACCGTGCGGCCACCGACCACCGAAGTGCTGACCGGCAGGCGGTTGGAGACAATGAAAGTGCGAGTGCTGGTATCCATCCTGGCTTGCGTCTTCAGAAAATCTCATCCCAACGGGGACTCAGGCGCACGGCACAGTTGATAAGTCCCAGCATGGAGTAGGTCTGGGGGAAGTTTCCCCACAGTTGTCCCGTGTCAGGGTCGATATCCTCGGACAACAGGCCGAAACGGTTGCGGGCGGCCAGCAGCCGCTCAAACATCGCTATCGCCTCTTCTTTGCGGCCGGCCATCCACAAGGACTCGACCATCCAGGCAGAACAAATGGTAAAGGCGGACTTCTGTTGGCCAAGTCCATCCTCGTTGCGGTAACGGAACACATAGCCGCCCTCGACCAGCTCGCGATGCATGGCACCTATGGTCGAGATAATACGGGGGTCATCCATGGGAAGGAACCCGAGTATGGGCATGAGCAACAGCGAGGCATCCAGGTGGTTGTCGCCATAGGCGCCGGTAAAAGAGCCGGCGGCCTCGGAGTAGCCCTTAGCCAGCACCTCTTTCTTCATACCGTCGGCCTCCTTGCGCCAGGCCTCGGCTTGTTCGTTGTGGCCGGTACGAGCGGCGATCTTACAGGCCCGGTCCACTGCCACCCAGGCCATGAACTTGGAAAAAACATGGTGGGCCGTGCGTCCCCGGTACTCCCAGATGCCCGCATCGGGACGGGAGAAAGTCTCCACCGCGGTGCCGACCAGACGCTCTACGGCCTCGTAGACCGGCGCCAGTTCGGACCCCAGCAGGCGGGCATCGTAGAACAGGGGGGCCAGGGCGAGTACCACCTCACCGTAGACGTCGTTTTGTTCGTGGGTGTAGGCCTCGTTGCCAACGCGCACGGGGCCGTTGCCGCGGTAGCCCTCAAGGTGGTCAAGAATCCGTTCACTTAAGTCGCGGCGGCCGTCGATGCGATAGACCGGTTGCAACGCACCGTTGCCGTCGCCCCCCGGTGACAACAGGTTGCGCAGATACTCACAAAACCTTTCGGCGTCCTCGCTGTGCCCCATGCGCAGCTGGGAACGGACGACGAAGGCCGCATCGCGGACCCAACAGTAGCGGTAATCCCAGGTACGCCCGGTGCCGTCGGCCTCGGGAATACTCGTGGTGGTGGCGGCGATCACCGCACCGGTGTCCTGGAAGGTGTGGAGCTTGAGCGTCATCGAGGCACGCAGAACGGCGTCCTGATAGTTCACCGGTACACGGGTGTTCTTGCACCACCCCCGCCAGTAATTATTGGTACGGTCGAGAAACTCCTCAAGAACGTGGAAACTGTCCTCGAAGGGTTCGTCCCAGGCCAGACCAAAGTAAAGGTCGCGGGTCAGCTCGAAAGGAATTGCCTCTGTTACGTTGGTCACCGAAGCGTTGGTGGTAAGCCGCAAACGGTCTGAGGTCTGGGTGTCTTCATAGGTGATGTGGTTCGAGCCCCGTGTGACCCGGGGTTGGCGCAGCCCGTAGTCGAAGACCGGCTGGCAGGTCACCTTGATGCGGGGACGGCCGGCCACCGGCCTTACGATGCGTACCAACAACGTGGGCCGGTAGTAGCGATCGTTCTGGTAGAAGCGGGGGGCGAAATCTATGACTTCGAACTCATCTCCGTGGGACGGCAGACGCCAGCGGGTCGACAGTATGCAGGTGTTTTCCAGATAGCGGGACTCGGTCTGCCAACCCTCGCCGGCCCCGCAAATCGTCCAGTCCCCCCCACGGGTGTGGTCGAGCAGGGCTCCAAACACCGAAGGCGAGTCGAAACGGGGGAAACAGGCCCACACCACACTACCACGGGTGTTTACCAGGGCGCTGTACTGGCAGTTGCCGATAATGGCCAGGTCAAGGCTGTCGGATTTTCCGTTCGTCTGGGCCACCGGCCAGAGCGTATTACGCTGGGCCCATGTTTGCCACCACAACCTCAAACGGCCCTTTGCACCTGTGGCGGCGAATCCCCGTACGTGCGATAAGACCGCTTCCCGCCCATGCAATACTGGCTGGTAAAGTCCGAACCCACGGCCTACTCCTGGGATGACCTGGTCCGCGATGGCCGCACCTACTGGGATGGGGTGCGCAATGCCCAGGCCCGCAACAACCTGCGCGCCATGAGCAAGGGCGACCGCGTGCTGTTCTACCACAGCGTAAAGGCCAAGGAGGTGGTGGGGGTAGCCCGGGTGGTGCGTGAGTCCTACCAGGACCCAACTACCGAGGACTGCCGCTGGCTGGTGGTCGACCTGGAACCCGAGTTGGCCCTGACCCGGGCCGTCGGCCTGGCCGAAATCAAGGCCCACCCGGGGCTGGCCAACATAGCCCTGGTGCGTCAGGCCCGCCTGTCGGTGATGCCTCTGGCGGCGGCAGAGTTTAAGACCATCCTTGAAATAGGCGGGGCAAAATAGCTCCGCCCCCCGGACAACCTCGGCGCATCGGCGGTTTTTCTGTGCGCACGCAGGAGGTGGAAATTCCCGGCCACCCCGACCGCCCCATCCCCCTGCGCGTGGTCGATGACGTCGAGAGCCTGGTTGACCGCGACCGCCTTCTCAACTCCCGCCACACCCCCGACCCACCATACTGGGCTCTGGTCTGGATCGGCGCCCGCGCTTTGGCCGCACGCATGCTCGAGGTTCCACCGCCGCCCGGAGCCCGGGTCCTGGACCTGGGCTGCGGCCTTGGTTTGTCGGGAATCGCCGCCGCTTTGGGTGGGGCCGAAGTAACTTTTGCCGACAATGTCGCCGTGGCGCTTGAATTTGCAGAGTCCAGCGCCGCGCTCAACGGCATTGGCCACCACCATTGCCAGGTCGTTGACTTCTGCCGTGATCATCTCGACCGTCGCTTCGACCTCATTCTGGCCGCCGACATCGTTTACGAACCCCAAGCCTACAGGCCACTGGCCGAATTCCTGGACCAACACCTCGATGAGGGCGGCACCATCCTGCTCAGCGAAAGCCTGAGGGCGGACGCAAAACGTTTTTTGGAACTGATGTATGCGCGGGGATTTACAGGCCAACGCGAGACCGTATGGGTGATCGAGGAAGGCCGCCGTGAGCGAACCTGGCTGCACCATCTCCTGCGCCGGACATCCGACTGAAGTCTAATCCTCAGTTTCGGGGGGCAGCAGGGGGCGAAACACCTCGACCAGGTCGGGGCCCTTGCGTACGGTGTGGCCACCGTCTACGCCCACGCATTGGCCGCTTATCCAGGAAGCATCCTCGCTTAACAGAAAGGCTACGATCGAGGCCACGTCGCGGGGCTGGCCCACCCGCGAGATCGGCATGAGGTCGAGGTACTCCTGGCGGGCAGCCTCATTGCCCACCAGAATGCCGGCCAGTTCGGTATCTACGACCCCCGGCATCACCGCGTTAACGCGGATGCCGAATTCCCCCAACTCATCGGCGCCGCAGCGGGTCAGCATGTTGACGCCGGCCTTGGAAGCACAGTAGGCACTCATCCAACGGTGGGTAAGAGTGCCGGCAATCGAACTTATATTGACGATGCTGCCGCCACCGGACTTCTTCATGTGGCGGGCCTCGGCGCGCATACAACGGAACACCCCGGTCAGATTGGTCTCAAGCACGAGGGCAAACTCCATGCTCGTGAGGTTCGTCATGCTGCCGGCCGACCCCGTTCCGGCGGCGTTAACGGCAAGGTCGAGACCGCCAAAACTATCGACGGCCGCGGCAAGCGCAGCGTCCACCGAATCGTCGCTGGTCACGTCGCAGCCCACCCACGAAGCGCCCGCGCCAAGATCGGCGGCGGCCTCCTCAAGCACATCCTCACGGCGACCGGCTATCATCGCCCGTCCCCCGCCCTCTATGATGGCACGGGCACAAGCCAAGCCTATGCCCGTGCCTCCACCGCTTACAAACGCTCTCTTGTCTTTGAAATCGGGCATCGGTCTTCCCTGGACGACTCAAACGTATAGGGTTGAGTGCCGTCATGAAAGCCCCCGACATCAACCACCCCGGCCTTCGGTGGTTCAACACCGCCTCTCCCTTGTCGCTGGAAGACCTGCGCGGACGTGTCGTGATTCTGGATTTCTGGACTTTCTGCTGCATCAACTGCATGCACATCCTGCCCATGCTGGCGCTGGTGGAAAAAGAATTTGCTTCCAGTGTAACCGTCATCGGCGTCCACTCGCCTAAATTCTCGGCCGAACGAGACCCCGCCAACCTGGCCAAGGCTATTGCCCGCTACGGCATAGAGCACCCGGTGGTAAACGACCCCGACATGGGCATCTGGCGCAGCTACGGGGTAAGGGCCTGGCCTACCCTGGTCTTCATAAGCCCGGGCGGAGAAATCGTCGGCCACCACAGCGGAGAGCCCAGCCCCGAAGGACTGCTGGGCGCCGTAGGCGAGTTGGTGGAGAGAGGCCGCGGGGAAAACACCCTGGTGCCGGGAGCCCTGGAGTTTGACCGCGACGACGAGGCCGGCGGCGCCTTCCTGTTCCCGGGCAAGCTACGTCCCGGCCCGGCCTACGATGGCGTTGAGAAAACCTGGGTACTGGCCGACGGCGGCCACAACCAGATAGTTCTGCTCGACGATGACGGCTGTGAGCTGACCCGTTTTGGACAGGGCGGCCGTGGTTTCAGAGATGGCCATACCGACGAGGCCCTCTTCAACAATCCCCAGGGACTGGTGGCCGGCGCCGGCAAGGTCTATGTGGCCGACACCCAGAACCACGCCATCCGCTGTATTGACCCGGCCGCTCAAACGGTTGTAACCGTGGCCGGCACCGGGCAGCGAGGCCCTTTGCTGGGCAGAGGGACAGATGCCCTGCAAACCGCCCTGGCCTCGCCCTGGGACCTGGAGTTTCAGACCAACAGCCTCTACTTCGCCAATGCCGGCAGCCACCAACTCGGCTGCCTGGACCTCGATACGTTAACCGTCTCGGCCCTTGCCGGCTCCAGTGCCGAAGACATCGTCGATGGCCCCGCCGAGGGGGCCCAACTGGCCCAACCAAGCGGCCTGCAGCTGACCCCGGCCGGCCTCTACTTCGTAGACAGCGAGACTTCGGCCTTACGCGTGTTGGAAATGGGCGAGCACCCCCGTGTCACCACCCTCATAGGCAGCGGGCTGTTCGACTTCGGCCACACGAACGGACCTTTCCAGGAGGCCAGTCTCCAGCACCCCCTCGGGGTGACCGTACTCGGCGGCCGCCTGCTGGTGGCCGACAGCTACAACGGAGCGCTTAGAATAGTGGACCTGGAGGCCGGACGGGTCGACGACCTGGACGACGGGAGCTTTGTCTGCCACGACCCCACCTGCATACCCCTGGCAGAGCCGGCCGCCGTGGCCGGCGATGGAGACAAGCGGGTACTGGTGGTTGATACCAACAACCACCGAATCCTTGAGTACGACCTGGCCGGTCGCAGCTACCACACCTGGGCGGGGGCTCGCGACTAGGACACCTCGTCGACGAAAGCCTTGAAGTGCCAACTCAAACCGATGAGGAAAGCGTCGCCCGTGTCTTCCAGACGGTTCCATTCGGCCCTCAGGCTTACATGGTGGGAAAGGTCGTAGAGGAAACCGCCGCCGTAGAGCATGGCGTTGTCTTCGCCCAAGGCCCAACCGAAAGTGCCCAACAAGGTCACCCCGCCGGGCAACACGTAGGTCGGAGTCAGGGCCAGGTGGAGGCCGTCAAGATTATTGCCGTAGTCGGCATAGCCACCCTCAATGCCCACGTGTTCGTTAAAACGGACCCAGGCGGTTACCCGCGTACTGCCCTGGTCGCTCTGGGGCGACTCCCAGTCGGTTTCACCGCCCATGATCGTAAAGTGCAAGCCCTTGACACTTACCTCTTCCCCTTCGCCCGCGGCATGAGAAACAGCCGGTGCCAGACCCAGCAAAACCGCCAACACGAACGCGACGAAAAACTTTGAGTAACTCATGGTCCTCCTTCTACGGCTTCGAGGGCCTCTAAGCAAGCCGACCGGGCCCCTATAAGCCCTGCTTGTTCGAAGGCTGTCCGCGTGTCCATACTGGTACGAGGGGGCTCCCACCCGTGGTCTATCCGTGTACTTAAAAACCTTCATATACAGTGCTCTTGCCTTCTTTTGCCTGCTGTCGGCCACTCCAGCCTCGGCGGCGCCGTTGATCATTAACGAGTACAATGCGGTGGTTCCCGACGGCTTCCTCAATGGCGGCACGGCAGAACTGGACGAGAACGGCGGCCAGACCGCTGACACCTTCTTCGGGCGTGTGGCCAGCAACGGTGGCAATTGGTTCGAGCTGGTCGTCGTAGCCCACCCTCTGGACATCCGTGGCTGGCAGATCCGGGTCACCGATGCCGACGCAACCCTGGAATCCTTGCTCATCTTCTCCGACCACGCGCTGTTGTCGAACCTGAGTGCCGGGACGATCATCACGATAGCCGAGGACGTAGCCGAGGATGTCGGCTACAACCCGGCCGCCGACGACTGGACAATAAATCTGCGCGCGGGGGCAGATGGTTCGGGAACCTTTATAAGCGCGCTCCCTTTCTCTGTGTCCAACAACGACACCTACTTTGAGATTAGTGATGCCGGCGACCAGTTGATGTTCGGACCCAACGGAGAGGGACCGGGCGCACCCAGCGGTGTCAACGACCGTGAGGTGGCCAAGCTTGAGGCCGACCCGTTGGCAGCCATCACTGCCGATTCCTACTACTACAACGACGGCAGCTCGAGCACCTTCGGGAGCCCCAACATTTACGGCGCGGGCGCCCTCACCCAGGACTTCACGGCCCTGAGAACGGGACTCGGCATAGGCGACGGCGACCTGGACGGTATCGCCACCTGTCGGGACAACTGCCCCGAAGCATTCAACATCGGCCAACACGACAGCGACACCGATGGCACCGGCGATGCCTGCGATGCCGACCAGGGTGCCGTGCCCGGACCGGGGCTACCGGCGGGCGGGTGTGAGCAAGCCGACGCCTTCAATCCCGACGAACTATTTGAGGTCGAGATCTACATGAGCGAGGCCGACTGGAACGCGCTTCGTCTGGTACAACCTAACATCGGTGAACTGTTCCCGGCCACGTGTCCGGTCCGGCCCGCGCCAACGCTATTTCCCTGGTACCAGGCCGACGTAGTGGCGGGGGGCGTGACGGTGGCCAACGTGGGTGTTCGCAAGAAGGGCTTCTACGGTTCTACGACAGACCCCGACCGGCCCTCGCTCAAGGTGAAGTTTTCGGAGTACCAGGAGAACATCGACCTGTTCGGACTAGACCGTCTCACCCTCAACGGTCACCCACAAGACAACTCGCTGGTGAGGACCTGCCTGGCCTACAAGCTCTTCCGCGAGGCCGGGGTGCCGACACCACGTTGCAACCACGCGCACGTGCGCATCATCCACGAGAACGGCGTCGTCGATCTCGGAATTTATAGCCACGTCGAATCCATAAAGGATCCATTCCTCGAACGCGTCTTCGGAGATTCCGACGGTAATCTTTACGAGGCTCAGCTGGCCGATTTCGAGAGAGATTGGGTGCTACGCTACGAGTTGAAGAACAACCGGGGCTCCAACGACACCAGCGACATATGGGCGGTACACGATGTCGTGTGGCCACCCGGTACTACCGAATCGACCGTGTTCGACGACAGCATACTCGGTGACCTCGACGAGCTGATCGACCTGGACGACTTCCTGACCTTCTGGGCCATGGAGGGCCTGGTCGGCCATTGGGACGGGTACTCGGGGGATAAGAACAACCATTACATCTATCGTGACCCCAGCGACGGGAGGTTCCGGTTCATACCGTGGGGGACGGATGCCACCTTCGCCGGCGGGCACCTACTCAATCTCATTTTCAGAGACGACCAGCGCGAGGCCTTCCCTTCGCCCCTTTACTGGGCTTACGGAATAGTTGCCCGTCGACTCTACGAGATACCGGCCATGGCCGAGGCCTACCGCGACCGCCTGGAGACACTCATGGACGACCTTTGGGACGAGACAGCG
>JAYGCL010000088.1:0-16106 GCA_046583365.1 Deltaproteobacteria bacterium
GCTACTGACTAGCATCTGATGCAGTTGGGGTCGAGCACGCTCCCAATGACACTGAAAACAAGTCAAATCCCTCCCCTCATCGCCACTCACAAATAAATGTTTTTCAAGGTTCTATGCAGGGAACCTCTCCAGTACGCCAGCACTGTCACTGATGGATGCATCTATCTATGGATGGATGGATCTATGGACCCCAGGACACTCGTCGTCCGGGTAAGACGGCCCGGGCCCACACCGACAAAGGCCAGAGCGACGAGCCCCTGGGCCACCAGGGTTATGAATTGTACGGCATTTAGAACAATGCCGTAGGCCAGGGCTACCGGTTTGGGTACCCCGAACAGTCCCAGGGCCACCACTGCGGCTATCTGAAAGACACCGATCATTGCCGGTGGGTTGGGAAGAGCCGTGCCGGCGCCCACCGCCACGAAAACGGCCAGGGCGGCCACCACGGGCAGGTCCAGGCCGAAACCGAGTATCAGCACGTAACTGGACAGAATGGGCAACGCCCACAGGACCAGGGTCTGGGCGAAGACCATGGCCAGCAGGCGGGGTTGGGGGATAATGGCCAGACCACTTCTGGCCGAGCGCAGGACCGTGAGCACGCGGTGGTTGGCCGCCGGCGGCAATAGCCGACCCAGAGTTTTGCTGAAGAATGCCTCTCCGCCCCGCCAGAAACCCACCACCACAAGCGCCATGGTCGAGAACGCCGCCAGACTGACCACCGAGGCGCGGGCCGCCCACTGGGGCAGGTCGGCCAGCAGCAGGGTGAGGTGGACGAAGAAGACCAGGGCGGCCAGGTCCATGGTTTTCTCGAGCGCCCAGTTGGCCACGATGGCGGGCACCTCGAGGCCGCTCTTCCACGACATCAACAACGGACGTGTGGGCTCTCCCAGGCGGAAGGGCAAGAGGTTTATAAACATGTAGGCGGTGGCCACCACCAGCCAGACCATGCCGAAACTCAGGCGGGCCAGGGGTCTCAACTCAAGCTGCCAACGCCAGGCTCGCATGAGTTGTATGGCCAGGCTGATGGCGACGGCGGGAATGAGCCACAGTGGATTAAACGTGGCAAAAGCCCGGCCCAACTCTTCCGTCTCCACCTGACTCGCGGCCAGGTAGAGGCACAGGGCGCCGATGGCCAGGCCGATCGCGGATTTGACTGCCCAGCCGCCGCCCTTCACGCGAGGATTTGTTTGGAGGTGACCGTGCCCCCAGGGCCCAACTGGTAGAGGATGGGCACGCCGGTACTGATGTTCAGTTGCAACACCTCATCACGGGAGAGTTTGTCCAGGTGCATCACTATAGAGCGCAGACTGTTGCCGTGGGCAGCCACGATGATGTTTTCGCCACGGTCGAGGTCGGCGACGATGTGCTGCGTAAAAAACGGCAGTGTGCGTGCGGCCGTGTCTTTTAATGATTCACCACCGGGGGGATTTACGTCGTAGCTGCGCCGCCAGATGTGCACCTGGCGCTCACCGTACTTCTCGGCGGTCTCGGCCTTGTTAAGGCCCTGCAGGTCTCCGTAGTGTCGTTCGTTTAAGGCCTGGTCTTTTACCACTGGTAGATCGGCCAGCCCCAGGCAGTCGAGGATGATGGTGAGGGTTTCCTGGGCGCGCACCAGTACCGAGGTGTAGGCTTTTGAAAGCTCGATTTTCTCGCCGGCGATTGTGCGTCCGGCCTCTTTGGCCTCGGCTCGTCCCTGGTCGGTCAAGGGTACGTCTACCCAACCCGTAAAGCGGTTTTCAAGGTTCCACTGGGACTGGCCGTGGCGGATAAGCAGGAGAGTAGACACAGGGGGGGATAGTAATTGTGGGTTTGTGCGCCTGCAACGAACGGTCTACATTACCGCTCCCTCAGTACGTTTGAGTGGGGCCGTAGCTCAGCTGGGAGAGCGCTTGACTGGCAGTCAAGAGGTCGGGAGTTCGATCCTCCTCGGCTCCACCACTTTTCTTTCTCCAACCCAAATCCCGTAGTAAGCTCAAGAGATGATGGAGACCTCGATCCTCGGCGGTTACCAGTCCGACTTTGCCCGCAACCTTGTCAGGGAAGGACGCGACATCAGCGACCTCGTAGGTGAGGTCGTTGAGGGCACCCTGGCCGGGGCAGGGGTCGGCCCCGAGCAGATTGAGAGCATCCACGTCGGCAATGCCTTCGGACAGCTCTACACCGGACAGGGTCATCTGGGCGCGATGCCGGCAACGGTGGTTCCAGAGCTATGGGGAGTGCCGGCGATGCGTCACGAAGCGGCTTGCGCTTCGGGCTCTATCGCCGTGCTGGCGGCCATGGCCGAGATCGAGGCCGGTCGCTACGACTGCATACTGGTAGTCGGGGTGGAACAAGAGAAGACCCTGCCCGGTCCGGAGGCTGCACAACTACAGACCGCTGCCGCCTGGGTGGGTCGGGAAACGGACGTGCCGGGCCCGATCTGGCCCCGCATGTTCGACCGACTGGCCGATGAATACGACCGTCGCTTCGGTCTGGACGATTGCCACTTAAGGGCCCTCGGCCAACTCAACCTCGGCAACGCCAAGGCCAATCCCAACGCCCAGACCCGCTCGTGGACTCTGGAGGACGCCAGTTTTGCTGACGACGACCACGCCAATCCCGTCATCGCGGGTCGCCTCAGGCGCAACGATTGCTGTCAGATCACCGATGGTGGCGCAGGGCTCGTTCTCGTCTCCGACCGCTGGCTGGCCGCCAATCGCGGGGCCGCTCCATCGGCGGTGATCGCAGGTTGGGGGCACCGTACCGTCGGTCTTGCCCTGGACGAGAAGCTCAAGCGAAGTCGAGATGACAGTTACGTCATGCCGCACGTACACCAGGCAATCCAGGACGCGTTTGGTCGCGCTGGGATCGGTGGTGTGGACGATCTCGATCTCATCGAGACCCACGATTGCATGACTCCTTCGGAGTATATGGCCATCGACCACTTCGGGATCACGGCTCCCGGCCAGAGTTGGAAGGCGATCGAGAGCGGAGAGTTGGAACGCGGTGGGCGTATTCCCGTCAACCCCAGTGGAGGGCTGATCGGTGGCGGCCATCCGGTGGGCGCAACCGGTATCCGCATGCTCGTTGATGCTTCGAAGCAGGTGAGCCAACGTGCAGAGGACTATCAGGTCGACGGCGCACGGCGTGCGGCGACACTGAACATCGGCGGCAGCACCGCCACCACGGTCAGCTTCATCGTCGAACAAAGAGATGATTGAGGAGCATAGGGTATGAAGGTACAGGTTCACGAACGGTTCAGTTCCGGGCTGCCAGCCGACGACGTCCACCCTTACCGAACCGGCCCCTGGCGGCCGCAATCGGTCGAGTACGATGCCTGGGATCTCGATGTCGAGGGGGAAATCCCGAAAGACCTCGGCGGGGTGTACGTCCGCAATACCGAAAACCCGCTGCTGCCGGCTGTCGAGTTCTATCACCCCTTCGACGGCGACGGCATGCTTCACTCCATCTCGTTTGAGGCCGGTGAGGCCCGCTACCGCAACCGCTTTGTGCCAACCGACGGGTTTCTCGCCGAACGGACGGCCGGCGAAGCACTGTGGGCAGGAGCCGTGGAGCCGCCTTCGCTGGCCAAGCGGGCCGATGGCTGGGGTGCCAAACCCGCCATGAAGGACGCATCGAGTACGGATGTCGTTATCCATCGGGGCGTGGCTCTGAGTAGCTTCTGGTTGTGCGGTGACCTCTACCGGCACGACCCCAGAACGCTTGAGCCTCTGGGCAAGGAAGAGTTCGGGGGGCGTTTCCCGGCCGAGGGCGTCTCAGCCCACCCCAAGGTTGATGAGAACGTCGGCGAGATGCTGTTTTTCAACTACTCTACCGCAGCACCCTACATGCACTACGGCGTAATCTCGGCCGAAGGCGCACTGGCCCACTACATCGACGTACCACTGCCCGGCCCACGCCTGCCCCACGACATGGCGTTCACCGAAAACTACGCGATCGTCAACGACTGCCCTATGTTCTGGGAGCCCGAGGCGATGGCCGCCGGCTATTATCTTCCGCGTTTCTTTCCGGAACTCCCGACGCGCTTCGGCATCATCCCTCGCAAGGGTGCTACGGAAGAGATCCGCTGGTTCGAAGCCGCACCCACTTACGTATTGCACTGGATCAACGCCTTTGAAGACGGCGACAGTATTGTTCTCGACGGCTTTTTCCAGGAAAACCCCGCTCCAAAGCCTCTCCGCGGTATCGGCTTTGAGAAAAACCTGTTCCGATTCCTGGACACCCACACCATGCGCACCCGGCTCCACCGCTGGAGGTTCAACCTCACCACGGGTGAAACCCACGAGGAGCAGCTAAGTGAGCGCACCATGGAGTTCGGCATGATTAACGATCGCTACCGGGGCCGGCGCTACCGTTACTCCTACAATGCGCTCCCGGTAGAGGGCTGGTTCGGGTTGGAGGGTGTAGTGAAGCATGATCTCGAGTCGGGTACCGAAGAGGTCTACCAACTGCCCGAGGGGGTATTTGCCAGCGAGACGGCGATGGCACCCCGTAGTGGTGGGCAGTCCGAGGACGATGGCTACCTGATAACCTTTACGACCGACGTTGGTCGTGACCGCTCGGAGTGCCTCATTCTGGACGCCGCAAATCCCGCGGCCGGCCCGATTGCCCGTATCTCTCTGCCCGAACGCCTCTCTTGCG
This sequence comes from Deltaproteobacteria bacterium, assembly GCA_046583365.1. Lineage (GTDB taxonomy): Bacteria > Desulfobacterota > Binatia > UBA1149 > CAYXZP01 > JAYGCL01. The sequence continues at coordinate 4,642 of JAYGCL010000088.1, forward strand.
GTACACACGCCTGCTGGGCTTCGAACGAGGATCTGCTGCCGGCTTGATGCGCGGCCGCTGGTGGTTTTACAGCAGGGCTGCGCGTGATTCTGCGGCGGCCTTGAACTCGCGCACCGACTTGGTCAGGGCCGTGCGTTCTATGCTGCGGCGCAGGGGGCCGGGCACCCAGAAACCCAGATCTATGGCCTGGCGGCAGGTGGCCCGGGTGTTGTTGTCGCCGAGGTCCTCAAAGCGGTAAGAGCCCTCGATGGCCTTTATGTCGCCGCCGCCCAGTTCCCAGACCAGACAGTCGGGTCCCTCGGCCCGGTAGCAAAGCGTGTAGGAAATTGTTTTTATGGCCATGTTAAGGCCAAATGCCACCGTCCACAGACCGGCCGACTGGTCGGCTTCGATGATGCGGGCCTCGGTGATGGTCGAGAACCACTCGGGGTAGCGTTCAAAGTCCACGGCTGTCGCAAAACAGACGGCCAACGGTGCCGCCACCGTTTCGCTATGGTTCTGGCTTTCCACGTCCTTGCGATAAACGTAAAACGTAACCGGCACAATTGGCAAAGAGGGGTAAAAAGAAGTGCGTCCTGGTAGTCGGCCGTGGCCGTCTACCCTGTGATGTGGCCAAAGCCCTCGGCGAGACGGGCGGGTGGGGCCGCATCGAGCTGGCCCTCGGCGAGGCGGCCCCCTCGGCCCCGCCAGCCCATAGCCTCGACTTGTTGGCCCGTGGGGCCTCCCGGCGCCTGGCCCAACTGGCCGCCGACGTGGACCCCGACCTGGTGGTTCTGCTGTGGGCCTCGGATGGGCCCGACCTGCCGGTGCGAAGCGGCCGTTTTGAGGCCGCCGCCGCCGAGGCCGTAAAAGCCGGCCTCGAGCGTTGGCTGGACGGGGGCGGGCGCCTGGGCGGGCTTATCGCTCTTTCCTCGACCGCCGTTTACGGCGTGGCCCGCACGAGTCCCCTGCTCTTTAACGAGGCTTCACCGCCGGCCGCCGTGGCCACCGACACCCCCTTTGGCCGTTGGGTAGAAGAATTACGCCAGGCCGAGTCTCTGCTGTCGGCCTTCGGCCGTGAGCGAAGCCTGGCGGTGGGTCTCTTGCGCGCCGCTACCGTGGTGGCGGCGCCCTCGGGCGGGAGTATCGGTGCCTATCTGGACTCCACGGTTGTATTGCGCGTGGCGGGCCACGACCCTTGCCTGCAGTTGCTACACTACCGCGACCTGGTTACGGCCATCGTGGCAAGCTGCGGTCTTAACCCGGACGGCGCCCTTAACATTGTCGGCCGGGGCACGGTGCCGTTGTCGAGGGTGGTGGCTCTGGCCGGGCGCCTGGCTGTGCCGCTGCCTGCGTTCCTGGCCCGGCGTCTGGCCCCGCCGGCCCTGGGGGTGGAGAGGATGTGCTGGAGGTCTCTGGCCGACGGCCGGCGCAGTCTGCAGGTGCTGGGCATAGAACCCCGCTACTCGAGCGAGGATGCCTTGCGTGAGGCAGTGGCCGGTCGAGGAGGGGATGGACCCGGTGTCTGAAGTTCGTCCCATCGTGTTTCGCAACGGCCGCTTTCTTCTCCTCGACCAGAGAAAGCTTCCGGCCAGGGAAACCTACATCGAGTGTCGCTCTGCCGCTGCCACGGCCCGCGCCATAAAGTCGATGGTTGTGCGCGGGGCCCCGGCCATCGGTGTGACGGCGGCCTTTGGTCTGGCGGTTGCGGCCCGCCGCTTCCGGGCCGGCAAAATAAAAGACGACTTTGAGAAAGCCGCCGCCCTGCTGGCCGCCTCCCGCCCCACGGCGGTTAACCTTGTCTGGGCGATCCGAAGAATGCGCCGGCTGGTGTCTTTGCACGGCCAGTCCCGGCCCGAGGTATTGGCGCGACGGCTTCTGGCCGAGGCCAGGTCGATAATGGCCGAGGACATAGCCGCCAATAAGGCCCTCGGTGGCCATGGTGCAAAGCTTATCCGCCGCCGCGGCGCCGTGATAACCCACTGCAACGCCGGGGCTCTGGCCACGGCCGGCTATGGAACCGCGCTGGGTGTGATTCGTACGGCCTGGCAACGGGGGCCCCGCTTTGAGGTCTACGCCACCGAGACCCGGCCCTATCTGCAAGGTTCCCGCCTCACCTCATGGGAGCTTAAGAAGCTGGGCATTCCGGTTACCCTGATGACCGACTCCATGGTGGGTCACATCATGGCAAACCACAAGATAGCTGCCGTGGTTGTGGGCACAGACCGCACGGCGGCCAACGGTGATGTGGCCAACAAGATAGGTACCTACTCCATAGCGGTACTGGCACGGCGCCACGGGGTGCCCTTTTACGTGGCTGCACCCACCTCTTCCATAGATTTAGACTGCGCCGATGGCGGGGCCATTCCCATCGAAGAGAGGGATGCCCGGGAGGTTACCCACCTGGGCGGCCGCCGTCTGGCCCCCGAAGGCATCGGCGTCTTTAATCCCGCCTTCGACGTGACTCCGGCCGAGCTTGTGTCGGCGATCATCACCGAGCACGGGGTGGTAAGGGGGGACTTTACTGCCGGCCTTGCGCGTATGGTACGGCGAGGGCTCAGCCGGCGCGCCAAGTCTGTCGGTTAGCGTTTGTCCTGGATGCGAAAGGAAGGGTGGCCGGCCGCCCTCAGTTTCTGTTTGTCGCGGGCAAGCGCGGCCTCGCTTTGAAACTTTCCTACCCGCACCCGGTAAAGCGGCTTGCCACCCGAATCTCCACCGCTGATGTAAACGTCGGAGAAGTTCTCGGATAGTTTCTCCTTGAGCTGCCGGGCGGCTTTCAAGTGACGGAACGCTCCCACCTGGAGGCTGAGCCAGGGCCCGTCGGGGGCCTTGGCCCGGGACGAGGCGGCTGGGGTCTCCTCCTGGCCGTGGTCCGGTTCCTTTGCGGCTTCCTCGGTCGGCGGTGGGGGCGGCGCTATTTCCACCTCGTAGTCGGTGCCGGCCAGAAACACCTCGCGGGGGCTTGCCGGCTGTCCGGCCATAGCCACCGAGGCTGTGAGCATGGTTGCCAGGGCGAGGGCCGGGATCAGCCTTTCGGCCAGACGCTTGTGTTCGCTGGCCCCGATTGCCGAACGGTCGGTACTGCCACCCCGGCCCAGGCGGGCAATACGTTTGAGCAGCTTCTGCCTCCGACGCTCGGCGCTGTCGAGGCGGGCCCTTGCGATCTCCCCTTTCTCGATCGCCCGGGTAAGGGTCGCGTGTACCTGGGCAACGGCCTCGGTGGTCTGGCAAACCAGCAACATGTCGCAACCCGCATTTACGGCGGCAACCGCAGCCGCGCCGATCTCATGGTGGTCGGTGATGGCCTGCATCTCAAGGTCATCGGCTATGGCCACGCCGTCAAAGTCGAGGTGGCCTCTGAGCAGTTGTTCTATGACCGTGGGACTGAGGGTCACGGGGTTGGCGTTGTCCAGACTCTCGCAGACGATGTGGGCGATCATGATCATCCTGGCACCCTGGGCGATGGCCTTGGCGAAGGGGCGTAGTTCTATATCGCGTAGACGACGCAGGTCGTGGCTGACCTTCGGGAGGTCGAGGTGGGAGTCCACTTCGGTGTCACCGTGGCCGGGGAAATGCTTCGGGCAGCCGAGTATGCCTCCTTCGACAAGGCCCTGCATGTAGGGGATGGCATTGTGGATGACCATCTCAGGGGTGGTGCCGAAGGCGCGGTCGCCGATGACTGGATTGGCCGGGTTGGTAAGTACATCGACCACCGGTGCAAAGTTAACGTTAAAACCGGCCGCGCGCAGTTCGCGGGCCTGAGCACGCCCCACCTCTCGCACCAGGCCCGGGTCTGCGCGGCCGGCGATTTCCAGAGGCGGGGGGAAGCGGGTGAAGCCTTCGGGCATGCGGTCAACACGGCCGCCTTCGTGGTCAACGGCAATAATGTCAAGGCCCCGGCAACTCTTGAGGCCTTCGGTAAGCGACAGCACGGCCTCGGTGGTGGGCAGGTTACGGGCGAACAGGACCACGCCGAGGGGGCGCACTTCTTCAAGCAGGGCCAGGGTGGTCGAGTCCAACTCGGCCCCCCCTATGCCGGTGGCCAGGAACCTGCCGGCTTCGACGGCCGGGCTGATGGACGCGCTCTTGGCCATGGCCCGTAAAATAAGGCTTTTCTGCCCCCGTAGTCCAACACCCCCTCTACCCGGATGGGGGGGTGGTAGACTGTTTTCTCCAAGCGTGTTAATTGTTTGCTGGTCAGGCGGGGAGATTGATGGGCTCGTTGGGAGAGGTCCGCTACATAGCGGTCGAGGGGTCCATAGGGGTAGGTAAGTCGTCTCTGGCCACTATGCTGGCCTCCGAGTACGGCGCCAGGCTCGTACAGGAGCCGCTCGAGGAGAACCCCTTCCTCCCGCGCTTTTATGAGGACCCGGAGCGCTATGCGTTTACCGCGCAGATCTCTTTCCTCATGGAGCGTTACCGTCAGCAGCAGGAGCTGGTCCAGATGGACCTGTTCGAGAGAGCGACGGTTGCCGACTATATTTTTGCGAAGGATAGAATCTTCGCCGAGTTAACGCTGACCAGAGACGAGTTGGCTCTTTACGAGCGCATCTACGGTTTGCTGGACAGCAGGATCAGGAAACCGGACCTCGTGGTTTTTCTCGATGCTTCGATCGAGGTCCTGATGAGGAGACTGAAACGTAGAGGCCGGCCTTACGAGAGACGCGTAGGCCGGGACTACATAGAGAGGGTGGCTGAGGCTTATAGAAGCTTCTTTCATCGGTACAGCGAGACACCACTGTTGGTAGTCAACAGCTCGGACATCGACTTTGTCGAGAACGGCGGTCACCTGACCGATCTCGTCCGGGAAATAGGCTCAATGGGGCAGGGTGTGCAGCATTACGTACCGCTTGGATCCGACTGAGCGTAGGCCGGCAGATAGCCGACACTACGCGGGACCGAGACGGGAGACTGAGACCGAGTTGGGGCCGCTTGCGGGTCACAGTCGGGGTGCCGATGTGCGGTGCCGTATCTTTAGCCTTCCGGACAGGTCCGGGAGGTTTTTTTATGGCCCGCGATTTTGAAGAAGCAAAAGTAACAGTGCCGGCCGTGCTGGCCTCAAAAGGCGAGCGCCGCCTCAGCATGCTCACGGCCTACGACTACACCTTTGCCCGCATTGCCGACCGCGCCGGTGTGGACATACTGCTGGTTGGGGATTCCCTGGCCATGGTTGTGCAGGGTCACGACAACACCCTGGGCGTGACCATGGACGAAATGGTCTACCACACCCACATGGTCGCACGCGGTCGCCAACGCGCGCTTGTGGTGGCCGACATGCCGTTTCTTTCCTACCAGGTCGACGTCAAAGAGGCCGTGGCCAATGCCGGCCGTTTTGTGAAAGAGGCCGGTGCCGAAGCGGTCAAACTTGAAGGCGGTAAAAATATGGCCGCAACCGTCGCACGCCTGGTCGATGTGGATATACCGGTGGTCGGGCATATCGGGCTCACGCCCCAGTCCATACACCGGATGGGTGGTTACAAGGTGCAGGGCCGCCGCAGCGGCAACGCCCCCGGTGGCCGCCAACGCCTCATGGAAGACGCGCTTGCATTGGAGGACGCCGGAGCTTTCGCGGTCGTCATTGAAGGCGTGCCCTCCCAGCTTGCGGCCGAGATAACCAGAGAACTTTGCATCCCCACCATCGGCATTGGAGCCGGTGCCGACTGCGACGGACAGGTGCTCGTCATCAACGACGTGTTGGGACTCGAAGACCGTATCGCACCTAAATTCGTAAAGCGTTATGCCGAACTTGGCACCCTTGCCGCCGAGGCCATCGGTGCCTACGTAGGCGAAGTGCGCAAGGGGGCCTTCCCCACCGCCGAGCATGCTTTCTCGGCGCCGCGTGCGGTGGCCAGATCACGGGCAGGGGCGACGCGCAAATAGATGAAGATCGTACGCAACAGCGCCAAGATGGCCGAGCTCAGTCGCCAGATCCGTTCGACCGAGTTGCGTCTGGGCTTTGTGCCGACCATGGGCTTCCTGCACCAAGGCCACCTGGAGTTGGTGCGTGAGTCCGGGCGGCGTTGCGATGCGACGGTGGCATCTATTTTCGTAAACCCCACCCAGTTTAACCAGCACGACGACTTTGAGGCCTATCCCCGCGACGAACAGCGAGACCTCGACTTGTTGGCCGACGCCGGCGTGGAGATCGCCTTTGTGCCCACGCCCGCCGAGGTTTACCCGGCTGGTGCAGCCACCACGGTGTCGGTGGCGGGGCTCGACCACGGCCTGTGCGGTCCGGGCCGGCCGGGACATTTTGACGGGGTGGCAACCGTGGTGGCCGCTCTCTTTAACATCGTAGCGCCCGACCTGGCCGTCTTCGGCGAGAAAGATTACCAGCAACTGCAGATAATCCGCCGCATGACAACAGACCTGCGCATGGGGGTGGAGATCGTGGGCATACCCACCGTACGCGAGGCCGACGGCCTGGCCTTGAGTTCTCGCAACGCCCGCCTGAGCCCGGCCCAAAGGGCCCAGGCACCGGCCATTTACAGGGCCCTGGAGGCCGCCGCCCGGGCTTTTGACGGTGGCCAGAACGAGTCGGAGGCCCTTGTCCAGTGCGCGCGCCGTGTGTTGGCTGAGGCCGGCCTTGAGCTTGAATACCTGGAACTGGTTGACGGCCAGACCTTGGAACCACTGTCCCATGCCAGCCGTGGTTCGGTGCTGGCGGCGGCCGTCTGTTTCGGTGCGGTGAGGCTTATCGACAATCTGGTGTTGGGGCGCGACTGCCAGGAGAAGCACAAACAAACGGATGTGCGGCTTGCCCATGCAGGCTGAAACATAAAGTCTTTAGAGGGAGAGAACTGCTTGTTATGCGAAAGATGCTGAGAGGGAAAATTCACAGAGCTACCGTTACCGGGGCCAACCTCCACTACGAGGGGAGCGTCACCATAGACTCCGACCTTATGGAGTCGGCGGGTCTGCTGCCCAATGAGGCGGTGGCGGTTTGGAACGTCAACAACGGTGAGCGTTTTGAGACCTATACGGTAAGCGGGCAGGCCGGCAGTGGGGTGGTGTGTATCAACGGCGCGGCCGCCCATAAGGTCAGTGTGGGCGATCTGGTCATCATAGCCGCCTTCGGCTGGATGGAGGACGAACAGGCGGCCGTCTGGAAGCCACGGGTGGTTTTCGTTGACGACAGAAACCGCCAGGTGGACCTCGAACGCAAAGAAGAAGCAGGCGGGCAAGCCCACCTTCGCAAGGTGTTCGGCTGAGCGCGGGCCTGATAAACTATCGGTCATGCCAACAGACAACAGCGGGCAGGGGCGCCCGAGTGTCGTCAACCGCAAGGCCCGTTTTCAATACCAGATAGAGGAGTCTTTTGAGGCCGGCCTGGTCCTTCTCGGTTCCGAGATAAAGGCGGTACGCGAGGGCAAGGCCAACCTGGCCGAATCCTACGTACGCATGCGCCGTGGCGAGGCCTTTCTGGTCGGCTGCCACATAGGTCCATACTCCGGGTCCGGCCCCTTCAACCACGAGCCGCGCAGGGAGCGTAAATTGCTTCTGCACAAACGGGAACTACAACGCCTGATCGGTAAGGTACGCGAGAAGGGACTGACCCTGGTCGTGACCCGCCTTTATTTTAAGGGCGTACGGCTGAAGGCCGAGGTGGCCCTTGCCCGTGGCAAGAAATCTCACGACAAACGCCGCACCCTGGTCGAGCGCAGTGTGCGCAGGGAAATGGCCCGGGCAGTAAAGCAAAGGCGCTAGCCCAGGCGAGTGCGGTCGACCTTGCCCATGGCGTTGCGCGCGATGGCATGGACAAACGTGTAGCGGCGCGGCCGTTTGTAGGCGGCCAGGCCGTCTTCGGCGGCAGCGCGAAGCCCGGCCTCCACGTCCTGCGGGTCGCTGTCTTTGGCGGCCACCACGTAGGCAACCACTATTTCTCCCAGATCGGGGTCGGCCTGGCCGGCCACGACGAGTTCCTCGGTGCCGCCGGCCGTTTGCAGGACTCTTTCCACTTCGCCGGGGATAACGTTGCTGCCGCCGACAATGATCAGTTCCTTGATACGGCCGTCCACCTTCAGGTAGCCGTCCTCATCAAAACTGCCTAGGTCGCCGGAATGGAAGTAGCCGTGGTGTATGGCGGCTGCCGTGGCCTCGGGATCGCCGTCGTATCGGCGGGTCACCGATGGGGCGGCAATGCATATCTCTCCCCGCGCCGTTGCCTGCCCGGCCGTGGGGAGGCAGTAGTCGTTGTCGTTGCGTATGGCGATGGTGGCACCACTGAGGGGCCGGCCCACACTGCCGGGGCGAGGGTGGTCCGGGGGGTTGGAAGTTATGATACCGGTCTCGGTAAGTCCGTAGCGTTCGACCAGGCCTATCCCGAAACGATCCTTGAACGCCTGCCACAGAGCGGGGCTCAGCGGGGCCGAGCCGCAAAGCGCCAGACGAAGTCCGCCGATATCGTGTTGGCTGTCTGCGGTCTCCAGCATACGCCGGTACATGGTGGGCACTCCCATGACCACGCTTATGCGGTGGGTGGTGATTGCTGCGAGCGCGGTATTGGCCGTAAAGGACGGCAACATTACAATCTCTGCGCCGGCCATCAGGGCTCCGTAAAGGGCCAGTACCAGGCCGTGAAAGTGGTGGGCGGGCAGCATGTGCAGGAGGCGGTCGTGCGCATCCAAACGCCAGAGCCGGGCCAGTGTTTCCAGATTCCAGACCAGGGCGGCGTGACTGTGGGGCACCCCCTTTGGTTTGCCGGTGGTTCCCGAGGTGAAGATTACCAGGGCCTCCTGGTTGCCGTCCCCACTTCGGGGCGGAGAGGGCAAGAGAGATCGGGGTGGGGCTGAGGCTCGATCCTCTGGGCCGATAATCAGGGCCGGCCTTGCCGCCTCAAGCACCGAGGCGGTCTCGGTTTTGCTCAACGACGGGTTGAGCGGCACCACCGACAGTCCGGCCCACAGGGCTCCGAGGTGCAGGGCTGGCAGTTGCAGGTCGCGGGGCGGGCAAAGCGCCACGCGTGCCCCGGGCGTGAGGCCGCAGGCGGTAAAGTGTTGGTGCCAGGCGGCCGCAGCATCGAGCAACTGCCCGCGGCTCAGCCAGTGTCCCGCCTGGCCGTCGGGGCCGGCTACAAAAAGAAGGCGGCGGCCGGGGTCGCAGCCCAGCCGTCCGATAATGGCAGTGGCCAGGTTCGGGGTCTTCAAGGTGACGCTTACTGTTGGGGTTTCCAGCGCGAGATCAGCCGTTCGTGGACGATGTTTTCGGGGGACTTGTTGCCGGCCAGATCCGGATAGATGCCGCGCAACTTGTGTATGTGATCGACGACCTTGTCCCCCACCGCAATCTCGTGGCGGGCCAGGTAGCAACCGACGACCAGGGCCGTGCGTCCGTGTCCGGTGGAGCAGTGGACCAGGGTGGGACTGTTACGTCCGTCGATCTCTGCATCTATGGCGTCCAGTATCATTTCAAGTTCCTGGTCGCTGGGTGTGGAGCCATCGTCTATGGCATAGCGGATAATCTCAATGATCACGCCCCGTTCTTCACCGAGGGCCTCAAGGCGGTCTTCATAGGCAACGTAGTGGGTTTCGCCGGCCAGGCCTGTTTCCTCTTCGTCGTCCATGAGGTTGATGACAGAGCGTATGCCGGCATCCAGAAGGGCTTCGAGACGCTGGTCGGTGGTGGCTTCGTCTGAGCCGGCCGGGAAAGCGCCGGCAAGCAGGGTTCCTGGGGTAACCCAGTAGGTTCCGGGGTAGGGTGCGTCTGCGGTGCTCACTGGAGTAAGGGGAGGGCGGTTGCCCGAGCCGTACCTCTACTGTGCCAAATACGATGGCCCCAGGTCAAGAGGGGCTGTTCGAACTAATCGCACTGGCCCTCTTCGCAGTCCTGGTGCTGGTCACCCATGATGTCGTGGCAGTTGACCCAGTTGTAGTCGAGTTCCAGCCGCTGCCCGCAGGCCACGCCCAGGGCGTCCATGTCTACCGTGACGGTGGCCGCGATTGTGTCGCTGCAGTTGTAGGTCTCACCGGTGTCGAAATTCAATGACACCGAGCCCAGGGCATCGGGCAGGGTTTCGGCTTGGACTACGGATATGTGGGATGCCGCCACGCCCGAGGTGGAATCGTTGTCGATATTCATATCGTCGGCGTTCCAACCCTCGGTGAGGTCGAATCCCCAGGAGTCGCTGCATCTCAGGAGGCCGGTATCGGAATTGGTGCCGGCATCGGTCTGCCAACTCTCACACTGGGAGGCAGTGGTGTCGCGGGTGTATGTGCCGTCCATCCTGGCCCGTGCCGCACCGTGGCCGATGGCCAGATTGGTCAGCATGTAGTCCTGGCCATCCACGTTGCTGTCTTCGAGGTCGGCGTTGGCCACCAGGCGGATACTGTGGCTTGCGGTTGCCGCCATGCCATTGTCGGTCCCGTTCCAGGTGCCGGTCTCGGCACCGTCGATGGCGATGGAGGAGCTGGTTTGCACGAAGGTCGATTGGGCCTGCCAGGAAAACGAACCGTTGTCCCCGGGGTCGGAGCCGGTGTCGATGATATTGATGGTTTTACTGCCCACAAACAGACCGGCGTCATTGAGGTCTCCCGTCACCGTGGCCATGTGGCCGTAAGTTCCCCAGGAGTCTGAACCTATCCATTTGGAGAGCATCAAAAATTCTACGCCTGTTATCTGTTGTTTCAGGTATTCGTTTTGCACTTCGTCGCCGTTGCCGTCGTAGTCGCAGGAGAACATCTCGAACTCGGTGATCGAACCTTCGCTGTCCCGACCGATCTTGAAGCGCACGCGGCTGGGGCCGTTCATTTCCTCCGAGTCGCCCTCGGTCTGGGAAAAGGTGAGGCCGAAGGTATGGTGTTGGCCGTCGTAAATATCGATACCCACATCGAGGTTGTTCTCCATGGTGTTCTGGATGTAGCACAAGAGAAGGTCGGCTTTGGCGGCTGCAGATATGGCTTCCTTCACACGATTGGCCATCTCGCACAGGGCCATGCTGTCGGTGGCGTCGTAGGCGTTCTGGCTGATATCGCCAAGGCCGAGGCTGCGGGGCTGCAGCGCGGCAGCGCGGCCGTAGACCAGCGAGCTGTCCGAAGAGCCGGGGGCGGCGGTCACGCGGGCGGTGGCGTTGGGCAGGTCGCCGATGGAAGTGACCTGTACGCCGGGGCAGTCCAGTGAGATTGTCAGGCCGACGGCAGCCTTTAAGACGGTCAGGGCATCGGCGGCCAGGATGCTGCCGCTGCTGTCGACGTCGCAGCGGGCCAGGTCACAGTAACTCAGACCCACCGCGGCCTTCAGGGTGATAAGGGCATCGGCGGCCAGGATGCTGCCGCTGTCGTCGGGGTCGCCGCAGCCGCCTTGGGGGGTAAGGGCCAAGGCCGGGGCCGCTACGGTGAGCGTGAACAGGAGAACCCCCGCCAATGTTCCGGCAAAAGTTTTTACGCTGACCTTAATAACCGTCGCTACCGCCGCCGTCGGGGTAACCATCGCTACCGCCGCCGTCGGGGTAACCATCGCTACCGCCGCCGTCGGGGTAACCATCGCTACCG
>JAYGCL010000016.1:0-11368 GCA_046583365.1 Deltaproteobacteria bacterium
CACCGGCTATCCAGTAGGGCCAGAACTGACCCTGGGCCTTTACCAATAGCTTGCCGCCGTCGGAGCCCTTTTTGATCAGCACTTTTTTTACTCCAAAGGAGTCGGAATAGCGCCAGTCTTTTTTGTACTTCCAGCCTCTGGGGTTGGCGGCCTTGCCTATCCTCGATTGCCCGCGGCCACGGATCATCTTCCAGCCGGCAGCCTCCAGATAGATCACACCTGAGTTGCCGTCGCCGGCCGCCGTGCCGCGCACTATGAGGCTGGAGCTGGTCTGGGTGAGGTCGGTCGTTACGTCGTTGATGCCGAGTTGGTTCTTGGTCTTGAAAAGGAACTTACGCTTTTCAGGTCGGCCGGCCGGGTCGGTCATCACCAGCTTTGAGCCACCCAACTGGTGCGACTCCTGGTGGGCCCAGGCCTGGTCGGCTGGGACGGTCGCCATCACGGCCAGAGCTATCGTGGCCGTGAACAGGAGAGTCGCCAGTTTTGAAACCACGCTTACTCGGCTGGTGTACGGTAGTAGAATCCCAGCGGTATAAACATCTCGTCCCCGGTAGTTACTCCGCCAGTAGCTATACAGGCATCGCACACGCCACCGGGGCAGTTGGGGTCGTAGTCGTAACAAAGCTCACCCTGGCTGGGTCCACCCAGGCAGTAGGTCTGGTCCCAATCGCAAGGGCCGCCCGGGATAAACGGACCGAAGTCCACCGGTGGGCTGGGCGAAGTGGAACGACGCTTTACCTTCCATGGGTCGGTATAGCCGTTGTCGTAGAGCGAGCAGTACTTGATCGTTCTGTCTTCGACCGGACCGTCAAAGATCCAGGGTGGGTCGTAACCGACCTCGATTGGATCGTTGTAGTCAAAGCTCTCGTAAAAGATGTCGGCCGGGTCTCCCGGCTCACAGCCGGGCGGTGCCTGGGCCGGGCCACCTCCTGTACACGGCGTTTGTGGCGGCAGGTAGTAACGCCAACGCACACCAAGGCGGTGGGTATGAGAGGTCAGATAGTAAAGGTTTGTCCTTCTCTTGAAGGTATGGGTTGCACAATACTCTCTTTGCTCGAAAGGCGGAACATCCTGCACGAAGATACTGCTGGTATCGAAAAGCTGTTGGCTCGGATACGTCCTGGTGCCGGTGTAGAGGAGGTTGGTCCAACCCTCCATGCGCATGTCCTCGTTGGTGAGATTAAAGGCGTGGGAGTTCCACACCACGACCCCCTTCAGTGGCAACAGCGAATAGATGCCGTCCACGCTACCCACGTAGTTGAACCAGCCGGTGGCCTCCTGAGCCCCGCTGAACTGCCGGGCGAAAGAACTGTTGACGTCCAGGCCGAGAAAGCCCCAATCGGGAGGACCGTAGCCATCGGTAATCGAAGAGTTACAAGCCACAGCCGCCACGTCCTCGCCGCCGCAGACACCACCTCCGGGGCAGGGGTCGGCATCGGTGGGATTGCAGGACTGGCCGTCGTTGTCACCGAGGTAGCAACGCCAGGCTCCCCAACCGGGGTCGCTCCAGCCGTAGGCGCCCAGGTAAATCATTATAATCGAGTGGTGAGACTGCGGGTCCTGGGCCAGTTGGGCGCCACCGTAGGAGAAACACTCGCCGGTGTCGTTTACACCCGGCGACAGGTCGCAGGGCACCCTGGCCTCGGCCGGCACCACATCGCTTAAGTCGTAGTAGGTAGTTACGCAAAGTTCGCGCTCGGAGTTGGCCAGCAGAGGATAGCCGGGCATGGTAAACTGTACCCCTTCGGTGGGGTCGGGCACCGGCAGTTGGGCCATTTTCTTGGGGCTGGGCTCGGGCAGGCAGGCATCGAGCAGTTCGGCCGTACCTTCGACCACACCGCTGGCCTGGGCGCCGCCGCGAATCCAGATCCTCAACAGCTCAAGGTAATCGCTGCTCACCGTCTCGGCATTGGCCGGCATCGGCGTGCCGGGAGCGTCCACATCGCCCACGGTCTTCTCGGCTATCTTGTTGTAGAGCAGGCTTAAGTCCTGGTCGCCGGGTAAGATGCGCATCTGGTTGGGGTTTATCTGCGCGGGTACGTTTATCAGAGCCGCATGGGACTCCCCGACACGCAGGTCCAGACCCCCGGAGGCCACCGTGGCCCCATGGCAGATGTCGTTGGAGCACTGGTAGACAGGGCTGTCGAAGATCAGGGCCTGGATGGCCTCGAAGGTACCCGCGTAGTCCGCGTTGTCGACCGTGCAGGCCGTCTCGCAGCCAGCGGTGCAGGTGTCGGCGTCATCCGTGTTGCCGTCGTCGCAGGTCTCGCCCAACTCAAGCTTGCCGTTGCCGCACACCGACCCACAGCTGTCGGGCGCCAGCAGACTCTTGGCTATCACCTTGCCCGACTCGTTCTTCTTCACCTGGGCCCGGTCGCCGGCAAACTCGGCGCAGTACTGCTCGCCGCCCAACAGCAGGCTCAATTCCACCGTCCCCTGGGCACCGGCTATCCAGTAGGGCCAGAACTGACCCTTGGCCTTTACCAATAGCTTGCCACCATTGGAGCCCTTTTTGATCAGTACTTTGTTGACTCCCGAGGAGTCGGAATAGCGCCAGTTTTTTTTGTACTTCCAGCCTTTGGGGTTGGCGGCCTTGCCTATCCTCTTCCAGCCGGCAGCCTCCAGATAGACCACACCTGAGTTGCCGTCGCCGGCCGCCGCCCCGCGCACTATGAGGCTGGAGCTGGTCTGGGAAGGGTCGACACTTACGTCGTTGATGCCGAGTTGGTTTTTGGTCTTGAAAAGGAACTTACGTTTTTCAGGTCGGCCAGCCGGGTCGGTCATCACCAGCTTTAAGCCGCCCAACTGGTGCGACTCCTCGTGGGCCCAAGCCTGGTCGGCTGGAACGGCTAAACCGGCCAGAACTGCCAACAGTAAGGTGGACAGAGTAAACATGGAGGGAACAAAAACCCCCGCAACCCGCGATTGTGTGAAGTGCCGCATATCTCCTCCGCCAAGCGGCCCGAGCCGTTCTTTGTGATGGTAGTGCGGTGTCAGCCCATAGTCAACGAAATTCCCGCACATCGCACCCCCCCTTGTGGGGGTTTGATGAACTGGACTCAACCTCCCCCCCTCCGGTCAGGCCACCAGGTCGCCCATTTGCCTCAACCGCTGCACCACATCGGCCGGCAACACCGGCGGCTCCTTGCCCACCGCCCAACAACCCAACATCACCTCGGCGCTGCGTTCGATGATCTCGGCCATATCGGCTGCCCGCCTGAGCGAACGGCCGGCGACCAGGAGGCCGTGGTTTTTCATCATCACCGCCCAACCGTCACCTATGGCCATGCCGATGGCGTGGGCTAGTTCTTCAGTGCCCGGCATAATGAAGGGAATACGGGGGATGTTGTCGAAAAAAGCAGCCTCGGTGGAAATGGGCAGGAAGGGAAGGTCGCAATTGGCCAGAATAGTCGCGCTGACCGCGTGGCAATGGATAACAGCTTCGGCCTCGGGCCTGGCCATGTAAACTGCCGTGTGCATGAGACGTTCGCTTGAGGGAGAACGCGAATCCAGGTCAAGGGAGCGGCCGTCCAGCCCGATGCGAACCAGAGAGTCGGCCTCAAGCCGCCCTTTGAACATCTGCCCCGGAGTTATCCACAGCTCCTCACTGCCCGGCTCAACACGGGCGCTTACGTTGCCGCCGGTGGCGGTTATAAGACCGGACGCATAAAGCTCTCCGACCACCTCAACAATTTCACTGGCCCGGCCCTCCCCTGTCTCCCCGGCTAACGGGGCTGCTGGTGGCAAAACCTCGGCCATTGGGTTATCTGCACGACCACCAGCGGGTAAGTCAAGAACGTCGCCCAATAGACGAGGGAGAGCAGGATATGCGTTTTCAAAACAAGGTCGCGATAGTCACCGGAGCCGGGCAAGGGATAGGAGAGGCCTACGCCAAGGGCCTGGCAAGCGAGGGGGCGGCGGTGGTTGTCGCCGAACTCAACGACGGACAGGGACAGAGGGTAGTCGCAGAAATCGAAGCAGCCGGCGGCAAGGCGATGTTTGTCCATACCGACGTGTCTTCAGAAGAGTCGACCAAAGCCATGGCGGCAGCGGCCAGGGATGCCTACGGCGGCATAGACTACCTGGTAAACAACGCCGCCATATACGCCGGCATGGAGGTACACTCCCTCCTTTCCGTACCGATGGAGTACTACAACCGTTTCATGTCGGTTAACCAGACGGGAGCCCTGTTGGCCACCCGCGCGGTGTGGGAGTCGATGGTCGAACGGGGCGGCGGTGCCATCGTCAACCAGTCATCCACGGCCGCATGGATGGGGGCGGGCTATTACGGCATTGCCAAACTGGCTATGCACGCGATCACCCACAGCCTGGCCCGCGAACTCGGACCGGTGGGGGTGCGCATAAACGCCATCGCACCCGGCCCCGTAGACACCGAGGCTACACGCACCGTGGTTCCCCGCGAGTTCATCGACGGCATGCTGCAAGGCATGCCGCTTGCCCGCCTCGGAAAGCCCGAGGACATCGTCGGCACCTGCCTCTTCCTTCTCTCCGAAGAGGCCGGCTGGATAACCGGACAGGTGGTGGCCGTGGACGGCGGGCAGGTAATGCGAACCTAGTAGAACTGTTTGGCCCAGCTTCTCACCTGGCCTATGGGGCCATCGCCATCACAAAGCAGCGGGCGCGGGAGATAGGTCTTGTTTTCCCAGATCGGAATGTCCTGGCTGTATTGCCTCTCGATCTCGGCGATGAAAGCCTCCCCCACTGTGCTGGTTATGCTTTCGTCGGACATTTTTTTCACCATAAAGCGCAGCACGGTCTCATGCAGGTCCTCTTCCACCGAGGTGCCGGTGATCACCAACAGCGTGTCAACGATACCGCTGAAGCGGGTCAGGCCAAGACCAAAACCGTGGGACTCAATGGTGAGATGGCCGGCAATCTCCCCACCGGGAGTAGTAAACGGTAGCGTCGATTCCACCCGGAATATGTGTCCATCGGTCCGGGCTACCGGAGCCGGTGGTCCCGGCGTGCCGTGAACGACCTGAAAGTGGGCGGGGTCGACGATGTTCTCCATCTGCTCCTGGGGGTGGGAACGTACCGTCCAGGAACGGACGACGGGGTCGGTCCACTGGCCAGAGTCCATCTCAGCAACCTCGGGCAGCTCCCAGGTCGGCGGCCCATCGTCTTTGTGGTACCAGGTCATCACCATGCCGTTTCTCTCACACACCGGCCAGGCTTTTATAGCGGCCTTGGGGGGGATGCGTTTGGCATAGGGAATCTCCACGCAGCGGCCGCTGCCGTCGTAAAGCCAGGCGTGGAAGGGACAGCGTATGCACTCGCCCTCCACCTTCCCACCGTAGCCCAGGTGTGCACCGAGGTGACGGCAGTAGGCGTCCATGACATGGGCCACGCCCCCTTCGTCACGAAAAAGAACCAACTCCTGACCAAAATAACGGACGGCACGGACCTCGCCCACACCAAGTTGGCCGCTTTCGCAGACACGGAACCAGCCGCTTGGAAACGGCAACGGTAGTCGTGTGTTCATCGACGTCTCGCATCTGTAAGCCTGCCGACCAGGGCAAGCCCGCACATACGCAGGTCGCTTATGATCCCCCACAAGGGCCTGTTAACCAGGGGCTGATTTTTCTCGAAAATCCAGTGGGAAGAAACGTTGATAGCGTACCCACCGACTACGGAGGCCAGCAGAAAGTACCATTCAAACGTCAGCAGCCAGGCCAGGCCGAAGCCGACGGCGGTGCCGAGGTAGTGGAAGGCCCGCGTTGCCCTTGCCGAGTGCGCACCAAGGTAGGCCTGCCAGTATTCATCGTAGTCCGCGTACCCCATCGCTGCCATTCTCACAGCCGCGAGCGCCAACGCAAGCACGGGTTTGCAGCGGCCCGGCTATGGGGCCATAAAACTCCGGCCCGGGAAAAACACCAATGTCCATGCCCACCGACATCCCCGTTATCGACCTCATGCTGCAGATCCCATCCGACGATGCCGGCAAGTGGTACAATTTTCTCAAACCGCTGCTGCTCGACAACGAAAGCCGTGAACTGATGAAGATGCCGGCCGGCTACATGTTCAAAGACATACCCAAAACCGGCGCGGCCGATGACTACACCCGCTACACCCTGGCCGAAATGGACAAGCACGGGATAGACAAGGCCATGGTCGGAGTAGACTTCGAGTACCAGGAGGGCCTTAGCGCCATTCGCGACCACCCCCAACGTTTCATCGGATCCTACGAGATAAACCCCAATCTCGGCATGGAAGGCGTACGCGACCTGCGCCGCGCGGTCGGCGAGTTCGGCGTCAAGGCGGCCACGGTCTTCCCCGCCGGCTGCGTGCCCCAGGTGCCGATCAACGACAAGAAGATGTACCCGTTTTATGCCGCCTGCATAGAACTCGACATCCCTATTTTTGTCTGTGCCGGAGTGCCGGGTCCACGGGTACCGATGGACTGTCAGAAGGTGGAGCTGATAGACGAGGTGTGCTGGTACTTTCCCGAACTCAAATTCGTTACCCGCCACGGCTGCGAACCGTGGACCGAGTTGGCGGTAAAGCTCATGCTCAAGTACCCCAACCTCTACTATTCGACCAGTGCCTTCGCCCCCAAGTACTACCCGAAGGCGATCATCGACTACGCCAACACGCGGGGAGCCGACAAGATCCTCTACGCCGGCTATTTCCCTATGGGACTGTCGTTGGAGCGCATTTTCAGGGAAATGTCCGAGGTCCCCTTCAGGGACGAGGTTTGGCCCAAATTCCTGCGAAAAAACGCCCTGCGCCTGCTCGGCCTGAGCTGAAGAACCGCGGCCTGTCTGTTGGGCCGCCGTGTTTAACTTGACCTTGACCTCTCCTCTTCGACAAACCTCCTTGGCCCTGCCGAGCGCCGGGAGTTACTTGGCGTGCTGGCCGAGTCCAGCCCCATCCAGACTCGTGAACACAGAGACCGAACCCTCCGCTTGAGCCTCGGGCATCTTGCTTGACCCCACAGCACAACAACCCCATACTGCTCCGTTGGGTTCGCCACTAGTGCACTGCATTAGTTGGCGAGAGAGTCGTTCCGGCATGTGGTGCTGGTGCCCATAGGGCATCTCATGACCATCACTGCGACGCATACACAACACGGGGGCCAGAAAAAGAGTGATAGCTCTATTCACACAACTGAGGCAATCGTCCCAACGGAAAAGACTAACGTGACCTGTAAGAGGAGAAAACTAACATGACCAGTAAGATAAAAATTGCAATTGTCGGCGTCGGCAACTGCGCCAGTTCCTTGGTGCAGGGACTTTCATATTATCGGCACAGGGATTCCACTGAAGCTGCCGGATTGATCCACCCTGAACTTGGCGGCTACCTAATCGAAGACATCGAAGTCGTTGCTGCATTCGATGTCGACCACCGAAAAGTGGGGCAACCCCTCAGCAAGGCTGTTTTTGCCCGCCCAAACTGTACAACAATTTTCCAAAAGGAGCTTCCAGAAACCAGCGTCACCGTCAAGATGGGGCCGGTCCTGGATGGAATTGCCAGTCACATGGATCGCTATCCAGACGACCGTGCTTTCCGTTTGTCTGAAGCAAAACCCGTCGATATTGCCGAGGCACTCATGTCGTCCGGCGCCGAGGTGCTCGTCTGCTATCTGCCGGTAGGTTCAGAGCAGGCCGTGTGTCACTACGCGCAAGCATGCCTTACTGCTGGCATCGCGATGATCAACTGCGTGCCGGTGTTCATCGCCTCTGACCGAGAGTTTGCCGAGAAATTCAGAAGCAAAGGGCTGCCAATCATAGGCGATGATATCAAGAGCCAGTTCGGCGCAACGCTCCTGCACCGGATCATCGCACGTACACTCAGCGACCGCGGCGTGAAAATCGAGCGTACCTATCAACTCAATACGGGCGGTAATACTGATTTTCTAAACATGCTGGAACAGACCCGCCTCGCATCCAAAAAAGTCTCAAAGACGGAAGCCGTGCAGTCCCAGCTCGACCAACGCCTGGACAGTGAGAACATTCACATCGGCCCTTCCGACTACGTACCCTGGCAAAACGACAACAAGGTTTGCTTTCTTCGTATGGAATGGCTCGGCTTCGGCGACGTCCCCATGAACCTTGAGGCGCGGCTGTCCGTTGAGGATTCGCCGAACTCGGCAGGAGTGGTGATCGATGCCATCCGGTGCGCCAAGTTGGCGCTCGACCGAGGGATCGGTGGACCACTGGATGCTGCCTCTGCCTGCATGATGAAACACCCACGCATACAGATGCGCGATAGCGAGGCATTTATCGCACTCGAGCGGTTCATCGATGAAGACATTGTTTCGGTGGAGGGCAGCGTTGGCGCTGAGGCTGACAATGGGGGTGAACCGGCAGCCGGGGTCACCACGGCCCAGGGAATTATGGCCACCTAGGCTGCTGATCAGCTGGTCGGGCCAAGGTGATAAGAGAGGCATGGAGCGAACGGTAACATGGAATGAACGCCGTCCCGCTTCACCACCTGCTGCCGGATTCTGAACATATGCTGGGGCTGCTCTGGCAGCTCCAAGCGGACTACCTACGAGCTCTCGACCAGATGCGGCTTGGACTGGACCCGAGGAGAGTCGTCGGATTGAATGCGAAGGGTGACGACCAGAAGCCCTTCGACATCGAAGCTGACGAATGGATTCGGCAGTGGCTCTCAAGGCACTTCGAAAGCGGCGTGGTGGAGTCCGAGGAGCAGACGTCCGCCTATGAGTTTGGCCGTAATGAGAAAAGTTTTCGATTCATCGTCGATCCGGTAGATGGCTCGGACAACTTCGCACGTTGCCTGCCACTGTCCTCCATCTCCCTGGCGGTGCTTCCACGACAGGCGGCGCTCTGCGCGGACGGGGTCTCTTACGCGCTGGTGGGCAACACCTCGGGGCTTGAAAGCCTCGTTGCAGCGCGCGGAGAGGGAGCCTACTCGTGTGCCGAGCGCTTACACACATCGGATACACGGCACCTTGGCGACGCCTTTGTTTCCTGTGAGCTGAATCATTGGGCGCCGGATGCCTCCCTAGCCGAACTGATACGGGCCTGCTCGGGGGTACGCGTCTACGGTTGCGCCTCACGTGCGCTATGTCTGGTGGCCACGGGTGCACTGGATGCCCACATCGACGTCAGGAGCCGATTGACGCCTGAGAGTTTTCTCGCGGCCTCGTTAATCGTCACCGAGGCCGGCGGCTACATATGTCGCCTCGACGGCGAGCCCCTTGGTCCATTTCAATCGCTACAGGATCGCACGACCCTCGTTGCTGCATCGACAAGAGAACTGGCGAAGGAGATCATCCATGCACTTGCCGGGTAGAGTCCCTCCCGAAAAAGTCGATACTCCAATCGCCGTAATCCTCGCGGCCGGCGAGGGGAGCCGCTTGCGAAGCGGTAGTTCGTCCGTGCCGAAACCGCTCCTTCGCTTGCGAGGACTTTCGATCGCCGAGAGGTCAGTGGCACAACTGCTTACGGCGGGCGTAGAGCGATTTGTCGTCGTTCTAGGATGTGACGCAGCGCTTGTTCAGCGCGAATTCGAGCGCGTTGCAAAACGACGTCGCTGCGAGATCTCTTTCGTCGATGCTGCAAACTGGGAAAAAGGCAACGGATGTTCCGCGATCGCTGCCGCTCCATTAGTCGGCGACAACCCGTTTATTCTAACCATGGTCGATCATCTGCTGGCCCCGGAAATGATTCGAGATGTGCTGGCTGAACCACCGGCAAAGGACGAAGTAGCACTCGCCGTCAATCATGATGCTGAGAACGTATTCGACCTTCCCGACCTCACAAAGGTGGAGGTGTGCGAAGAACGGATCACTGCGATCGGTAAGGACCTCACGAGTTGGAATGCGGGTGATACGGGTCTGTTCTACTGTTCGTCAAGTCTATTCGAGGGGTTGGCGAGGGCGCACAAACGGGACAAGTTCTCGTTGACGGACGGGATCAAGGAATGTGCAGCCCAAGGATGCGTTCGTGCGATTGATGTGACCGGTAAGCTTTGGCTTGATGTGGACACCCCGGAAGCTTTTCAGGAGGCGACGCGCCGAATCGACGCAACCATGGCGAAGGGAGGAGAAGACGGTTTCATTGCCCAATACATCAACCGTCCGCTCTCACGCCGCCTTTCGGTGGCCCTGTCAAGAACGCCCCTAACCCCCAATCACATCACACTGCTGTCCTTCTTCATGGGATTGCTGGGCGCGGTTGGTCTGGCCACCATCGACCCGTGGTTTTGGTTCGCCGGAGGGATCCTCATACAGATCGCCTCTATCGTCGATGGATGCGACGGTGAGATCGCGCGAATCAAGCTGCTGCAAAGCCCGCAAGGTGCTTGGCTGGATACGGTGTTGGATCGCTATTCTGACCTGGCGATCGGGCTTGCCGTGACGTTCGCCGCTTCACAACTGCACGACGCAGCCTGGGTCTGGCCAGCTGGATTCGCTGCAACAACCAGCTTCCTCATGGCCAGCTACGTCACCAAGGAATTTCAGATTCGGTTTCATCGCCCGTATCCAGAATGCCTCGTCAACAAACTCAAGCGTCGCGATCTTCGAATTTTTGTCGTCGCAGCGGGTGCAGTCATTGGGCAGCCTCTTGTAGCGCTGCTAGCCATCGGGGCCCTGACTCACCTGGCCGTGTTACAAATCCTCGTGTCGGGCTGGCATGCCACCTCCGTTTCTCACAGGTACTGACGCCGCACACGAAGCAGACGCGAGCGTAATCACTTCTGCATGCATTGTGGGAAGCAATTGGTCGACCGGAGTCCCGGCGTGGCCGGCGGACAGTACGGCCACTGCCCCCAGTTGGCCAGCCCCGGCACAGACAACGAGGACGACCTGTGCATGACCTGCGATTTTCGCGATTTCTACGGCACCATGCTCAACCGCTGACTGGATGTGGATGAGACCGCCCTGGAACCCGGCCCAGGCAAGACCTTCCCGACCACCACAGCCGTCGATGACGACGGTAACAGCTACACACCCTTCACACCGATAAACTTTTTGCCATGATAAATTTTTTTCTAAGCCACTGAGGAATAAAGAGAAATGGCAGCTCGTAGGGGAAAACCCTAGCAAGAACAGGGTTTTCCCCAATATACTGAAAGTGTTTTTGAGACTATAACTGCCCCTTCGAACGGGATCGGTAGGCTTCGGCCTGCCGCATCTTCCTCCAGCCTGGCGGGGCGGCAGCACCATGGGGGTAGCCGTCGTCCCGCTTTTTTCTGGTCAGAACTCGCCGAAACGGCTAATGGTATCGTTACCGTGAGGCTTCCCAAAAAAGGAAAACCCGCAGACGAGCTTTTTCGTCTGATGCGTCGGCGCAAACGCGCCGACGCAGATTGGCGGGGAGGACGGACCTGGAGTCTGGTCTATCCGGCTGGCAAAGAGGTTGACGAGGTGCTGGCA
>JAYGCL010000018.1:0-10114 GCA_046583365.1 Deltaproteobacteria bacterium
ACTGGGCTTACGGAATAGTTGCCCGTCGACTCTACGAGATACCGGCCATGGCCGAAGCCTACCGCGACCGCCTGGAGACACTCATGGACGACCTTTGGGACGAGACAGCGCTCAATGCCGAAGTAGACCGTGTGGTCGCGCTGGTCTCGCCGGTACAGACGCCCTCCTCCTTCGCGCTCTCGCAGACACGGGAATTCATCAACGGACGCCGCCAGGTATTCGAGGCAACCTTCGGCAACGGCGTTGAAGAATGGGACAGGCCACAGTACGACCGTATCTGCATGAAACCACAGGGCTTCTTCAACATCACCCCATGCCCCACGTGCGGTTACTACAACAATCTGGGCAAGTGCTACGGCGCGATATCCAAAGCCGGATCATTGCTGGCTAAAAAATCGATGAAGGCCGTAATCAAGTGCCGCAACGGCTTCAACGCCGGTAAGGCCCTGTTCATTGGCCAGGCGGGCACTACTCCTCTTACGAATTTCGACAATTGCTGGCAGGAGACCAGGACGGCCAGAACCGTGGCCAAGACGGGACTGAAGGCCCGGACTCTGGTTTCTAAGCGCTGCATAGACGGATACCTGGCTTACATGAGTACCTGCTCGACAACAGTAGTCGACGAACTGGTCAATGTCGCGGGCGACAACGGCTGTATTATCGACTCGCATCTAGCTGAGGTCAATGCCGCGATCGAAGCACTCTACGGGCCGTCGATTCCCCCCGAACAATCCAACCTCGCGCGCTGCCAGTCGACCATAGGCAAGGCCGGTTACACCTACCTTACCAAAACCCTCAAGGCCCATCAGAAGTGTCGCAATTCTTACACCAGGGGCAAGGAGCTTTACCGGGATTCGGCCAAGACCGACCCGCTCTCCAATTCCGTAGCATGCACCGAAGAATACAAAACCGCGCGCGCGATAGAGAAGGCCGGAGAAAAGGCCCGTAAGATTGTAGCGGGCAGGAGATGTTCGAATTTCTTACTGGCCCAGCTCGATGCCTGCGCCCCTACTATCGACGCTCTGGTCGCAGCCGATGGACGCAGCGGTTGCCTCATCGAAGACCACCGCGAGGCGGTGACCACGATGCTGCGCAAGCAGTACTGCGACGAACTGGTCTGCCCCTGAATTGGACCCGGTCAGGGCCTGTGGGGCGTAGTCGGCTTCTTTGGCAGGTGACGCAGACCCATCCAGTTCAGCACGGCGATGTGTGAGGCCACCTTTTCCACATCCGGTTTTCTCACCTCCATCCACCACTGTCCGACGAACGTAACCATTCGAGGGTTGGGTAGTGCCACTCAGACCCAGAGCACACGGATAGGCGGCAGCCGTTAGATTGCCGGAGCTTTACTGATCGACGACAATGGGCCTACTGTGCGGGATATATCAGCCCCCTATGACGACTACGGAGAAGGAAGAATACACAATACGCCTGCGTAGTAAGGATACGTGGTGGAAGCGCCTTCTGGATGTGCAGAGGCCTTACCGCATGCACTTGCAGGCTCTTCAACTAGGACTGGTGCTGGATATCGGCTGTGGCCTTGGCCGTAATTTGATTAATCTTGGGGGGAGTAGTCAAGGCATTGGCATCGACCACAACCCGTATTCTGTTGAGGTGGCTCAATCAAGAGGGCTGATCGCATTTACCCCAGAAGAATTCCAACGTTCTTCCTATGCAAATCTGGCAGGTTTTGATTCGCTCTTACTATCGCACGTGGCCGAGCACATGCGATCAAAAGAGGCTATTTCGCTTCTAAATGAGTACCTATGTTATCTAAAGCCCGGTGGAAGAGTTGTCCTCATCACCCCGCAAATAGCAGGATACAGGTCAGATCGGACGCATGTTGAATTCGTAGACTTTCATCTGGCAACAATGATTCTCAACAAATGCGGGCTGAGGGTGTCGAAACAGTATTCTTTCCCCCTTCCTCAGTTATTAGGGAAGGTCTTTAAGTACAACGAGTTTATCACATTGGGGGTGAAGCCAGAGTAGCCTAGAGGCAACCTAACGGGGCCTTACAATGGACGCCGCTGTCGTGGCGCCGTAGACGGCACCCAGGCATTATCCGACCACCCTTGGGCGGGGTCGTGAGATTGCGCTAGAGCAACCCCTGCTCCCCCAACTCCTGTAGCAAACATAGCTAAGTGGAGCAGGTCGGTCCCTGAGCTGAAGCAGTGGTGACCCCAACGGGAGTCGAACCCGTGTTTTCGGCGTGAGAGGCCGACGTCCTAACCACTAGACGATGGGGCCGCAGGCTGT
The DNA here is from genome assembly GCA_046583365.1 of Deltaproteobacteria bacterium. GTDB lineage: Bacteria > Desulfobacterota > Binatia > UBA1149 > CAYXZP01 > JAYGCL01. The sequence continues at coordinate 2,260 of JAYGCL010000018.1, forward strand.
GTGTGGGGAGCAGCGTTCGGACTGTTCCGCAGCAACTTCTACGCGAGCCCGCAGGCAGGGTCAATTTTCTCCTGTCTCAACGCCTGACATTAAAGGCCCTCCGTGAAATACAGAGGGGGATGCCCTCCATCGAGTCCACCCCCTCCTTCGTGTCCCAAGCCTACCACCGTATGGGCGAGCGCCTGGAGACCGTCAGGGCCCGTTTGCAACGCCCGCTTACCCTGGCCGAAAAGATCATTCTCGGCCACCTGGACGACCCCGCCGGCACTGAGCTCAAACGCGGGGAAAGCTACGTTGAGCTACGCCCCGACCGGGTAGCCATGCAGGATGCCACCGCGCAGATGGCCTTGCTGCAGTTCATGCAGGCCGGCCGCCGCCAGTCGGCCGTACCGGCCACCGTACACTGCGACCACCTCATCCGTGCCCACAGCGGTGCCGACGAGGACACCAGGACTGCCGGCCGCGAAAACGCTGAGGTCTACGATTTCCTGGCCTCGGTGTCGGCCAAATACGGACTGGGCTTCTGGAAGCCGGGCTCGGGAATCATTCACCAGGTGGTGCTCGAGAACTACGCTTTCCCCGGCGGCCTCATGATCGGTACCGACTCTCACAGCCCCAACGCCGGGGGGTTGGGCATGTGTGCCTGCGGCGTGGGCGGTGCCGACGCGGTTGACGTACTGGCCGGCTTTGCCTGGGAAGTCCTGTTGCCAAAAGTAGTGGGCGTGCGCCTGAGCGGCAGCCTGTCGGGATGGACATCGCCAAAGGACGTCATCTTGCGTCTCTGCGGATTGCTCACCGTAAGGGGTGGTACCAACCGCATAATCGAATACTTCGGCCCCGGTACGCAAAGCATCTCGTGTACGGGCAAGGCCACTATCTGCAACATGGGCGCCGAACTGGGCGCCACCACCTCGGTGTTCCCCTTCGACTCGCGCATGGCCACCTACCTGGCATCCACCGGCCGCCAGGACCTGGCCGGGTTGGCCGAGGAAAACCACGGCCTGCTCGTGGCCGACAGGGAAACGGCAGAGAGCCCCGAAGACTTCTACGACGAAATCGTGGAAATCGACCTCTCCACGCTCGAGCCTTACGTAGTCGGCCCCCACACCCCTGACCTGGCCCGGCCGATTTCCGAACTGGCCGCCGAGGTGAAGAAAAACGGCTACCCCGACCGCATATCAACGGCACTCATAGGAAGTTGCACGAACTCCTCTTACGAAGACATCACCCGCGCAGCCGATGTGGCCAGGCAGGGCTCGGACAGCGGGCTCACCATGCAAAGCCACCTGCTGGTAACCCCCGGCAGCGATTTGATATTTGAAACCATAAAACGCGACGGACAGATGCAGGCTCTCCAGGACGTGGGCGCCCAGGTATTGGCCAATGCCTGCGGTCCCTGCATCGGACAGTGGCAACGCGACGACGTAGAGAAAGGCCAAATCGACGTCATCCTGACCTCCTTTAACCGTAATTTCCCCGGCCGCAACGACGCTAACCCCGAGACCCTGGCCTTTATCGCCAGCCCCGAAATCGTTGTGGCCATGGGCCTGGCCGGACGGCTGTCATTTAACCCATTGGTCGATACTATCGAGAGCGACGGTAAGCAGGTGCGTCTCGTCCCTCCCGCGCCGGCCCCCGAAGTGCCGACCAACGGCTTCGTCTTCTCCGAGGGCGGCTACGACGGGCCGTCGGAAAACCCGGACTCCATAACCATCGAGGTAGACCCCAACAGCGAGAGACTCTCACTGCTGGAGCCTTTCGCGGCCCCGGAGAGCGGCGATTTCGACCACATGCCTCTGCTTTTGAAAACCCGAGGCAAGACCACCACCGACCACATAAGTCCTGCCGGCCCCTGGCTGCGCTACCGCGGCCATCTCGACCGCATCAGCGACAATATGTTCACCGGTGCCATCCGGGCCTGGACCAAGGAACGCGGCACCACCAGAAACCCCATCAGCGGGCAGCAGTCACAGCCGACCCCTGACGTGGCCAGAGAGATCAAAGCCAGCCGACGGCGGTGGATAGTGGTGGGCGATGAAAACTACGGCGAGGGTTCAAGCCGCGAACACGCGGCCATGTCGCCGCGCCATCTCGGCGCGGGCGCCATCCTGGTACGCAGCTTTGCCCGCATCCACGAAACCAACCTTAAAAAGCAGGGTATACTACCGCTGACTTTCACCAATGCGGCCGACTACGAACGTGTCCGTGAAGACGATGAGATCTCACTGGCAGGAATCGATGACCTGGCCCCCGGCAGCCTCGTAAGAGCCACCCTCCACCACGGCGACGGCAGCACTGAAACCGTGGACCTGGCCCACAGTCTGAACAAAGAACAGGTCCGTTGGTTCGAGGCCGGCGGCGCTCTCAACCTGCTACGCCGTCAGGCCGACAGCTGAGCATTTCACACTACCGGGCTGTCCCCGCACACCCGCCCCAGGCGTTCAAGCGTACGCTCGCGTCCTAATACGTCACAGACCTCGAAGATGCCCGGGCTCACGGTGCCACCGGTAAGGGCCACACGGGCCGGTTGGGCCAGCTTGCCCAGCTTGATGTCAAAACTTTCCAGGGTGGTCTCAAAAGCCGCCTCTATGTCCCGGTGGGTCCACCTCTCGACGGCCGCAAGCGCGGTGGCCAACACGGCCAGGCGTTTACGATTCTCGGGGGTCAGGAACTTGGCCACCGCCTTGTCCTCGTAGCCGAGGTCGTCGGACACAAAGAAGTGGGCAAACTCGGCCAGTTCGACAAGGGTCTTGGCCCTTTCCTTCAGCAGAGCCACCACCTTTTTAAGATAGCCTTCGTCGACCGGCCCTTCCCCTGCCTTTTCCAGGAACGGCAGAAGCTCGCGACACAGCCTCTCGTCGTCCATTTCTTTGATGTGTTGGAAGTTGACCCAGGTGAACTTATCCATATCAAAGGCAGCGGCGGCCTTACCCACCCCCTCGATGTTGAACAGTTCGATCAACTCTGTAGCCGAAAAAACCTCTTTGTCGCCGTGGGACCAGCCCAGTCGGGCAAGGTAGTTGTTGACGGCTTCGGCAAAAAAGCCTTGCTCTTTATAGGCGTCCACCGACGTGGCCCCATGGCGTTTGGAAAGTCTGGCACGGTCGGCACCCACGATGAGAGGAAGGTGTCCGTAGCGGGGCGGGGTCAGCCCCAGGGCCGAAAAAATCTGCACCTGCTTGGGTGTGTTGGTCAGGTGGTCCTCGCCTCTCAGGATATGGGTGATACCCATATCGGCATCATCGACAACCACCACAAGATGGAAGGTAGGCGACCCATCCGAACGCACCAGCACGAGGTCATCCAACTCACGGTTGTCGAATACCACTTTCCCCCGGACCAGATCCTCAACCACGGTTTCGCCTTCCAACGGCGCACGAAAACGTATGACGGCCTGCTCGCCCGGCTCCGGGGTACGTCCCAGATCCCGACAAGTGCGGTCGTAGACCGGTTTGCGACCGTCTTGCCGGGCCTGCTTGCGCTTCTCATCCAGCGTCTCGGCCGAACAGAAGCAGTAATAGCAATGACCCCCCTCGGCCAGTTCGGCTATACGGCGCTCGTAGAGTTCACCCCGCTGGCTCTGGTAGACCGGCCCCTCGTCGTAATCCAGACCAAGCCAACCGAGGCCTTCGAGGATGGCATCCACGTAGCGCTGCTCGGAGCGTTGGCGGTCGGTGTCTTCGATCCTGAGAACAAAACGACCACCGTGATGGCGCGCAAACAGATAGTTGAAAAGGGCCGTACGGGCCCCGCCCAGATGAAGGTGGCCAGTGGGGCTTGGAGCAAAACGGGTACAGACGTCGGCCACGAGGCAATCAAACACGGGATTGGAGGACGGTCAACGGCTGGCACAACGCTACCGTCACACGCCACCCCGGCAGCGCCTCAAACGGTTTCGACAAGCACCACGGCACGGGCCTCGACGGCTTTGCCGGCACCCACCTCGCCGCTGCCATCGGCCGTCTTGGCCTTGACGGAAACCGCACCCAGGGGGCAGCCGAGGGTGGCGGCCAAGGCCTGGCGCATTTCTTCGATATAGGGCGACAGGCGGGGTTCTTCGAGCATAATGGTGAGGTCGAGGTTGACGATTTCACCACCCTTCTCACGCACGAGACGCATGGTCTCGGCAATGAAGACTGCCGAGTCGGCCCCGCTCCAGCGCTCCTCGGAAGAAGGAAAATAGCGTCCCATGTCACCGGCAGCCATGGCCCCCAACAGGGCGTCGCAAACGGCATGGGCGGCAGCGTCTCCGTCGGAGTGCCCCTCGGCCCCGAAAGCGGCATCAACCCGGACCAACCCCAACATGAGGGGACGGCCCGCGACCAGACGGTGGCTATCCCAACCTTCTCCAATCCTGAACAACTCTACCCCCCTGGCCTGCTTAAGCGCGAACCATGGTCATGCTAACATCGCCGGGTTCTGTGCACACACGCGGCGGCGCGTGGTGTGGTTCCCACGGCCCATAACTTTCATGAACAAGCCAGCCAAACCCGCCAAACTTGCCCAACCTGCCCCTCCCGCTCACCAAGCCCCTTCCATCAGCCACGAGATGGTCCTGGCCAGCCTCCTGGAGGCCGTCGTGGCCGTGGACGGTGACGGACTCACGGTTTACGTCAACCAGGCCACCGAATCCCTTCTCGGAGCCTCGCGACGCTCCCTGCTGGGCCAATCCTACCACGAAGTATTCTCCGGCGCGCCCTGGCTCTGCGCGGCCATCGACCACATGGCCAATGCTCCCGAGTCGAGCCTGCGCACCGAGGGCTCTCTGGATGGCCCCAATGGGGCAAGGGAAATAGTATCCCTGGTCTCCGACCTGCGCGACCTCGACGGCAACCCCAACGGCACGGTAGTCATGATCCATGACCTCGGCCGACGACGGCAGTTGCGTACCGAAGATATCGCCCGCACGCGACGCCAGCAGCTCGAAAGACTGGTGGCCTCAGTCGCCCACGAACTCAACAACCCATTGTCGGGCATCCGTGGTGCCGCACAATTGCTGGGTAAAACACTGGCCGGCGACAGCGACACCGCCGAGTACACCGACATGATCGTGCGTCAGACCGACCGCATGGCCGGCCTGATCCGCTCTCTGATGTCCCTTGAAACACCGCCCCCACAGATGCAACCCGTCAACATCCACCGTGTTCTCAACGAGGTGGTGTTGCTCGAAGACGCCGAGGCCAAACAGCACGGGGTGGTCATCAATCATGAATTCGACCCCAGCTTGCCGGAAATCGTCGGCGACCCCGGACAGCTCCAACAGCTTTTCCTCAATCTGGTGAAAAACGCCATCCAGGCCTGCCCCGCCACCAACGGCGAGGTGTGCATCAGCACGCGCATGGAAACCAACTTCTATGTGACCACCGAACACAAGCGCCTGCGGTACATATCCATAGACATCCGCGACAACGGCAACGGCATCGACGACGACACCATGGCCCAGATGTTTACACCTCTGTTCTCGCGTACCGAGGGGGGGCACGGACTGGGACTGACAATTGCCAACAACATAGCAACCAGTCACAACGGCAACATAGAGGTCGAGAGTTGCGCGGGAGACGGTGCCTGCTTTCGAGTAACGCTTCCAGTAGAAGGCGACAGCCGGGAAGCGTCTGAACATGTCTAATACATCGGGCAGCATACTGATCGTAGACGACGAACAGGACATTTGCCGCATCATCAGCGATGCGCTCGGCCAGGACCAACACCAGGTCTCGACGGCCGAAGACGCCGAAACGGCCCTGAGCCTGATGGAGTCAACGTCCTTCGACCTGGCCTTTGTGGACATAAACCTGCCCGGCATGAGCGGCTTCGACCTGCTCGAGGCCTGCAACCAGGCCGACCGCGATACCGCCATCGTCATCATTACGGGGCGGGCCACCGTAGCCAACGCCATCCAGGCCACCAGCCATGGTGCCTACGACTATCTGACCAAGCCCTTCGACCTTGACGAGGTGCGCACCATGGCCCGACGGGTGATGGAGAGACAGTCGCTGCACCGTCAACTCGGAGACCTGCGTGAACGGGCCCAGGCGGAGTTCAAACCCGGCGTGGAGATCATCGGCCAGTCACGGGCCATGCAGGAGATCTACAAAATGATCGGTAGGGTCGCCGCCAGCCCGGCCACCGTGCTCATCCAGGGCGAAAGCGGCACGGGCAAGGAAATGATTGCCAGGGCAGTCCACGCATATTCCGACCGCTGGGACTCTCCATTCCTCGCCATAAACTGCAGCGCCATTCCCACCGAACTGCTCGAAAGCGAGTTGTTCGGCCACGAACGCGGTGCCTTTACCGGCGCCACCGAGCGCCGAACAGGCAAGTTCGAGCAGGCCGGCAACGGCATTCTGTTTCTCGACGAAATATGCGACATGCCACTGGCCCTGCAGGCAAAGCTATTGCGGGTCCTGCAGGAAATGGAGTTTTCACGGGTTGGTGGACACCACCTGTTGCCCGCCAACTGTCGCATTATCGCGGCCACCAACAAAGAACTCGAACGGGAAGTCAAAGCCGGAAATTTCCGTGAAGACCTCTATTTTCGACTCAAGGTCGTGGTCCTGGATATGCCCCCTCTCAGGCAGCGGCGCGACGACATTCCGCTGCTCGTCGACTACTTCATCGACCGCATCAACCATAGCCATAACTTCAAAACACGTGGCGTGGCACCCGATGCGATGTCATTGCTCGTCGCCCACCGCTGGCCCGGTAATGTGCGGGAACTCGAAAACCTTCTTATCCGTGCGGCAGCAATGGCCCCCAACCGCCTGCTCACTGCAGAGGACCTGCCTTTGGACCGGACCGCAGCTACATCCACACTGGATGGCTCGGCCTCGCTTGAGAAAACCGTGGCCGCCCATGTGCGTGCCCACCTCAAGAGCCTCAAGGGGGTGGCCGAGCAAGACCTTCACCCCCGCATAATTGCCCTGGTCGAAAAGCCCCTGCTGGAGGCCGTGTTGGAAAGCGTGGATGGGAACCAGGTCAAAGCGGCCCAGATTCTGGGCATCAATCGCAATACCTTGCGCAAAAAAATATCCGACCTTGGTATCGAGTTGCAAAAGTCAGGCGGCTGAGGTGCCGTTTGTCCCCCCCAGGCTCTACCCCATCCTTGACCTTAAAGATGGCGGCGATAAGGAGCTGGACAGAGTCCATCATATGGCCCTGGCCCTGGCCCGCGCCGGGGTTACCCTTTTACAACTACGTGCAAAGGACGTCGGCAGTGGGCCTTTCACGCAACTGTCGACCTCACTGGTGACCCAGCTCAACTGTCTCGGCTGCGCCCTGATCGTAAACGACCGTGCCGACGTTGCCCTCAGCTCCCATGCCGCCGGACTCCACCTGGGCGATGAGGACCTACCGGTGGACGAAGCCCGCCGCATGCTGGGTCCGGATGCCGTGATCGGCTACTCGACCCACAACCCGGCCGAGGTCGACGGGGCGTCAGTAATGGCCGTTGATTACCTCGGCTTCGGACCATTGCTGAAAAGCACTACCAAGTCCGGCCCGCGCAAAGCCCGCGGTTACGAGGCCCTGGCCCAGGCTTGCGCCAGAACCAGCCTGCCGATCGTCGCCATCGGCGGCATGACTCTGGACTCAGCCCCCCGGGCCTGGAGGGCCGGCGCGGCGGCGGTTGCCGTGATAGGTGAAATGGAAAGGGCCACCGACCCGGCGGCTCTCGTGTGCAGCTACCGTCGGGCCGCTCAGGCCATGCTCCCGTCCCCGTAGAAGCTCCCACCGGGCTCGTCACGGACAGAGAGATCCTGGAAACGCGCGTATTCTTTTTCGAACTGTAGTTCCACGGTGCCGGTGGGTCCGTTTCGTTGCTTGCCTACTATGATCTCGGCAATGCCCGGCTTGGACG
>JAYGCL010000010.1:0-48095 GCA_046583365.1 Deltaproteobacteria bacterium
ACACCGTTTGGACACCAGCGTTCAATTTTCCGGTCTAAAGGGTAAAATAGCTTATACTTACTAAGGGTAAACCCTTATGAGTATAAGCTGGTCATCTTTCTCAGCCCAACCTAGAACGATCGACGAATTGAGAGAAAACGGGGCCGTACGTGGCCGGTCGTCAGGGCCGGTTGGGCTCATCGACGGTGGGACCGAGATCGGGCAAGACGACGGGCTGATCGCCAGAGCCGGCCTCCATCAAGAATAACGGCCGTTAAGCCCCACCGGGCCTGCCTCCCTATTGCCTCGCCCCTACAAACCCGGCATCATCCGCGGAATGAAGCGTTTTGGTACCATTGCCGCATTGGTGGCCCTGCTCGTTGTTCTGATCCCTTCCGCCCAGACCTGGGCCGAGGAGGTAAAGCCCGGCGACCTTATCACCCGCCGCAATTCCGAGAGAGTAAAAGACCTGGTCTCGCCAGGCATCCTGTGGTGCGTCAACAACGGCATGGAGTTGGACATCGTCCCCTACAAAACCATCCCGCTGCCGAAGGCCTACACCAAGGCAACCGAAAAATACTCATCCCAGGTAAGCCTCAGCCAGGACAACCTGATCGAGAACTTTGTGGCCGGCCAGCCTTTCCCGAATGTTGACCTCAACGACCCCAAGGCCGCCGAAAAGATCATGTACAATTTCTCGTACACCCACTACTTCAGTGAATCGATGGACCTCCACCTGGTCGATGCCGATACCGGCTCCCTGTACGTCGATGCCAAGGGCCTGCGCCACTACACCGTCGAACGCCACTTCATCCCCGAGTGGCTGCGCGTGATGAAGTTCCAGGGCCGCCTCTACCACGACCCCAAACCCAACTACGAGCCCAACCACCACGAGGTCTACTACAAGGCCGGGCTCTATCCCCTGATCGAACCCATCGACTTAAAGGGCGTGGGGGGGATCACCTTCCGCTATCGCGACCAGACCCACCACGACGACACTTGGCTCTACCTGCCCATGATTCGTCGCACCCGCCGTCTGTCGACCTCCCAGCGTTCGGACGCCCTGTTCGGCCAGGACATCGACATCGACAGCTTCGGCGGTTATGCCGGACAGATACCCTGGTTTACCTGGCGCCTGCTGGGCGAGAAGCCCATGCTGCAGTCCCTGCACGGCAAACGCCTGCCGCCGGAGCCCTGCAAAGACGACGGTGGCATGACTTTCTGTGAGCCCTGGGAAATGCGGCCCTCGGTGTGGATCGTCGAGGGCAAGTCGGTCTTCCCCGGCTACGCTTTCGGCAAACGCATCATCTACCTGGACAAGGAAACCAACGTCATCTCGGTCGCCGACCTCTACGACCATGCCGACGAGCTGTGGAAGGTGGTGATTGTGAGCTTTCGCGCTTCCAATATGCCCAACCCAAACGTTCCCGAGTTCACCTACCCCGAGACCCGTATGTTCGCATACGCCTTCTCGGTAATTGATACCCAACTCATGCACGGCACGCGCGTTGCCATGCCCGGCCTGGCCTTCCAGGACGAACCCGGCTGGTACATCGACCTGGGCTTCGACGCACCCACCGCAGCCGACCAGGACTGGTTCTCGATAACTTCGCTTATCGCGGCCGGCCGCTAGGCGCGGCGGCCGCCAGGCGCGGGCGGCCTAGAGCTTACACTTAAGAGATTTATTTCGCTTCTTGCAGGTCCAGGCCTTGGCCGTCAGACAGTGTTCATCGGCGCCAAAGGCGGCACTGACCAGCACGCTGGAGATACCGGCCGCGGCAGACATCTCGGTCCCCTGCATACGCACCTTGGCACGGATACTGGTTTTTCCCACCGGACGGTCTATGCGCACCAGGCGTATCCCATTGGCCGTGGGGTTGAGGCCGCCGCTGTCGGAAAACTTACAATGCCGGTTGTTGCTCTTGATGTCGTGGAAAGAGCCGGCCGGGACCTTGCCCGAAAAAACCTCGGTACCATCGAGAGCCGTTACGACAAAGCTGAACTCTTTGTAACACTTAAGCCCCGGCACCTCCCCGGAGGTGGTGTCGAGCTTGGCCTTTAACACATCGTTGTTGTCGCCTTCCTTAAAACGAACCTTGAACCTCATTTTGGCCGGTGCCGCAGAACTCCCCACGCAGTCGCCCGACAAACACAGGGCATCGGTCATACATACATCGGCAGTCAGACAGATTCCGGCCTCATTGATGGATAAGACCGTGCAGGACCCGGCCTGCTCGTCGCACACGCCCTCAGCGCAGGTCCCACCCAGGGGGCTGCAGTCGACCGCCGGTCCCGGACTGCAACCGCTGACCGCATCGCACACTTCCTGGCCGTTACAAAAAACCCCGTCACTACATACGTAGTGCGAGATCATGTGTATACAAACATCGTCGATGTCGTTGCACGAGTCTATGGTGCAAACAATACCGTCGTCACAGTTGGGAACCGCACCGGCCTGGCAAACACCGGCCCCGTCGCAGGTCTCGGCCCCATTGCAATACCAGACGTCCGGGCAGGCGCTACCGGCGACCTCAAAGTTGCACACGGCGTCGCAACAGTCGCCGGCCACAGTATTGCCGTCGTCACACTGCTCGCTGCCCGTCTCCAACACGGCATCCCCGCAGACGGCTGCCGCGGGCCGGGCCGACAGGCCCAGCAGGCTCAGGGCCAGGACCGAGACGACCACAACGTCGCGCAGACTCGCCGAGGGGCAGTACATAGGGGAAGAGTAGCCGATGAGGACACTTTTGCCCACAGCAAAATCACAGCCCACCCAAACGGGGGTGCCCGGTGTACTGAGACCACCGTACCGGTCTAAACAACGCTGGCGGTCAGTTGAAAGGGGCCCACCCCGTGCTGGCGTGAAACCAGTATGTGCCAGGGGCCGGGGGCCGGGTTTTCGACCTCGGCAAACTGGAAAACCCCTTCGAAGGTGGAACCGGGGTCGGCGGCCACAGCCACAAACAGACGGGCGGGTGTCAGCGCGACACGTCGGATTGCGCTTCCTCCAACTCGCGGCCGGCGCGGGCCTTGAACGGGTCGCGCACGGGACTGGCCACCGGCCCGGCGTCGTGCCAGTGGCCGTGTTCCTCAGACCACACCTGCCCCGAGCGTGCCTCGGTCTGGCTACCGTCGGCGCTTACCACATGCCAGTGGCCGTGGTCGGCAGACCATACCCGCGCGCCGACATCACCGCTGTCACGGTCATCGCCGCGTAATGCAGAAAAAACCATCACGGTAATAATTATGACAATGATCGGACCGATCATATAGAATAGGCCTTTGGCCATGGAGTCGGTAAAATCGCTCCTGAGGCCGCGCTTGAGTTGGCAGCACTGCTTGTATTTTTTGCCGCTGCCGCAGGGGCAAGGGTCGTTACGCCCGGTTTTCATCGCCTAGCGGCCAGCCCCATCAACGGTCAGCACTATCTTGCCCTTTGCCTTACGCGCAATCATCGCCGCCAGAGCATCGGCGGCTTTTTCCAACGGGTAAGTCACATCCACGTGGGCCGCAATTTTACCCTCGGCGTGCCAGGCGGCCAGTTCGGCAAGATTCTGCGCGTTGGTTGCAGGCTCACGCACGGTAAAGGCTCCCCAGAACACACCAACTATCTGGCAGCCTTTGAGCAGAGCCAGATTAACCGGCAGTTGGGGGATACGGCCGCTGGCGAAACCAATCACCAACAGGCGCCCTTCCCAGTTGATACAACGAATGGCCTGGTCGAAGGCATCGCCGCCAACGGCGTCGTAAATAACGTCGGCTCCGGCACCACCGGTCAGTTCCCTGGTCTTCTCTTTCAAGTTCTCGGTGTTGTAGTTGATGGTCTCGTCGGCGCCGTGCTGCCGGCAGAACTCGAGCTTCTCGTCGCTGCCGGCCGCGGCAATCACCCGCGCTCCCATCACGCGGCCGATCTCGACGGCGGCCAGACCCACGCCTCCGGCCGCCCCCAACACCAGCAGGGTCTCTCCACCCTTGAGCCGGGCCCGCTGTTTCAGTGCGTAGTAGGAAGTACCGTAGGTCATGGTGAAACCGGCCGCCGTTATGTAGTCCATGGAATCAGGAATGGGCGCCACGCGGTCGGCCCCCACCACCAGCTCTTCGGCGAAACCCCCGAACCCGCAAACCGCGATCACCCGATCGCCCACCGCTACCCCTTCAACCCCCTTACCCAGGCTGACTATGTCGCCGGCTACCTCCCCGCCGGGTGCAAATGGCAGGGGGGGCTTGAACTGGTACTTGTTCTCGATGATCAGGGTGTCGGGGAAGTTAACGCCACAGGCACGGATGGCGATTTTCACCTCTCCGGGGCCGGCCTGGGGCGAGTCTATATCTTCGACAACCAGCTTTTCAGGTGGTCCGTATTGTTTGCAAAGAACTGCTTTCATAACCCGGAATTTACGCCAAAGCGGGAGCTTTGGCGAGCCACCGGGGCATAAAAAAGGCCCCGTCCGAAATGGACGGGGCCTTGGTCCGGCGTGCTGCTTGGGGTGGGTTAAGCCGCCAGAACCGAAGTCTCTGCGCCTACAAGAATGCGCGTGCGCGTTGCCTGCGGGTCTATCTGCAGGGCCTTGCAAACGTTGTTGAAGGAAAATTCCGAATGCCAGTCTTCTTCGCGTAGCCAGATCTCGGCCTCGCGCGAGAGTATCTCTGCATTCTGCCGCGGCTGTTTGTGACTACGACGGAAGCAGGCGATGGCGTCACCCAGGATACCGAGCTTGAGCGAACGGCCCCTGTCCCATTCACGCTCTATCTGGATACCGATTGCGACTTTAACGACCCGTCCGATTTCTGCAGTTTCCATGGCAGCCTCCTTGCTCGACTCAAGGATACGAACAACGCAGGCGCTTTGGCAACAGGCATTGCACCTGCAAACGTTCGTTTGGATATGTACAAACGTTTGTTTGGACGGCCGCGCGGCCGCTAAGGTGCCTTGGCCTTGAACTTGGTGGCATTGTTACGGCGGGCCGTAGAAAACTCGGAAGTCCAGCAATGGCCCTCGTCGTTTACGACCTGCACGGTAACGTTGGGGTCCATCGAAAACATCCTGGTCGCCTCGGCCCTTTCGGGCATGGGCAGGTTCTCGCCCTTGGCCTTGAGCAGGGCCTTGGCCCGCCCCGCGCTGCCGGTTTTAAACAACAGGCGCTGGATACCGGCAGTATAGGCGCTTGAGTCCTTGTAGACCCAGCCCCTGGCCCCCTTGTAGATCCAGAAGGCGTTGGCCGGCAGCTCAAGCGAGGTGGCCAGAGAAGCCTGGCCACCGGAACTATCGTAAACACAAAGCGCGTAGTCGGTATTCCAGTTAGGGCTACCGAGGTCGTCTATACTCAAGGCCTGGCCTTTCTTCCAGGTCCATTTGAGCTGGTCCTTGCTCTGGCCGGGCCGGTCTATGACCTTGAACACGGACCTCCCAGCGGTAGAGCAGCCGGAGGCCGGCTGGGCAGTGACCACACAGGAACCCGCACCGTCGCACTGCCCGCCGCTTGTGCACAGGTTGGTACCGCTACAGGCCGTGGCCGTAGACTCAAAAGTGCAGGTCGAAGAGCAACAAGCACCGTCTGCCGTATTGCCATCGTCGCAGTCCTCGCCGACCTCGATTGTGCCGTTGCCACAGTCGTCGGTTGGACCGCCACAGAACCCGCAGACGTCGCAGGCATCGCTGCAGCAATCCTCGAAATCGACGCAGACCTGATCGCACCAGCACTCGCCGGGGGCCTGGTCGCCGCAGACACCGGGGGCCCCACAACCGCAATCGACCGCACAGTTGTCGGCATCCTCATCGCTATCACAGGTCCCGTCGCCGCAAGCAGAGGGACAGGCACACTCGGTCGCCGAACCCGGCGCCCCACAGTTGCCCGGACAAGCCGCGGCGTCGCTGCCGTCGCAGACCTCGCCCTGCTCGATAATATTGTTGCCACAAACCGGCGCCGGACAGCTGCAGTCGGCCTCGCAGGTTCCGGTGGGACAGGCCGCGGCATCGCTACCGTCGCAGACCTCGCCGGCCTCACGCACACCATTGCCGCAAACAGGGGCCGGACAGCTGCAGTCGGCCTGACAAGAGCCAGGACAGTCGCTGTCGTCGCTGCCGTCGCAGCCCTCGCCAAACTCGCGCACACCGTTGCCGCACTCGGGCGGGTCGCCGCCAAAAATTGTTGAGGTTGCCTGGTAAGAACCCGAACCGCCGGTAGCCTCAATGAGCACGTAGTAGTTGCCGGCCTGGGGCGAAGCGAAGGTACAGGCCCCGAAGGGGCTGACGCCGTCGGCCTTGCAGTCGTAGTCGGAAGTGGAGGCCGCCGAGCCGTACTTCACGTACATCCTGGTGTCGAGGATGCGGTTGTCTTCGCTGTTTATAACAATGCGTAAAGCGTTGACCCCGCTTGAGACCGGAACGGTAAATGCGGCGCTGGCGGGGACGGAAGTAAACTGCCCACTGTTGCCGAGCACCACCACACCGGCTCCCCCCACCGGCGGCAGACCGCCGCAGGTCGAGGTCTGGTCGCTGCCAAGTTGGGTCTGGATGAAGTTCTGGTAGTGGTAGACGTTGACGTCGAAGCTACTGTCCCCGACGTCGCAGCTGCCAAGGGCGCCCCCCGAGGTAATACCGGCCACCACCTGGCCCGCGCCCAGGTCCATGAACAGGGGCCCACCGGAATCGCCATTGCAGGTGTTTGAATCCTCCCCGGGATTGCCCGCCGGGCTGGCGTAGTTCCAGCACACCAACTCGACATTGCCCACACTGCCGCCGTCTTCGGTGCCTATCTGTCCACAATCGGCCGTTATCACCCGTCCGAATCTCTTGATGCCGTAGTCTCCGGCATCCCCCAGGCTCTGCCCATAGCCGGCTATGATGGCCGTGTGAGGGATCATTGGTGTCGGGTCTGTGAGGTTGATCTCGGTGGGGTCTATGCCGGTTACCTGGCCGGCCAGCTTTAACACCGCTACGTCGGCACGGGGAAAGGAGTAGTCGGAATGGTAGGTAACCGAGGTCGCCGCAAAGATGCCGGCGTGCTGGAGGAAAACAAAGTAGTTTCCTACCGTTGAGTCACCCTCAACACAGTGGGCAGCGGTGAGAAAAGTATTGCAGCCGATAAGCGTACCCGTACACATAAGCCCCGCCGAGGAGACATCGCCGGTGGGGGCGTAAAGAAGCGTACCGGTGGTGGGGTAGTCGTGGGTGGGCAAGCCGTTTACGATCTTAGGCAACAGGTCGCCGGGAGCCCGCGCGGGCAAGGCCAAAAATGCAACAAGCAGGCCTGTGGCCAGAACCGCAATCCGTTCCCTGCTAAAGGTCATCCTTGGAAGCGTATCATTCTACACCCGGGCCAAAAAGACTCTGCCCCCCCTTTTTGGGGGTAACGTGTTATTTTTTCGCGGCGCCGGGGGCGATAATGTCCGGGCCGTTGGCGGCACCCAGATAGGAGGGCCTCTCGCCGCCCCCGTGTACAACCAGGTTGGCGCCGCTTACGTAAGAGGAAAGCGGAGAGGCCAGGAACAGGCACACGTCGCCGATGTCCGTGGGGTCGGCCAGGCGACCCAACGGCACGGTTGCCGACACGGCGGCAATCCCCTCCTCGTCGCCGTAGTGCAGGTGGGCCTGTTCGGTGCGGACCATGCCCGCCGAGATCGCATTTATTCTCACCTTGGGAGCCCACTCCACGGCAAGGGTCTGGGTCAAGGCTATCAGCCCCGCCTTTGCCGCCGAGTAGGCCGCGGTGCCGGGGGAAGGCCTCAGGGCGCTCACGCTGGCGATGTTTATGATCACGCCGCCCTCTTCCCGTTCCTGCATAACGCGGTTGGCCTGTTGGCAGAAGTTAAGGGGCGCGAGCAAGTTCAGTCTCAGCACCGATTCGGAAAAACGCGGCGAGACCGTGGCCGCATCCGCATAGGGTGCACCGCCGGCGTTATTTACCAACACGTCGATACGGCCGAACTTCTCGACGGTGAAATCCACAACGCGACCGATCTGTTCGACATCACGGACGTCGGACTCCACGAACAAAGCCTCACGGCCGCCGCCCGTCGGCAGACTCTCGGGGAGGTTTCGTCCGCAGATGACAACCTCGGCTCCGGCCTCTAGAAATCTCTCGCTTATGCCACGCCCGACGCCCCTGCCGCCGCCCGTGACGATCACTGCCTTACCCGTCATATCTATTGACACTGTTTAAACCCTTCCTTTTCTAAAGACCCATGCTGCGGGCCACCAACTCGCGGTGGTATGGGGCGTCGCCCAGAAGAGACTCGCTGGATCTGGCCCGCTTGAAATAAAGGTGCACGTCGTATTCCCAGGTAAAGCCCACGCCACCGTGGATCTGAATGCTCTCGGCCGCACAATGAAAATACGCATCCGAACAGTAAGCCTTGGCCAGCGAGGCCAACTGCGGCAGTTCCGACGACCCTTGCGAAGCGGCCCAGGCGGCGTAATAGCTGGCCGAACGGGCCGACTCCACGAGGAGCATCATATCGGCCAGCTTATGCTTGATGGCCTGGAAGGAACCGATCTCACGCCCGAACTGCCGACGCTCTTTGGCATAGGCCACCGTCATATCAAGGCAGGCCTGGGCCCCGCCCACCTGCTCGGCGGAAAGCGCCACGGCGGCAAGGTCAAGTGTGGGTCCGATGACCGACCAACCCTGGCCCTGTTGGCCAAGCAAACTGGAAGCCGGCACCCGGACCCCACCCAACGACACTTCTGCCTGGCGGCGGGTCTGGTCCATGGTGGCAAGGGCCTTAACCTCGAGGCCGACCGTATCGGCAGGCACCGCGAACAGGCTTATACCCTGCTCACCGTTGGAACCGGGACTGCGGGCGGCGATCAGAAACAGAGCGGCCGTGTGGCCGTCGGGCACGTAGGTCTTGATGCCCTCCAGAATGAAGTCTCCGCCCTCGGGCCGGGCAGTTGCCTGCACGGCCTCTGCCGTCCAAGCCTGGCCGCCGACCTCACCAAGGGCCAGCGTGGCAAGCCTGCTGCCACTGGCTATGGCGGGCAGGTATCGGGCTTTTTGTTCCTCGCTCCCGCCGACAATAAGAGCGTTGGCAGCCAGACACACGCTGGAGAAAAACGGCGAACACAAAAGCACCGCGCCCATTTCTTCCATGAGCACGGCAAGTTCCACCTGCCCCAGTCCGTAGCCCCCGTAGGCCTCGGGAATGATGAGGGCCGGCCAGCCCAGCTCATTGGCCATCCTCTCCCACACATCGGTGTCGTAACCCAGCTCACTGCCCATGGCCTGGCGCACCTGCTCGCTCGAAGAATGGTCGCGCAGAAAAGCCCGCGCCGAACGCTGCAACTCTTTCTGTTCCTGGTTGAAAGCGAACTCCAAGACCCTGACCCTAGGTACCGTATACCTTCTGAGGTTCCACGGCCCGTCCAATAATTTTTTTCACGGCCTCACCCACGTCGGCGGGGTCCCAACGCGCACCGTTGTCCACCTCGGGCCCGGTCCTCCAACCGTCGGCGACGCTTATCTTACCGCCGGCGACCTCGAAGGTGCGTCCGCTGACCTCACGGGACTCGGCGCTGCCCAGCCACACCACCAGCGGAGAGATGTTCTCGGGGGCCATCTCGTCGAAGACCCCCTCTTCGGGCGCGGCCATCATGTCGGCAAACACAGCTTCGGTCATACGTGTGCGCGCGGCCGGTGCGATGGCGTTCGACGTCACTCCGTAACGGGACATCTCGGCCGCCTGCACCAGGGTAAGGGCGGCAATCCCGGCCTTGGCCACGGCGTAGGTCGACTGCCCTACACTGCCCTGCAGGCCGGCCCCCGAACTCGTGTTGATGATGCGCGCGTCAACTTCCTTCCCT
This sequence comes from Deltaproteobacteria bacterium, assembly GCA_046583365.1. GTDB lineage: Bacteria > Desulfobacterota > Binatia > UBA1149 > CAYXZP01 > JAYGCL01. Next base: position 9,782 of record JAYGCL010000010.1, read on the forward strand.
TCTTTGGAACATTGCCTCCAGTAGGCGCCCGCGTGGCGGGAAACACAGAAGTGCCCTTTCAAGTGTACGTGTAACACCGCGTCCCATTCCTGCTCGGAAGTACTGACGAACATACGGTCGCGCAGGATACCGGCGTTGTTTACTACTACGTCGAGACGGCCGAACTTCTCGATGGCCGTCTTTACCAACCTGCCCCCGCCTTCCCAGTCGGCTACGTCGTCGCCATTTGCGACCGCCTCGCCGCCCATGGCGTGAATCTCATCGACAACCTCGCCGGCCGGCCCCTGGGAACCACCGCTGCCGTCGACCTCGGCACCGAGGTCGTTTACCACCACGCAGGCCCCCTGGCGGGCAAACTCCAGAGCGTGGGCACGGCCGATGCCGCGTCCCGAACCGGTGACTATGACTACTCGTCCCTTGCAAAGATCTCCCATCTCTTCCCCATTTCCTCTGTCGCCTAGGACAGGCGTTCTATAATCGTCACGTTGGCCTGGCCGCCGCCTTCGCACATGGTCTGCAGGCCCCAACGCGCCTCGCGCCGTTCGAGTTCACACAGCAGCGTGGTCATCAATCTCGCACCGGTAGCACCTATGGGATGGCCCAGGGCAATGGCACCACCGTTTACGTTTACCTTTTCAAGGTCGGCACCGGTTTCCTTCTGCCAGGCCAGTACCACCGGGGCGAAAGCCTCGTTGATCTCGACCAGGTCTATCTCGTCCAGGGTCATGCCGGTTTTCCCCAAAGCCCAGGCCGTGGCCGGGATGGGAGCCGTGAGCATCCACACGGGGCTGGCTGCGCGCACGCTCATGTGGTGGACACGGGCCCTGGGCCGAAGACCGAACTCCTTTACCGCAGACTCAGAGGCCAGCAGCAGGGCTGCGGCCGCGTCGGAGATCTGGCTGGACACGGCGGCAGTCAGGCGACCCCCCTCGACCAGGGTTTTAAGGGATGCCATCTTCTCAAGCGTGGTCCCGCGGCGGGGCCCCTCGTCGGTGGTGAACTCTCCGTAGGGCACGATCTCGCGCTCGAAACGCCCATCATCGATAGCCTCGAGAGCGCGGCGGTGGCTTTCCAGCGCAAAATTCTCCATGTCCAGACGCGAACAGTCCCACTTCTCGGCTATCATCTCGGCCGAACGGAACTGTGAAATTTCCTGGGTGCCGTAGCGTTTCACCCATCCTTTAGAACCCGAGAACGGGTCGGTAAACCCCAGGGGCTCGGCCGCCGTCATGGCCGAGGAAATCGGGATCTGACTCATATTCTGTACCCCACCGGCAACCACCAGGTCATTGGTGCCGCTCATCACGGCCTGGGCGGCAAAATGTACCGACTGCTGGGCCGAGCCGCACTGACGGTCGATGGTGGTGCCGGGGACCTCCTCGGGGAGTCCGGCCGCGAGCCAGCAGGTGCGGGCAATATCACCGGCCTGGGGGCCGATGGTATCGATGCAACCGAAGATCACGTCATCGACGGCCGCCGGGTCCACACCGGTGCGCTCCATAAGAGCCTTGATGACGTGGGCACCGAGGTCGGCCGGGTGCTCCTCGCTCAAGGCCCCGCCCTTTTTTCCTACCGGCGTTCTTACCGCGTCAACTATGTATGCCTCTGCCATCTCAATTCTCCTTGTCTCAGACCAGTACCCAGCGTGGCAACACCACATCGTCGGCCAACTCGCTGAATACCACGCTCACCCGGTCACCTATGTTGATAGTGGCGGGGTCAATCTCGTTTATATCGCTGCTGGCCTCAGCCACCAGATTGCCCACCATCCTTATGGTCGGATCTTCGTCCACTTCCACGACGATTACCGGGTAAGGCGCGCGCTCGGCAAAAACCGGCAGCAGCGGGGGATGGGAAACGGCAAAAGACCAGATCCTCCCCTTGCCCGACAACGCCCGCCACTCATACGCGACCGACTGGCACCAGGGACACATGGGACGGGGCGGGAAACGCAGACGAGCGCAACTCGAACAGGCCTGCACAACGAGTTCGCCGCGGCGCGTGGCTTCCCAGAACGGTTTGTCCTGGGGATCGTCGGTGTAAGGAAGCGGCCAGCCCTCAATCATCACTGACTCCTCAGCAGTACGGCACCGTTGGGCACTACGTAGGCCGAGGTGACCAACGAGACCTCGGCGCCTTCGACCTGGGAGGTAGAGGTGCCGCGGATCTGGCGGACACCTTCGGTCACGAGGTTCATGCCGTGAATGTAGGCCTCGGAAAGACTGCCCCCCGAGGTGTTTATAGGCAACCGTCCGCCCGGCTCCCAGGCTCCGTCCTGGCCAAAGGCCGCGCCCTCTCCGCGTCCACAGAAACCGAAGGCTTCCAGAGTAAACGGGATAAGCGGCGAGAAAGCATCGTAGATCTGCGCCACGTCGACGTCGTCGGGGCCGAAATCAGACTGCCGCCACAGGTTGCGCGCCGTCACCACCGAGGCCCCCAGCAAGGGATCTTCCGAGTGGTAGTCGGTCATGAGCTGGTACTGCATGGGCAACCCCTGGGACCAGGCATGGATGTATGCCGGTTTGTGCGGGCAGTCTTTGGCCCGCTGCGCCCCCACGATAACCAGGGCCACAGCGCCGTCGCTTTCCAGACAGTTGTCGAACAGGCAGAGCGGCTCGGAGATCCAGCGCGCGTTCATGTAGTCGTCCAGGCTCATGGTGCGCTCGTACATGGCCGAGCGCGGGTTGAGGTTGGCGTGTTTGCGTACGGCAATGGCAACGTTGGCCAGTTGCTCTCGCGTGGCCCCGTATTCGTGCATGTAGCGGCGCCACAACATGGCCACTTCATCGACCGGGCGCAGCAGGCCGCTGGGCCGCGACCACTTCCAGTGATCCAGGACACGGCCGCCGACCTTGGCCCACACCCTTTTTGTGGGGTCACCGCGTTTGCGCGAACGCCACACCACACCGACCTTTGAAACTCCGGTAGCAACGGCCATGGCCACCTGGCCGACTGCGCCACAACCGGCGCCACCGCCGTAGCCTACCTGGCCGAAATAGGTGATGTCGCCCAGGCCCAGGGTGCGAGCCAGGTCGACCTCGCTGGTTTCCTCCATGGTAAAAGAGCCGAGTGCATCGACCTCGGCCGGGCTTATGCCGGCATCATCAAGGGCCGCCTTTACCACCTCACAGGCCAACTCCAGCTCGCTGGCCTCGAGTTGTTTGGCAAATCTGGTCTCGGCAATGCCGACCACGGCGGTTTTGTCTTTTATCACCCCTTGCTCCCTTCAGGCGGTCCCGGCCTCGCGCCCCAGTATGGCTGTGGCCAGACGTCGGCGGTGCCACAGCGACGTGCCCCAGGACGCTTCCAGGCTCCAGGCCCTTTTCATCCACACGTGCAGGTCCAGTTCGTAGGTATAGCCGATGGCCCCGTGTACCTGCAGAGCGGTCTTTGCCGCCAGGTGGGCCGCCTCGGAGGCCGCGGCCTTGGCATGGGAGGCGTGGAGACTTTTGTCAGCCAGGCCGTGGGCTACCGAAAAGGCAGCGCGGTAGACTACCGGACGGGCGAACTCCACACTCACCTGCACGCCGGCGAGCATGTGTTTTACAGCCTGGAAAGACCCTATGGGGCGGCCGAACTGTTCCCGCTCTTTGGCGTAGGCCACGGCCTGGTCGATAAGCTGCTGGGCGATGCCGAGCAGTTGGGCGGCCACGCCGAAGGCTCCACGGTCAAAGGCATCGCTCAGGAGTTTTTCCGCCTGCTCCCCCTCGGCCACCAGGGTCTCGGCCGTGGGCTGCCAGGCGACCGTGAAAAGCCGGCGCCCCGGGTCCACGGAGTCCTGGCGGGTAAGCTCCACCCGGTCGGGCAACAGAGCGTGCAGTTGGCCCTGGTGACAAAGCAACAACAGACTGGCAACGTGGGCGTCGGCTATGCAGGGGTTGGCATCATGCCCGACCGCAACCACGGCCTGGCCGGCCGCGATCTTTCCAAGCCAGGCCTCGGCAAGCCCCGCCGACCCCGACTCATCTATAAGCCGTGCGGCCACTGTCGCGGTCTCAAGCAGAGGTTCGGCCAGAGCCACCCGCCCTACTTCTTCCAGAAGCAGGACAAGGTCTACCTCGTCCATACCCAGACCTCCGTGGGCCTCGGGCACCAGCAGTCCATTGAGTCCCATAGCGGCCAACTGCCCCCAGACTTCAGTAGAACGTCCGGTCTCGCTGTCCCATAGCCCGCGCACGCGTTCGGCCGTACATTCCCTGGCGAGCATGCCGCGGAGGCTCTCCTGGAAAAGAATCTGCTCTTCGTCGAAATTAAAGTGCACGCCTAACCCCGTGGAAGCCCGAGCAGGCGCTCGGCAATAACGTTTTTCTGAATCTCATTGGTACCCGCGTAAATCGGCCCGGCAAGGGAAAACATAAAGCCGTCGAGCCACCCCCCCACCTCACCGGCGGCCGGCGCACCCGGCAAAAGCTCGGCCCGGGCTCCCAACAGCGAAAGCGCGGTCTCGTGCATAGCAAGGTCCATTTGCGACCAGAAGATTTTGTTGAGGCTGGCCTCCGAACCTATGCTGCCGCCGTCGATGATGCGCGAAGCGGTGCGGTAGGTGTTAAGCGAGTAGGCCTCGGCATCCATCCACGCCTTTGCCACGGCACTGCGCAACGAAGGGTCGGCACCACCATCGCCCAAGCTCTTGTACAGTTCGACCAGGCGGCCGGCGGTGGCCTGAAAGCGCCCGGGGCTTCTCAACATCAGCCCACGTTCAAAACCCGCCGTGGCCATGGCCACCTTCCAACCCTCACCCTCTGCACCCAGACAGTTGGCCACCGGCACGCGGGCCTCGTCGAAAAAGACTTCGGCAAAGCCGGTCTCGCCGTCGAGTTGTTCGATGGGACGCACATGCACACCGGGGCTGTCCAGGGGAATGAGAATAAAGGTGAGTCCACGGTGACGCTCAGAGTCGGGATCGGTACGGAACATGCCGAAAAGCCAGTCGGCAAAAGCCGCCCGCGAGGCCCAGGTCTTTTGTCCGTTGAGCACGTACTCGTCACCCTCGATGCGGGCACTGGCACGGATGGCGGCCATGTCGCTGCCGGCGTTTGGTTCCGACCAACCCTGGGCCCAGATGTCCTGGCCGGCGGCCATGCGGGGCAGAAAGCGGGCCTTCTGCTCGTCGCTGCCGTAGTCCATAAGAGTCGGACCCAGCAAAAATATACCGTTCTGGTTTACCCGTCCGGGGGCGGCCGCACGATAGTATTCCTCTTCAAAAATCAGCCACTCGATAAGATTGACACCACGGCCACCGTACTCTTTGGGCCAGGAAACCATGGCCCAACCGCCCTGGTTGAGCTTCTTCTCCCACTCACGGTGAAGCTCAAAACCCTCGGCGGTATCCATCGAAGGCAGAGGCTCGGCCGGCAGGTTGGCCTCAAGCCAGGAACTTATTTCCCGGCGAAAGGCCTGTTCGGCCTCTGTAAAGACGAGATCGATCATTTGTCCTCGAACCTGGCCTCCCGTTTGTCCACAAAAGCATCGCGGGCCTCCTGGGAATCCGGAGAGGTATAAAGCTCCAGGGTAAAGCCCTGCTCAAAACGATAGCTGCGATTCAAGTCGATCAGTTCGATACCGTTGAGCGACTCCTTGGCCAGGCGGATGGCCTTGGGGCTTTTCGAGGCAATCTTGGCGGCAAGCTCCAGGGCCTCGTCTCTCAACCGTCCACCTTCGACCACCGCCTCAAGCGCGCCCAGACGGTAAGCCTCGGCCGCAGTGATAGCCTCCCCGGTAAACATCATGTGGCGTACCTTCTGCATCGGGAACATACGGTAGAGGTGGGAGGCCCCACCCAGGGCGCCACGGTCGATCTCGGGCAGGGAAAAGGTAGCGTCCTCGGAGGCCAGGATGATGTCGGCCGAGCCGACAATGCCGATGCCGCCGCCGATCACAAAACCGTGGACAGCAGCGATGACCGGCACCGGGCAATCGTAGATGGCTGCGAAGGTATCGTAGCAACCCTTGTTCACTCGAGTGATTATACTGCTGTCGGCGGCCAGCTCTTTTATATCGACACCGGCTTGAAAGCCCCGCCCTTCGGCGCGAATTACCACCACACGCACCTCGGGGTTGGCTCCGAGCTGGTTAATGAGTGCGGCGAAAGATTCCCAACCGCCACTGTCCAGAGCGTTTACCGGCGGGTTGTCTATGACGACCTCGGCAATACCTTTTTCGTCTATGCTGCTTTTAAGCGACATGCTCTTTCTCCTGCTTTGATTGGCCGGCCAACCTGGAAAGGCCGGCGAGGCTCTGGCCGGCCTCGGCTATGATTGTATCGATGAGTTGCTGGCAACTGGGCAGGCTGTCGATGACACCGGCCACCTGGCCGCTGGGCAGCACACCTTCGGCCGGACGGCCCTCGACCATGGCTCGCTGAATCAAGATCGGCGAGTTGGCGGCCATAAGCATCTGTGTGCGAGTGAGGCGTTCGTTCTTACGCATCGACAGTGCGGAACTCAAAAGGTCTTTTATCGAAGCACCGCTCAGACGGCGGTAGGCAAGACCGCTGCGCAGGGCACGCACGAGACGGCCGATGGCGTTGCCGGCTTCCAGTCGTTTGAGCAGTTCGTTTACCAGCACGCGGTGGGGCAGACCGTCGATCTCACGTGTGACCCGTGTGTCTGTGACCGAAGCCGCCAGATAGCGATCCAGGGTGGCCCGTGGAACCGGGCTCTCGGCGGTCATCAAGAACCGGGTGCCCATGGCAATCCCCACCGCACCATAGGCCAGAGCGGCAACCAAACCGCGGCCGCTGTGAAAACCACCGGCGGCAACCACCGGTATGTCCACGGCCTCTACTACCTGTGGCAACAACAACGAGGTTGGCACCGAACCGGTGTGTCCGCCCCCCTCCCCGCCCTGGGCCACGACAATGTCGGCTCCCAGTTCCACGGCCTTTAACGCATGGCGGGCCTGGCCCACCGTAGGCACGCAAAGGATGCCCGCTTCTTTGAACCGCTCGATGAAACGCGCGTTGGGAGAGCGGCTGTAAGAGGCCGCCTTGACACGGTGGGCTACGATGGAGTCGACGATGTCGGCGGCACCGGGTTGCTCCATCAGGAAGTTCACGCCGAAAGGACGGTCGGTGAGTTCCTTGGTGCGGGCTATGGCACGGTCGGCCTCATCGGGCCTCGATGTGGCAACGGCCAGAAATCCCATGGCACCGGCATTGGCTGTACCGGCAACCAGTTCGGGTGTAGCCACCCAGCCCATGGCGGTCTGGATGATGGGGTAGCGCACCTCGAACAGGTCGCAAAGTTTTGTATGCAGAACCGCAGACAAGGGTATCAGCTCTTGTAGACCGAAGCGCGCTGGTCGTGGGGGTCCAGGACCTCGCGGATCAGCCTCAGTTGCTCGGCCGTAGGCAAGGCCGTGGTCCCGACATCCTCGGTCACGGCCAACGCAAAGTCGGTCTGTTCACGCACCTGCTCCAGACTCACGCCGGGGTGCAAGGAACGCACGCGCAAGGCCGAGTCGGGGCCCTCAAAATCCAGCACCGCCAGGTTGCTGACCACCAGGCGCAGGTCGCTGAAATCCCGGCGTACGCCCTCGGGCCAGCGTTCGGGGTCGTGGCCTACCCCCGAGACCATGTCTACGCGTTCGACAAAGGCCCGTGGGCCGTGGGAGTGCACAAAGAAACTTGAGGGATGGTTGATGGTGTTGCCGGGGATGCCACGCACACCGAGAAGCTGGACCTTGGGTTTTTGCGCGTCGCCGATAAAGCTGATGTTGGTCTGGCCGAAGCGGTCGATCTGTACGGGCATGGTCATGGCATGACGTTTACCGCTCCACAGGAGGTCGAAGATGCTTCTGAACGGCATCCAACCTTCGACCTTGGGTTTGTACTGGCCACGCGGCCCCACCGGCACCGGCTCGCTTACCAGCCGGCATTCGCTGTCGGTCATCAGAAGATCGGGGCTGAAAGTGAGTTTGGCCAGGCCCGCGGCCAGACGCGGCACCAGGCCGATGCCCGAAGCCAGTATCTCGCCGTCGCCTCGCCAGGCCTCGGCGGCAGCCGTGATGCACAACTCGGCCAGGGTGTAGTCGTTGTTGGAAGACACCGCCATCTAAAACACCGTATCGCCGATGGCTTCGATCTTGCCGACTCCACCCACGGCCTCAAGGTAGGAGTCGTCGTCCACATCCACAAAACGGCCGCGGTAGTCGTCCCAGCCCTGGGCCTCTTTGGCGGCAGCCGCATAGGTTTTCAGATGGTCGATGTCTATTCCATAGCGTGGGGAGCAGGAAGTCGGGTGGGCGCCAAAGGGAGTCTCGATGACACCATGGGTACGGGTGCGGTTCAGGTGCAGGGTGTGCATACAGCCAAGTTCGGCAAACTCTTCGGTCTTTACGATGCGTTCGCAACTCACGTAGCTTCTGGTGGCGGCCCCACAAAACAAATCGTCAAAATAAGGATCGGGGCCAACGATCTGCCCGTTGCCACGCTCGTCGGCGTAGTCCACATGGACGAGTGCGGCGTCGAGCTTCAAGGCCGGCATGGCCAGCAGAACCTCACCGTCGTCGTAAGGAGAGCGCACGGTTTTAAGCTCGGGGTTGAGCGTTTGCACGTCGGTGGCAAGGCCCGCACGGGTGGGCAGGAAAGGCAGACGCAACATCGCCGCCCTCAGCCCCCATTGGAACATGCCTTCGTCGATCTCACAGATTTCAAGCCCCCCGGCCTGGCGGGCGGCGCGGAAGTGGGGGTCAAGCGGAATCAGGTCGAGGGAGACAAAAGCGAAAACGAGTTTTTTAACCTTGCCGGCAGCACACAGCATACCGATATCGGGACCGCCGTAAGACACCAGGGTGAGGTTTTTCAGCGGCGAACGAACAATTTCACGGACCAGGGCCATGGGCTTACGACGGGCGCCCCAACCGCCGATACCAATGGTCATACCGTCTCGAAGTTCCGAGACGACCCCGGCTGCAGTCATTACCTTGGTCATACAAACGGCCCTGAACCCGGCAGTGATAACAAGGCCCGGCCGCTTAAGAAAACCGCGTATAGGCGGGCAGCCCTGGCCGCCCTCAGGACAGAGACTCGACCACGGTGGAGATGCCCATACCGGCGCCTATGCACTGGGTGGCCAGACCCCACCGCCCACCGCTACGGCGCAACTCCATGGCAAGCGTAGTGACCAGGCGGGCACCGGTGGCACCCAAAGGGTGGCCTATGGCCAGAGAGCCCCCGTTTACGTTTGTCCTCTCCATGGGGATCCCGAGTTCCTTCAGCGAAGGTATCACCTGGGCCGAGAATGCCTCGTTAAACTCCACCCTGTCGATCGCCGCGGCTTCGATGCCGGCCTGGGCCAGAGCTTTTTTCGAAGAGACCACAGGACCCAGACCCATCAACTGAGGCTTTACGCCGCCACAGGCAAATGAGGCGATTCGTGCCAGCGGCTCCAGCCCCAGGGCCAGGGCTTTATCCTGGCTCATCAACAGTGCAGCCGAAATGCCGTCGTTGGTGGGGCAGGAGTTGCCGGCCGTTACTACAACCTCGCGGTCGTCCCAGCTTTTGACCCCGCGCAGTCCGTTCAAGCCGGCCAACTTCTCAGCCGTAGTGCCCTCACGGATGCACTCGTCGCGGTCAAAGACCACCCGTTGGCCACTCTCGTCTTCCAACAACTTCCCTTCCTCGTCGAAAACCGCCAGCTCGACCTCCAACGGTATGATCTCGTCCTTGTATACCCCGGCTTCATAGGCCGCGTGGGTGCGGGCATGGCTGGCGGCTGCGTACTCGTCCAACTCCGAGCGCGTCAAGCCGTAGACTTCGGCCACGTTCTGGGCGGTCTGGGGCATACTCTGAAGCCAGGGCGAAGAAAGTATGTAGTCGGGGAAATCCACCGAAAAATAATCCGCGTGGTCGGCGGCCATGCTGCGCTGTACGTCGTTGAGCTCTGAGATCTTCGGGTTGGGGCGGGTGACTTTCGATTTAGCCGAGCCTCCTCCGATGCTACGGCCCATCCTCTCTATCCCCATGGCAATACCGCAGTCCATGTTGCCGACCATTATGGCCATGGTGATGCGATGCAGGGTCTCCATGCTGGAACCGCACTGGCGGTTGGAGTGAAAGGAACAAACCTCCAGAGGCAGGCCGGCCAGGCGTTGCACGTTGCCGAGGTAGCCGAACTCACTGCCGCTGCCCAGCACGGTACCGATGCCGATGTCCTCAATCATGGAGGCGGGAACCCTGGGGTTTCGGTCGAGCAGGGCGCACAATACATGGGCGCCGGCATCGTCCAGGCGAGTGGCCACCAGTTTGCCGCGCCCCCCCCGGGCAAAGGCCGAACGGGCCCCATCGACCAGAACAACGTTTCTTAATTCCATCAACAAATCCTCCGCTGGTCCGATTTCGATACTTGCACCCCCCTCCCAGAGCAAGGGCCCAGCGGTGGACCCGGTCCCGGCATAGCGGTAAAGCCACGCCGTGATTTTCAAACACCACGGCAGCGACAATGCCACGGCCATCAACGACCTGACCCTGCGGCGTAGCTGGGCGGAGCTGGAAGAACGCGTCACCCGCATTGCCAACCTCTTGCGCAACGGCATGGGCCTGACCGCCGACCAACACGTGGCGATGATCATGGAAAACCGCTGCGAGTTCGTCGAAATAGTACTCGGGGCCATACTTGCCGGCCTCTGGATAACCCCGCTGAACCGCCACCTGGCCGCCGACGAGTTGGCCTACGTGCTTGGCGACAGCGGTGCCCGTGTGGTCTTTACCGACCCCGCCCACACGGCCCTGGTGCGTACACTCAGCCCAACCGCCAGCATCATCGAAGCCGGCCAGCAGTTGGAAGCCGCCCTGACCGCGTCCCCGGCTGCCACCCTGTCCATGGACTCAAGGCCGGGGGGGACCATGATCTACACCTCTGGAACTTCGGGCCGTCCCAAGGGAGTAAAGCGGGCGCGCCCGGCCACCCTCGGTGCCTACCTGGAGGCCGCCCGCCAGGGGGGACGCAATTTCGGACTCGACGGTAGCGGGGCCCACCTCATAACCGGCCCCCTCTATCACGCCGCCCCCCTTCTCTTTGCCATCTACGACCTTTTAAACGGCGCTCCCATGCTCATCATGCCGGCCTGGGACGAGGCCCAGGCCCTGGACCTCATCTCCCGCCACCGCATAGCCCACACCCACATGGTACCGACCATGTTTGTGCGCCTGCTGCGGCTTCCCGAGGATGCGCGTAAAGCCTTCGACCCCTCCCCCCTGACCCTGGTGCTGCATGGGGCCGCACCGGTCAGCACGGAGGTGAAACTGGCCATGATCGACTGGTGGGGACCCCGTCTGTTTGAGTATTGGGGGGCCACTGAGGGCGGCATCTACACCCTGGTTGACTCCGAACAGTGGCTCAAGCGCCCGGGCACGGTGGGGCGTGCAATCGACACCTTTGAAGTATTCGCCGTCGACGATCAGGGCCGGCGCCTGGAGGCCGGGCAGGCCGGCACCCTCTACTGTCGTCACAAAAATTCCGAGCGGCCCTTTGTCTACCACGGCGACGCGAACAAAACCGAGTCGTGTTACCTCGAAGCCTCAGTCTTTACCGCCGGAGACCTGGGCCACGTGGACGAGGACGGCTACGTTTACCTTTCCGAACGCCGCTCCAACCTTATTCTTTCCGGCGGCGTCAACATCTACCCGGCCGAGGTCGAGATGGTTATCGCCCGCCACCCGGCCGTGGCCGACGTGTGTGTGTTCGGATTGAAGGACGAGGAGTGGGGCGAGGTCGTACACGCGGCCATAGAGCTGGAGGCCACGGCAGGCCCGGCCACCGCGGTGGAGAACTCCGACGGGCTGGCAGAAGACATCACCACCTTCGCACGCCGCCACCTGGCCGCTTACAAAGTGCCGCGCACCCTGCACTTCCAAGAAAAACTACCGCGCTCTGCCACGGGCAAAGTTCTGGTGCGAGACCTGCGCCGCCGTTACTCCGGTCGGATCGTCTAAACCTTACACAACACGGCCGAGCCGTGGCCAAACAGGCCCTGGTTTACCGACAGCCCGACCCGGGCGCCCTTGACCTGGCGACCATCGGCCTGGCCTCGCAGTTGCCAGGTAAGCTCACAGACCTGGGCCAGGGCCTGGGCGGGGACGGCCTCGCCGAAACAGGCCAGCCCGCCGCTGGGATTTACCGGCACCGGCCCACCGAGTTCGGTAACGCCGTCGTTTATGAGTTTCTCGGCCCCCCCGGGGTCGCAGATACCGATGTTCTCATACCAGTCCAGTTCCAGGGCCGTTGAGAGGTCGTAGACTTCGGCCAGGTCGAGGTCGCCCGGCCCCAGACCCGCCTCTTTGTAAGCACCGCGTGCAATCGAGTCGCGAAACGGTACCGCCGGCAGGTCTACTGCCGCGGCCGAATCGGTGGAGAAGTTGGGCATCTCGATGACCGTGTTGGGATAAGACGGTGTAACCGTGGCCAGACCGGCGATACAAACCGGCCGGGTCGAGTGCTTGCGTGCGTACTCTTTGCTCACCAGCACTACCGCCGCACCACCATCGCTGGTGGCACATATGTCCATGAGGCGAAGCGGTGCGGCTACCACCGGAGAGGCCAGCACATCGTCTTCACTGAAGGCCTTGCGGTAGCGGGCGTTGGGGTTGCCAAGGCCGTGTCGCGAATTTTTTACTTTGACCTTGGCAAAGTCGCGTTCGGTAGCACCGTAAAGGTCCATGCGACGGCGCGCATAAAGACCGAAGTAGGTGGGATTTGTAGCACCTATAAGATGGAAGCGGAGCCAGTCGGGGTCGGTCGTTTGCGCACCCTTGTTCGGGGCCAGGAATCCCTTGGGTGTAGTGTCGGCCCCCACGGCAAGGGCCACATCACACTTGCCCGAGAGAATCTGGGCCCGGGCAAGGTCAAGGGCCTGCACGCCGGTGGCGCAAGCCCCGTAGGTACTGGCCACTTCCACCCCCGTCCAACCCAAGGCCTGGGCAAAGGTCGCGCCCGCAACATAGCCGGGATAACCGTTGCGCATAGTATCGCCGCCGGCCACAAAGCCGACCTCGCGCCAATCAATGCCCGCATCCTTTAAGGCCGCCAGGGCGGCATCCACACCGTACTCGACAAAGTTGCGTCCCCACTTTCCCCAGGGGTGCATACCCACGCCCAGAATTGCTACTTCACGGTCCACCGTTTCGCCCCTCCCTCATGAAGATATCACCGGCCGCCAAAGCCAGGTTTGATAACTGGTATCCTCATCCTCGTACAAACACCCCACAACCAACTCCATCTCCATCCCCACCTCGAGGCTTTCAAAGTCGGCCTCGGCAACCACCTGCCCCAGTATCACCATTTTCTCCTCACCCAGCTCCACCGCCGCGATTGCAAACGGCTCGTAAGGGTCGGCGGCAACAAAAGGTGGAGGGGGGGGGTAACCGGCGTTGGTATACGACCACAGCTTGCCACGGCGGCTGAGCTTTACCTCTTTCAGGTCACGGCCGCTGCAGGCCGGGTTACGGCAGAAAAAAGTTTCCTTGGGGAAAAAATACGTCCCGCAATCCGAACACCTGGTGCCTAGCAAACGGGGCTCCCCGTCCATCGTAAACCACCCTTCGACGGCTGCCTCTTTCTTCTTAGCCATTTATCTCCAGTTCCCGTCTCGACAACATCAAGCCGTGGTGGCCCCACGCGCGGCCACCCCTTCTCTGAGCATGTACTTCATTACCTTGCCCGCAGCGTTTACGGGCAACTCATCGACTATCTCCACGTGGCGTGGAACCTTGTAGTTGGCCATGGTCTCGCGGCACCAGGCCACCACGCCCTCGGGGCTTAAGTTTTCGCCGGCCGCCGCCACGACAAAGGCCATACCGACCTCGCCCATGCGCGAGTCGGGGATTCCGATGACGGCCACCTGGGCAATGGACTGATTGGCCACCATGAGGCTTTCTATCTCGGCGGGGTAGCAGTTAAAGCCCCCCACGATGAACATATCTTTTATGCGGTCGGTTATTTTTATGTAGCCGCGCTCATCCATCACGCCGACATCACCGCTGTGCAGCCAGCCACTGCTGTCTACGGTGTCGGCCGTGGCCTGGTCGTCGTCAAAGTAGCCCCGCATAACGTTGTAGCCGCGTATGACTATCTCACCGGACTCACCGCGGGGCACCTCGCGGCCCTGGTCGTCCACGCACCGCACTTCCACACCATCAATGGCACGCCCCGAGGTCGTCGCAATAGTCTCGGGGGCGTCATCATAGCGGCACATGGTGGCGATGCCGCAAACCTCGGTGAGACCGTAGCCGGTGATTATAGTCTCGAAGTTAAGCTCGCGGCGCATGCGGTGGATAAGTTCCACCGGGATGGCGGCCGCTCCAGTTACCGACAGGCGCAAACAGGACAGGTCGTACTTTTTAACATCGGGGTGGGCCAGGATGCTCTGGTAAAGGGCCGGGGGACCCGGCAACACGCTTATCCTCTCTTCCCCCACCCTTCTCAACACCGAGGGAACATCGAAGACCGGGTGCGGCAGCACGGTGGCGCCGCAGATAAGAGAAGACAGCCAGCCGGCCTTGTAACCGAAGGAATGAAAGAACGGGTTTACCACCAGGTAACGGTCGCCGGCCTTAAGGCCCACGACTTCGGACCAGGACTCAAAGGCACGGATGTTCTGGCCGTGGCAACACATGGCCCCCTTGGGCTTGCCGGTGGTACCCGAGGTAAACATGATGTCGGAGAGGTCGTCCTCTCCCACCGTTCCGGCCCGAGCCACAGCCTCGTCGTCGCTGACCTCTGCCGCACCAGCGATAAAATCCTCCCAGCTGCCGGCCCCCGTGGCCTGGCCACTGAGCAGCACTACGGATTCCAACTCGGGCAGACCGGGCACCGGACCGCTACCGGCACCCGTCATGGCCCCCGTGAGAAGGTCAAGGTAGCGGGTGCCCACAAACTCCTCGACGGTAATCAACAACCTGGCCCGGCTTTTCTCCAGGATGTAACCGGCCTCGGCGCCCTTGAAGCGTGTGTTAAGAGGTACCAGCACGGCCCCGGCCGACTGTGCACCGATGGCGGCCACCACCCAGCGGCAACTGTTCGGGGCCCAGATGGCCACACGGTCTCCGTGCTTGACGCCGGCGGCCATGAAAGCCCGGGCAGCATTGCGGCCGGCACCGGCCAGTTCGGCAAAGCTCAAGCTCAGACCATCTTCTTCGAGGGCCGTGGCCTGGCCGTACTCTCGGGCGGCGGCTTCTACAAGGGAGGGAATGGTTTTGTTGGCAAGGTTCATAGGAGCGGCCTTACAAGCATGGGGGCGGGTTTCATGCGCACCGGGACACAACTATGATGCCCGCGCTTCAAAAGCCACGACGCAGACCGGCTAAACCCATGGACTTAAAGTTCAGCAAAGAAGACGAAGACTTCCGGCGCGAGATTTCCGCCTGGTTGGCCGACAACCTGGCCGGTGAGTTCGCCGAGTTGCGCGGCCGCGGTGGCCCCGGCGACGAGGGCTCCATGGTCGAAGGCCGCAAGGCCTGGGAACGTCACCTCGGAGAACACGGTTGGACCTGTGTGGGTTGGCCCAGGGAGGCCGGCGGCCGCGGCCTCAGCCTCATGCAACAGGTAATCTTTTACGAGGAGTACGCCCGCGCCGGCGGCCCCGGCCGCATCGGCCACATCGGCGAAGGTCTGGCCGGACCCACGCTCATCGCTTTCGGCAACGAGGTTCAGAAAAAGCGTTTTCTACCCGACATAGTCTCAGGCACGGCCATCTGGTGTCAGGGCTACTCCGAGCCCAACGCCGGCTCCGACCTGGCCAACGTGCAGACCCGTGCCGAACTGGACGGCGACGAGTGGGTGATAAGCGGACAGAAAGTATGGACCTCGTGGGCCGAGTGGTCGGACTGGTGTTTTATGATCTGCCGCACCGACCCAGACTCAAAACGCCACCACGGGCTTTCCTACCTGCTGGTGGCCATGGACCAGCCCGGCATCGAGGTCCGTCCCATCGTGCAGATAACCGGCGACTCGGAGTTCAGCGAAGTATTCTACGACGGTGCCCGCACGGCGGTCGACAACGTGGTCGGCCAGGTCGGCGACGGCTGGAAGGTGGCCATGGGCACACTGGCCTTTGAACGTGGGGCTTCCACCCTGGGCCAACAGTTGGCCTTCCATAATGAACTCGACGAAATCATCGCCATCGCCAAACGCAACGGCAAGGCCTCGGACCCCGTCATGCGCCAACGTCTTGCCGATGCCTGGATAGGCTTGCGCATCATGCGCTACAACACCCTGCGTATGCTGAGCGGCGGCCAGGGGGCCGAGCTCGGCCGCGAAGCCCTCATCTACAAACTCTACTGGGCAACCTGGCACCGCAGCCTCGGCAAACTGGCCATGGACGTACTCGGAGCCGACTCCGAGATTATGCAAGGGCCGCCCTACAACCTGACCCGCCTGCAACGCCTCTACCTGTTCACGCGTTCGGACACGATTTATGCCGGCACCAACCAGATCCAACGCAACATCATCGCCGAACGCGGACTCGGGTTGCCCCGCGAACCAAGGCCCTGAGCACCCCGGCAACAGCCGCCTGAAAAGGACAAACCATGAGCAACACCGCCCCACCCTACCCCCAAAGCCACAACCTGCTGGCAGGCAAGACCGTGCTTATCACGGCGGCTGCCGGCGGCGGCATCGGCCTGGCCACGGCCCGGCGCTGCGCCGAGGAAGGTGCCACCGTGATGATAAGCGACATTCACGAAAAACGCCTGGCCCAGGCAGCCCGGGAAATTGCCGAGATCTCCGGCAAGCCTGTGCCCCACCGTATCTGTAATGTGACCAAAGACGACGAGGTCCGCGCCCTGGCCGCTGCCGCCGTAGAAGAAATGGGCCACATCGACGTACTCATAAACAACGCCGGCCTGGGCGGCACCGCCAACGTCGTAGACATGACCGATGAGCAGTGGAACTCCGTTCTCGACATCACCCTGGGCGGATGCTTCCGTGTGACCCGCGCCGTTTTGCCCCACATGCTCGGGCGCAAGAGCGGGGTGATCGTCAACAACGCCTCGGTACTCGGCTGGCGGGCCCAGCGGGGCCAGGCCCACTACGCGGCGGCCAAAGCCGGCGTGATGGCGTTTACCCGCTGTGCGGCCATCGAAGCGGCCGAGGCCGGTGTGCGTATAAACGCGGTGTCACCAAGCCTGGCCCTTCACGAGTTTCTCGTAAAGGTGATGGACCAGGAAACTCTCGACTCACTGGTCAAACGCGAAGCCTTCGGCCGTAGTGCCGAAACCTGGGAAGTCGCCAACGTCATCGTCTTTCTGGCCAGCGACTACTCCTCCTACATGACCGGAGAAGTGGTGTCGGTAAGCTCCCAACACCCCTGAGTGACTACGGTTCAGTCCTGCTTGGGGTAGTAGCGGCTGATCGTGTCGGCGACGCAGGCGGGACGGTCTTTGCCGTCGATCTCAACGGTAACGCGCACGGTAACCTGCACGCCGCCCTTTACCTCGGCCACCTTTACAATCTCACCCCCGCCCCGGACCCTGGAGCCCACCGGCACCGGCGAAGTGAAGCGGACTTTGTCGGTACCGTAGTTCACCCCCATCGAGATACCCCGCACCTCGACGATCTGCGGCAAGAACATACTGACCAACGACAGGGTCAGGTAGCCGTGGGCGATACAAGCCCCGAAAGGCCCCTTGGCGGCCCGCGCGGCATCAACGTGAATCCACTGGTGGTCTCCGGTGGCGTCAGCAAATTTGTTGATGCGGTCCTGGTCTATCTCCAACCAGTCGCTGTAGCCGAGGTGCTTGCCCTCGGCCCCCACAAGGTCACTGGGACTTTCAAAAACCGTTGCCATAATCTCCCCCCCCCTTTGACAGACACTATCCCGACCCGGCCCGTCTGGGCAAGCAGGTCGGCTATGATATACTCCCGGCCGAGGATCCCATGGCCAAGATATTCCCCGTCACCGTACCCCAACTGAACGTCAACGACGAAACCGTGCAGTTTCTCGGCTGGCTGGTCGACCACGGCGCCACCGTGGATAGCGAGCAGGCGATCTGTGAAGTCGAGACCTCCAAGAGCACGGCCGAACTGGAGGCCGGGCACGGCGGAGTGCTTTTTCGCCTGGCTGAACCCGGCGCCACGGTGGGCGTGGGTGGGCGTATCGCGCTCATCGGCCCAAGCGTGGCGGCAATAGAAACTTTTCTGGCCAAGGAAGAGGCCACCCAAGCGGTCGAAAAAGGAAAAACTCCGGGCGGCAAAAAACCGGGGACCCTGCGTGCCACCCCCAGTGCGAGGGCCCTGGCAAAGAAGGAGGGCGTTGAATTGGTCGCGGTGGCCGCCATCGGCGTGCGTGGCAGCATCAAGGAAAGCGATGTGCGCCGTTACCTCGACCAGCGCGACCAGACCCCGGCCTCACCAGCGGCAACAGGCGGCCAGGCCTCGGCACCCACCACCGTCACCATCCCCAAGGGTCTGCTTGCCTACCTGGAAGATGATGGGGAACTGTCGCGCCACGAACGCTCGGTGGCCGAGAACCTGCGCTACTCAACCTCCAACCTGCTGCTCACCACCCTGGAGGCCGACCTGGACCTGACCAGGATCAACCAGGCCATTGCCAAAGCAAAACAAAACAAGGTGATGTTGAGCCTCTTGCACGTGGCCATGGCGGCCCTGGTCCGCACCCTTCCCGAATACCCCCGCCTTGTAAGTTTTGTGGCCGGCACCAAGGTCTACCGCTACCGCGCTATCGATATAGCCTTTGTCGCCCGCACCCCCGACGGCAGACTGTTTACGCCGGTGTTGAGGGAACTGGAACAACAAGACCTGGCATCCACGGCCAAGGCCTGTCTGCAAGCCACGCTCAACGTCAACCGTGGAATCCTCCAACCCGAAGACATGGAGGGGGCCTGTTTCACCGTCTCGCATATAGCCTTGGGGAGGGCCAGAAATTTTGTGGCCCTCCCCAACCGTTATCAGTCCTCTATCCTGGCTATCGCCGGCCAACGCAGCCAGGTCCGCCTCATTGACGGAGGGCTTGCTGAAGTACCCGTAACCACGTTAACTTTGAGCTACGACCACGCGCTCTGCGACGGCACCTATGCGGCAGAGTTTCTCGACCGCCTGGCCCGGGAAATGGAACTGGTCCTCACATGACAGAAGTCGTCGAAATGTCCTCGGCCCTGCGGCTGCCCCTGTGTACACGGGATTCCAGTCTCAAGGATATTTACGGCCTGACCTTTGCCATCCGCACCTTCGAGCAGTCGTTGCTCAATATGTTTGAAAAAGGGGCGCTGGCGGGCACCACCCACACCTGTCTGGGCCAGGAGGGCACGGCCGTGGGCGTGGTCTCAGCCCTGGACCGGCAAAAGGACATAATCTTCAGCAACCACCGTGGCCATGGCCACTTTCTTGCCTATTGCGGGGAAGTCGAAAAGCTCTACCTTGAGGTCATGGGCAAGCCCGGTGGAGTATGCGCCGGACGCGGAGGTAGCCAGCACCTCCACCACCGCAACTTTTACTCCAACGGCATCCAAGGCGGCATCGTACCGGTAACGGTCGGTATGGCTGTGGCCGAGAAGCAAAAGGAAAGCGGCGCCATCGCCGTGGTGTTCCTGGGCGACGGAACCCTGGGCGAAGGCGCCGTCTACGAGGCCTTCAACATAGCCTCTCTGTGGAAGCTGCCGGTTCTCTTCATCATCGAGAACAACGGCTACGCCCAAAGCACCCCCTACACACTACAAGTGGCCGGCTCGATCAGCGCCCGTACCGAGGCCTTTGGTATTGCCACCAGCCAACGCGCCACCACCAATGCCCGCGAAGTGTTGGAGGTGGCCAGCCAGGCAGTCGACGAGGTTCGCTCCCAAGGTAAGCCCCACTGCCTGGTGCTGAGAACCTACCGCCTGGGACCCCACAGCAAGGGAGACGACGACCGCGACGAAGAAGAGATGCACGAGGCCTGGCAACACGACCCCCTGAAAATGCTCCGCCCCCAGCTCGACGAAGACGTCGTCGCGCAGGTGGAGAAAAAAATCGAATCTATAGTGGAGCAAGCCCGCACCAAAGCGCTGGCCGCCGACAACCATGAAACCTAACACCGCCAGCGCACCGGCCAGGCAGAAAACCGTACTGGCCTCCATCAACGAAGCCCTGCACGCGATGATGGAAGCCGACGAGAGGGTGATAGTGCTGGGCGAGGACATCCTCGACCCTTACGGCGGCGCCTTCAAGGTAACCAAGGGCCTTTCAACCCGTTTCCCCTCACGAGTGCTCACCACCCCGATTTCGGAGTCCGCCATCGTCGGCATGGCTAACGGCATGGCCATGAGGGGACTGAGGCCGGTGGCCGAGTTGATGTTCGGGGACTTCGTAGCTCTGGCCGCCGACCAACTGATAAACCACGCGGCCAAGTTCTCCTGGATGTACAACGATGCCGTCGACGTACCGATGGTGGTGAGAACCCCGGTGGGAGGACGGCGCGGCTACGGCCCAACCCACAGCCAGTCGCTGGAGAAACATTTTATCGGCGTGCCCGGACTTACCGTCCTGGCCCCCCACGTCCTCGGCGACCCCGGCCGACTGTTGCACCAGGCCACGCTCGAGTGCGACAGCCCGGTGCTCTTTATCGAAAGCAAACTCTGTTACGGCAAACCCCTGATGGCCGGGATTGAGGGCATGACGGCAAAAACCCACAGCGATGAGGACTGTATATTCCCCACCGTCCGTCTCAGCCACGACCAGGTCGAGATGCCCGACGCAATGTTGTTCTGCTATGGGGCCATGGTGCCCCACTGCGTACAAGCCGTAGCCCGTCTGCGCCAGGACGAGGAATTGTTTGTGGACCTCGTCATTTTATCCCAACTCTCGCCGGTACCCGAGGGCCATCTGCAGTGGGTTCTGGCCGAGGCCTGTCCCGAGGTAATGGTTTATGCCGAGGAAGGCAGCCCCACCGGCGGTTGGACCGCCGAGATGTTGGCCCGTGTGGAAGAACAACGCAGCGGGCAGTCCGCTTTGAAACACACCCGCATCGGCAGCCGCCCCACCCCGCTGGCCAGCAGCCGTGAACTCGAACAGAGCACCCTTCCCCAGGCCGACGACATCGTAGAGGCCGTACTCAACTGTTTCTAAGCCCGTGGCCGACCGAGACCCAGGCGCCAACCTGCTTGCCAACGACTACACCCGCTCCCTGCTGGCATCCCTTCCCGAGTCGGCCCGCCGAGTCCCGGACACCGGTCCACAACCCCCGGCTGACCACGAGTCCGGCCCCGCGGTGTTTGAATGGGCCGATTCCGGCTGCATGTGGCTGAGCGGCGAGCCAGGCCAAAGCCCTTCCCCCCACCCATCCTCCCTGGCCACCTGCGCCCGCGCGACCCTGCAGGCCATTGAGGCCAGGGCCGGACGCCCCCTGCCCGCCCAACTGGCCGGTGCCGGCCTGCTCGCCGAGCGCGCTGCTATCAGCGGCTGGAACAGGAACGGGCAGACCTCGGCAGGTGGTAGCTGCCGTCTGCTCAAAAGCGCCGATGGTTGGCTGGCCGTCAACCTGCCCCGCAGCGAAGACCTGCGTTTGCTGGAAGCCTGGTTGGGCCCGGAGCTTGCAGTCGGGGACCACGGCCCGGCACCCTGGCCGACCCTGGCCTCGGCTCTGGCCTTGAGAAAATCAAAACCCAGCGTGGAAAGGGCCCGTCTGCTGGGTCTGGCCGTGGCCGAGGTTGCCAGCCACGGTGGAGGCAGACGGCCCGATTGGCATCAGGTCGCGGCCGAGGGTCCGGCGGCCGCCCCGCCCGTACCCGGCCGCCTCCCATTGGTGGTGGACTTTTCCTCTCTATGGGCCGGACCACTGAGCTCACGCCTGTTGGCCGCCCTTGGAGCCACGATCATCAAAATAGAAAGCCTGGGCCGCCCCGACGGTGCCCGCAAGGGCCCCGCCCCCTTCTACGACCTCTTGAACGGTGGCAAGCAGAGCGTGGCCCTCGACTTCTCCTGCGATGAGGACAGGGCCTGGCTGGCAAGACTGGTGGCAGCTGCCGACATCGTCATCGAGGCTTCGCGCCCACGGGCCCTGGCCCAGCTGGGCCTGGACGCCGAGGCCTGGGTCAAGGCCCGGCCCGGGCGGGTGTGGTTGTCGCTCAGCGGCTACGGCCGCAGCGAGCCCGAGGCCAACTGGATAGCCTTTGGTGATGATGCCGCCTGCGCCGCCGGTCTGGCCTGGGCCGGAGGACGCGACCTTGGCTACCCGGTGTTCTGCGCCGATGCGGTGGCCGACCCCCTGGCCGGTATCCACGCGGCCCTGGCTGCCCTGGCCTACTGGCAAAGCGGCGCCGGGGTGCTCCTGGATATTGCACTCTCCCGTGTGGCCGCCCATGTGCTGTCCTTTGGCCAGGGCTACGAACAGGCCTGCGAGGTACAAAAAACCTCCGCCGGCCATTGGCTGGTTCTCACCGAGGCCGACGCCCGCCAGGTCGCCGAGCCCAAAGCCCCCAACATGGCAGCCGCGGCCGCCCGTCTGGGAGCCGACACCGCCCGCGTGCTGGCCGGGCTCGACCAGGCCTCAGGCCTCTAGAAACCACCAGCGGGCCGTGTTGATACGCCGAGCCGAGATCGAAGACGCAGTGGTTGCCGACCTGCGTCTGGAGGGTGGACGCATCACAGAGGTAGGCAGAGACCTGCAAGTCCATCCCGGCCAGCCTGTGATAGATGCCCGCGGCGGCGCCCTCATCCCCGGCCTCCACGACCACCACATTCACCTCTTTGCCCTTGCCGAAGCCCGCCGCTCGGTACCCTGTGGACCGCCACAGGTAAAAACCCGTCAGGATCTGGCAACCGCTTTGGCCGCGGCTGTGGCCGTGGCGGCGGGCGCACGCGACAAGCGACAGTGGATACGTGGCATCGGCTATCACGAATCGGTGGCCGGGGACCTTGACCGCCACAGCCTCGACAGCCTGCTGAGCGACTGCCCGGCCCGTATCCAACACCGCAGTGGTGGTATCTGGTACTTGAATTCGGCGGCCATCAAAGAGCTGGACCTCGACGGCCAGGACTTTGAAGGCATAGAAAGGGACGAACAGGGCCAGGCCAGCGGAAGACTCTTTCGTGGCGACGCCTGGCTGCGCCAGAGGCTGGGCCAGAGCGCTCCCCCCGGCCTCAGGGAGGTAGGCGCCCTGCTGGCCAGCTTCGGAATAAGCGGTCTGACCGATGCCACCCCGGCCAACTCGGCTCGCGAGCTTGAAGCCTTCAATGAGGCCCGCGCAAGCTCAGCCCTACCCCAGCATCTGATCCTTATGGGCGGCCCGGACCTGCCCCGAGCCACGGCCCCGGTGACTACGGCCTGGCTGAAGGTACTGCTCGATGACACCTCGTTGCCCCCCATAGACTCGCTGGCCGCCACCATCTCCCAGGCCCACGGCCGGGACCGACGCGTAGCCGTACATTGTGTCAGCCGGGCCCAGATCTTCGTGGCCCTGGCGGCATTCAAAGAGGCCGGCAGCGCCAGTGGAGACCGCATAGAACACGCCTCGGTATGCCCACCCGAGGCCGTGGAAGAAATCGCCGGTCTGGGGCTGGCCGTAGTGACCCAGCCAGGTTTTATTTATGACCGCGGAGACCGCTATCTGGAAGATGTCGAGGCCGCCGACCTGCCCTGGCTCTACCGCTGCCGGGCCTTTGAGGACAGAGGGGTAGCCCTGGCCGCCGGCACCGACGCCCCCTTTGGCGACCCCGACCCGTGGAAGGCCATACAGGCCGCCGTCGACCGCCGTAGCCTGGGTGGACAGAGCCTGGGACCAGGTGAGGCCCTGAGTCCGGAACGGGCCCTGGGGCTTTTTACCGGCCCGGCAGAGAGGCCCGGAGATCCGACGCGCCGCGTTATAAAGGGGGCTCCAGCCGACCTTTGCCTGCTCGACCGGCCCTGGAACAAGGCCAGAAAGCAGCTGACAAGTTCTCTTCTGCGCGCCACCATAATTTCCGGGCATTTGGCCTGGACTGACGGCTCTGCTCGGTAAACCCTTGTTACAACAGGGATTTATTGACAACACCACACCATGGAAAAGTGCCAGAATGGGCCCAGAAAGGTCGTTTTCAAGATTTTAAATACCTGTGTGAAAAGATGGATTAGCAATGCTACAATAATAGGTGTTCAAATATTAAGGAAGGGGGCATTAAGATGCTTGAAAATGTAAAAACGTGGATGAGGCAGTTAACGGAAGTGGGGATTTTACTGGTGGCGCTAGCCGTCGTCTTGCAGATCCTCTTTGGTCAGGCGATCCCGTTCATCGGGGGTGACGTTGTAGCCAACATCACCGCCCTTGTCGGCAGCCTCGGGGACAGCGGCCTGGTTGGCCTGATATCCTTGGGCATTATCATGTACATCCTGCAGAGGCGTACCGGGGTTTCTGTCGGATAGACCCGCTAGCACAGGTTAGGAGCCTACCCGGGGGCCCGCCAGGGCTCTCGGGTAGGACTTCCGGCCGACAGCCTTGCCCGCTACGGCGGGCTTTTTCAGTCCAGGTCATCTACCAGACCCCAGGCCAGAGCCGTAGGGGCATCCAGACGCAGACCACTTAAGGCCCAGTAGGCGGTTTTTTGCCGGCCGATACGACGGGCGAGGCTTACCGTTCCCCCCGCCCCTGGCACCAGACCCATCCCCACTTCGGGCAGTTCAAAATAGGCATCGGCCCTGGCCGTTACACGGCGGGCAAAGGCCGCCAATTCGGCACCGGCCCCCACGCAGGCCCCGTGCACCCTGACGTGCAGCCGTGGGCCACAACGGGCCAGGAGCCGGGCCACGCTGAGTGCCGAGCGCACGGCGTGGGCGGTGGCAGGGTCCGGAAGACTGCCGAATTCATCCAGATCGCCCCCCGCGCAAAAGGCCGGCCCCTCGGCATCCAGAACGATTTCCGTCAGTTCCCGGTCACTTGCGGCCAGGGCCAGGGCCGCGGCCAGACAGTCGCGCATCTCTACCGAGAATGCGTTACAACGCCGGGGCCGGTTCAGCCTGAGCCGCAAACAATGGCCCTGGCGTGAGACCAGGACTGCCGGTCCCTGGCCTTCGGGTCCATTCTGGCCGGTCGAGGCCGGTCTGTTCGCGAGCCAGGCAGCGAATTCGGGGCCACTTTGCAGGGTGGAGTAAGCCAGGGATTCGGCCAGCAGGCCCTCGTGGATGCTCATCCCGACGCTTTGACGCAATAGCTGGACCAGGGCCATGGAAGCCAGAGGAGCCCGGGACACGGTTTCCAGAACCAATGCCAGGTCTTGCTCAGAGACAAGAACCAGATCGAAACCGGAGGCCAGACGGGAAGCCGCGGGCCCCATGCCGCCATCGGCAAGGGCGATGCTCGGGCAGGGCAACTCGCACAGGTTGCGTTCAGCCTGGGACAGGGCTGAATCGTCGCCTTCTTGCGCACCACGCAGGTCGGCCACAAAGGCCGGCCGCTGTGACAGCGACGAGTACTCTTCAAAAACGTAGACCGAAGCCAGCGAGGCCAGGGCTTCGGGAAAGGAAAGGCGGCCGGTGTTGAGCAGACTGCCTACGGCGAGCCCTCGGCGCCCTCAATAAGGCCGGCCTTTACCTTGCGGCGCAACAGCTTGCCGGTTTCGTTGTAAGGAAGTTCGTCACAGAATTCCACGCGCGTGGGTGCACGCGAGGAACGCAACTGCCCCTTTACCCACTCGCGGACCTCGTCGGGAGAAATGCTGCAGCCCTGGCGGGTCACAATCACCGCGGCCACGGCCTCTCCCCATTGCTCGTCCGGAACTCCCACCACGGCACAGTCTGCCACGGCCTCGTGCTCGAGCAGAACGTCTTCTATTTCCCCAGGCGAAAGGTTCTCGCCACCGCGTACGATGACATCGTCGATACGGCCCTCGATGAACAGATAGCCACCCTCGTCAAGATGGCCACCGTCGCGGGTGGGAAACCAACCGTCGCTGTCCAGGTTGCTGCCGCGGCCAAGGTATTCGCCGGAGACCTGCTCGCCGCGCACATAAATCTCACCGGCCTGGCCGGGACCAAGGGCCTTGCCGTCCTCGTCGCGGATCGCGATCTCTACGCCGGGCAAAGGGCGTCCCACCGATACGATGCGGCGCCGTATGGCCGGATCATCGCTGGACACGGCCTCGCGGTGGTCGTCGGGCCCCAGCAGGGTGATGGTGGAGCTTGTCTCGGTAAGACCATAGGCATTGGTAAAGTCGGTTGTCGCAAACATCCCCATGGCTTTCTCGATCACCGTCTGGGGCATCTTGCCGCCACCGTAGGACAGCGACCTCAAGCTGGACAGGTCGGCCGTCTGCCCTGCCTCGAGGGCCTCAACGATACGCGCGAGCATGGTCGGCACCACAAAGGCATTGGTTATCTTCTCGCCACCGGCAAGCTCCGTCCACCCCTCGGCACTGAAGTTGGCCATCTGCACAACACGGCGGCCCGAGTACACCGAGCTTATGATCGCCGCCATGCCGGCGATGTGGTAGGGCGGCACGCTCACCAGAGCAGCGTCTTCCTCGGCGGCACCACCGAACTCAACCGAACCAAAGATGTAAGAGACCAGATGCTTCTGCCGCAGCACGGCAGCTTTGGGTTTGCCCGTGGTCCCGCTGGTAAAGAGCAGGATGGCGATATCGTCGCCGTCCATCGACCAGGCCGGGTCGGGCGGCGAGCCACCACGGGCAGCGGCCAGGAATTCCTCGCGCACCACCACGGTGTCGCGGGGGCGCGAAAGCCCGGCTGCCCGTTGCTCATCGGTTATCAGGTAGCAGGGCGAAATCTCATCGAGCAGGTCGTCGAGTTCTCCGCCGGTAAGGCGGTAGTTCAGCGGTACAAACGGCAGGCCCGACCAGGCGCTGGCAAACAACGCCACCGGCACGGCCAGGCTGCTCACATCCAGAAAAGCGATGCGGCCGGCACCGGAGCGCTTGGCGGCCTCGGCCGCCGCCCCGGCAGCGTTGAAAAGCTGCCCGTAGGTAAGGGTATCATCCTCGTTCTTGAAGGCTACGCGCTCAGGAAAGCCCGAAGCGGCCATCTCGAGCAACATCATCAAATTCATAGTTCAGTCCGAAGAGGGCAGTGCCTTTGCTTCTTTGAGAACCAGTGGGGCCCCGTCGCTGGCCAACGAACCATCGCCAGGCTTGGTGCAGAGCAGCTCGAGGTCGCCGGCCTCGTTGACGTAGCGTTTGCCCAACACCGTGCCCTCGCCGCCGGCCTCAAGGCTTACCCCCTCGGGGACAGCCTCTTCCCTGCCTATCATCGCGGCACCGCCACAGGTTATCTCCGCGCCACCGGCGGGGGCGGCAATCGCCATCACCTCGGTGGAACACACCGCGCTCTTGAGCCTGCTTCCTGCTTTCAGTTCAGCCATTGAGTCCTACATCCTCCATCCGGTTAATGCCCCTTGAACCTGGGCTTGCGTTTGTCGACAAACGCCGAAGTGCCCTCGGGGGCATCGTGGGTATGGGCAGATAGAACCGCCGCCACAGCTTCGTAGTCGAGCATTTCGTCGAGCTTTGCCGTCATCGACTTGTGTACGAAGCGACGGGCCAGATCTATGGCCACGCTGGGGCCTTCGGCAAACTTGCGTGCGTAGGCTTTGGCACTGTCCAGGGCCTGCCCCTCTTCTACCAGTTCGTCGATGAGCCCTTCGCTGACGCATTCATCGGCCTTCAAAATATCCCCCGTGGTAACCATACGCAGGGCCGTCGGCAGGCTGGTCAGACGGGGCAGAAGCCAGGACACCCCGCAGTCGGGGGCAAAGCCCAGCCTCACCATGGCCGCACACATGACGGTGCTGGGTTCGGCAAAACGACGGTCGCAAGCCAATGCGAAAGCCAGGCCTGCTCCCATCACCTCGCCATGCAAAGCGGCGATAACCGGCTTGTCCACCTCCCAGATCCAGCGCGTCACATCGGCAATCGGACCGGCCGGGGTCTTGCGCTGGTAGCGGGGCATATTACGTTCGGCCTCGCGCTCGGAAATTCCCGGAATCACCCGGTCGCTGCCTCCACTCAGCCATTCGGTGTCGCCGCCGGCACTGAAGGCACGACCGGCACCGGTCATAACAATGGCACGGACCTCGTCGCGCTCCCTGAGTTCCTTGAACAATCCACACAGGCCATTGCCCAGTTCCCAGTCTATGGGATTAAGCTTGTCGGGGCGGTTGAGGGTTATCACCCCTACGCCGTCTTCGACCTCAAATAAAAAACTGTCGGTTCCCGCCATCGGCTATCTCCTGTCCGCTCCCATCCCGCCCTGCGGCCACCCTCAGGCGGCGTGCAGGTGTGAGAGAATATCCTTTACCCGGTCTTCCTCGCGTCCCAGTCCCGTCGGCATGTCTATAAGAATAGTGTCGAAAATGCCCGCACAACGGCCGGCCAGAGCCGTGGCCATCTCATCCCAGGTGGCCGAGATCGCCCACTCATCGAGCATCTCGTCGCTTATAACGGCGGGCATATCGGTCCACTTGCCCTCTTTTGACAGGCGGTGGAGCTCGGCGCCGGCATCCTCCCAACCGTGAAACTCAAGGACACCGTGGTAGGTCCGTGTCGAGGCATAAAATGAGATGTGCTGCTTGAGCGCCTGCCGGGCTTTGGCCACGGCCTCCTCGTCCTTGCCGGTGGCAATAAATGGTGCGCCGGTTATATCAATGTCCTGGCTCTTGCGGCCGGCCTTTGCCGCCGCCTCACGAATAGTCGGAACAACCACTTTGCGCGTGTAAGCAAAGGTGCCGATGGGATGCAGCCTCACCCCGTCGCAGAATTGGCCGGCCAGACGGGTCATGTATTTGTTTACCGCCGCGAGGTAGATGCGGGGCGCCGGATAGTCGATAGGGCCGGGGTTGAAAAACGGCGGCAGGAGCTTGAAGCTGTAGTGCTCCCCCTCAAACTTCTCCACCCTGCCCTCGCCGTCGGCAAAGGAGGCCAGCATGGCCTTGAGGCAGGACAGATAATCCCTCATGCGTGGGCCGGGAGCCGCAGTCCACGGTGTGGCGTAACGAAGCTCGTTGTGTCCCTTGACCTGGGTGCCAAGCCCGAGATTGAAACGCCCCTTCGAGTAGTGCTGCAGGTCCCAGGCAAGCTGGGCCACAACCATGGGGCTGCGTGGAAAGGCAATGGCGACGTTGGTGCCAAGCTGCACCCGCGAGGTGTGTTCGGCGGCCACGGCCAGGGGCAGAAAAGGGTCATGGCCTGCCTCGGGAACACAGATGCCGTCAAAGCCCAGACCCTCGAGTCTGGCCGCCTCACTGCCAATAATGGACAGGCCGGGTTTGGCCACTCCCTTGCCGGCGTATTGGGCGGTGTCGGGGTTGAGCAGGCCGGTCTCTACCCTAAACATCGGGCGTCACTTCACGTGCAACCAGATAGCCGAAAGTCATGGCCGGACCTATGGTGGCACCGGCCCCCGGATAGGTGGGACCCATGACCGAGGCCGAACTGTTGCCGATGGCGTAGAGGCCGGGGATGGGCGAAGAATCATCCCTTAGAACCTTGCCCCGGATATCGGTCACCATGCCGCCCTTGGTGCCCATCTCACCGGCGTGGGCGAGAATGCCGTAGAAGGGAGCCTTCTCCAGCGGCCCCAGGCAGGGGTTGGGCTTTACCCTCTCGTCTCCGTAAAACTTATCGAACAGACCTTCACCACGGTGGAAGTCGGGGTCCACGCCGGCGCGGGCATTCTCGTTAAACGTCGCAACCGTAGCGGCCAGCCCCTGGGGGTCTATGCCGAGTTTAGCGGCCAGCTCCTCCAGCGTAGCGGCCTTGAACAGGTAGCCGTCGCGCAACCTTTTTGGCAGGGCCCAGTCGGGTTGCTGGGTCGACTGCAAGAAGGGCCCGCAGGGATATTTCTTGCGGTAGTTGGCATCGAAAATCATGAAGGCCGGAACACAGGGGGATTCGGCGCTGTGATTTGCGTACATCGACTCCACAATATCGACGTACGGCGAGGCTTCGTTGACAAAACGACGCCCGAGTTTGTTGACGAAAATGGTATGCGGCAGACCCTTTTCGATAACGAGTATGCGTGCGTTCCACTCGCCCGGAACCATCGAGGTAGGCCCCCACCAGGCCTGGTCCATGAGGTCGAGTCTGGCACCGAGTTGCTGTCCCTTGAGAATCGCATCGCCGGTGTTACCGGGGCTTCCAGAGGTCCACTCCTGCCGCGACGGCGAGGGCAGATAGCGAGTACGCATCTCCTGGTTACGCTCGAACCCACCGGCTGCCAGCAGAACTCCATTGCGCCCACGTATGCGAAAACTTTTGCCCTCTTTGTTGGCGACAACCCCCACCACACGCCCGTCCTCTACAACCAGGTCTTCCATGGCGGTGTTGAGCCACAGGGGTATATCGCGGTCCTTGACCGACAATCTCAAGGGCGCCACCAGGGCATTGCCCAGCGACAGGCAACGGTCACGCTTGGACTTGAAACGCCCGACCAGGTCGAACCAGTAGCGGACCATCATGCGCATTGTAAGGCCGATCCAACCCGGATGGCGGGCCAGAATATGGTGGGCCTCGGTCGCAGTCATCGACATACGCGCAAACACCAATTCCTGGACGGCCGGCTCGCGCAAAAGAGCAAAATCATCCCCCAGTCTGCGCGCATCAAAATGCTCGGGCTCTACCGAACGCCCACCGGGTTTACCGCCGGGAGCATCGGGGTAGTAGTCGGTGTAGGTGAGCATGCAGTCCACACGCAGGTGGGTGTTCTTGAGCGCATAATCAAGCATCTCGGGGGCGGTGTCGATGTAGGTTTCAAGTTTTTCCTCAGCCACCATCCCACGGGTAACCGAACGCAAATAGGTAAGCGCCTCTTCACGGGAGTCCTCGACACCGGCCTCACGCATCATCGGGTTGTTGGGAATCCACAAGGCACCCCCCGACATGGCCGAATTGCCACCGTACTGGTCGGTCTTCTCTATAAGGAGAGTACTGGCGCCACGGTCGTGGGCGACAATGGCCGCCATCATCGCACCGGCCCCGCTGCCCACTATCATCAGGTCGACCTCGTAGTCCCAACCATCGGAAGCTCTTTTCTCGCTCATACTACCCTCTCGTCGCCACCATCGGGTGGGCGAAAATTGTTGCTAACTGCGCATCACCACGGCGGTCCCGTTGCCGCCCAGACCCAGGCTCTGGGCCAGTCCGACATTGGCACCGGGCACCTGACGGGTGCCGGCCTCACCACGAAGCTGCACGGTCAATTCACAGATCTGCCAGATCCCCTGGGCCGTCGTGGCCTCACCGAAGGATTGAAACCCTCCGCTCGGGTTTATCGGCAGCTTACCGGTGGGAACTGTCTCGCCGGCATCCACAAGAGCCTCGGCCTCACCGGGAGCACAAAACCCCCACTCCTCGGGAAAACTCAATTCGTAGTAGACCGTGTTGTCCTGGAGCTCGATCAGGTCGATGTCGGACGGCTTGCGGCCGGCCGCGGCCAGAGCTTTCTCCACCGCCAGCTTGGCCTCGCTGTGATAGGCACCGCCGTGGGAAGGCACGGCACCGGCCAGACCACGGGGGATGCCGTCGTCAAAATTGGCGGTGGCCACGGTGCTGGACTCAACCCACACGGGCTTGTCGCTTTTTCGGCGGGCCAGGTTGGCCGAGCATAGAATCACTGCGGCAGCCCCGTCGCTGACCGGACAGATTTCAAAGAGGCGCAAGGGATAGCTCACCATGGGAGAGCCGAGCACCTCTTCCAACGAAAACTCCTTGCGGAAACGCGCCCACTCGTTGTCGATCGAATTGTGGTGCGCCTTGACGGCAATCCTGGCCAGTTGCTCCTCTGTGGTCCCGAACTCTTCCATGCGACGACGGCACATTGCGCCCCAGAAAGCCGGTCCCGGCATACCCACGCAGGTCTGGCGCAGGTACTCGGGGTCAGTGTCCTCTTCGACCCCCGAAGTCTGAATGAATCCCTTGGGCATCTTCTCGCTGCCCACCACCATCACCATGTCGTGAATACCACCGGCTACCATCGAGTAGCCGACGTTAAATGCATTGGCGCCGGCGGCACAACCCGCCGACAGGTTGTAGACGGGAATGCCCGTGGCACCCAGGTCCTCGACAACGTCGTTGCCGTTAAGGCCCCAACCGCGGCCTCCGGAAAAACGCGAACTGGCCGAGAACAGGGCCTGGATCTCAGCCCACTCGACACCCGCATCGGCAAGGGCGCCCTCAACCGCCACCCGGGTCATGTCGTTGAGCGACAGGTCCTTGAATTTCCCCCAGGGATGAACCCCGTGGCCTATAACCGCGACTTCTCTCATCTGTCAGGACTCCTCCAAAGGACGGAACTGCCAGGCAACAATCTCGTTGCCATCCTCATCGTGGGCCAGGGGTGCAATCACCATCTCAACCTCGACGCCGACTTTCACATTGGCGGGGTCCTCGGTGAGTATGCGGCCGAGTACCCGCAGACCATCGTCGAGGTCTATGATCCCCATGGCATAGGGCACAAACGGCTTGTCGAACTTTACCGGTGCGGGGGGTTCGTAGTCCTGGCGGGTGCAACTCCAGATCTTCCCCCGCGGCCCGAAACTGGCATCTTCGATCTGCGAGTCCCCACAAGCGGGGTTGTGGCAAACCGGCGAACGCGGGAAGTACGGTATCCCGCAGGAAGTACACCGGGAGCCCACAAGGCGTGGCCCCTGGTCGGTTTCTGTAAACAGCCCTTCGGAAACGGCTATACGTTTGACGCCCATCTATTGCTCCTAAGCCTTCAGTGCCTTGGTGATTTCGGGAAGAAGTTCGAGACAATCGCCGACTATACCGTAACGCGCGTAACGAAATATGGCGGCATCGGCATCGTTGTTGATCGCCACCAGGGTCTTGGCGGCCGAGCATCCGACCATGTGTTGGCTCGCCCCCGAAATCCCGGCGGCAATGTAGAGGGCCGGCTTGGTGATTTTGCCGGTCAGGCCCACCTGGCGGGAAGGGTCGGCCCAACCATCGTCCACGATCGGACGCGAAGCCCCGGTCATACCGCCGAGTGCTGCGGCCAGGTCCTCGACCAGTTGGAAGTTTTCCGGTGAGCCAAGCCCGCGACCACCGGCCACAATCATCTGGGCGTGTTCAAGACGCGGGCCTTCGGTGCTGGCTCGCTCTGTGACGCGGATGCGCTCGTTGGTCGAAGAAAGATCAACCGCAACCTCACCGACAGTCGCCGCCCCGCCATCGGCAGGTTCGGCAACCACCGCGTTGGCGGCAACGCAGACCAGGTAAGGCCCCTCGCCCCCCATTTCGTAAACCACACGGGTGTCGCCGCCAAAAGCCGTCGCGGTGACGCTTAACCCTTCGGTCGCGGGCTCAAAGGAAACTGCGTTCATAACAACAGCAGCGTCGATGCGTCCGGCCAGACGGGGTGCGACCAGGCGGGCATCAAAGGTCTGGGCAAACAAAACGGCCTTGGGGCTGCGGCCGTACAGGTACTGGGCAAGGGCATCCACACACGCATCGGCTGAGAACTCCGACAGCTTGGGGTCGGACAGATGGGCCAGGTTCTCCACCCCGTAGTTGCCGGCAATAGCCGCCGCATTCTCGGGCAGGTCGCCGACCACAACCATCTCCAGACTCCCACCCCACTGCCCACTGAGGGTGCGGCCCAGGGTAAGGACCTCTTCAACCTCGTCCGGCAGCCCGTCGGAGCCCTGGCTCCAGATACAAACTAAAACCCCTTGCTCCATTACAATACCTTGTCGTCTCTGAGCCGTGCCACCAGAGCCTCGGCTATATCACCCGGCGAAGCGCCCTCTATAAACTCACACTCGCCATGGACCGAGGGGACAAACTGTTTTGTCAGTCTTACCCGTGGACTGAGCGCTTCCAGACCCAGCGAGTCGGCGGCCACAGTGGTGATTGCTTTCTTCCTGGCCGCCATCTTGTTGGCCATTGTGGGGTAGCGGGGCTCTCCCAACTCATTGCTTATGGTGACAACCGCAGGGCAATCCACCTCGACGGCCTCGTCGCCATCGGGAGTCACCCGTACCACCTTCAACAGGCTACCATCGAGTTCGACCGAACGGGCCACCGTCACCACAGGCATGTCCAGGATTTCTCCAATCAGCGCGGGGGTCACCCCCTGGTCGTCATCCGAGGCCTGGCGGCCGCACAACACCAGGTCGGCACCACCACTGCTCGATATGTAGGCGGCCAGAAGGCGGGCGGCCACATGACAGTCGATCTCACCGTCGGCGGCTTCAATATGCACAACCTCATCGGCACCAAGGGCGGCGGCGTGCTTGAGCATAACGGCCGGGTCCTCCCCTACCGTCACAACGGCAAGCGAACAGTCCAGCCCCCCGTCCCGGAGTTTGAGAACAGCCTCTATGGCCTGCTCGTCGTAGGCGTTCATCAGACGGGGAATGGTGGTCTGGGTCATCGACTTGCCGTCCTCACCGATCTCCAGACGCCCCTCGAGGGCATAGTTGTTTACCGCATCGGGATCCAGGACTTCCTTGGTGCAAACTACTATTCTCATTCTTTGGAGCTTTCCTTGCTTTTTACCGGTTCCGGCCCGGGGGGCATATCGCACTCGCCGTCGAGGATGAAGATATTGCCCGCCTCACACCAGACCGTGTCCTGCTCATACGCCTCAGGCTTAAAGACCAGATCGCCCATCAAATACCAACGCCAGGGAGGGTCTCCGTGGTCAACATAGTCTCCGGTCAGCCTGCCACGAAAATCCTGGCGGGCGGCAAAGCGGGTTCCCGCTATCAGGCCGCCGCCGTCGCATTCGGCAAGCTTGCCCTCGACTCGCTTCTCAAAGCCCGTCCGTGCTGCGACCTTTACCTTATCCGAGTCTGTGAGCAGGTCAGGCCGCCTCGCCGGTCAAATCTTCGAACGCGATCAGAGCCTCTTCGACCATGTCGAAGACCATCTGTCGTGCCGGCTTCATCTCGGTAACAAAGCGTACCCCCTGGCCGGCGGCTTCGAACATGAGGTCGGCACGGCGGTTGTCGTTTGCACCCTGGATATAATCAGCACTGAGGAGCATCTGATAAGGCGACGACAGTACCCGCGGAGCCTCGGGCTTGGCCCACTCCTTGGTCCAGGGACACTTGGTTACCCTCATTGGAAAGCCGGAAACCGTATTGGAGTAAACGGTATCGTCGGCTGTGGCCGCAAGGAGCTTCTCCTTGATGATCATGTCGGAGTCAGACTCCCGGCAAGCCAGCCACATGGTGCCGGTCCACACCCCGGTCGCGCCCAGACACAGGGCAGCGGCCAGGTGACGGCCGGTGGTAACCCCACCGGCCGCTATCACCGGCGTGTCGCCGGCCACGGCGCATACTTCGGGAACAATAGAGAAGGTGCCGACATTGCCGGTATGGCCCGCAGCGTCGTAGCCCTGGGCAATGATGACATCCACGCCGGCGGCGATTTCGCGCTCGGCCTGACGGGCCCTGCCCACGAGACCGAAGATCTTCATGTCACGTTCGTGGGCAGCCTCGATTAGAAAGGCCGGACTACCGAGCCCGGAGACAAACACCGGGGGGCGGTTTTCGAGTACAGCATCGAGTTGGGCTCTGGACATTTCCTGGTTGAGTCCTCCCCACTGGTACAGGTCGGGCGCAACCTTGGGGTCGGGAACGTCATAGCGCTCCTTTATGCTTTGGGCATAGGCCTTGTGCTCTTCGGGGATGTTGGCCAGCAGTTCCTCTACCGAACCGGCCGGCGGAGCCGAGGCCGGAAGCACCAGGTCGATGCCAAATGGATTGTCGCCGACCCGGTTCTTAATCCACCTGATGTCTTCTTCTATATGTTCGGGCGTGTGCATGGCCTCGCCGAGTACGGCAAAACCACCGGCGTTGACCACCGCGACAACCACGTCCTTGCAGTGGGTAAAGGCGAGGATGGGGAACTCGACGTCCATCAACTCGCAAAATTTAGTTCTCAGCGGATTCCTGGCCATTGAGGCATCCCTCCAGTCTATACACGCGCCCTCGGACGTCGCATTATCCGGCGGACGGTAGCCGGGACCAGCAACGAGAACAAGTTCTAGTCGGCTTGTCTGCAGGGCCTTTCCGTAATAGACCGGCGGTGTTTAATGGGTTTGGGGACGGAAAAGACATGACAGAAAGCGGCGGCGCTGGAGCCCTTGAGGGCATAAGGGTACTGGAGTTGGGACAGATGGTTTCGGCCCCGTATACGGCCAAGCTGTTTGCCGACTACGGGGCCGATGTGCTCAAGGTGGAGATGCCCGCCGGCGACGTGGCCCGCGCCTGGGGGCCCTTCCTTGATGGTCAGCCCCATGCCGAGAAAAGCGGCCTGTTCTTCTTTCTCAACACCAACAAGCGCAGCCTGGCCCTTGATGTGACCAGTAGCCAGGGTCGCAGAATTTTTCTCGACCTGGTGGCCACGGCCGACGTTCTCATAGAAAACAACCGTCCCGCCGACATGAAAGCCTGGGGCCTGGACTACGACACCCTTGCCGGCATAAACCCGGCCCTGGTGATGGTCTCCGTCACCCCCTTTGGACAAACCGGCCCCTACAGTGACTGGAACGGCTACGACCTTAACGCCTTTCACCTGTCGGCGGCCGGCAGTCGCTACTGCGGACGCCCCGACCAGGCGCCGTTGGAACACGGAACTTTTGCCGCCGACTTCTACGGTGCGGCCACGGCCGCGGCCTGGGGACTTGCCGCCGTTTACGGCCGCGACAACAGCGGTGGAGGCCAACACGTAGATGTGAGCACGGCCGAGGCCATCGCCGCCACTTTCGTAGGCGCACAGAACATCGGGGCTTACGCCCAGGACGGGGTCTTTGAAAAACGCACCTCGGTGGGCATGCCGCTAGGAGCGCCGGCCACGATTCTCCCCTGCAAAGACGGCCACGTGTGGATGCTGGCCCTCGAAGCGGGACAGTGGAACGGACTGGTAAAGGTAATGGGCAACCCCGAGTGGGCCCAGCTTGAGATGTTCCAGGACATGTTTACGCGAGCCCAGAACTCCGACCTCATCTATCAGATGATCCAGGAGTGGAGTGCCGAGCACGGCAAGATGGAAATAATGGAAAAGTGCCAGGCCGCCGGTTGCCCGGTGACCGCAGTGTTTACCGTAGCCGAAGCGGCCGACCACGAGCACTTGAAAGCCCGCGACTATATCGTCGACCTCCAGCACCCGGCCCTCGGCCAGATACGCACCCTGGGCGCCCCCTTCAAGCTGCCCGAGAGCCCGGGCGGCCCCGTGCGGCCGGCCCCGCTTCTGGGCCAGCACAACACCGAGGTGCTGCAAGGACAACTCGGTCTCGGCGCCGCGGCAGTGGCCGACCTGCAAAGCTCAGGCGTGGTAGGCAACGGCCCGGACGGCGGCGGGGGGACAGTCTGATGCCCGGCGCGCTGCCACTGGCCGGCATACGCGTAGCCAACTTCGGTTGGGTGTGGGCGGGACCGGTGACCGGACAGACCCTGGGTTTCCTCGGTGCCGAGGTCTACAAGATAGAGTCGCGGGCCCGCATAGACCTTACCCGCACCCTGCCCCCCTTTGCCGAGGGTATCCGTGACCCCGACCGCAGCCTGTCAAACCATGCGGCATGGGCCGGCAACGGCAGCGTTACACTCAACCTCAAAACCGACCAAGGCCAGGAACTGGCCCGGCAGTTGGTGGCCCAGTGCGACGTGGTGATTGAAAACTTCGGCCCCGGCGTCATGGAGAAACTCCACCTGGGCTACGGGGACCTCAAAGCCGTAAAACCCGACATCGTAATGTTCTCGATGCCGGCGGCCGGCCAGTACGGACCCCTGCGCGACGTGCGTACCTATGGGCTGAGCCTTACCAGCATCACCGGGCTGGACAGCCTTACCGGCTACAACGATGGTGCCCCCATGCCGGTAGAGAACGCATTCTCGGACCCCTACAACGGCATCCTGGGGGCCTTTGCCGTCTTGACGGCGCTGAACTTCCGCGACCGCAGCGGCAAGGGCCAACACATAGACTACTCCCAACAGGAAGCGGTGATGCAGATGGTGGGCCCGGCCTTCATGGACTACACGATGAACGGACGGGTAGCCGGTACCCTGGAGAACAAACACCCGGCCGCGGCAGCCGCCCCCCATGGGGTTTTTCCCTGCCAGGGGGATGACCGCTGGATAAGCATCGCGGTAGTTACCGAACAGGAGTGGGAAGGTCTGCGCCAGGCCATGGGCGACCCCGGGTGGGCGGCCGGATTTACAGACACCGCCGGCCGCCTGGCCGCCATTGAGTCCCTGCATGAAAAGCTGGCCGCATGGACGGCCGGCTTCGATGACTACGAGCTTGCCCGCCTCCTACAATCTCACGGGGTTGCTGCGGCGCCGGTTTTAAGCGTCGCCGACCTGCTCAAAGACCCCCACTACCGGGAACGCGGGACCTTCATCGAAGTGACCCACCCGCTGGGATTTAAGGAAACCATCTACGGAGCCTACGTAAAG
>JAYGCL010000093.1:0-35387 GCA_046583365.1 Deltaproteobacteria bacterium
GCCACTACAGGCCTGCTGGGGAGGGCCATAGATGCGGAAACGCTTACCCCACTGGTGGGTGTGGGAGTTCAGCTCGATGATGTGTGAATTGTTGGGGAAGGTATAGGTCGCACAGTACTCGCGCTGCTGGTAGGGCGGCACGTTCTGCGTGTAGATAAAACGGAGATCAAAATACTCACGGCTGGCGTACTGCTGATCGGCGGTAAACTCGATGTTGAGCCAACCGTGAAGGTTGGTGTCCTGACCGGTAAGATTAAAAGCATGCGAGTTCCACACGACGATGCCGCGCAGTGGGATGAGGTCGTATACCCCGGTAGACAACTGGCTTGTAAACGTAGGCTCCTGGGTAAGCGCCACACGCGACGAACTGGACAGGAGGTCGGGAGGACCATAGCCGGTACAAGCAAAACCGGGAACCGCTGCCGACCCGCAGACACCATCCCCCGGACAGGCCTGCGCACTGGCGGGGTTGCAAGCACTGCCGCTGTTGTCACCACCGTAGCAAAGCCATCCCCCCCAGCCGGCATGGGTCTCGTCGTACTGCCCCCCGTAAACGTGCAGTATGCTGTGGTGGGATTGAGAATCCTGGGCGATGAGGGTTTTGTTAAAGGCCACGCATTGTCCACCCGGATTGGTACCGCTGAACTTTCCGGACGGACACGGGACACGATACTGGTTGGCCAC
The DNA here is from genome assembly GCA_046583365.1 of Deltaproteobacteria bacterium. Lineage (GTDB taxonomy): Bacteria > Desulfobacterota > Binatia > UBA1149 > CAYXZP01 > JAYGCL01. The sequence goes on from JAYGCL010000093.1 coordinate 685, forward strand.
CGCATCGGCAGCGGTTAAATCGTAAAAACTGGCCACACACAGTTCCGTCTCCGACTGGGCCGGCAGCGAGTAGCCCGGCTGTGCGACCTGCAAACCGTGGCCGGCCGGCGGCACCTCGGGCTGGGGCATCTTGTTGGGTCCCGGCGGGGGCAGGCAGGATTCCAGAAGCTCGGCAGTGCCGGCCACCACGGTGTCGTCTCCAGCGCCCGCGCGGATCCATAAGCGCACGGCTTCGAGCAGGTCTTCGCTCAACACCGAGGCGTTGGCGGGCATGGGCGAGCCGGGCACGCCGGGGGTCGCCAACGTTTTAGCCGCCATCTTGAGGTAGAGCATGCTCAGGTCCTGGTCGCCCGGAAAAATGCGGACGGTAGAAGGGGCGGCCTGGGATGGAACGCTTAAAAGTTCGCCGTAAGAAATGCCGCTCCTCAGGTCGAGCCCACCCTGGCCGGCCGCGCCGTGGCAAACGTCGTTGCTACAGGCAAGCACCTCGCTGTCGAAAATGAGATCCTGGATACCGGCAAAGGTACTGTCGTAGGAAGCCGTCCCCGCCCCACAAGCGCTGCTGCAGTCGGCTCCGCAGGTGTCGCCGCCCTCGGTGTTGCCGTCATCGCACTGTTCGCTGAGTTCCAGACGTCCGTTGCCACACACGGCGTCGCAAGACTCGGGCGCCGAGGAGAGCTTGGCCACAATCTTGCCCGCCTGGTTCTTTTTAAATTGGGAGCCGGCAGGCGAAAACTCGACGCAGTAAAGCTCGTCGCCGATTGCCGCCGATACCCTTACCGAGTCATGGGCACCGTCTATACGGTAAGGCCAGAACTCGCCCTTGGCTTTGATCAGCAGTTTGCCGCCCTTGGAACCTTTTTTGATCAGTACCTTGCTGATGCCACCTAAGGATGACTGCCGCCAGTCAGACTTATAAAGCCAGCCCTTGGGGTCCGAGGCCTTGCCTATCCTCTTCCATCCGACCTTTGTGGATTTGTCGTAGGGGCCGGCGTCCAGGTAGACCACCCCGGAATCTCCCGCCGCGGCCCCCTGGCCATAGACGGTAAAGTTAGCCAGAGCCTGGGATGGGTCGGCCGCAACATCGTTTATACCCAGCTGCTTGGTAGCCTTGAAAAGAAATTTACGTTTTTCCGGTCTGCCGGCCGGGTCACTCATGGAAAGTTTGGTCGCACCGGCCAGGGCGTGGGATTCCTCGTGGGCCGGAGCTTCAAACGCAGCACCGAACACCAGGACTGTCGAAAATAAAGTGATGGCTGCGAGCTTTTTAAGACACTGCGGCATTGCGTTGTTCGGCCTGTTCCCTCATCTGCTCGGCTATAGCCAGGGCTCCCGCCACCACCAATTCCAGATGTCCCTCCACGTCACGGCTGGAATCATGCATGGGGTACTCCTTGTAGGCATCCAGAAGAACTCCCATTGCCATCATTCGCACCTGCACGACGAAGTCTATGGAGTCTTGTATCGAGAGCTCAAACCCTTGGGCCACGGCCTCCAGCAACGGTGCCACAGCGGCCTGGGCCTGCTCTGTCATTTCGTCTCTTTGCTCTTTGGAGGTGTGCTCCGTGTCGGCCTTCCCCAGCGACTGTAACCCCTCAAACATGGTAACAGCAAAGAGGTTGGGGTGTTTTCTGAATTCCGTGTGCAACACGCCGAGGGCTTTCCTGAGACCATCGCCGCGCCCTCGACCATCCGCGTCGGCCATGGCCTGGCGGAAAGCGTGGCCCAGGCGGTCGGCAAACCTGAGAGCCAGAAAGGTAAACAGCTCCGCCCGGTCTTTGAAATACAGGTAAATAGAGGCCGGACTCATACCGGCCTCTTTGGCCACATCGGTGACGGTTACGGCGCTGAACGGTTTTTTCTCCAGCAGGCGCTCGGTCGCCTCGGCAACCAGGTCGCGACGCAACTGACGCGACAACCGTTTGGTCTGCCTGCGGACTTCCTCTATGCCGTGTCCTGTTTTTTCCAAGCTATCCATTTTTCTTCCGCAAACGCCTACTGCCCATCGGCACCGGTTATGCGTTCAACCATGGCAATGGCCGCCGGCAACATACTTTTCATGTCCCCGCCCGGTCCCTCAAGCCACAGCATCAAGAAAGAGTGGGGCACTCCCAACACGGTGATTGCCATCAACTCCGCGTTGATGCCCATTTTGAATATGCCCTGGTTGATACCAGCCTGGCAGGTATCAACCAGACGCCGGGCTACCAGAGCCTGGCTTTCGGCGGCTTCACCAACAAGCTTCGAGGTAAGCTCCCACTGGAACCCGTTGGTGGCTGAGACGTAGAGACGGAACTGCCGGGAATAGTGAGAAAAGTGATCGAAGAATTGTGTAACCGCCGCCTTTACCTTTTCGTGGGGCCCACGGGCCTCGTCAATGCGCTCAAGCAGGAGGCGGAAAAACATTTCCTGGGACCGTGAAACAACAGCCCTGTAAATATCCTCCTTGCTGTCAAAGAGGTTGTAGAGGGTTCCAACCGACACTTCGGCCCGCCTGGCAATCTCGGCTACCGGAGTCGAAGCAAAAGACTGCTCGGCAAACACCTCTTCGGCCGCATCCAGGACAAGGCTGACTCTGAAGCTCAGCTCCCTCTCCCGGCGCGAGGGTAGCGATTCCCGGCGCGAGGGTAGCGATGTAGCGGCAAGACCGTTCATATCCACCGACTTAGCAGAACCGCGAGGGAGTTGTCAACAACTATTCAGTAAAACTGAACATATCTCTATTAAGGAGCGTATTACCTAGTATTTTCAGGTAGTTATCGGTTATTTTACCGGGTAAAAAACGAGACCTCCCCAGGTCCAGTTTCCCCTCAAGTGGGGGGCTAGGGCAGTGTCGTCGTCGTAGTAGTGGTTGTGGTTGTGGTCGTAGTGGTCGTGCAGGCCGGACAGTCCAGGGTCTCGGTAAGACCAACCGCACGACGCAAGACCAACAGGGCATCGGCGGCCAGTATGGTCCCGTCTCCGTTGGCATCGCAGGCGCAGTCGTCGCAGGAAACCAGGCCAATGGCGGCCTTCAATGTCACCAGAGCATCCGAGGCTATAATCTCACCGTTGCCGTCGGCATCTCCACAGCCCTCAAACATGGTGGCCGTAAGCTGGTAGTCCCCTTCTCCATCGCTGCTGTCCACCAGTACGTACCAGGGACCGGCGGCGGGACTGTCAAACCCGCAGTACTCGTACTGGGCTATGTTGTTCGAGGCACAGTCGTAGTCGCTGGTGGTAGGCTGGGAGCCGGCCTTTACGTAAATATTAAAATGCACAGAGTCGGGGTAGGGAGGGTCGTGGGCATTCATGGCCACACGCAGCTGGTCTGTGGCACCAGACACCGTAAAGCTATGCACGCGGCTGGTCGTGTCGTAGTCGAGTTGGTCGGCACTGGCGACCACCCGCACAGCCGTCTGCCCCACCTGCGGTCCATCGCCGCAGTTGCCACCGTCAAGGTCACTGCCACCGGTCGTGCTTATCCAACTACTCCAGTAGTACAGATTGCCGTCGTAGCTGTGGTCGGTGGCCAGACAGCTGTCCGTAAACCCCCCCGAGGTAACGCCGGCCAGCACCGCACCACTGCCATAATCAACAAACAGGGGGCCCCCTGAGTCCGCGTTGCAAGTATTGGATGTATCGCAATTGGCAAGGTCGCTACAGGTAAAGTCCCAGCACACCAGGTAAGTATTGGCCGCCGAGCCCAGCACCGTCACGTCGCAGGTGGCCAGGGTGACCTCGCCGCTGCGTTTTATTCCGTAGTCGTAGTTGCTCAAGGCATCACCACCGCTGCGGCCAAAACCAATGATAGTGCCGGTCATCCCCACCGTGGGCTCCACGGTGGTTACCTCGGCCGGCACGATGCCGGTGACCGGCGTGGATAGTTTAACAATGGCAAGGTCGGCCAGGGGAAAGTTGTAGCCGGAGTGGACGGTGATGGAAGAGACATCAAAAAGGCCGGCGTGCTGCAGATATACGAAATAGGTCTCGGAGCTGGGGTCGCAATTGGTGCCGGTCTCTCCCACACCGCACACACAATGGGCAGCTGTAATGAGAGTTGAACAGCCGATCAGCGTGGCCGTACAGGCCGTATCCGCAAAACTTTGGCTGCCGCCGGAAAGCAACGCGGCAGTGGTAGGAAAGCCGGTGGTCGCCGTGCCGTTTACAATCCGCGGGCGCAGGCCATCGCCTGCCGCCGGCGCACCCCCAAGCCCACACCACAGAAGTAGCATGACTGCCGTTGCTGCCCGTTTGCCCATCCGTCGAGCCTAGAAAAACATACGCCCCAATCTGCTCCCCCACAAAAACTTCATTGCCCGCTGAAGTCCCTTCTCGGTCTCGGCGGTGTAGGGATACCAAACCATCTCGTCTTTGCGGCCAAAGCGGTCGCTCAGAATGGGCTGGGCGTGACAGAACCCCAGCAACCCCGCATCACCGTTGGTCTGGCCGAGACCGCTGTTTTTGACCCCGCCAAACGGAGCTTCGGCGGCACCGTAGGTCACCGCCCAATCGTTTATACACACCGAGCCCGAGTTTATGCGCCTGGCCAACGCCATCCCTTTGGCTTTATCGCGGGTCCACACGCTTGAGTTGAGTCCGTAGTCGCTGCGGTTGGCCCGTTCCAGGGCCTCTTCCTCGTCCTTTACGCGGACGATTGCGACAATGGGACCAAAAGTCTCCTCGCTCATTATGAGCATGTCGTCGCTGAGTCCGGTCATCACCGTGGGCTCGAAGTAAAGTCCCTTGAGGTCCGGGTTGCGGCGACCGCCGAGCAGAATATCGGCACCTTTTGCGCGGGCGTCTTCGACGTGACGTTCGATTATGGCCAGTTGCCGGCTTTGTATGATGGGACCTATGTCCGACTCTCCAGTGTCGCTCTGCCGCAGCCCTCTGGCTTTTTCGACTATTTTTTCAATGAACTCATCGGCCACCTCCTCTACCACGTAGATCCGCTCGGCCGACATACAAACCTGCCCCGCATTCATCATGGCCCCGAACAAAGCCCCACCCACGGCACGGTCCAGGTCGGCATCGGCACAAACGATCAGCGGATCCTTACCACCCAGTTCCAGTGTGCAGGGAATAAGCCGGCTTGCGCAGGCCTCGGCCACCCGGCGGCCGGTTGCCACCGAACCGGTAAAGGCCATCTTGTCGATCCCTTCCTCTATAAGAGCCGCACCGGTCTCGCCGTCGCCCAACAGCACCTGTAAAAGCCCTTCGGGAAGGCCGGCCTCTTCAAAAAGATCTCCCACCAGTTTGCCCCCATAAGGCGTTACTTCCGAGGGTTTCAACAACACCGCATTGCCGGCCATGAGAGCCTGGGCGGTAGCATTCAGCGACAACACAAAGGGCGCATTCCAAGGTGTAACCACACCAACCACCCCGAGCGGTTTGTAGATGATGCGCAGTTTTTTGAGCGGGCCCAGCAGGTGCATACGCCGCTTGCGCTCTTTTAAAATCCTGCCGCTGTGCTTGGCCCAGTAGGACAGGAAATCACAAGAGGCGAAGATCTCGGTAAACACGGCCTCGACACGGGGCTTGCCGGTTTCGCGCAGAATTACCTCCAGGTAGTCGTCTTGTTTTTCCAGCAGGATAGAAAGGGCGCGCTTTAAATAACTACCCCGTTCCTTGAAGCCGAGCAGCGCCCACTTGCGTTGAGCCTCGCGGGCCCTGGACACGGCGGCGCGAACGTCTGCGGCGTTGGCCACTTCGATCTCGCCTATACTCTCCAACGTCACCGGGCTTGATAGCCCCAGGCGGCGGTGGGATGACCCTTCGGCCGTGGTCAATTCTTGAACGATTGCCATTGATTCCTCCGATTTAAGAGCGGCTGCTCTCTTCGATCAACTCGATCTTGTAGCCATCGGGGTCTTCCACAAAGGCTATCACCGTGCTGCCGTGCTTCATGGGACCGGGCTCTCTGGTAATTCGTGCGCCCACCCCCCTCAGACTCTCGCAGGTGGCATATATATCATCCACCCCGATAGCCACATGGCCGTAGCCGTTGCCCAGGTCGTAGCCGTTCTGCTCCCAGTTGTGGGTCAATTCTATGACGGCGCCCTCGGATTCACGCTGGTAGCCGACAAAGGCAAGCGTAAACTTACCGCCGGGGTAGTCTTTGCGGCGCAAAAGCTCCATGCCCAGCACATCACAATAAAAGGCAAGCGAGGCTTCAAGATCGGCCACCCTGAGCATTGTATGCAGCAGACGCATCCGGGGGGTTGTCTGCCGGGGCGTGCGTACAGTCAAATCAGTGGACAAAACAGGATCGATAGACTTAGACTCGAAAGCTTATGGCCAGGCTGTTTACAGTGGCCCTTGCGGCAATGGCGGCAACGGTAGTGATAGGCGTGGCGGTTTTGCCCCTGGCCGCCGTCGCCGCCGAGCCCGGCCTTCCCTGCATCAGCGGATCATCAACGAGCAACACCATCAGCTACCGCGGCTGCTCTTTTGCCGGCACCCGTAGCCAGCCCGAACAAACCGCCCGCGCCTTCCTGGAAACCTACGCCGCCCAACTGGGTCTGGGGTCCGACAGCTCTGACCTCGAACTGCAAGAGACCAGGCACGGTATTGCCAATACCACCACCCGTTTCATCCAGACTCTAGACGGCCTACCCGTCCACGACACCTGGGTGTCGGTCACTCAGGGTACCGACGGACGTGTACGCGCCTTTTACAGTTCCTACAAAAGCGAGGCTCACAGCCACCACCACAGCAGACAAACCGTAGCCGTGGGGCGTAAAGAAGCAGAGGCCGTGGCAATCGGACGGGCCGCGGTCGAGAGTTTTCGCGGCCGCACCGACTCCGAACTGGTCTGGTTTGCGCGCCCCAACGGTGCCCTTGTACTGGCCTGGCGGGTCCTTGTCCTCAGCCGCAAACCGCTCGGGGATTTCCTGACCCTTGTGGATGCCGATTCGGCCAAGGTACTGGCGCATAAAAACCTTATCGTCTTCAGCGACACCGGCAGCGGCTACGCCTACGTCCCCAACCCCATGCAGACTTCCGGCACCATGACCTTGACCGACAACGACGACCTGGCCGGTGGCACTCTGGACAGCGAGCGCCAGAGTGTAACCCTGTTGGGACTTGAGACCGGCAGCGGCCTCTTGAAGGGAGAGTATGCCGACCTCACCCTGGCCGGGGGCCTCGGGGCGACCCAGGCCGACGAGGCCGACCGCCAATACTTCTACGACCGTGACGACCCGCGCTTTGAACAGGTAGTGGTCTACCACTCCATAGATTCCATCCAGCGCTACATCCACGGACTCGGATTCGATGACGATGTGGGACTGGCCAACGGCATCCGCGATTTTCCCAGCAAGGCCAACGCCCACGAGGACGATAACGACAACGCGTTCTACTCTCCCGGCGCCGACACCATGCACTTCGGCGACGGCGGCGTCGACGACGGTGAGGACGCCGACGTCGTGGCCCATGAGTACGGCCATGCCATTCAACACGACCAGAACTCCGCCTGGGGCGGCGGCGAGACCGGGGCTATGGGGGAAGGTTTCGGGGATTACCTGGCGGCGTCCTTTTACGCCGGCGCCGGCGACGTGGCCTATCAAAGCACCCATGCGGCCTGCGTGGCCGAATGGGATGCCGTCTCTTATCGCGATACTTCCAATCCCCCCCCCTGCCTGAGACGGGTGGACGGCAACAAAATCTACCCCGACGACCTCACCGGCGAGGTGCACGACGACGGAGAGATCTGGGCGCGGGCTTTGTGGGATATCCGCACCGCCTTGGGTACGACGGCAGCCGACACCATAGTGCTTGAGCATCATTTTTCGGTTCCTTCCAACGCCACCATGAAGGCCGCCGCTCTGGAAATGATCGCCGTTGACGGCGAACTTTACGGCGGCGCAGGAGAGATCGCCATTCGTGAGGCATTCTGCAACCGCGGAATTCTAAGCGACAACGAGTGCCCGATCCTGGCCCTGGACCTGCAAACCACGCCGCCTGAAATTGAAGCCGGCACCACGGCCAGCTACCAGCTGACGGCGACCAACCGCACCGGCGAGTCGCTCAGTGGAGTCGTCATTTCAGCCTCGGTGCCGGCCGGCTCCACCTATGTTGCCGGCTCGGCAAGCCACGGCGGCATCTACCAGGCCGCCCAGGCTGCGGTCTCCTGGCCGGCCCTGGCCCTGGGCCCGGGCGATGCCGTCTCGTACTCCTTTGCAGTCGTGGCCGACGACGGCGCATTCTCTACGCTTATTCTGGGCGACGATATGGAAACCGCCAGCGGCCTGTGGACCGTAAGCCACGGCAGCGGGCTGCACGACTGGGAGATTACCGACGGCGTCGGTTTTATAGGCATCACAGCCACCACCGACGGCGGTGCCGATACCAGCCAGGCCCTGGGCCCGGCGCCCTGCACCGACGGCCTGGCCGCCGGCTTTACCTGCAGCGGCGTGGACCTTGGCGGCTGGCTGCCTATAGCCGACATAGGCGGAGGCGAGGGCAGCGACATCTGGGGTTGGACCGACCCCCAGACCGGCCAGGAGTGGGCCATCATGGGGCGCTCGACCGGAACTTCGTTTATCGACGTGAGCGACCCCGATGCTCCGGTCTATGCCGGCGACCTGCCCACGCACAGCAGTGCCTCGGATTGGCGTGACATCAAGGTCTACGCCGACCACGCCTTTATCGTCAGCGAAGCCGGCGGCCACGGCATGCAGATCTTCAACCTCGGCCAGCTGCGAAGCCTCAGCTCCCCACCGGTCACGTTTACCGAAACGGCCCACTACGACGGGTTTTCAACCGCACACAACATCGCGATTAACACCGATACCGCCTATGCCTATGCCGTCGGCACCAACACCTGTAGCGGCGGCCTTCACATCATCGATATATCCTCGCCCACCGCACCGGCCTCGGCCGGCTGCTACGGAGGGGACGGCTACACCCACGACGTACAGTGCGTGGTCTACAACGGTACCGACACCGAACACGTGGGCAAGGAGGTCTGCTTTGCCTCCAACGAAGATACGCTGACGGTCGTGGACCTGAGCGACAAAACCAACCCTGTGATGCTCTCGCGCACCGGCTACACCGGCGTCTCGTACACCCACCAGGCCTGGCTCAGCCAAGACCACACCTGGTTGCTGGTCGGCGACGAGGGCGATGAAGGCTATTTTGGCCACAACACACGCACTTACACAGTGGACTTGAGCGATCTGGATGCCCCCGTATTTACCGGCAGCTACACCTCTAACCTGGCCAGTATAGACCACAATCTTTACATCCGGGGCGGCTACGCCTACCAGGCCAACTACACGGCCGGCCTTCGTATCCTTGATCTTTCGGCAATCGCCACTGGCGGCCTCTGCGAGGTGGCCTACCTGGACGTCTACCCGGACAACGACGCTGCCCAGTACGAGGGAGCCTGGAGTAACTACCCATTCTTCCAGAGCGGCACGGTGGTGGTCTCAAGCATGGAGGGGCTGGCTGTGACAACCCCACGCCTGGACTCAGCCGAATGTCTGACCGGGGGCGGCCCTTCAACCGGTGGACGGGCCTGGTTCGCCTCCGACCCCGACGTCATAAGCGACCAGTACCTGGGCCTGGCCTCCGCTGTCGTGGTGGGAGAACGGACAACGCTCGGCTTCTGGCACAGCTACGACACGGAGTCCGGCTACGACGGCGCCGTGGTGGAGATATCCACCGACGGCGGCGTCAACTGGAGCGACCTGGGAGAGTCCATGACCGGCCGTTCTTATGACAGTTCCATCAGCTCGGGCTACAACAATCCGATCGGCGGCCGCCCGGCCTTCCATGGTAACAGCGGGGGATACGTTGAAACCTCGGTCGACCTCAGCGCCTGGGCCGGCCAGAGTGCGCTCCTGCGTTTTCGTATGGCCACCGACCAGACCGTCAGTGGGTTTGGCTGGGCTGTGGATAACGTTGAACTGTCAAACTCAGTCCTGCTGACCTCGACGGCTACCGCCCTGTCCGACCAGGGCTACTCGGGCAGTGCGGAGGCCATAACCGAGGTAACCGAGCCCGGCACGGCCTGCGGCGACGGCATAGTGGCGGGTACAAACCAGTGCGACGACGGCAACACCGCCGACGGTGATGGCTGTTCGGCCACCTGTCAGGTGGAACAGTGTTACGTATGCAGCGGCCAACCTTCTCTGTGCTCGGCAACCGACGGCGCCTCCTGCAACGACGGTCTGTTCTGCAACGGGGCCGATACCTGTAGCGGCAACCAGTGCATCATCCACGACGGCGACCCCTGTGCCGGCATGGCAATTGACCAATGCGGGGGTACCTGCAACGAGACCCGTAACAGCTGCTTCGAGGCCGCGGGCCAGGCTTGCACAAGCGACAACGACCCCTGCACTTTGGATGGTTGCGACGGCGCGGGCAGTTGCATCCATACCCCGGTCACCAGCTGCTCAACCACTACGACGACAATCACGACAACAACCACGAGCACTACAACCACCACGATTGTGGATGTGTGTGAGTCTGCGGTGTGTGGCGATGGTACGGTCACAGCCGACTGCGAGGTCTGCGACGACGGCAACACAACCGGTGGTGACGGCTGCTCGGCCAACTGCTTGAGCGACGAGACCTGCGGCAATGGCTATGTGGACACGCTTGCGGGCGAGGCCTGTGACGACAGCAATAACGACAACACGGATACCTGTCTCAACGACTGTACAGCGGCAAGCTGCGGCGACGGCTTCGTCAACCTCCAACAGGTGCCCGACTCCGACTACACGGGCACCGATATACCTTTTGACTGGCTGGATGTCTCGGCGCAGGACACCGAACTCTACCTCAATGACGACGACGTGAGTTCGGCATTGTCGCTCGGGTTCGACTTTGACTTCTACGGCAACCGCTACTCCAGGACATATGTAAGCTCCAACGGTTTTATCACCTTCGATGAGACCTCCGACAGTGGCTGCTGCGACGGAGACTCCTTGCCCGATAGCCAAGCGCCGAACAACCTGATTGCGGCCTACTGGACCGACCTCAATCCCTTGAGCGGAGGGCGTTACTCGTACGCACAGTTGCCCGGTGTCTTTGTGGTCGAAGCAAAGGACGTACCGCTGTTTTTCCAGTCTACCCTTCTGAACAGCTTCCAGTACCAGCTCTACGAGAACAGCAGCCGTATAGAGCTTCACTACCTCTCCGTCGTGGAGGATGAGGACGCTACCGCCGGTATAGAGGACGCCACGGGCAGCTCGGGCGAACAGCACTACGCGGGACAGACAGCCCTGTCGTCATATGCGATTGCCTACCAGATAGACGTGGCCCTGGAACAGTGTGACGACGGCAACACCACGGGCGGCGACGGCTGCTCGGCCGACTGCTCAAGCGACGAGACCTGCGGCAATGACTATGTGGACACGGCTGCGGGCGAGACCTGTGACGACGGCAACACCACGGGCGGCGACGGCTGCTCGGCCTCCTGCCAGATCGAAGTTTCAACGCCCCAGAGCAAGCCCCAACAGCGCTGCATAAACGCCCTTAACAAAAGTGGGGCCAAGGTGGCACGTATCCAGGACAAGGAGAACGCCACCTGCATAAAAGATGCGTGGAAGGGAAGGATAGACAACCCCCAGACCTGTCTCGGCCAGGACCGCAAGGGCAAGCTGGCAAAGGCCCGCCAGAAAACAATCCGTATGGAAACCGCCAAGTGCACCGAAACACCCGACCTCGGCTATGTCGGCTCGGCGGTGGTAAACACGGCCGCTGTGGCCGCGCGCACGGGCCTGTTGGCCGACCTTCTCGGCCCCGACCTCGACACCACAGTCTCGCCATCTTCATTGCGCGGCAAGTGCCAAGCCAACATGGCCAAAGCCATGGGCAAAGTCTCGGTGGCCATGGACAAGGCTTTCCTTAGTTGCAAGAAAAAAGGCATGCGCAGCGGCCTGATAATTTCTCAAAATACGCTTGGTGCCTGTCTTGACGCAGTAACCGTCGATACCAGGGGGCGAATCGCCCGTGCTATGAGTCGTGCCACGCGCGTACTCGACAACAACTGTGCACAAGACGACCAGGCAGCCTCCTTTGCCGGGACCTGCGCTCAGGCCGCGGACTTCGTCACTTGTGCCGGGCAACGGGGCAGTTGCCGGCTGTGCTCGATGTTCAAGGCCATGGATGATCTGGCCACTGACTGCGACCTCTACGATGACGGCCTTGCAAACGTCAGCTGCCCCTAGACGGGATGGCCGCTGGTTGTATCGGCCAGCGGTTGTATCGGCCGGCGGTTGTATCGGCCGGCGGGGGCTGTAAGAAAACTGTCCGTGGATTTCAAACTCTCGGAAACTCAGCGCATGGTTCAGCAAACGGCCGCCGACTTCGCCCAAAAGGAAGTCCGCCCCCTGGCCGCAAAGATCGACCGCGAGGAATACTTCCCCGTCGAACTGGTACACCGCATGGCTGAACTCGGCTTTCTCGGCATGTTCATACCCGAGCAATGGGGGGGCTCTGGTCTTGGCGTGGTCAGCTACGTCCTGGCCATGGAAGAAATAAGCTCTGCCTGTGCCACCACCGGAGTGATCATGAGTGTCAACAACTCACTGGTCTCCGACCTGCTTTACAACTTCGGCAACAACGAGCAGAAAGACCGTTGGCTACGCCCCCTGGCCAGTGGCCGCAAGCTCGGCTGCTTTTGCCTGTCGGAGCCGGGAACGGGGTCGGATGCGGCCAACCAGAGTACCCGCGCCGTCAAAAAGGGCGATGCCTGGATACTCAACGGCACCAAAAACTGGATCACCAACGGCCCCTACGCCGACACGGCCATCATCTTTGCGATGAGCGACCCCGACAAGGGCGTCAGAGGCATCACCGCCTTTGTGGTGGACAAAGACACGCCGGGCTACGGCGTGGGCAAAATCGAAGACAAGCTCGGCATCCGTGGCTCGGCCACCTGCCAGATAATCCTCGAAGACTGCCAGGTCGGCGCCAACCAGGTACTCGGCCAGGTCGACGGTGGCTTCAAGGTTGCCATGAAGACACTCGACGGCGGGCGCATCGGCATTGCCGCCCAGGCCGTGGGTATAGGCCGGGCCGCCTTTGAGGCCGCCCTCGACTACTCAAAAGAGCGCCATGCCTTCGGTGGCCCTATCGCCAACTTCCAGGCCATACAGTTCTATCTGGCCGACATGGCCGTGCGTCTGGAATCGGCCCGCCTGCTCATGTTCAAAGCAGCCTCGCTCAAAGACGCGGGCGAACCCTACGGCCAGGCGGCCTCGATGGCCAAACTCTACGCCTCTGAGGCAGCCAACTGGATAGCCGACAAGGCCCTGCAGATTCACGGCGGCAACGGCTACTCCAAGGAATATGCCGTCGAACGCCACTTCCGGGATGCCCGCATCACCAACATCTACGAAGGCACCAGCGAGATTCAGCGTACCGTTATTTCGCGCGAAATCCTGCGCGGCTGAGCCGGGCCGGACCCTTCAGTCTATGTAGCCAAGCGAGCGCAGGTGCTCGAGGATCTGTTTCTCGACTTGCGGTGGGCTGGTCACGTCTGTCGGCAGGAGTGCGGCCGAAGTCTCATAAGTTGCAACCGGAGCCACCGCGTGGTGGGCCACGGCCCCCGTGAAAAACCCATCCAACACCCTGCCGTCCATATCGAGGGCCACCGGCATACCCATGGCGTAGAGCAGTGTGGGCGTGATGTCGTAGACACTACCATCGGTGGGGCCGGCACCCTTTTTAACCCCCGGCCCGTTCACGATGATAATTCCCTCGTCGCGGTGGGAGCCGGAAAGGTGCAGGTGTTCGCGGGCCACCACGCCGTGCTCGCCCACCGCCGGCCCGGCGCCGTGGTCGGAAAGCACAACCACCAAGGTGTCGGGGCCGTAGTGGGACAGTACACGACCAACGGCCTCGTCGGTCCATTGCCAGTAATTCTCAATCGTATGGCCGAAGCTGGCCACGGCCTGTGTGGAAACGTCCTCAAAAAGGTCGGGCTCCATGTACTGCCAGAAACCGTGCTGCACATCGTCGGTACCGCGCAGATAAAAGGCCAGGAAGTCGGGCAGGCGACCATCGGCCAGCACGGCCTCAACCGCGCTCAGGTAGTAGAGGTCGCGCAGGTAGGCACGCACAAAACGGTCAAAGACCAGAAAGTTTTCACGCCCCGCGCGGTCGCGGGCATTTCTATCAATACGGGCGGGGTCGTAGTCAAAATTCATGAAGCGGGGCAAGGCAGCGACAGCCTCGGCCTGGCCGGGAATGGCAAGGGTAGCGAGATAGGCGGGAGGAAAGGTGCGGGCCTGCATGCCGGCTGTTATGTCACCGTAGTGGGCACGGTCGGATATGACCCGGCCGTTTACCGCCTCGGCCGGCCAGGTCACAAACCAACCCACCACGGCCACGTCCTTTCCTCTCTCGCCGAGGATATTCCAGATAGCCTTGGTCCGGCGCATGCTGCTGGCCACCGGCGATGGCTTGCCAAGGTTGCCGTCGGGAAACCGCACAAAGAAAGTTATGCCGTGTTGTTCGGGGCTTTTGCCGGTTGCCACCGTAGTCCAGATAACCGGCGAGCTGCTCGGCTCCATCGAGGCCAACGGCGCCCAGGCTCCCCCCTCGCGCAGACGCTTGAGGTTGGGAAGCAGGCCTCGCTCCATTAAAGGGTCGAGCAGGTCCCAGGTGGCCCCATCCAGGGCCAGCACGACAACGTGTTTGGGAGGGGTGTAGCTCGATGGCCCAAAAGCCCGCATCCCGGCAACGACTGCGGCCGTGCCCAACAACGCCACCACAACGACGGCAATGACCTTGCGGCTTACGCTCACTTCAACTCGATGTGGTTGCGTATCCTGTCAACGGCCTCTTCCACCTGGTCGCGCTTCCCGAAAGCCGAAAGACGGAAGTAACCTTCACCACAAGACCCGAAACCGGCACCCGGTGTGCCCACAACCCCGGCCTTCTCCAGCATCAGGTCGAAGAACTCCCACGACCCCAGGCCGCGTGGAGTCTTCACCCACACGTAGGGAGCATTTACTCCACCGTAGACTTCCAACCCCAGGCCCGCCATACCCGTACGGATTATACCTGCGTTTTCCATGTAGTAGTCCACCCGCTCGCGCACCTCGGCGCGCCCGGCCTGACTGTAGACGGCCTCGGCGCCGCGTTGCACGGGGTAGGATGCACCGTTGAACTTGGTCGTGTGGCGACGGTTCCAGAACTCGCGCACCGCCACCTGGCGGCCACCGGCGTTTGCCCGTAACTGGTCGGGCACAACCACATAACCACAACGAACGCCGGTAAAGCCCGCGTTCTTTGAAAAACTACGGAACTCAATCGCAACCTCGCGGGCCCCGGGAATCTCGAATATCGAATGCGGTACCGAGTCATCGGTGATGTAGGCCTCATAGGCGGCATCGAACAGCAGCACCGCACCGCTGCGGCGGGCATAGTCCACCCACGCCGCAAGAGCATCGCGGCCGGCCACGGCCCCGGTGGGGTTGTTGGGAAAGCACAGGTAGACGAGGTCTACTTCTTCCTCGGGCGGAGCGGGCAAGAACCCGTTTGCCTCGGTGCAGGGCAAGTAGACGATTCCACTGTAGCGCCCGTCCCCGTCAAGGTCCCCGCTGCGGCCAGCCATGACGTTGGTGTCGAGGTAGACCGGGTAGACGGGGTCGGGAATGGCCACGCGGGCATCGGCGGCAAAGATTTCCTGGATGTTGCCGCTGTCACACTTGGAACCGTCGGAAACAAAAATTTCATCGGCCTTGATATCAAGACCGCGGGCGGCAAAATCCCCCTCGGCAATAGCCTCGCGTAAAAACCCGTAGCCCTGCTCGGGGCCGTAGCCATGAAACCCCTCTTCGGTACCCAACTCGTCGATGGCCCGGTGCATGGCCTCGCGCACCGACTCGGGCAAGGGCAATACCACATCACCGATGCCCAGACGTATAAGTGAAGCGGCCGGGTTGGCCTCGGCGTAGGCCTCCACACGACGGCCTATTTCGGGAAACAGGTAGCCGGCGGCAAGTTTCAGGTAGTGTTCGTTCAGACGGGCCAATGGATTGTCCTTATTTGTCGAGCAGGCCTTTGCCGGGCACGTGGTTCATCTCAAGCCTTATACCGTCGGGGTCCTCAAACAAGACACTGTAGTAGCCGGGCGCCCAGGGCCCCTCCTCGGGGGCATGCACAATGGTGGCCTCCAGGCGCAAAAGCAGTTGGTAGAACTCATCCACATCCTCACGCGAGCGGGCTCTGAAACAAACATGGTGAAGGCCCGAGCGGGTCTGGGCAAAAGGCTGCCCTTTATATTCATCCGAAGCCGGCTGGATGCCCACAGCCGTGCGCCCACCCACACAATAGAGGTAGGAGTCGCTATCTATGACGGGTTTGAGTCCCATAAACGTCAAAATTTCGGCATAAAAAGGCCGACACTCCTCAATGTTGGCCACCGTCAGCATGACGTGGGCTACTCCATTGATCTCAATCGACATCGCTGGTCTCCTTGCGTCCCTGAAGTTCCGCGGCCGCTTTCTCCAATGCTGCGTCCCAGGACATGCCATCTTCGAGCCACTGGCTGCACAGCATCGACAGACGCGGCCGCCGAAATGTCAGTACTGCGCTAAGACTCCCACGGTTGCCGTAAAATGCCACAAAGCGGTTTTCATCCGTGCTGCCGTGAACAACCCTCACCTCGTCGCCGGCCGCGGCCATGCCGGCAAACTGGATTTTGACGCCGTGCTGGTCGGACCAGAAAGTCGGCACCGGCTGGTAGTCGCTTGCACCCGTAGCGCCGGCAAGCAGGTTGCGGGCGGCAGCCACTGCCTGCCCGGCGGCGTTGGTCCAGTGCTCCACGCGCATATGCCTGCCATAGCGGGGGTTGTACCAGCGGGCCACATCCCCGGCCGCAAACACACGGTCGATACTGCTGCGACAGTGAGCATCACAAACAACGCCATCGTCCAGGTCTATGCCCGAGCTTTCGAGCCAGGCGGTCTCAGGCCTGACTCCCACACCCACCACGACGAGGTCGGCATCTACCCGGCTGCCGTCGCCAAGGCGCAGGCCCTGCACGCGCTCTTTCCCACACAGAGCCTCAACGCCCACACCCATACGAAGGTCAACACCACCGTCACGATGAAGGCGGGCACACACCGCGCCCATCTCAGTGCCCAGGCCGGCCGACATGGGCACGGGCAAGGGGTCTACCAGGGTTACCTCCAGACCGCGGGTCCGGCAGGAGGCGGCCACCTCGGCACCGATAAAACCGGCACCAACCACGGCCACACGGGGCGCGTCCTCGAGGCCCCGGCCTATGGCCAGTGCATCGTCGAGGGTGCGCAGGTAGTGAACCCCGTCAGGACCGGACAGGGAAGCCGGCCTTTTAACCGAAGCACCCGTGGCCAGGATCAAACCGTCGCAAACCACCCGGCTGCCGTCGTCAAGTTCCACCGAGCGGGCCGAGGGGTCCAGGGCGAGGGCGCGACGGCCGAGACGAAGGTCGAGGTCGAGGTCCTCGTAACCATCTTTTTTGAGTTGTGTTTGTTCGGGCTCCCACTTGCCCTGCAGAATCTCTTTGGAAAGGGGGGGACGGTCGTAGGGCAGATGTTTTTCGGCGCCCACCAACACAAGGCGTCCGTCAAAGCCCTCGGCTCTCAGGGTTTCAACCGCCCTCAGTCCGGCCAGAGACGCACCGATAACGGCGATAGTGTTAAGGTCTGCCAAACTATTCGCCCCTTCGTGCTCAGTGG
Source organism: Deltaproteobacteria bacterium (assembly GCA_046583365.1). Lineage (GTDB taxonomy): Bacteria > Desulfobacterota > Binatia > UBA1149 > CAYXZP01 > JAYGCL01. Next base: position 18,351 of record JAYGCL010000093.1, read on the forward strand.
TGCCCGCCGTCCACAAGGTAGTGGACAAAAGGCAAGGCGGCCAGCGCCGCTGCCAACACTACGGCTCCGGCCACCCGCAGGGGATTCACCCGTGCCGGCCTTTGCCCCTGGCCAGGGCCAGGGTAACGGCCACCATTAAAAGGGCGGGCAGGTATACACCAGCGGCATCGAGCCACCAGTGTTCGGGGCCGACAAAACCGCGGGCCGTGTCAAAGACGTGGAGGGCGGCATGGAGGACGTAGAACAGGCTTACCACTGCAACCAGGGTTACACGCCGGGCCGGAACCGCGGCGGCCCAGGCCAGAGCAATGGCCATCATCAGGAAGACGACACCTATGTCGCGTACAAAATGTTCGTTAAATGGTCCGAAATCCGGCACACCGGCCGGTAGCACCCGATACCAGTGGGCCGGTGCGAGCAGCATCCAGACGGCGTTTGCCGCGTTGGAGGACGCGAACACCGCCAGTATCCAGAACCAGAGATCGCGCTTTTCGTCGTTGCCCATGCCCTACCACTCCTTACAGGAAGCCCGATCCTAGCCCCCGCCCCTCTCCAACGCACCCTCTTGCCTGAAGTCTGGACGGCCGCTAGAAGCACCCACTGCCATGCAGGCTACGAGCAAAGACCTTCGTTACCCCCTCAACGGCATCAATCTGAAAGACATTGAGCTGTTTCTACCCGGGTTTCCTCACGAGATTTTTTCGAAGCTGAGGCGTGATGCCCCCGTCTATTGGAACGAAGAGCCCGAGCCCGAAGAGCCCGGGTTCTGGGCTCTTACCAGATACGAAGACGTGCTGGCGGTATCAAAAAACCCCGAACTGTTTTCCTCTGCCGTGGGCGGACACCAGATAAGCTACCCACCCGGAGTTGAATTCAGCCAGGCCACCCGCGCCATCGTCGCCAATATGATCGGCATGGACCCACCCGAGCACAACGCCTACCGCAAGCTGGTCTCACCGGGGTTCCGCCCCAAGGCCGTCGATGGCCTGGAAGAAAGGATCCGTGCCATAGTCACACGCGCCATCGACGCGGTGGCCGCACGCGGCCGTTGTGAACTGGTCTCGGAAGTGGCCGCCGAGCTTCCGGTTGCCGTGCTGGCCGACCTTTTAGGCATACCGGACCAGGACCGCCGTAAACTGTTTGAGTGGAGCAACCGCCTGGTCGGCCTCCAGGACCCCGAAGTCATGGCCAACGTAGAAGATGCCCTGGGAACCTTCGCCGAAGTATTCGCCTACGGCAAAGCGCTGGTCGAAGAACGACGCCGCCATCCCACCAAAGATCTGATGGGCATTATGGCCCACGGCGAAGTGGACGGGGAGAGGATCGAAGGGGAGATGCTCGACGGATTTTTCCTGCTCCTGGTCATTGCCGGCAATGAAACCACCCGCAACAGCATAGCCGGCGGCGTGCAGGTATTGGCTGAGCACCCCGACCAACGCCGTCTGCTCATCGAAGACCCTTCGCTCATCCCCGGGGCCGTAGAGGAAATTCTGCGCTGGGTGAGCCCGGTCATACACTTCCGGCGCACGGCCACGGCCGACACCGAGATTCGCGGCCAGACGATCCGCGAGGGCGACAAAGTGGTGATGTGGTACCCGGCGGCCAACAACGACGAGGAAGTCTTCGAAGACCCCTACCGGTTTGACATCCTGCGCACACCCAACGAGCACCTGGCCTTCGGTGCCGGTCAGCATTTCTGCCTGGGTGCCCGCCTGGCCCGACTGCAGTTGAAAATAATGTTCGAAGAACTGCTGCGTCGTCTTCCCGACATCGCCATCGATGGAGAGGTGAAACGCTTCCGCTCCTATTTTATTTCCGGCTTCAGACAGATGCCGGTTCGCTTTACGCCAGAGTCGGTGTAAACAAGCTTTTTTGGCTGAAAGACCCATGTTTCACCGCACCGACGACGTACACATCCGTTCGCTCAAGCCGCTGATAGCGCCGGCAGTCCTCGCAGAAGAACTGCCGCTGAGCGAAGAAGTCTCCACTCTGGTGTGGAAGGCCCGCGAAGAAGCGGCAGATATAATAAGCGGCCGCAACGACCGGGTGCTGGCAGTGGTGGGGCCCTGCTCCATCCACGACCTCACCGCGGCGCTCGAATACGCGGGCCGCCTCAAAAAGTGCGCCGGTCGCCTGGCCGACGACCTGCTCATCATCATGCGGGTTTACTTCGAAAAACCACGCACCACGGTGGGCTGGAAGGGACTTATCAACGACCCCGGCCTGGACGGCAGCTTCGACATCAACCGCGGCTTGCACCTGGCCCGCAGAGTGCTCCTCGACCTGGGCATAATCGGTATGCCCGCGGGCTCGGAGTTCCTTGACGCCATCAGCCCCCAATACACGGCCGACCTTATCTCGTGGGGGGCCATCGGCGCACGCACCACCGAGAGCCAGGTCCACCGTGAACTGGCCTCGGGGCTCTCCATGCCGATCGGTTTTAAGAACGGTACCGACGGCAACATCCAGGTTGCCGTGGATGCCATCGGCGCGGCCCGCAACGTTCACCACTTCCTGTCGGTCAACAAGCAGGGCACCAGCGCCATCGTAGAAACCCGGGGCAACAACGACTGCCATCTCATCCTGCGCGGCTCCAACGCCAGTCCCAACTACGACGGCGAGGCCATTGCATCTGCGACCGCGGCCCTTGAAGGGCGGGGGCTTGGCGCCCGTGTGATGGTCGATTGCAGCCACGGCAACAGCCGCAAGGACCCCCGACGCCAGGTAGCCGTGGTCGATGATCTGTGCGCGCAACTGGCCGGCGGATCACAATCCATCTGCGGCGTAATGATAGAGAGCCACCTCACCGAAGGCCGCCAGGACATCGGCGATGGCAACAACCTCAACTACGGCCAAAGCATCACCGATGCCTGCCTGGGTTGGGACGACACCGCCCCCTTGCTCGAGAGTCTGGCCGCGGCAGTACGTAAAAGGAGAGCCCGATGAAACTCGGCCTTACGATCGGTTACTGGATGCTCGGCCCCGAGGATCCCATCGAGCGTGTGCTTCTGGCCGAGGAGGCCGGCTACGACTCGGTGTGGACGGCCGAGGCTTACGGTTCGGATGCCGTCTCCACGCTCTGCTGGATAGGAGCGCGCACGACCAGGATAAAGCTCGGCACGGCGGTAATGCAGCTATCGGCGCGCACCCCGGCCATGGCGGCGATGACAGCCATGACCATCGACCACCTTTCGGGCGGCCGCTTTATTCTCGGCATCGGTGCCTCGGGGCCCCAGGTGGTCGAGGGTTGGTACGGACAGCCTTTTCCCCGTCCCCTCGAGCGCACCCGTGAGTTTGTTGCCCTGGTACGCGAGATCCTGCGCCGCGAAGGCCCGGTCGAGTTCGAGGGCCGCCACTACCAGCTACCCCTGCAAGGGGGCAGTGGGCTGGGCAAGCCTCTCAAACTGATAAACCGCCCCTTGAGGGCCGACATACCCATCTACATCGGCGCCGAGGGTCCAAAAAACGTGAAGCAGACCACCGAGATCGCCGACGGCTGGCTGCCGCTTTTCTACTCCCCCTACCGCCCCGAGGTTTATGCCGAATCATTGGGTGCCTTACGACCAGGGTTTGAAATAGCCTGTACGGTTACCGTGGTGGTAAACGACGATCTTGAGGCGGCCCGCCTGCCGGTAAAATGGATGTTGGCCTTCTACATGTCGGGCATGGGAGCGCGCAACCAGAACTTCCACGCCAACCTGATCGACCGCATGGGATTCGGAGATGCCATCGCCGAAGTGAACCGCCTGTTCTGGGAAAACCGCCGCGACGAGGCCGCCGCTGCCGTGCCCGATGCGTTGGTAGACGAAATTGCCCTGGTGGGGCCGGCCGCGCGCATCAAAGAACGGGCCCAGGCCTGGGCCGACAGCCCGGTTACAACCCTGCTGGTGGCACCCGCGGGGGACCCAAAAGAAGCCATCGAAACTCTGGCCGACGTATTTCTCTAGGCCGACTGCCTAAATCGCGCGGTCGTGGCCTTCCCAGTAGGGATCGCGCAGTTTACGTTTATAGAGTTTACCGTTGGGGTCGCGCGGCATATCCTCAATAAAATCTATCGTGCGCGGGCGCTTGTACTTGGCAAGTTTGTCTTCGCAAAAAGCCTGGATGTCGTCGCAAAGAGTCTGGCCGGCCTCCTGTCCGTCGGCGGCCTGGATGACGGCCTTCACTTCTTCACCCCAGTCCTCGTGCGGAATGCCAAACACCGCGGCATCGGCGATTTTGGGATGGGTAAGCAACACCGACTCTATCTCGGCCGGGTAGATATTAACCCCACCGGAGATGATCATGTCGGCCTTGCGGTCGCACAGGAACAGGTAGCCGTCGGAGTTTAAATAGCCGATGTCGCCGACCGTGAAGTACCCCTGACGGCGGTTCTCCTCGGTTTTCTCTTCGTCGTTGTGATAACGGAAATCGTTGCTGCCCAGCAGCATATATACGGTTCCCTTCTCATCGGACTCACACTCGTGGCCATCACCGTCGTCGTCGAAAATTTTGATGTCCGACCCCGCCCAGGCCCGGCCCACGGTACCCGGATACTGTTGCCACTCGGCCGGTGGAACAAGAGTACCGCCGCCCTCGCTGGCTGCGTAGTACTCAAAAATAGTCTGTCCCCACCACTCGATCATGCGTTTCTTGACTTCCACCGGACAAGGAGCGGCCGCATGGATCATGCAACGCAGGGACGACATGTCGTAGCGGGATTTTACATCCTCGGGCAGCGCCAGCATGCGGTGGAACTGGGTGGGCACCATGTGACTGGTGGTTACTTTGTAACTCTCGATTACACGCAGGCAGTCCTCGGGTTTCCACCTTTCCATCAACACAACGGTGTGACCGTAGTGCAAAGACCCTGCCGTGAACATGAGCACAGCCGTGTGGTAGAGCGGGGAACCGCACAGATGAACGTTGTCGTCTTCGGGCTGTATGCCGAACATCGACAGAAACATCGCGTACATCGCACCCATGAGATCGGGGTCGGCGCCGGTAAGCCCGCGGCGTACCCCCTTGGGACGGCCGGTGGTACCCGAGGTGTAGTTCATCACCTGCCCGGCCGTGCGCCCGTCGGGCTCGGCATCGGGTTGGCCGGCCTTTAATTCATCGTAGCAACGGAAACCCTCTACCTCGCCTACGGCCACACGCATGCCTGCGGCCAGGCCGGCCTCATCGGCAGCGCCTATGATGGCATCGGCAAATTCGCGGTGTCCGATCAGCACCCTGGCCCCGCAATCAGAAACAATGTAGGCGATCTCGGGCGTCGTTAAGTGGTGGTTTATCGGCACCAGGTAAAAACCGGCCTGAAAAGCGGCCAGGTAGACCTCCAGCATGGCCGTACAGTTGGGCAGCACCGTGGCCACGACATCCCCACTTTTCAGACCCAGGCCCCTTAAGGCATGGACCAGGCGGTGGGAAGCCGAGGCCAACTGGCCGGCTTTTATATGGTTTCCCGACTCGGTCTCTATAACCACAGTGCGGTCGGGGTCTCTTTTCGCGCAATTCCAGAATCCGTATTCAGACATGGGACGGGATTAAAACGTATCCCCACCCGCGTGGCAAGAACACGTTCTAGTGTGCCAGGCTCAAGTGGCCCAGCGCTGCGCTCAGACGGTATGCAAACGGGCGGCAACCGACTTGAAAGCCGGGGTTTTTGAGCGCGGGTCTATGCGCCGGGGCACCAGGACGTTGGCTTCGGGGTAGTACATGGCCAGGCTCCCCGGCCTTATATCCACGATGGCCGTGTGCACCGTCATGGCGCCGGCCTCAGTTTCAACACGAATCCGGTCTCCCTCGTCAAGCCCGAGGCCACGGGCATCGTCTGCCGACATCATGACGACATCGCGGCGGCGGTTGCCACGGTAGAGGTCCTCCTGCTCGTAGACCACGGTGTTGAACTGTCCCTCCGAGCGAAGCGTGGTCAGCCGGTAAGTATCGCCGCCCTGCTCAAAACGGCTGCCGTCGGGCAACGGTGTTACATGAAAGTGGGCCCTTCCGTCGTCGGTGGCAAAACTGGGCTCATGGAAAGTACGGCCCTTTATATGAAACTCTCCGGCGGTCTGGATCTCATCGATTCCTTCGTAGCCGGGCACCACACGGGCCATCTCCTGTCTCAGCCTGGAGTGGGAACGCAGGGCACTCCAGTCAAAACGCCCGGCGGGCAGAATACGTTCGGCCAGGGAAGCGATGATATCGACCTCCGAGCGCATCTGGCCATCGACGGCCGGGGTTCCGCCGGCCGAAAGGCGCAGGTAGTTAAACATGGATTCCTGGGTGGTAGCCTGGCTCTCTTCATCGCGGGCGAGCACGGGCAGAATTATGCAAGTACGGCCGCGCCCGAGCAGATGGCCCTGGTTGAGCTTGGTGCTAGCAAACACCGTCGTATCTATCCTGGCCAAAGCCTGGCGGGCCCAACGGCTGTCGGGGTTGCTGCCAAACAAATTGCCACCGAGCAGAAAGGCTGCCCGTATGCGGCCCTGGTCGGCCGCAAGCATGGACGCGTAGGTGTCCTGGCCGGGGGTGGTGGGAAGTTTGAATTGGTAGACCTCCTCCATGCGATGGGCAAAGGCTTCTTTCAACGACGGCGCCACGCCGCAAGAGCCCACACCCTGGACGTTTGAATGGCCACGGATGGGCATCAGCCCAGCCCCCGCGATCCCCAACCAACCCCGGGCCAGGGCCAGGTTGGCAAGGGCCAGAATGTTGTCCACCCCATGAACATGGTGGGTAAGCCCCATGGCCCACATGAAAACACCCCGGCGGGAAGCGGCGATTATCTCCACGGCCCGCTCGACCTCGGCACGCTCCACACCACAGCCCGCAATCAGAGTGTCCCAGGGGGTGGCCTCGATGTCGTCTCTGACCTCGTCCCAACCGCTGGCAAAGCGTTCGATGTAGTCTTGCTCTATAGCGCCATCGCGCTCCATCAGGCCTTTGAGCAGAGCCTTGAAAAGGGCCAGGTCCCCACCCACGTGGGGCTGCAGGTAGAGGTCGGAAACGGTAGAAGCCCGCAGCATGCTGCCAATCTGCGAGGGCAGACGGAAGCGCTTGAGGCCAAGTTCTGCCAGCGGGTTTACGACGATGACACGGCCGCCACGACGGCGCAGACCTACAAGCTGGGTTATAAGGCGGGGGTGATTGCTGGCCGGGTTGGCGCCGGCCACCAGAGCCAGGTCGGCGTGGCCCAGGTCGTCGAGCGTTATCGAGGCCGTACCCGAACCGTAAACCATCGAAAGCGCCACCGAGGAGGCACTGTGGCAGTAGTAGGAACAGTTGTGGATGTTGTTGGTGCCAAAGGCGCGGGCCACCAACTGCATGAGATAGGCCGCCTCGTTGCTGGAACGACCAGAGGAGTAAAAGAACACTTCATCGGCCGCAGCGCTGGAAAAGGCAGCCCCGGCCCGGTCCAGTGCCTGGTCCCAGCCTATGGGGCGAAAATGCGTATCGCCGGGCCCGGCCATGAGAGGGAAAGCTATGCGACCGAGCTTCTCCAGACCGGCCGAACCCAGGGCGGCCATGGCGGCAATCGGTGTGGCCGCAAAATAATCGGCCTCGATGGGCCGGGCCATATCGCCGGCCTGGGCCTGTACGGATTTTTTACAAACCTCGGGGAAATGGCCGGCCTCGTTCGTCATCCCCCCCTTTTGCCCGCCCATGCCCAGGGCACAGGTCTTACACGTGTTTTTGCTGCGCAAACGGCGGTACAGACGCAACCACCCGCCGGCCTCACGGCCCTTGGCCAGGGTGTAGAAAAGGGCCGACAGGCCGCCCCCGGCCTTCAGTTTCGGTTTTGCCAAACTACCCTCCCCACCCCCCTTATCTTCCACACTCCCGGCCTGTCGTCCATAGCCCCGGACCGTTTCCCACAACGGCGGCGGCACGTTGCAAGAGCGGGGGGTTTCGAGCATATTACGCCGTCTAGAACGTGTTCCATTTGCGCCTTGAAGGGCCTGTACAGGGCGGGACCCGGGCGGGGCAGACCGGATTTAAAAAGATGTACCTAGATTTTACTGCGGAGCAGCAGCGACTCCGCCAGGAAATACGCCAGTATTACCGGGACTTGTTCACGCCGGAGTTACGCGCCGCCCTCGACCAGGAGTGGCACGAGGTGGGCGGTCCGGTCTACCGCGAGGTCGTGGCCCGCATGGGCGGCGACGGCTGGTTGGGAATCGGTTGGCCAAAAGAGTTTGGCGGCCAGGGCCGCACCCCGATTGAGCAATTTATTTTCTGGGATGAGACCTACCGCGCCCGGGCGCCGCTGCCGGTTATCGCCGTCAACACCATCGGCCCGACCCTCATGCGTTTTGGCAACGACGAGCAGAAAGCCGACCTGCTGCCGAAGATCTTAAAAGGCCAGGCCCACTTCGCCATCGGTTACACCGAACCCTCGGCCGGCACCGACCTGGCCTCGCTTAGCACAAAGGCCGAACGCGACGGCGATGAGTGGCTTATAAACGGTCAGAAAATCTATACCACCCACGCCCACGACGCCGAATACATATGGCTGGCCGTCCGTACCAATGCCGACGCCCCCAAACACAAGGGCATCAGTATCATTCTGGTTCCCACCTCGGCAGAGGGTTTTTCGGTAACGCCCATCTACACGCTGGGCGGAGAGCGGACCAATGCCACCTACTACGAGAACGTACGCGTCCCACTGAGCAACCTGGTGGGAGAGGAGAACTCGGGCTGGCGCCTGATGACCTCACAGCTCAACCACGAACGTATAACCCTGGCCTGCCCCGGGTTGGCCGACCGCCTGCTCGACGAGGTCTGGGCCTGGGCGGCGAACACCGAGGCCCCGGGCGGCGGTACCATGGTCGAGCAAGCCTGGGTACAGACCAATCTGGCCCGTGTTTACGCCAAGATGGAGGCGCTGAAGATCCTGAACTGGCGCTCGGCCTGGGCCATCAGCCAGGGGACTCCCGACCCCGCCGAAGCTTCGGCGGTAAAGGTCATGGGCACGGAGTTTTTTGTGGAGTGCTACCGCCTGTTGCTCGAAGTAGCCGGTGCTGCCGGGCTTGTGTGCAGAGGTGAAGAAGGTGCAATGTTTGGCGGTCTGCTCGAGCAGGCCTACCGTGGGGCCACTACGCTCACCTTCGGCGGTGGCGTGAACGAAGTGCAACGCGACATCATCGCCATGGCCGCACTCAGACTGCCGCGCAGCCGTCGCCGCTGAAACCGTACTGGAGAAGACTATGGACTCGGCAAGACAAGAATTGGAGAGCAAGTTCAAGGATTTCGTAGGCCTTGAGATCGGCCCGCCCCAGGACGCATACGACACCGTAAACGAGGCGATGATTCGCCACTGGTGCGAAGTCATGGGTGACAACAACCCCGTCTACACCGATGCCGACGCCGCCGCAGACTCGGTACACGGACGCATAGTCGCACCCCCCTCGATGATACAAGCCTGGATGTTGCCCGGCCTGGTCATGTCCACCCCCGAGGACATGCCCGACAGCAAACAGACCCAACTCCACCAACTCTTGAGCGACCATGGTTACACCTCGGTGGTAGCCACCAACTGCGAACAACGTCACCACCGCTACCTGAGCCCCGGCGACCGCATCAAGTCGGTCACCGTGATCGAAGAAATTTCCGAACAGAAAGCCACCGCCATCGGCATCGGCTACTTCATCAACACACGCGAGACTTTCCACGACAGCAACGGCGAAGAAATAGGCTGGCAGACCTTCAGGGTGTTGAAGTTCAAACCCCACCAGCAGCCCGAGGCCGTAGAAGAAGGCAGCGAGGATGGCCAGAGCGAGACGGTTCCCAAGCGCATGCGTCCACCCACAGGCCACGACAACAAATGGTGGTGGGAAGGCATAGAGCGCGACGAGTTGCTTATACAGAAATGCTCGGATTGCGGAGAACTTCGCCACCCGCCCCGCCCCATGTGTCCCCATTGCCAATCCACTCGGTGGGAAGGGCAGCAATCGAGCGGTCGCGGCACGGTTTACAGCTACGTGGTGCTGCATTACCCGAAATTTCCCGGCTATGAGTTTCCGTTGGTCTGCGCACTGGTGGACCTGGAAGAAGGCACCCGGCTGGTTTCCAACGTCATCGGTTGCGACCCCCAGGACGTACACATCGGCATGGCCGTTGAGACCGTCATCGAAAAGGTCGATGACGACTTCAAACTGCCACTCTTCAGACCGGCAGCCCGGGAAACGGCGTAACCCATGGATTTCAGTCTTAACGAAAACCACATCGCCATCGGCGACCTGGCCCGGGGAATTCTCGAAAAAGAGATGTCCCCCGAACGTGTAAAACAAATCCAGGGCGGCCAGGAATGGATGGACCGGAAACTTTGGGCCACCCTGGCCGATGCCGGCCTGCTGGGGATTGCCGTGCCCGAAGACTTCGGCGGCATGGGGCTTGGCATCGTCGAGTGCTGTGCCCTGTTGGTAGAGTTGGGCCGTGTGGTAGCACCGGTCCCGGCGCTTGCCGCCCTCGTGCTGGGCGGTCTGCCGGTTGCCCGCTTCGGCACCGAAGAGCAGAAAAAAGCCCTGCTCCCCGGCCTGGCCTCGGGGCAGACGGTGTTGACCGCGGCGCTCGTCGACCGTGGTTCTATCGACCCGGGGGCACCGGCGACAAGCGCGCACAAGCAGGGCTCGTCCTGGACTATCACGGGCTTCAAGACCGCAGTGCCCTATGCCCACATTGCCCAGCGCATCCTCGTGCCGGCCAGCACCGACCAGGGCACGGTGGTTTTCCTTGTAGACCCCGCCTCGGACGGCTTGACCATCACCCGCGGCAGGTCCACCAGCGGCGAGCCCCTCTGTGACCTCCAACTCGACGGTGTCGGTGTCGGCGAGGGAGACCTGCTCGGTGGCCCCGGTGTCGCGGGCGACCCGCACTCGTGCGCGGCCCAATGGACCTACCAACACGCCCTGGTTGCAATCTCGGCCCTGCAGTTGGGGGTCTCAGAAAGGGCTCTGGAGATGACGACCGACTACGCACGCGAACGCGAGCAGTTCGGGGTACCGATCGGCTCTTTCCAGGCCGTACAACACCGCGCGGCCGACTGTTACATAGACCTGCAATCCATGCGTTGGACCACCTGGCGGGCGGCCTGGAAGCTTTCTATCGGCGAGCCCGCCCCGCGCGAGACTGCGGTGGCCAAGTTCTGGGCAGCCGAGGGCGGCTCGCGCATCGCCAACGCCGCCCAGCATCTGCACGCGGGCCTGGGCGTTGACACCGACTACCCGATTCACCGCTACTTCATCTGGTCGAAAGCCCTCGAGCTTTGCTTGGGTTCGGCGGCAAACCAGATCGTAAACATCGGGACCGACATGGCCGCCAACCCACCACAGGGGAATCTATGAGTACCCGGGGACCCAGCTTCAACGACGTAACGGTAGGCGACTCGCTGCCCGAACTGTCGGTAGACATCACAGTAACGTTGATTGTGGCCGGCGCTATCGCCTCTCGCGACTTTACCCGTGTCCACCACGACAAAAGCGCGGCCCAGGCCACCGGCATGCAGGATGTCTTCATGAACATCCTTACCACCAACGGCCTGGTCGGGCGTTTTGTAACCGATTGGGCCGGCCCCAACGCCCGCATCAAAGGCCTGTCGATAAAACTTGGTACCCCCAACCTGCCCGGCGATGCCATGAAAATGTCGGGCACCGTAAAGGCCAAGGATGAGGCCGAGGGTACGGTCGACGTGGACGTAACCGGCACCAATTCCTGGGGAGACCACGTAACGGCCACCGTGAAAGTAGAACTGCCAAAGGAAGCCTGAATGCCAACCACACTTAACAACGAAGCCGCCATCGCCGGCATAGGCCAGACCGAGTTTTCCAAAAACTCCGGCCGCTCGGAACTACAGTTGGCTTGCGAGGCCATCAAAGCGGCCCTCGACGACTGCGGCCTGGAGCCGGGCAAGGTAGACGGCCTGACGACTTTCACCATGGACACCAACGACGAGGTCGAGGTGGCCCAGGCGGTGGGACTCGGGGATCTTAAGTTTTACAGCCGCATTCCCTACGGCGGCGGTGCGGCCATAGGGGTTGTGCAACAGGCCGTAATGGCCGTGGCAACCGGAGTGGCCGACTACGTGGTGGTATACCGGGCCTTTAACGAGCGTTCGGGCCACCGCTACAGCACCGGCATTGCCGATGGCATCGTCACGGCCGACCTCATCCACTGGAGCTGGTACCTGCCCTTCGGACTGCTGACACCGGCAAGCTGGGTGGCGATGTTCACGCAGCGCTACATCCACGACTATGGCCTTGACCCCCTGGACCTGGCCCATGTGGCCGTGTCCACGCGCAAGCATGCGGTTAACAATCCCAACGCGTTCTTTTACGGCAAGGAACTCAGCATAGAAGACCACCAGGCTTCGCGCTGGATCGTTGAGCCCTTGAGGCTTTTCGACTGTTGCCAGGAAACCGACGGCGGTTGCGCCTGCATCATAACCACCCCCGAGCGCGCCCGTGATCTTAAGCAGAAGCCGGCCATCATACGCGGCGTGGCAGAGGCGGCCGCCCGCGGGCAGGAGAACATGACCAGCTTCTACCGCCCGAGCATAAGCTACCTTCCCGAGATGGACCTGGTGGCAGAGCAGGTCTACGCACAGTCGGGCCTGGGCCCCGACGATGTGGACGCGGCCATCATCTACGACGCCTTTACGCCCATCGTTCTGTGGCAGTTGGAATCATGGGGATTCTGCCAGCGCGGCGAAGCCGGGCCTTTCGTTCGCGACGGCAACCTTGAGTTGGGCGGCCGCCTGCCCACCAACACCCATGGCGGACAGCTGAGCGAAGCCTATATCCACGGCATGAACGGAGTCAACGAAGGTGTGCGCCTGATTCGCGGCACCTCGGGCAACCAACCGGAAAAGAACGACCACGTACTCGTGACCGGCGGCGTGGGTGTGCCGACCAGCGGAATGATCCTGGGACAGCCCAACTGAGATTGTGACAGCAAGGAGACCGATCAGATGCCAGAAGCAGTAATCGTCGAAGCACTACGCACCCCCATAGCCCGCGGTAAAGTCGGCAAAGGCTGGCTGAGCGCCGTCCACCCGGCCACCTTGCTGGGTACCGTGCAAAGGGGCGTGGTCGAGCGCGCCGGACTCGGACTTACCGACGTGGAGCAGATCATAGGCGGCTGCGTGACCCAGGCCGGCGAGCAGTCGAACAACGTCGCCCGCCACGCCTGGCTGGCCATGGGCGGCGACTACACGGTGGCCGGCACAACCGTGGACGCCCAATGCGGTTCCAGCCAGCAGGCCAACCACCTGGCCCGCGCGCTCGTGCAGGTCGGCAGCATAGACATCGGCATAGGTTGCGGCGTAGAGGTGATGAGCCATGTGGGACTAGGCGCCAACGTGCTCAGCGGTCCCGGCTTCTTCCAGCCCGAGGACTGGCCCTGGGATTCCAGCCCCGACCAGTTCCAGGCCGCCGAACGCATTGCCAAAAAGCGCGGCATCACGCGCCAGGACTGCGATGAGTTCGGTCTGTGGTCCCAGCAAAAGGCCAAAAAAGCCCAGGACGAGGGTCGCTTCGAAAAAGAAATCCTGCCCTTTGACGCCCCGGCCATGGGAGAGGACGGCAGCCCCTCGGGCCAGACCGAAACCATCAGCCGGGACCAGGGCATTCGCGAAAGCACGCTCGAGGGACTTGCCGCACTCAACCCGGTGGTCGAGGACGGCGTACACACGGCCGGCAGCTCTTCGCAGATATCCGACGGCGCGGCCGCCGTACTGTGGATGACGGCCGACAAGGCCAGGGAGCTGGGACTCAAGCCGCGGGCGCGCATTCTCTACGACGTGGTGGTCGGTACCGACCCCTACTACCTGTTGGACGGCCCCATCGATGCCACCAACAAGATATTGGCCAAGTCGGGGATGTCGCTCAGCGACATCGACCTCTACGAAGTAAACGAAGCCTTCGCCACGGTGGTACTTTCCTGGCAGCGGGAGTTTGACGCCGACCCCGACAAACTCAACGTCAACGGAGGCGCCATCGCGCTCGGCCACCCCGTGGGTGCAACCGGTTCGCGGCTGATCGTCACCGCCCTTCACGAACTCGAGCGCAGTGGCAAGCAGACCGCGCTCATCAGTATGTGCTGTGGTTCCTCGCTGGGAACCGGAACTATTGTGGAGAGAATCTGATGTTGGATGGAAAAGTAGCAGTAGTAACCGGCGCCGCCCATGGGCTGGGACGGGTAGAGGCCCTGGAGTTGGCCCGCCTTGGCGCCCGCGTGGTGGTAAACGACCTGGGTGTTGCGCGCGACGGTTCGGGGCGCGACGAGGACGCCGCCCAGGCTGTGGTCGAAGAGATCAAAGCCGCCGGTGGCGAGGCCGTCGCCCACTTCGGCGATGTGGCCGACTGGAACGATTCCAAGGCCATGATCGCCAAGGCCGTGGATACCTTCGGCGACCTCAACATTCTGGTAAACAACGCCGGGTTCTGCCGTGACAAAATGATCTTCAACATGAGTGAGGACGAGTTCGATTCAGTAATCCGCGTGCACTTGAAGGGGCATTTCTGCAGCATGCGTTTTGCCAGCGAATACTGGCGCACCAAGGGCAAGGAGACCGGCGCACCTCTTTACGCCCGCATCATCAACACCTCCTCGGAGGCCTTCATTTTCGGTTCGGCCGGCCAGCCCAACTACGCTGCGGCCAAGGCCGGCATTGTGGCCATGACAATGGCCGCCGCCCAGTCTCTGCAGAAGTACGGGGTGACGGCCAACGCCATCATGCCGCGGGCGCGTACCCGCATGAACGACTCGGGCAACCTGGCCTCGATGTTCGCCAAGCCGGAAGAGGGTTTCGATTTTTATGCCCCTGAGAACATCTCGCCGCTGGTAGGCTACCTGGCCTCTCCATTGGCCGATAACATCTCGGGTCAGGTCATCATAATCTACGGCAACTACGTTACCGTGCTTACGCGGCCCGGCACCGAAGACCAATTTGAAACCGATGGGGCCTGGAGCATAGACAGCATCAACGAGAAGCTTTCGCCCTACTTCGCCGACAAGCAGCCGGTGACCGACGGCTTTGCCGTCCAGCCTTAGATCAACCTTGTTTGAGCTGGCAGACGACTGAAGCCAGAGCTTCGTCGTCGGCCGGGTCTGCGGGCACCGGCAAGGTGATGCCCGCGGCCAGGCCGCCGTACCATTTCATCAGAAGGGAGGCTATGTCCTGGTAGGTGGCCGAGGGTACCAGCACATCGAGCATCTCATCGCTGATCTCGGCTTTCATCACCTCCCAACGCCCCTTCTTCGCGTGCTCGTTAAGACGACGGCCCACTTCCTCCCAACCGTGCAGTTTGAGTGTGGGCCAGTAGTTGGGCGTTGAGTAAAGAAACCCCAGGTAGTCGCGGATGCGTTCGCGCTCGGTGGCCACGGCTTCGACATCAGGTCCGGTGGCGACAAAAGTACTGGCAATAAGATTAAAACTCCGGGGCCGGCCTTTTGTTATGGCGGCAACAGAGACTTCCCTTACATACCTGGGGTCGCTGTTGGTGGGATGGGTAAGCAGACCATCGGCCACCTGGCCGGCCACCTCGGCCATCTTCGGGCCGACCGCCCCCAGGTAGACGGGAATCCGGCCGTGCTCGGACGGCCCGGGGTTAAAGAACGGTTGCATGCGGCTGAAGCGGTAGTGCTCGCTTTCAAAGGACAGCTGCTGGCCGTTCTGCCAGGACTGCCAGATTGCGCGCAAGGAGCCCACGTAGTCGCGCATACGCGCGGCCGGGGGATGCCACTGGACTGAGAACCGTCCCACCATGTTGCCGCGTACCTGGGAGCCGAGGCCCAATGAGAAACGACCGCCGGATAGCTCGTGTACGTCGCGGGCCGCATAGGCCAGAGTCATGGGGCTGCGGGGAAAAGCCAGTACCACACTGGTGATTATCTCGATTCTTTCGCTATGCTCGGCTGCCAGCATTGCGGCCATCATGCCATCGTGAATGGCCTCGGGCACCAGCAGCCCGTCATAGCCCAGGGCCTCGACACGCCGGGCATAGGCGGGCACCTGGCCAAGCGCCATGCGCGCGTCGGCAAATACCGCATACACCTTCACTGCTATTTCCCCTTCACTGTTATCAAGCCGACCTTGTGCTAGGTTGCCCCGGTGCCGCTCAGTAGAGAACAAACCCAGGCCCGCCTCGACCTGCTGGCCTCGGGCACACTCGCGCACACGCCAAGCCAGACCTACACGGTGGCAGACCGCATCGAGGAGCAAGCCGCGGCCCAGGCCGAGCGAACCTTCCTGCTCTTCGGCGACACCTCTATCACCTATGCCGAGTTCAATGCTCTGGCCAACCGGGTGGCCCACGTATTAAAGGCTTCGGCCGGCCTTAAGGCCGGCGACGTGGTGGCGGTAATGATAGAGAACCGTCCCGAATTCATCGCGGCCTGGGCCGGATTGGCCAAGCTGGCAGTAACCGCCGCGCTCTTAAATACCAACACCCGAGGGGCGGCGCTGTCCCACGCCATCGCTGAGACCGGGGCGCGGGCCTTGATCGTGGGCGCCGAGTGTATAGATGCCGCCGACGGCGCTCTAAAAGAAAACCCCGGCCTGCCCGTATACCTGCTCGAGGATCCGGCCCAACCGTCGGACGAAACCCGAACCGCCGCCGCTTTGCCCGCGGACTGGACCAGCCTGGACCGGCTCATGGATCAAGCCTCCACGCAAAACCCCGACCCTGAAGTGCGCCGCGACCTCAAGGCCGGCGACGACCTCTTCCATGTCTTTACCTCGGGGACCACCGGGCTGCCCAAGGCCGCCCGCCTCAGCCACATGCGGTTTCTGGGCGTGGGAGACGGCATGTCGGCAATCGCCGGTTACGGCCCCGACGATGTAATCGCCTGCATCCTGCCCCTTTACCACGGTGCCGCCGGCATGGTGGTGGTCTCTTGTGCATTGTCCCAGGGCGCGGCCATCATGATACGCCGCCGCTTCAGCGCCAGCCGTTTCTGGGACGACGTGCGCCGCTACCGGGTAACCGGCTGTCAGTACATCGGCGAGGTCTGCCGTTACCTGGTAAACCGTCCGCCCGCCACGGGCGACCGCGACCA
>JAYGCL010000036.1:0-36777 GCA_046583365.1 Deltaproteobacteria bacterium
CGACGCTCTTCCGATCTAAACATATTCCCACTTCGGAAGAGATCGCCGAGTCGGTGGTGTTTTTTGCCTCAGACCGTTCCAAGGTCATCACCGGGCAGTCTCTGGACGTAAACGGCGGCCACTTCTTCTGCTGAGCAAACCTCTGCCGGGCCCGCCCGCCTGGGGGCCGACCGTAAGACGCGTGGGTACTCACAGTTCGTATTCTTTTTTTGTGTCGAGTCTCTGGGCGGCCAGGGAATTGGCGGTGTAGAGCCCGTACCTAGGCACGTGGCGGGGTTCGTACTTGGCCCGCTTGGCCGGATAGCAGAGCAGGTGGCGTTGGTCGTTCTTTACCTCGGAGCCGTTCATGGAGGCGGCCGTACAAAACTTTTTCGGACGTTTAAGGTGGTAGTCGCGGTGCTCAGAAGTATCGTCGATGTTTACCTGGACATGGTTGGGAAAGTAGCGCGGCAGTTCGCGGGGCGGGCGTGGCTGCCAAGGCGACCGTCATCAATGCAACAGCAGCCAGGCATCCAAACATGTGAGTTCTCACACGCGTCCATCCTTCCTTATCAGTGTTTAAAGCGTACGCCGACGGCCTCTCCCGGCAGTATGTCCAAAGGGTAGGGTATGGCCACGATGAAGGCCCGCCCGTATTCGAGTCGATCGGGCCTTCGCCGCAACCGTTCGGGCAGTACTTCTACCGAGGGCGAGACCCTGAGCACATAGGAGTCGGAGCTGGCCGATGGGTTGGCAAGGCTGGAGATTCGTACGGGGGCCTCGGCACTCGCAAAATGTGAGTTGTGCTCGGGCAGGTAGCCCACAACCTCGGTCGCAAACCGTGGTGTGATCGTGGCCACCGTCTGGCCGGCGAGAATAGATTGTCCCGGCAGGGCCAGCACCTGGCTTACCTGGCCGGCCACCGGGGCCCTCAGTATGAGTCGCTCGCGTTCCAGACGAATCTCCGCAAGCCTGCGCTGTTGGGTTGCCACGGCGGCTTTCCAGGGGGCCAGCAACTGGCCGTTGTCACCCTTGCCGGGCAGGTTGCGTTCAAACTCCAGTTTTCTTGCCACTGCCGCGCGCTGTTCGTCGCTGGTTTCTTCCGACAACGCACGGTTGCGGTCCAAACGTTCGGCAATCTGCCGGTGCGCCAGCCGGGCGTCGTCGTATTCGGCCGGAGAGACGATACCCGCTTCACGCAGATCGGCCATGCGAGCCAAAGCCAGTGCCAGGCGTTGTTTCTCGACTTTGTCACTTTCGATGGCGACCTCGATGGTCAGACCGTCAAGCTTGAGTCGCTCCACGTCCACCTCGAAGCGTCTGAGCTGGTTGCGCCAGTCGAGCCTTCCCGGACCCACGCCCCGCTCGATCACCGCCTCGGCCGAAACCAGTTCGGCACTCAGACCATCGAGCACCGCGGTGGCGGTGGCCAGTCTGGCCCGCACCCCTGAGTCGTCCAGTACGGCGATCATGTCTCCGGCGTCCACCCGCTCGTACAACTCGACGGTGACCTGTTTTATGACGCCGGCCGCCGCTGGTGAGACTTCAAAGTTGCGGGCACGAGCGATTGCCGTGTAGTCGTAGCTTTGTACCTGCCCGCCCAGCAGTGCCGCCGTTGCCGCCACTGCCAGCAGCCATACCGTTATGTCGGTACGGGCGCGCAGTAATTCCAGCAGGCGGGCCAGGGGGGGGCGTAGTGTGCCGAGCTTTATCACCATCGGTTCAGACCTCTGAGGTATGGTCCCTCAGCACCAGCGCGACGTTGGTTACTTGCGGTGCGTTGTTGAGTTCGTCGAGCATTTGCTGGCTCTCGTCGCGTTTTTTGAGTTTCACTTCGAATATGTATTCGGCCATGTCCTCGGTGCCCGTCTGCCGCACCGATACACGTTTAGAAGTCCGGCAAAAACGATCGAGTATGCGAAAGTGGTCGCCGACCTCGGTACTCCCGCCGGGGGCTGCAAAACTCAGGTGGCCGTCGAAGTGACCGGTAGACCCGAATCCCGAGTAGTGCAGGTAAAGTATGACCAAGGCCGTGGCCAGGGTGCTTGAGACGGCGGTTACGTATTTTCCCGACCCTATTGCCATGCCGATAATCAGAGACAAGAACACAAATACGGTGTCGCGCGTGTCCTTTAACACGTTACGGAAACGTATGATGGCCAGTGCGCCGATAAGTCCGAACGCGGTTATTATGTTGTTGCCGATGACCAGCATGACCAGGCTGACGATCAGAGTCAGCAGTACAATCGACTGGGTAAACGAACGCGAATAGGACAGGCCGCTATGGGTGGCCATGTAGGTCCAGGCGATTACCTGTCCGAGTACGAGGGAAAGCAACACGCATACGAGTACGGCCCCCACTGCATTGGTGGGTGTGGTAGTATTGGCCGATCTTTCGAGTGCGGCTATCAGCGGGTTCATCTCAAGCCCTCCCCGATGCCATTCTCAAAGCCACCAGTGTGTCCATCTCGGACTGTACGGGGGGCCGGTAGCCGCCGCGGCGTAGAACGCTCTCCACCGACATCAGGTATTTTGGAACCGAGCGTCTTTGCAGTTGGAAACGGTCGATCATGCCTCTGACCCACAAGGGGAAACGGTCGGTGAACTTGATCTCAAGTATCACCCCCTCCACGGACAGAGGGTTCCAATCCTGTTGGCCGCTGAGGGGATCGTGGCCGGCTATAGACTCTTCCAGCTGGCTATCGAAGGTGATGCGCACCGGATCCCCGGTGGCCGATTCGTAGGCTTCGCGCTGGTAGCGTACGTAGAGCATGGGCCGTGCCAAGGTCAGATTGGTGAGGTTCATAAACTCGGCCGCCTGGGTCGGCCATGCGTCCTGTCCGTGGATCTCATGATTGAGGGTCTTTTTGAGGAAGTTTCGCGCTTCCTCGGCTGTCGTTGCCACTCGGCGCTTGAGGATGACGTCGTCCTGGCGCCTCTTGATCTCACAAAATACCGGTTCCCCATCCCCCCCCTCGTAGTGGCGCACCCGCAGTTTGAACCTGCTACGCAGGCCTTTGGCGGCCATGGCGTAGAGCTCCAGGCCCGGGCTGTCCAGATAGAGACTGCAGACTGGGTAGCGGTAGCCGGGACGGCTGGCCGCATGCTTGTCAGGCCTTACGAATGGCCCTATGTGGTCGCGCATGGGCGCGAGCATCCACTCGGGCACATAGTACTTGCACTCGTAGCGCGAGAACAGCTGAACATCGCTGGCAGGTGCCATAACCCCACGACGTTACCCCACTTTCTTGCGGGTAGTCAACGCCTTGGTGGGCCCAGGGGGTGGGCAGGGGTGGTGCCTGGCCCCAGTGGCTTGACGCATCGCGTAAGAACTGAATTGAAAAATCAGGCCTGACCGGAGAAAAGCTTGTGACAGGGGTCCGTCTGTTGTGTTAGGACTTAAGGGTGGGTGGAACCAGGCGAGTATGGGCGGCGGCGTTGACCGCGCTGTGGCTGTTTGGGCCGCTGCCCCCTGCCGACGGGGCCGACCTGGTTCTTAACGAATACAACGCGGTGGCCGGCAGCCAGTACCTGGCCGGTGGGGCCTCGGATGTATTCTGGGGCCGTCGCCAGGGCAACGGCCGCGACTGGTTTGAGTTGGTCGTTGTAACCGACCACCTCGACATGAGGGGGTGGCAGATTATTGTCACCAACGATTCCGGCAACCCCACGGGCCAGGAATCATTCAGACTGAGTGTTACCGACCACGAGGTCTGGTCCGACCTGCGCAGTGGTACCATAGTTACGTTCTCCGAACGGCTTAAGAACAACGTTGCCGACTACCGGCCCGAGCTCGGCCGTTGGTGGCTTAACGTTCGTGCCAACCCCGGCAATGCGGAAACCTACGTCAGTGTGGAATGCGTGGAGCCGGCCTGTGCCCCGGCCGATGTCACCTGGAAGGTTTCCAATCTCAATTGGCAGATTCTCATTCTTGACAGCATCGGTGCGGTTGCCTACGGGCCTGCCGGGGAGGGGGCTGGGGTTCTCAGCACGGTGGGTGTCGATGAAGTCTATAAGCTTGAGGACGACCCCGGGCCCACGACCACCCCGGCCTCGTCATACAACGACGGGACTTCAAGCAGCTTTGGTCAGCCCAATATATATGGAGCCGGCACCCAAGTGCAGAATTTCGATGTTCTGCGCAGTGTGGTCCCGTACTCCGCACTGTCTTCGGTGCGCATAAACGAGGTCTACTCCCACTCCGACCCGGGCATCGATTGGATGGAACTCTATAATGCGACATCCGCAGCCGTCGACATCGGTGGCTGGTATATGTCCGACGACATCGATTCCTTGACCGACTTCCAGATTCCTGCCGGTACGGTGATTGAGGCCGGTGGTTACCTTGTGTTCGACGAAAGCGACCTGCCCTTTGCCTTCAGTTCGGCCTGTGGAGACGAAATTGTTCTTTCGGTTGCCGATGCCACGGGCATGACGGGCGAACGCGACTATGTAGAGTTCGGCGCGGTTGAAACCGGTGTGACTTTTGGCCGTGTGGCCGGGGTGGACGGCTTCGTACGCCTGTCGGCACCCACGCATGCCGCCGACAACTCGACCGCAAGGGTGGGGCCGGTGGTCATAAACGAAATAATGTACAACCCGGTTGCCTCTACCATTGGTGGTGATGGTGAGTTTGTGGAGATTTACAATACCGGGACCGCCGCTGTCAGCCTCTACACCGATTTCGGCGACTATAGCATCTATCCCTGGCGCCTGACCGGCGGCATAGGCTTTGATTTCCCTATCGGCACCACCATCGAGTCGGGTGGCTATATAGTGGTGGTAAGGTTTGACCCGCAAGTGGACAGCGCTGTGTTGGAGGCATTTAAGACCCTCTACTCTCTGGGGGAGGGTGTAACCATCCTTGGACCGTACTCCGGGGAGTTGGGTAATTTCAGTGACACCGTGAGGCTGAGAAAGCCGGACTCCCCCGAAGTGCTGGGCAACATCTGTGGCAGTGATTCTACTCCGGAGACCTTTGCTCCCCAGATCATTGTAGACGAGGTGACTTATTCCGATTTCGGCCTGTGGCCCGAAGAAGCCGATGGCAGTGGGTCTTCTCTTGAAAGGGTCGACCCCCAGGCCATTGCTTCCTCTCCCGGCAACTGGGCTGCCGGTCTTGCAAGCTCGGCGACTCCGGGAAGTCGTAATTCGGTGC
Organism: Deltaproteobacteria bacterium; assembly: GCA_046583365.1. GTDB lineage: Bacteria > Desulfobacterota > Binatia > UBA1149 > CAYXZP01 > JAYGCL01. The sequence continues at coordinate 5,138 of JAYGCL010000036.1, forward strand.
TGCAACCGCCCAGCCGCTATCAGCAGAAATGCATAGGCGCGCTCAACAAAAACTTTGCCAAAGTGGCCAAGGTCCAGGGTAAGGAGAACTACGGTTGCATAAAGGACGCTGCCCGCGACCGTCTGCAGGGGTTGGGCATAGCTGGCTGTCTGACGGCCGACCGTCGCGGCAAACTGGCAGGCGTAAAGTCAAAGACCCAAAGGGATTTCGACAAGAGTTGTACCGGGGTCGACCGCTATGGCCAGTCCCGCTATCCGCGCTTTGCCGCCACCGATGTGACTACCGTCAACAGTGCGGCCGAAGATAGTGTGCTCGGACTGGTCTCCGTCCTGTTTGGCGATGACCTTGGCGCTGGTGTGATCACCGAGGCTTCGGACCGCTATGCGTCCAAGTGCCAGTTGTCCGTTTTGAAGTCTGCCCAGAAATGCCTCGACACTACTTATGGTGTGTTCAACAAGTGCAAAAAGACCGGCCTGAAAGCCGAATCGATGATATTCCCACGTGACCTGGCCGCCTGTGTGGGTGCCGACTCGCGGGCAAAAATCGCCCGTAGCTGTGCGCCCGTGGGTGGCAAGATGGCAAAATACCTCGACCGCAAGTGTGAGGCCAAGGGGGTGGCCCTGGCCTCGGCTCTGGTCGGGTGCGCGACCTCGGGCGTGGCGGATACCGCCGCTTGCCTGGCCTCGGCCCTGGCCTGCCGAACCTGTCTGGCGATCAATACCGTCGACGGGATAAGCGCCGATTGTGATCTGGCCGACGACTCCCTGGCAAACTCTTCCTGCAACTGACATCGGGCCTGGTCGCCGGGCTCAGTCATCGACGAAAGGGTTGTCGGCGGCACCGACGAGTACGTGTTTTAAGACTTTGCCGGTTGCGTTTCTCGGCAGCGCTTCGGTGCGCAGTTCCCAGTGGGCGGGCACTTTGAAGTAGGCCAGCCGCTGGGCGGCCCAGTCGTTAAGTTCTTTGGCCGTCGGTGCTTGGTCGACCACAACCACGATGGCCTTTACCTCCTGGCCCAGCTCCTCGTGGTCTACGCCGACCACGGCCGCTTCTTTCACGCCGGGGTGGGCTTCCAGACACTGTTCAATTTCCACCGGGTAAACGTTTTCACCGCCCCGCAATATCAGATCACGTTTGCGCGAGGCTATGTAGAGCAGGCCGTTTTTCATGCACCCGACATCCCCGGTCTTGAGCCAGCGCCCGGCCAGAATGGTCTCGGCCGTTTCCCGGGGCCGCCGCCAGTACTCTTTCATGACCACGGGGCCGTGGATGTGGATCTCTCCCTCGCTGCCTTCGCCTAGGGCCTGGCCGTTGGCATCGCGTATCTCTATCTCCACGGTGGGCAGGGGGCGGCCCACCGAGTCCGGTGCTTCTTCCAGTTCTTTGCCAAAGTTCAAAGTTGCCAGCGCCGAGGATTCGGTAAGGCCGTAGCCCAGGCCCAACGAACGCCCGGCATTTGGAAATACCTGCCGGGCACGCTCTTGCAGTTCGGGGCTTATCGGTGCTCCCCCCGAACCGAGGTTGCGAATGCTGGACAGGTCGTAACGTCCGAGGTCGGGGTGGTTGATAACGCGGTGGAGCATGGTGCCCATCGGCCCCCAGTTGGTCACCTGTTCGGTCTCTATCAGTTCCATTACGCGGCCGGCATCAAAGCGGCCGCGGGTCCACACCGTCTTGAGCCCATTGGCCAGGGATGTGACCACGCCGGCATAGAGTCCGGAGACGTGGAACAGGGGGGTGGTGTTGAGCGAACAGTTGGCCGTCGGGCCGGCCGACAGGTCGACGCCTTCGGCGGCAGCCAACATCATCGCCCGCATACCGTGGAACATCTGCAGACGGGTGGTGCCCACTACGTTGCCGTGGGTACACACCACACCCTTGGGACGTCCTGTGGTGCCCGAGGTGTAAAGGATGGTGGCCGCGTCGTCCTCATCGACGTCCACTTCGGGGAGTTCGGCCTGGGGGTCGGCCTTGCATAGCTCATCGAAGCCGCTTTCAATTTCTATGACGGGGAAGTCAAAGCTCTCACCATCAATACGCGCCAGACGTTTCTCGTCGCCTATCAGTATTTTGGGATCGCAATCCTTCAGGCCGTAAAGAATCTCATCGTGCACCCACCAGCCGTTAAGGCCGACCACGATGGCCCCCAGGCTCAAGGTGGCCCAGAAGGCAACGATCCATTCGGGACAGTTGGCGGCAAGGATGGCTACACGGTCGCCCTGGCCCACGTCGTAACGGTCTTTCATGGTGGCGGCCGTCGATGCCACCAGGCGCAAGTGTTCCTCGAAGGTGATGCGCAGGTCGTCGCAGACGATGTACTCAACGGGACCGTAGGACGAGGAATCCCTGAGCATGGACACCAGGGAGAGCGGTCGGTATTTGAACACCTCCATTGGCTCGCCCAGCACCCGTCGTTGTTCGGTTTCGAAGGGCCCACCGGGACCGCTGAGTTGTGCCTCTATTTCTGCTAGTGTTTGCACCGTGGGGAGGTCTATACACCAGCCGCTTTCATCGCAAAACCGTAGAGCCGGTCAGGCCCATCACCGCGACAGGGGCTCGGGCCGAACCTTCGTAAACCCCGGACGGGGAGGTTACCAGCAGCCACCGGCCTCGGTTTACCTGCCTTTTTTCGCCCGCCGGGTCTGGCGTTCTATCGTCGGCCCGCGACCTCTGGCGGCTCCGAGAATCCCCAACGACGGCCACGACTTGCGTGCCTGGGACAGCGGTAATGGGCAGCAAGACCAGCCGGCGACGGTGACCTGGGTAGGCCACTCCACCTTACTCATTCAGATGGGGGGCCTGTCAATCCTTACTGACCCGGTATGGGCCCGTGTGGCCGGTCCGCGGTCGCTGGGACCGGGGCGGATGGTGGACCCTGGCCTTGCCATCGATGACCTGCCCCCGATTGATGTCGTGTTGGTATCCCACAACCACTACGACCATATGGACCTGGTCACTCTGGGACGGCTTGCAGAGCGTGGCAAGGGCAGGACCCGCTTCCTCGTTCCCTTACAGAACGGTGACATCCTTGAGCAGACGGGTATTGGTTCTGTAACAGAACTGGACTGGTGGGACAGTCTTCGGGTGGGTGAGGCCAGCATACACTGCGTGCCGGCGTTTCATTGGAGCAGGCGTGGGTTGCGTGACACCAACCGCTCCCTTTGGTCGGGCTGGGTTGTGGTTGCCGGTGGGCGGAGATTCTACTTTGCCGGCGACACCGGTATGTTCGACGGCTTCGAGGAGATCGGCAGCCGCTTGGGGCCGTTTGATCTCGCCGCCGTACCCATTGGAGCCTACGAGCCCCGTTGCATGATGAAGGCCTCACACTTGAATCCCGAGGAGGCCGTCGAAGCTCTGCAGAGGCTTGGTGCCGACCACGGCCTTGCGATTCATTTTGGCACCTTTGAACTGAGCGATGAGCCCTTCGACGAACCTCCCCTACGGTTCAGTCGGGCCTCGGAGCTGGCCGGTCGTGGCCGGGCCAGGGATTGGGTTTTGCAGGTAGGGCAAACCCGTCTCTGGTAGGATATGCCACGAGACCCCCTTAACGCTTACTCCCATCTGGCCGGAGCTCTGATGTCGGTGGTGGGCCTGGTTGCGCTGGTAGTACTCTCCAGGGGGGACCCCTGGAGAGTGGCGGCTTTCTCCATATACGGGGGTAGTCTGGTGCTCCTCTATGCGGCCAGTAGTCTTTACCACTGGCTGGGCAGTTCCGACCATGCCATGACCCGCCTGCGCCGTTTCGACCACGCGGCCATCTTTGTCCTCATCGCCGGTACTTATACTCCGATTTGTCTGATCTCGTTGGGCGGGAGGTGGGGCTGGAGCCTGTTTGCCGTGGTGTGGGCCATGGCTATAGCCGGCGTTGGTTTGAAGATGTTTGTCGAGGGTCTGCCCCGCTGGTCCTCGACTGCACTGTACCTGGGCATGGGCTGGATAGCCGTGGTAGCGGCCGTCCCTCTGGCTCGCAGTATGCCCTCCGGCGGCCTGCTGTGGCTGGTCGTGGGTGGCCTCTTCTACACTTTTGGCGCTGTCATCTACGGTCTGAAACGCCCGGACCCCTGGCCCGCCACTCTGGGCTTTCACGGGGTCTTCCACTTCTTTGTGCTGGCCGGGAGCGGGGCGCATTTTGTCTGCATGGCCTGCTACGTGCTGCCTGTAACCTGAGCCCCCCGAAAGGGGGGAGGGCGGGAGCCACAAAGTCATAGACAGTGTGGCTATATCCGGTTAATGTGGGGGTTTGGCTGGTCGCCCGGGGGAGTTATATGCAAACGAGAAGCCTCAATTTTCCAGTTGTTCTTGCCGTTGCCTTGCTGGCCTCGGCACTGTTGCTGTCGCCGCTTCAGGCCACCGCCGACGTGAAGAAAGAGGCCAAGTGCCTGGCCCTTAAACTCAAAGCCGCCGGCAAACAGTGCCTGTGTCGCCATAAGGCTCTGGCCAAGGCGGCCATCAAGAACACCGAGGCAGACTATGCCAAGTGCGACGGCAAGTTCACTTCTTCGTTTGCCAAAGCCGAAATAAAGGGCCAGGGCTTCTGCCGGGCCGGTGGCGACCCCACGGTTGTCGGTGGGAGAATGTCGGTGCTGGCCTCGTCGGTAGCGGTGGGGTTGGGAACATCTGATGCCGGTGACAAGGGTGCCCGCAAATGCCGGGCCGCCATGCTTAAAGCTGCCGGCAAGCACTGCCTCTGTCATCACAAGGCCTATAAGAAGGCCAGGAAACGCGGTCGTAGTCCTGATTTTGCGAAGTGCGAATCCAAGCTCGCCGCTTCTTTTGCCAAGGCCCGGCAAAAAGGTGGCGCCGCCTGTCCTGCCCAGGCCGATGAGGCCGAGTTGGCCGTAGACATCGGCGAGGCGGCAGCTGAGGTGGACGCCGACCTGGCCGACCTTGGTACCTCTGACTTTTCCATTACGGGCCCCTACGCTGTCGGCTACTCCGAGCTTACCCTTGTCGATGATACCCGCAGCACGGATGCAAACGGTGTATTTCCGGGAAGCAGTGTTCGCACGTTGGACATCCAGGTCTGGTACCCGGCCGTTAAATCTCAGTTTGGTGGATTTCTGATCGATGTTCCGGTGGTGGCTTCCTCCTTTCCCCTCATCATCCGTGCCCACGGTTTTGGAGGCACCAGAACTGACTCGACCAAATTGACCGAGCACCTTGCAAGTCACGGCTACATAGTGGTGGCACCGAACTTTCCCCTGTCCAATCTCTATACCCCGGGAGGTGCCGTGCTCTCGGACCTGGATGAACAGGTCCTGGACGTAAGCTTTCTTATAGATAAGTTCCTGGCTTTTTCAGCCGACTCCGACAGCCCCTTTTACGGCCGTATCGACGCGACAAGGATAGGTACCACCGGCCATTCTCTCGGTGGCGCCACCGTACTCCTGAACGCCTTCCACCAGGACCTCTACGACCCGCGGGTGGGAGCGGTGGTGGCGCTGGCGCCCCTTTCCTGCTTCATGGCGGACGGTTTTTTTGGCGACCGCAACGTTCCACTTATGATAATGGGGGGCACCGGTGATCTGGTAACGCCGTTCTTCAGCAACCAGGCCCGCACCTATGCCCTTGTCAATGCTCCCAAGTCTCTGGTTGCTCTTGATGAGGGCACCCACATGGGATTTGCCAACGATTTCACTCCGGGTGCCAACGGAGACGAGGCACTGTTTTGTGGTCCGCTTTTCCCCCCGGGTACCCCAAGGCCTTCGGCCGGGAGTTTTTCGATGCCGGAGAATTTCCTGGGCGGGGCCGCTGCCGGTATCGACCTGACGGGCTCCGAGTGCGAGCCCATCTGTCCCTGGCCGCCGCCGACCTTCATGCCTCATCCCCGCCAACTTACCTTGGTCAAGGCGGCTACGCTGTCATTCTTTCATTCTGAGCTCGACGACAATCGCGGGGCCGGGCGTTTCGTGGAAACCCGTATGGCGGCCGACAACGGGGACGTAAGCACCGAATATGCCGACCAGCCCGACTTGCCGTAGGCCGTGGGTTACTGAAAAGTACCAAGCTTGAACCGCCTGGTAGGATTAATAACCCGCTACCCGGTCGCGATCGTTGTTGCCTTTACGATGGTCTGCGGGCTGTCGGTATGGGGGTACTGGCAGCGGGCGCATTTTGATTTCAGCTTTGAAACCATGGCGCCCAGGGGCACGCCGGAGTTCGCCGCCTTCAAAGAATTCGTGGCGACTTTTGGCGACGATACCGATACCCTCTTCGTTATAGCTTTCAGGGACTCTCCCCTCCTCTCCAACGACAACCTGCGTCTCATCGACCGGCTCACCCTGCGCATCGAGGCTCTGGATGCCACAGAGTCGGTCAGCAGCCTGACTAACGTACTGGACCTCCGTGGCAGCCAGGGTGGCTTGGAGATAAGCCCTTTCGTTGAAAAACTCCCCCTCGGGGAGGCCGAGTTGACCCGTCTCAAGCACCGTTTCATCTCGGACTCCCTGGTCGCCGGTAATCTGATTTCCAGGGATGGTTCTACCGCCGCTCTGGTCGGTAGAATGGTCGGTTGGTCGAGTGATCCCCTCCAACGTCTGGAGTACTTCGCAGAAGTCGAGAAAATTCTGGCCGAAGAGGGCAGGGGACGTGTGGAATTTCATATCGCGGGACTGCCTTACATGGACCGCACCCTCATATCTCACATCAACCACGATACCTCGGTGTTCATGCCGTTGACCCTGGTCATTTTTTCCGTGCTCTTGTGGGCGGCCTTCCGCCGCGTGAGGGCGGTGTGGATGCCGGTGGCCGCCATAGGGATCGCCGCCACGCTGACCATCGGTTCGATGGCGGGGTTGGGGGTGCCCATGACCCTGCTTACCGGCCAGGGAGTGTTGGCTACACTGATTATGGTCATCGGGCTCTCCAATGCGGTTCACCTCATGAACCGCTACGAAGAAGACCTCATCCGCCTACCGGCCATCACTTCTCCCTACCGTGCCTTGTCGCAGACCGTACGCCACATGGGGGCGGCCTGCTTTCTCACCAGCACCACGACGGCCCTGGCCTTTGCCTCCCTGGCTCTGTCCAGCATCCCGACCATCCGGGACTTTGGAATATTCGGCGCCCTCGGGGTGATGTACGCCTATGCGGCTACAGTGGTGTTCTTGCCCGCTACCACCGTGTTGATGGAGAGGTTAAAGGCTCCCGCAGCCCGGCCGGTTATCGTTGGCGACAGGCTCTCGGGGGCCCTGAATATGGCGGCCGACGTGGTCTTGCGCCATAGCCGCAGCCTGGTCGTTGGCGGGGTGGCTGTGCTGCTGCTGACGGCAGCTGCCATTCCCCTGGTACACATAGACAACCGTTACTCCCAGGATCTTAAAAGCGACGACCCGGCTGTGCTGTCCCTCAAGTTTCTTGAAGAACACCTGGGTGGTGCGTTCAACTTGCCCATAGTGTTTGCCGGCGGCCAGCCCGATTCAATGAAGAACCCACGGGTGTTGGAGTTGATGGAAAAGGTGAGGGTGGGGCTTGAATCCCACCCTCACGTGTCAAAAGTGATAAGCCCCTCCGAGTTCATTATGAAGATGAACCAGGCCATGAACGACGGCGACCCTGGCGCCTACCGCCTTCCCGACAGCCAGGCCGCAGTGGCCCAGTATCTTTTGCTGTTCAGCATGGCCGGCAGCGATGCGGAATTTGAGCGCCTGGTAGATTATAATTACTCCACGGCAATTGTGATGGCGTTGACCGCTGAACTCTCCCCGACCCAATACCAGGAGGTGGTCGATGCCCTGCACGCAATCGTAGACGGCAATGAGGGGTTACCCGCGGGCATACGGGTGTACGAGTCGGGGGTGATGCCGCTGTTTAACACGGTCAGCCGTCGCCTGGTCGAAACCCTGGTGCGCAGCCTCTACGTGGCGATGCCGGTGATATTTATCATTACGGGCCTTGCCTTCCGCTCCGTGCGCGTGGGACTGCTGACCATCCTTCCAAACCTGATTCCCATAACCGTGGGCATGGGGTTGCTGGGTATAACCGGCATAAGCCTGCGTTTTGCCACCATCGTTGCTTTTCCCCTGGCCTTTGGCCTGGCGATTGATGATACCATCCACTTTCTCGTCCGTTACCGCAGTGAGTTGGAACGCGGCAACGACGAGGCGGCGGCGGTGCGCAAGACACTGGCCACGGCCGGGCGGGCGATGGTGCTGACTACGGTGTTTCTCATTGCCGGTTATTCGGTGATGTTTGCATCCAACTTCGTGGGCCTTATCCACATGGCGTTGATCATAAGCGTAATTCTTGGGGCTGCGTTGTTTGGCGACTTGTTGGTGTTGCCGGCCCTCTTGCTCATCTTCAAGCCCGACCTCATCCGGACGGACCAGACATGATTTTTGGCGACATTATAATCATGCTTGTCGTCGCCTGTGCGGGCCTGTTGGGTGGGCGTTTGCTGGGCCTGCCGCCGGTGGTTTCCTATCTGATTGTCGGCGTGTTGGCCGGACCCGGCGGGTTCGGCCTGCTCGAACGTTCCGAGGCCATAGGGCAGGTGGCCGAGATCGGTGTGGCGTTGTTGCTCTTCGGTGTCGGGGTGGAGTTCTCACTGGTACGCCTGCGCCGCAGTTTCGGTCGCTTCATGCTGACCGGGGCATTGCAGGTTTTGTTGAGCGCGGCAGCCGCGGCCCTGGCCTTTAAGGCCTTCGGCATCGCCTGGCCCCAGGCCCTGATCGTTGCCTGCCTGGTCTCCCTTTCCAGCACTGCGGTGGTCTTTAAACTCTACGTCGACCGCGGCGAGTTGGCCGCTCCCCATGGCCAGGCTGCCGCCGGGGTGTTGCTGTTTCAGGACCTGGCGGTGGTACCGATGATGATGTTGCTGCCCGTTCTGGCCCTGCCCTCGGGGGGCAGTGCCGAGGCCGTCATCGGGGCCCTGTTGCGTGCCGGGATTGCGGTGGGGGGTTTGTTGCTGCTGGCCCGCTTCCTGCTGCCGCGTATCCTGGTGCTGGCCGCCCGCGCCGCAATCCCTGAACTGTTTCCCCCGCTGGCAATACTTATTGCCCTGGGGACCGCCTTTGGGGCCGCCCACCTGGGCCTGTCGTTGCCGCTGGGAGCCTTCCTGGCCGGTCTTGCATTGTCGGGGAGTCCTTATTCCCAGCAGGTGTTTGCCGAATTGCTGCCGCTTCGCGACGCATTCCTGGCGATTTTTTTCACCAGTATAGGGATGTTGTTACGTCCGGCAATGTTGGTTGCCGAGCCCTGGTTGCCGCTGCTTATGGTAGCTGCGGTTCTTCTTAAAGGTGTTATTTGCGGTGTCGTGGTGGGAGGCACCTGGCGTTCGCTGCGGCTGGGATTGCTCTCGGGTTTTGTGCTGGCCCAGATGGGTGAGTTTTCCTTCGTACTCGGCAGCCAGGCCGTTGCATTGGGTCTGATCACGGACTCCATGGAACAGGCTTTTATCGCTACGGCGATATTGACGATTGCAGCCACACCGCTGCTGGTGGCGGTCTCCGAGCGCCTGGCCGACCGTGACCACGGCGGAGCCTCCACAACAGCCGCCCCTGGGCAGGGCGGGTCCGAGGCCGGGGTGCTGTTGGTGGGCTATGGGGTAACCGGCCAGGCCATAGCCCGGGTCTTGTACCGCGAGACCCCCAGCATCAGCTTTCTGGCCATCGACATGAAGGCCGACCGCGTGGCTGCCGGCCAGAAGGAAAAGATTCCCGTACGCTTTGGTGACGCCTCCCGCCGTGCGGTCCTGGAGGCCGCGGGTGCGGCCTCATGCCGTGCCGTGGTCGTGGCTGTCAGCGACCCGCGGGCGGCGCGTCGGATTGTCGTTCTCATACGTTCAATGAACCCCAAGGTGCGTATCCTGGTAAGGGCCAGAAGGGTGGAGGAGATCGATGAGCTTGAAAATCTTGGCGCCGACGAGGTGATACCGGGACAGTTGGAGGCCTCCATCGAACTGTTCGCCCGCCTCCTGGTCCACCTCGGAGTTCCCCGTCACGTAGCCCGCCTGGAGGAGCAGGCCATCCGTCTGAGCCGCTACGGCGCTATGCGCGGGGTGGCCAGTTCTTCTGAGTTCTTGCCGGAAATAGAAAAGCTGATCCGTGGGGGCATTATAGAAACGGCCGAGGTAATGGCCCAGAGCCGGGCCTGCGGTGCCACCCTGGCCGACCTGGACTTAAGACGGGCCACCGGGGCCGCTGTGCTCACCATTGTTCGTGACGAGGAGCCGATTTCCAATCCGGGGCCGGATGAGATGCTGAAGGCCGGCGACCTGGTGGTGCTTTACGGCCCCCACCAAGCCATAGCCGCAGCTCTGGAACTGCTGGAACCTAAAAAAGACTGAGGCTACTCGACCAGAACCGATCCCCTGACAGCCGGGGTCTGGCCGCACCAGTCGTTGTACAGGGCCGACACCGAGGGGCCGCCGTAGCCGTTGTCTATCTGCAGGTTGCCGCTGCCGGCGCCGGTGTGGTCGTAGTTGTCGCAGAGCGTGTTGCCGCCGGCACTGGATCTGGTGACACCGCCGATTACAATCTCGCCCCCACCGAGGTCCACCTGCGGGGATTCTCCACTGGATACCGGGTCTATGGCTACACCGCCGTAGCCGGGCTTGCCGCTGGCGCCTACCTGACCACCGTTGTTCTGGATGGTGTTGTTCTCGAAGCTCGCAATGCCACTCTTACGTATCATTACGCCAACCTTGTCGTTGTTGCGTATGGTATTGCCGTTGAAAATAGCTTGGGTGTTGCCCGAGATCAGTATGCCGGTTACACAGCCCTCGATAAGGGAGTCCCTAAACTCGATAACGAAGGGCGGCTCGGCCCCCGTGGTCAGTGAGGAGAGAGTGGAGGTTGCGTGACAACCCTCGGCCCCGCTGGTCTCGGTGATAGTGGAGTTTTTGACCAGGAAATTGCCGCCCCTCATGACCCCACGTATGGGCTTGGAGCAATCGATCAACTGGACATTGTCGAACACGGCGCTGTAGGGCCTGGCGTTGTTCATAGGGCAGGTGCCGGTGCCCGGGCTGAGCGCACTGGTGTCGCCACCGTACAACTGGGTACATTTGTCGCAGCCGTTTTTGACCACCATGTTGGAGTAGGTGTTGCCCACGCCGCGGCCCGCATCGTACTTGTAGCCGGTGGTCACCGAGTCATCGCACTGGGCATCAAAGGTCATGCCGTCCAGCGTGTTGTCGGTGCCGATTACCATTACGCCTTCGAAGAAGCCTCTTACCGTCAAGTTGCTGATCGTGTTCCTGTCGCCCTGAATCTTCAAGAAGCCGGAGCCGTCTTCGATCTCGGTGCAGCCATGGGAGGTGACGTATTGGCCGCCCGCCGCTGCGGCGAAAGCCTTGCAGGCACCGCTACTGTTGGTGTGGTAGGTGGGGGGCGTAGCCGTATCGGTCAGTTCGAAGGTGATGTTGTGGCCACGGCCGTCGATCAGGAAATCGTCACGGCAAGGGCCTGGCTGCTGGAATATCTTTCGGATGTCACCCGGGCCCCATTCCTGCGTCAGCACGCCGTCCTCCTTGTCCGGATTTTGCACAGGGGCGTTTTCGGGGAGTAAGATAGTGGTAGCCCCGTCGCCGTCGAGGTCCTGCCCGCTGCAGTCGAAGGTTATTGAACGCTCATCGTACTTCTCGTTCTCGTAGCCGCATGCCTCAAGGGCGTCGTGGAAGGCGTCGGCGGTACACTTGGTGGCACACGAGTAGGAGCCGTTCAGGTTGATGCAGCCGTCCGTACGCCAGTCGGGCATCGAGTCTTCGGCACAGGTCTGGCACGTCATGTCGCCCTCGTCGTCCTCGCGGCACTTGCCGGCCAGGCAGTCGCCGTTCTCGGTACACGAATCGCCGTTGCCCTTGTAGGCCGAGGCATCAACCGAGGCCGAGCACTCATCGATGTCCACGCAGTTCTGGCAGACTCCACTTACGCAGGTCCCCACCGGACAGTCGGAGGCCGAAGAGCAGGCATCACCGGCCGCCATCATGAAGCGGTCGGGGTCACTCGGGTCGCCTGAGCCACACACACAACCAGGTATGTCGACGTAGGGGGCCTCTCCGTAAACGGCCGTCTGGTTGGCCGGACAGGGCCAGTATACGGCGCAGTTGCCGTCAACACAGCTGAAGGGCAGGTCGCCCGTCATGCATTGGCTGTCCGAGGTGCAGGTATCCCCGACAAAGCAGGTCTCTTCCTTGCAGTCCCAGGAGCACCCGTCCCAGCTCTGGCCATTGCCGTCGTCGCAGCCTTCCAGGGCGTTACCGCAGCTCGGGTCGCTACACACGATGCCGTCGCCGCAGACGTTATACTTGCACTCGGCGGTGCAGAGGTCGTTGTTTACACTGTTGCCGTCGTCGCACTCTTCGTAGTCGAGGTTTACCTCGCCGTTGCCGCAGCCGGCCACCGTACAGTTGTTCTTGCAATCGTCATCATCGACGGTGTTGCCGTCGTCACAATTCTCCCTGTTCTTTGGGTCTACTACGCCGTCGCCACAGTGGTAGAGCTGGCAGTCGGTGCGGCACTGGTTGGGCACCTGACTGTTGAAGAGGTCGCTCCAGTCGCACTCTTCGCAGACCAGTCCCACGGTCGCATCGTTGCAGGTGCCCTGGTAGCAGTCGGCGCTCGGGTCGCAGGCATTGCCGTCGTTTTTGCCGCCCACGCAAATGTTGTCGTCTCCGCAAAAGCCGCTGTTGGGCTTGCAACCGCCGGCAGAGGTAAGGCCGTTGCAGCAGTCGAGGTCGGGGTTACAGACTTCCTCGTCGTGGAGGCCGCCTTCGCAGCGGCTGACGGAAGTCTCGTTGCCCTGCCACAGGCAGAAACTGGCATCGTAATCCAGCACGTTTATGCAGGTGCCGGCCTCCAGGCAGGTGCCGACCGCGCCGCAGTCTGAGTTTTGCCCACACGCGCCGCCGTCAGCCACGCCATCGCCGGTGGTGTCGCACTGGCCGCAGTCTGAACTGGCCGTACAGGACCCGAACTGGGAGGGACCCGCATCGCACATGGTGGACAGACAGGCTCCAACCGGGCACTCGCTGTCGGCGCTGCACGAAGCGTCGCAGCGGCCGGCGAGGGTGGGCAGTGTACCGACGCAATCGTCATCGACCGTGCAGGCCAGGCCGGGCACATCGCCGCCGCTGCAGGTCATAGATCCGGTCTGGACTACGCCACCCGCGACGCAGACCTTGGCGGCACCGGAGTAGTCGCGGTAGCCCACCCACTGGGATTGACAGCCGCCCTCGAAGGCCAGCTTTTCACATTTGCCCTTGCCCTTGCAGCTGGGGTTTAGGCAGTAGCCGCAGCGCCAGTCTTTACGCTGACCTTCGGACTCACACCCGCGCACCAGGACGTTGTTGCAGTGGGCGCACTGCATGTCGTCTTTCTGGATAAAGCCGTCGCCGCAACGGGGCACCGTGCAGTCCCAGTTGCAGCCGTCCTCGTTGTTTAAGTCGTAGGGGCCGTCGTCGCACTCTTCGCTGCTGTCGAGGCCCCCGTCGCCACACTCTATGGGCGGGTAGAACCTGGCAAACAGTTCGGTGTTGGCCGCTTCGGCGCCATCGAGAACGCACTGGGCTATGCCCCCATAGTTGGGCTCACAGGTTCCACCCTCACCGCAATCGCCACCGTCGCAGGCCGTGCCGGGGTTGTCGCCGTCCACGCAGACGTAAGGGTCGGCACAGGTCGGGACCCTGTTGAGGTCGGCCTTCTGGCACTTGAACCTTACGGATCCGAGGGCGCGGCGTCGCGACTTGGGGAGGTTGCGTTTGAGGTCGGAGTTGTCGACGCATAGGGCGGTGCCGCCGTCACAGTCCGCGTCGTTGATGCAATCGCCGCCGCCGCCACAGTCCTCGTTGCCAAAGCACTGGGCACCATCGGCGGTGCCGCCCACGCAGTGGTTGTCAGCCGTGTCACAGTCCCTGCGGCAGGCCCCGGCAACGCAGGACTCGCCGTCCCCGCAACCCTCGATGGTACCCGAGTCGGTCACCGTGCAGGCCGCGTGGCAACGCTTGTCTATGCAGGACCAGGCCCTCTCGTCGGGGATGGCATCGGTGGTACAGTTCTTAGCCTTGCGGCAACTCTGTTCGTGGTCGACGCAGGTCTCGGCCATGCACCAGTCAACAGGGGCTACGCCGCCCAGCTTTTCGTCCTTACGCCGACACTTGGCGTGCTGGAACAGGAAGGTCTTGGCGTGGCGTGCTTGAATCTTGGCAATGGTGTGGTGGCACTTGCCGTCGGTGGTGGGGTCGAAGATGCCACAGGTGCCCGCGCCGCAATCGTTGTCGGAATTGCAGGGTGCGCCGTCGCTGACTCCGCCGGCGCACACCGGGACATCGTCACAGCTGCCCCCGCCACAGTCATTGTTACGCAGGCAGGCCTGGCCGTCGGCGCCGCCGCCGCTGCAAGCTTTGGCCACTATCGGGCCGTCGTCGCCGAGCGAGTCCTGCATCATCTGGGGAACCTGGGACAGTACCAGGCAGACGAGACACTTGTAGAGGTCGTTGGTCGTGTTAACGACGTTAATGTCCTGGTAGGGCGCCGCCGGGCAGTCGATCTCTGATACCGGGCACGTTTCCAGGCCCATATGGTGGGGCAGTACGCCGCCGCAGCGCTTACCGGGAACGCCCCTCAGTATGGACTCACCCCTTTCGATGAGTCTGGTGATGTCGATGTGCGTGATGTCGGCACCGTCCTGGTCCATATCGGTACAATCGACCGAGGCCGGGATTTTACCGTCACGGCGCGCCTTGTGGCACTTGTAGATGACGTTCTGGACGGTCCTGGCAAATTTCTCGGCCTTCTTGCCGAAGCCCAGGCGGCAGTTCTGAGCGTCGGGATGAAAAGCGGCCTCGGACAGGTCGGGCAGAGCCAGCCCCATCGTGAGGGTGGCCAGCAGGGCGACTATCGCAGGGGCCACGGCCATGGGGACCGCCGACCGAAGAGTCTTTCGCGGCCGGGTAGCGTCTATCTGGTGTTCGTTCATCGTTGCAGGCTCAGTAGCCCCCCCCCGCGTACACGCATACCTCAGGGCGACCCCTTTTGGCAAAGCGTAGACGGCTGTTTACATGGAATAGCAATGCTTGTGTGGCGAGGTCAAGGGCCATGCCCCATTCGTTGGCTACAACGGTACGATTACTGCCCCAGGCACACCCCCAACCGGGGGGCAGCTTGCCCGCAGGTCTTCCAACCCCGTCGGAAAATTACCAAAAACGTTTGCCTGTGGGACTTTCCCGCAGACCTTCTACTTGGCCGCAGGTGGGGAGCAAAGGCTGGTGGAGGGTCTGACCCTGGGCCTGTTGCAAGCTCCGTTGGCTTACCCGCTTGGGGGGTGGTGGTCATAGTGGGGTGGATTCAGCCGGTGGCCGGCGGTTTACTGGGGCCGTCTGCAAAAGGAGGGATGTATGTCTGAGAACAAACCACTGGCTCTGGTGACGGGGGCTTCGTCGGGAATCGGTCTGGAGTTGGCCCGCCTGTTTGCGGCCGATGGTTACGACCTGGTGCTGCTGGCACGCAGCCGCCAAAGGCTTGACCGTCTGGCCGAGGAGTTGGCGGGTCGCCACGCGGTCGCCTGCCGCGTGATGGTCAAAGACCTGTCCGAGGTCTCCGCCCCCCGCGAGGTTTTCTCCGAGCTGAGTGAGGCAGGCCTCCAACTTACGGCTTTGGTCAACAACGCCGGTTTCGGCGACCTTGAGGACTTTTCCCGCATGTCGGAGACCAGGTTGCTGGAAATGATGCAGGTCAACATGGCCGCACTTACCCACCTGACCTGGCTTTTCCTGCCCCCCATGCTCGAGCGTGGCAGCGGACGTATTCTGAACGTTGCCTCCACTGCGGCCTTCCTGCCCGGTCCGGGCATGGCCGTTTACTACGCGAGCAAGGCCTATGTGCTCTCGTTCTCCGAGGCCCTGTCCAAGGAACTTGAGGGCAGTGGTGTGACGCTTACCTGTCTTTGCCCTGGCCCCGTGGCCTCGGGCTTCCAGGCCACGGCCAACATGTCGGGCTCGAGGTTTCTGAAGTTTGCCCGGTTGGTAGACCCCGCACCCGTGGCCAGGGCCGGCTACCGCGCCATGTGCAAGGGCAAGGCCATAGAAATCCCCGGCATCCAGAACCGAATTGCCGCCCAGTTGCCGCGTGTCGCGTCGCGCGCTGTTCTCCGCTCAGTCGTGCGCTACGTGCAAGCTAAAGTCTGAGAGGTCAGCCCACTTGTGAGGCCAGGCTGGCGTAGTTGTCGAGCAGGGGCAGGACAACCTCGGCGGTGGCCGAAGGAACAAAAAAGATAGCCCGCGACAGACCGGCCTCGCGGTAGCGCTCTAGTGCCCGTCGGTCGGGTGGGCAGGCGTACAGAGAGACCTCGAGTGAGGCCGGGTCACGGCCGGCCTCTTCGGCCGCGTGTATGAATTGCGGGATTTCGTCGCAGATGTCGCGGCCGGCCGTTCTGCCGGCCAGGGGCATCCAGCCATCACCGTAGGCCACCGCCCGGCCTATGGCCCAGGGGGCCTCGCCGCCCACATGTATGGGGGGGTGGGGCTTTTGCACGGGCTTGGGGTTCAAGTGTATGGGGTCAAAATCGACGAACTCGCCATGGTACTCGGCCGTGGGCAGGGTCCACAGAGCCTTCATTGCCTCTACGCGCTCGCGCATGAGTTTGAAGCGCCGCTCGAAGGGGGTGCCGTGATTTTCGATTTCCTCCACGTTCCAGCCCCCGCCCACCCCGAAGAGAAAGCGCCCGTTGGATATGCAGTCGAGAGTAGCGACCTGCTTGGCCAGGGTTATGGGGTGGCGCTGCACGACCAGACTGATGCCGGTGGCCAGCTTCAGCTTAGAGGTCACCGCCGCTGCGGCCGTCAGGGCTACGAAGGGGTCGTAGACATCGTAGTACATCTGCGGCAGTTCGCTCCCCCCCGGCCATGGGGTGCTGCGACAGGCCGGGATGTGGGAGTGTTCGGCCACCCACAACGACTCAAACCCCCGGCCTTCGGCCGCTTGGGCAAGTTCGGCCGGGGACATGGAGTAGGTAGTGGGAAAAGTGGCAAGTCCGTATAGCATGCCCGTTTCTAACACGTCTGCGGCCCCAGGCCACGGCCGGACATTGCCTTGCAGCCGGGTCGATAGTAGATGTTCGGGCGGTTACCGGGCCGGGGTGTCGTTGGGCCGCCGGCCTTTCCATAAAACATATGGACCTTAGCTACAGCGCCGAGCATGAGGCTTTTCGCGACGAGGTGCGCGCCTTTGTGCAGGCGAACTGGAGCCCTGAGGATAGGGCCAGATACGGTGGCGACGACGTAATAATCGGCACCATCGCCCGCCCCGACCAGCGCCAGACCGAGTTCCGTTTACAGGCCATCGAGGCCGGCTACCTCTACCGCAACGTGCCGCGGCGTTGGGGAGGGGCCGAGCAGCCCTTCGACCCGCTCAAATCGAAGATCGTACGCGAGGAGTTCAAGGCCGTGGGCGCACCACGAGAAATGGTCGGCCAGGGCCCCTCCATGCTGGTGTTTACCCTTCTGGAGCACGGCACCGAAGAGCAGAAGGAGAAATTCATACGCGCCACCCTGCTTGGCCAATATCTGTGGTGCCAGGGCTATTCCGAGCCCGGTGCGGGCAGCGACCTGGCTTCCTTGAGGACCAAGGCTGAACTGGACGGTGACCACTGGGTGGTAAACGGACAGAAGATCTGGACCTCCAATGCCGAGGGCGCCGATTGGATGTTTGCGCTTGTACGCACCGAGCCCGATTCCCCCAGACACGGAGGCATCAGTTACTTCCTGATCGACATGAAGTCGGCCGGCATCGATGTGCGTCCACTGCGGCAGATGACCGGAGATGCGGATTTCAGCGAAGTGTTTCTCGACAACGTACGCGTTCCGGCCGGCAATATAATCGGCGAGCGTGGCCAGGGTTGGGTGGTGAGCCGCTCCACGCTCAAGTACGAGCGTGCCCTTATCGGCGACACCGAAATAAACCGCCGCTCGATGGACGGCCTGATCATGATGGCCCAGGCCCTCGAACACCGGGGTGCGCCGGCCATAAAGGATCCCGTCATCAGGGACAGGATATGTGATCTCGAATCCCGCCTGCTGGCCCTTGAGTACCACTCCATGCGAATGCTTACCATGCAGTCCCACGGCCAGGAGGCCGGTGTTGCCGGCATGGTGCCCAAGCTGGCCGGCACCCAACTGACCTACGATATAAGCAAGGCGGCTATGGACGTGATGGGCGCGGGCGGGGCCCTTGCCCCCGGCGAGCCGGCGGCCCCGGCCATGGGCATGTTCGTGACGGCCTACTACTGGTCCCTCGGCGTCTTGATCGCCGGCGGCACGGCCAACATCCAACGCAACATTATTGCCGAGCGTGGTCTCGGCCTGCCGCGGGACCCGGCCCAGCCCAGACCCACGGGCGATTCCAGGCAGGGGAAGTCTTAAGCGCGATGGATTTCGGACTTTCCCAGGAACAGGTGCTGTTGGCCGATACCGTTGGCCGTTACCTGGCCGACAACTGTCCCGGCAGCCGCGTAAGAACCGTCATGGAGAGCGAGAGCGGACACGACGGTGACCTGTGGCGCGGGTTAATGGAACTCGGCCTGGGCGGCATAGTGGTGCCCGAGGAGTTTGGCGGGCTCGGCCTGGAAATGCTCGACCTGGCCATTGTGGCCGAAGAACTCGGTTACGCGTGCACACCCGGACCCTTCCTGGCCTCGCAGATGGCCGGCGTGGCTCTGGCCGCCGGCGATAACGGAGAACTCAAAGAGCGTTGGCTGCCGCTGCTGGCCTCCGGCGAGGCGATTGGAACAGTTGCCGTTTGTGAAACCGGAGAACGTTGGGATCTTGACGGTCTGCAGACCGTGGCCGCAGACGACGGTCTGAGCGGAAGCAAGCCATTGGTCCCCTATGCCTCGGTTGCCGATTTCACGATTGTTGCTGCCTCGGGTCCCGATGGTCCCGGACTGTGGCTCGTCGAGCGTGGTGCGGTCGGCGTGGAGGCCAAGGGACTGAAGGTCAACGACATGACCCGCCGTCTTGACGCCGTTGAATTAAAACAGGCGGCGGGGGAAAGGGTCGGTGGCGACGAGGCTTTTGCCAAGGCCCGTGACGCCGGCCTGGTGATGCTGGCGGCCGACGCATTCGGCGGTTCGCGGCGCTGTCTGGAGATGGCCCGCGACTACGCCCTGGAACGTGAGCAGTTCGGCCAGGTGATCGGCGCTTTCCAGGCCGTAAAACACCAGTTGGCCAACATGGTATCCGAACTTGAGCCCGCCCGCTCTTTGTACTGGTATGCTGCCCACGCCTACGACCGCATTCCCGAGGCTGGCCCACGCCACGCGGCCCTGGCCAAGGCCCGGCTGTGCGACATTTTCGACCGCACCGCCCGCGACTCCACCGAACTGCACGGGGGCATAGGTTTTACCTGGGAATTCGACCTGCAACTGTGGTTTCGGCGTTCGATCTTTGACCGCAGTTTCCTCGGCGATTCTTCCTACCATCGGGCACGTGCGGCGGATCTGGCCGGCTGGTAGTATAGCTTTCGAGTTATGCCCAAGGCTCTCGTCAGCGCCTTTTCGTGGTTGGTTTTCCCGGTGGTTGTGGGGGGTCTGCTGTGGGCGGCCTCCTCTGCCATGGACCGTGGCTACGCTCCGTTGGTCTGCGTGGTGGTGTTCCAGGGCGTTGGTGTCGCGCTTATTGCCGGGCTTGAGTGGGTGTTTCCCTACTACCGGCAGTGGCACCGCTACAAGGGCGACGTTCCCGCCGACCTCGGACACTCGTTGGTCTCCGGCATCCTGGTTCCCGAACTGGCAAGGCCGTTCATCTTCATCTCGATGGTGGCGGTGGCCGCTTGGCTTTCACGCACCATCGGGTTTGAACTGTGGCCGGTTGCCTGGCCCTGGGCGTTCCAACTCGCGCTGGCTTTGGTGGTGGGCGAGTTCGGGCAGTACTGGGCCCACCGCCTGGAACACGAACACGAATTTCTCTGGCGTTTGCACGCGACCCATCACAGCGCTCCGCGTCTGTACTTTCTGAACGCCGGACGTTTTCACCCCCTGGATTTTCTTCTGCTGTTTGTCTGCTGGTACGCGCCGTTGGTGGCGCTTGGTTGCAGCGAGGAAATACTGGCGCTTTTTGCGCTGTTCACGACCCTGCATGGTGTGTTTCAGCATTCCAACCTTCAGATTCGTCTGGGGCCGCTGAACTGGATTTTTTCGATGGCCGAACTCCATCGCTGGCACCATTCGAGGAGACTCGAGGAGGCCAACGCCAACTACGGGGCCAACTTGATTGTCTGGGACGTGGTTTTCGGTACCCGCCGCTTGCCGGCCGGGCGCAGGCCGCCCGCCGCAATAGGCATTGGCGACCTCCCCGGTTTTCCCAACGGCTACTTTGCCCAGTTGCTCTCACCCTTTCGTTGGCGACGGGTGGTGCGTGAGTCTGCCCCGCCCGCCAGCGGCGGCTGAGGATGACCGCCCGACACAACTACGACGTGGTTATCGTGGGCGCCGGTATAGCCGGGACCGGTCTGGCCTATTTCCTGGCCCGCCGCGGCCTGGGCCGGGTGCTGGTGGTGGAGGGTGAAAAGCACGCCGCTTACCATGCCAGCGGCCGCAGCGCTTCGACTCTGGTTGAACTCGACGGCAACCCGACGGTGCAGCACCTCAAGGCTTTGGGCGGTGCTTTTCTACGCAATCCCCCCGCGGGGTTCTCCACCCACCGCATCGTAAATCCCATCGGAGCTCTGATGCTGTTTCGCGAGCCGGGCTGGGAGGGGATTAAGAGTCTTGCCCCGGTGTTCGAACAAAGCGGCGTTCGCGTGTGTGTACTCGACCGTGCCGAGGCTTGCCGCCGGCTTGGCGGGGCCGGTGGCAGTAGCGGGGTGCTTTGCGAGCAGTCTTTCGACGGCGCGGCCTTCCTTCCTGAGGATGGAGTTATCGACGTCCACGAGTTGCTCTCCAGTTATATGCGCCACGCCCGCGAGGCCGGAGTCACCTTTGCTTTTGAGACCCGTGTGGAGGGAGTGCTCAACCAGGCCGGCAGCAGCCGCGGTTTGCATCTGTGCGGGGGGGACGGGCGCAGCTTTGAAGTCGGGGCCGGACTTGTCGTAAACGCCGCCGGTGCCTGGGCCGGCCGTCTGGCCTCGATGGCCGGGGCCGGGGAGGTGTTGATGCAACCACTTCGGCGCAGCCTGGTAATGCTGCCCACGCCGCCAAGCCTGCCCCCGGCCGGCCTGGCTGCCTGGCCCCTTGTCTGGAGCGACCCCCACGGAATCTATTTTCGTCCCGAGTCCGGTGGCCTTTTGTTCTGCCCCATGGACGAAGAGCCCATGGACCCCTGCGATGCCGGCCCCGACGAGACCGCCATCCTCGAAGGCCTGGAACGTCTGCGTGCCCTGGCCCCGGCACTTGTGCCCTCCCGGTTGGGGCGGCGTTGGGGAGGGCTGCGCACTTTTGCTCCCGACCGGGTCCCGGTGGTGGGCGAGGACCCTGAGCGTGAAGGGTTTTTCTGGCTGGCCGGCCAGGGGGGTTCTGGCATCGAGACCAGCCCGGTGTTGGGGCGGGTTGCCGCCGACCTTATTGAGACCGGAACCAGCGAGGCTTTTGACATCGGGCTGCTTGCCCCCGGGCGGTTTGCGCCTACGGCCTAGGGGCCGGCTGAACGGCGGTACCAGGGACGGCGGCGGGGAATCCAGCGCGGGACGTTGCGGCGGTAGTTGGCGTAGTTGCGGCCGAAGCGTTTGTCCAGACCGGGTTCTTCGGCAAGGGGTATGTAGACGGCGTTAAGACAGGCAAAGGCCAGGGCCCACGACAGCAACCTCAGCGAGCCAAGGCCCAGAGCCTCGCCGAGTAGAATTGCAAACACCCCCGATATCATGGGATTGCGAACGTGACGGTAGGGGCCGCGCACGACCAACCTCACGGTGGGGTCCCAGGGCGCCAGCGAACCCTTGCCCAGACGCACGAACAAAGACACGGTTTGTGCCACGAGCAACAGCCCGGCCATGACCAGGACGGCCCCGACCGCTATGGCGGCGATGCCGAGGGCTCCGGGCCCGTCCCCACCCCGGCCGCCGTCGGTTGCAACCAGAAGGGTGGGGATGGCCACGGTAACAGTGCCGGGAAGCAGCAGTATGGCCAGCAGGTGGCGGATGAAAATTTCCGCTTTCGTCACGCTCCCATTATCTACGATTTTGCCGGGTTATGGCCATACGCACGGCATCTCACGTGTGCTTTGCGCTGGCCGGGTCTCCCCCCCTTTCCGCCTCCGGGGGGGTGACAGGCGGCCGAAGCCGGGCTAGTCTTAAGGGGCTTAAATGTCCAAGTATAAGATCCTTTTAGCAGGCGGTCTCGTGGTGGGGGCCGTTTTCGTCTGCACCCCGGCTCTGGCCCAGACCGTGACCAGCGCCGACGAGATTTGCAATGCCGCCGATGACCCCTGCATCGTTTACACAGAATGGACGATTGCAGCCGGGGCGGTGCTGGACTTCGGGTTGCGGGAACTTTTAATCCAGGGTGGTGACGGACGGCTGACCACGGGCTCGGGTGCGGTCACTATCAAGTGCGGAACTTTTACCGTCTCTGTTGGAAACGTTACGGCCATCTGGGCCACCGACGATAACGGTGGCGGCGACCTGAGTATCGAGGCTCGCAAGGCCTGTTCTAACGACAGCCAGCGGCCCTGCCTTACCGGGAGTGATTGTACGGGCGGCGGCGAGTGCTCTGAGGGGTCGGGGGCCATTGCCATGAACGGCAAGATCGTCGGCCAGGACAGTTCAACGCCGGCCAATATCAACCTCAATGCGGCCGGCGATGTCACCATAGACCAGATTATCAACTTGCGGGGTACGACCAGTGATGCCGATGGCGGCTCGCTGGATATTCAGGCTGGAGGCTCGGTGGTTATAAACGCCGGCCTGGACGTTACCCCGGGCAACCAGGGGGACGGAGGTTCCGTGACCATCACGGCTGGCGGAGACATAGAGGTCAACGAGGCTATAGATGCCGATGGCGGGGAGTGGCCTGACGAGGTGGACATTACTGCCGGTGGCAACATTACTGTTCGTGCCGACATCACTGTGAACTCCACGGCCGGCGGTGGCGACGGCGGCGAGGTGACGCTGGATGCGGCTGGCGACATACAGATCCTGGCCGGGGCGACGCTTTCGTCCAACGGCAACAAGGGCAGTGATGGTTGGGCCGGTGACGGCGGCGACTTCTTCATAGATGCCGGTGGTGACCTCACCATTGGCAGTTCGGTTACGATCAGTGCCAATGGGGCCAAGCCGGATGGCGGCGGTGGAATGATAGATATGTATGCTACCAACATCTCTGTTGGCGGCACCGTTGAGGCCACAGGCAATGGCGCCTGGGGCATGGGTGGTGAGGTGGCCTTTACCGCCGACGGGACCTTCGATCTGGCCGTGGGTGGTACGATCGACGTCAGTGGCAAGGGCGGAGGCGGTGCCGCCGAGGTGGCGGCATCGGGCACTACCACGATTGACGGCACCATAGATGCAGGTGGCGGTAACAATGGTTCGGGCGGTGATATTGAGGTGGACGGGGACGGTGATGTACAAATCTCCGGTAGTCTCAAAAACAGTGGCGCTGCCGGGTCGAGCAGCAGCAACGGGACTGTGGATATCACAGGTTGTGTTGTGGAGTTGGTCTCCGGGGCCAAGGTTCAGCACACGGGCGACTACGGCAAAAACATAATTACCGGCCGCGAGAGCATCACCATTGGTTCGGGTTCGCAGATGAAGGCCAACGGGACCGATGGCACCAACAAGTTGGTCTACCGCCTTGAGTCGGTTCCCCCCGCGATATTCGGCACCGTCAGCCCTGATGCAATACTGATGCTCAATACCACGATGCTGAGCTGCTACGGGGTCACGACTACAACTACGACCACGAGTACGACAACTACAACCACCACAACCACCACCACGTTGCAGACGCAGACCATATGCGGGGATGCCGACGGCAACGGGACCATACTTGCCAGTGATGCCCTCATGGTACTCAAGGCTGCGGTCGGGCTGGTACCAGAGTCAGAGTGCCCAACCGACGTCTGCGATGTCGACGGCAACTGCTCGGTGTTGGCCAGCGATGCTCTGATGGTTCTTCAGCGGGCGGTTGGGATTATTAATGACGCCGCCCTCAGTTGCCCAGCCAACTGCCAGTAGCTGACTGAATTGATTTTCGCCGCCTGCGTCCTTAGTCTCGGAGAGTGCCTCGTACCTGGGGATACATATTCGTTCTGGTAGCGCTTCTGGTCGGCGTTGGGGCTCTGTTGTTGCCTATGCCGGAGGTGTTCGAGAACACGAAGCCAAAGGCCGTGCCGGTGGCTAGGCCCCAGGCGCCCAAGGCCAGGCCTTCGAGGCCGGCCAAACCAAAAGCGGCCAAAGCAAAGCCGGCAAAGCCGACGGCCAAGGCCCTTGCCCTGCAAGACACGACCAAGGCCAGGATTTCAGTTCAGCCAAAGGCTAAAAAATGACCGGCCAACAGAGGTCGGAAGACCGGCAGTGGATGGAGCGCTCCATAGAAGAGGCCGGCCGCGCTGCCCATAAGGGGGAGGTGCCGGTGGGGGCTCTGCTGGTGGTCGGCGGCTGGGAGGCCGGGCGGGGCCACAACCTGACCATCACCGCTGGCGACCCTACCGCCCATGCCGAAGTGGTTACCCTGCGCGCGGCGGCAAAGGCCCTGGGCAACCACCGTACGGGTGGGACCATGTATGTGACTCTTGAACCCTGTTTGATGTGCATGGGGGCGCTATTGCAGGCACGGGTCGAGCGGTTGGTGTTTGCCACCCGCGACCCCAAGGCAGGCGCCGTAGTTTCCCTTTACCAGGTCGCTGCTGACTCCAGACTCAACCACAGTTTCGAGATATCGGAGGGGCTCTGTGGCGAAGAGGCGGCCTCTTTGCTCAGCGATTTTTTCCGTGCCCGCCGCGCGCGCGAGGGAGCCGGGGGGTAGGCTTTTGCCTGCGAGCGCGGCTGTGATTTAACTTGGCCCTGCGATCTTGCCCTTTTATGAGGAGAGGTGTCCGAGTCCGGTTGAAGGAGCACGACTCGAAATCGTGTGACCCTCCGGGGTCCGTGGGTTCGAATCCCACCCTCTCCGCCACTTTTTGCGTCAGGGGCTGGGTCTACTATGCCTCGGTGAGGTGGTCATCGTGATACCCCTTTCCCCGTTTCTGCGTGTCTTTCCATTGGCCGAGGTGGTGCTCTTTCCCGGCACTTTCCTGCCCCTGCACATATTCGAACCCCGCTACCGCAAACTCCTGGCCGATGCACTGGCTGGCGACCGTACAATTGCAATGGCACTGATTCGTAGGGATGAGGGAACGGAAAAGCCGCCAGTCTATCCTATTGGTTGCGCTGGGGCCGTGGTCGAACACAAATCGCTGGGTGACGGTCGTTCGATAATAGTGCTGAGGGGCACTGTACGCTTCAGGATAAAACGTGAACTCGATTCCACCGAACCCTACCGTATGGTCGAGGCCCAGGCTCTTTATGATGCGCCGGTCCAAGCCGATTGTATGCGGCGGTGGAGAGGCGCTTTGCAAGTCCGTATCGAGAAATTAGTGGCCGCAGCCGGTGGTGGTGGCGAGACCTTGACCGGGCTGTTTGAGAAGATGGCACTGGAGGGGCTGGTCAATTATCTGTCGGCCTCTCTGCCTCTGGACGTGCTCGAAAAGCAAAGCCTGCTGGAGTGTCCCACCATCGGCAGTCGCTACGAAAGGCTCTGCGAGATCATCGATTTCAAAATCATAGAAGCCCGTACCGGGGTACGGTCGGGAGCAAAGGCTGACTGCTAGGGCTCCCTGCGGTTTGCCGGTGCCGTAGCGAGGGGGTAAAGCCTCGGCAGTTATGGCTGTTACCATGCGCGTCCTTGCCACCACCCTGGCCTCTGTGGCGCTGTTCCTGGTACTGGCCGCCGGTGGGCCTCCGGCGGGGCTCCCGCCCGCGCCCCTGTGTGAAGGCTGCAACATCGTTGTGGTTTCTCTCGACACCCTGAGGGCCGACCATGTTGGATGCTACGGTTACCACCGGCCCACCACGCCCAACCTCGACGGCTTTGCCTCGGCCTCGGTCCTTTTTGAAGACGCCATAAGCCAGTCGGCCTGGACGCGGCCGGCCCACGCCTCGATGTTTACCGGGCTGTACCCCTCCGAGCACGGGGTAGTGGCGATGTCCGAGCGCCGGATGCTCGGTCCCGACCTGCCGACGCTTGCCGCCTCGCTGTCGGCTGCCGGTTACCGTACCGCGGCCTTTACCGGCGGCGGAAATATGTCGGCCCACTTCGGGCTCGGCCGTGGTTTTGATACCTACCGTTCTCCCGGCCGCCGCCTGCGCGATAGTCTTGTGCCGGCGCTCGAGTGGTTGGACGGAGGAGGGACAGGTCCGTTCTTTCTCTTCGTACATGGCTTCGACTCGCACCGACCCTACCGCTCCGAACCCCGCGACCGCCGTGCGCTCGGTCTTGACCCAAAACGTGCCGAGGGAATCCTTGCCGCCTGCAAGGGTGATGGCGGACCGGACTCGATGGCCCCGTTTGTGGCCGAATACGATGCGGCTGTTCACCGTGGCGACCGTGCGCTGGGAACGCTCTTCAATGCCCTCGGCGAGCGTGGCTTGTTCGAGAGCACCGTGGTTGTGGTCACTTCCGACCACGGCGAGGAATTTCTCGAGCACGGTCGTTGTTTTCATATCCACACCCTTTACGCCGAAGTGCTGCGCGTTCCCCTGGTTGTCTATGTGCCCGGCCTTATGCCTCGCCGTGTGGCCGGGGTGGTGCCGGCTTCGGCCTCGCTGGCGCCCACCCTGTTGGATGTAGTAGGTGCCGGCCGCAACGGTCTGGACGGACCCTCGTTGGCCGGGGTGTTGGCCGGAGTGGTGTCGGCCCCGGGCGAGGCGGTCAGTGAAACGTCGAGCCGATATGGCCACGGCCAGGGCCACGGCCATCTGCGTTCAATAACCGCTGACGGGGAAAAGCTGATCGACTGGATTTCCCGTGGCCAGCTTGAATATTTCGACCTGACGGCCGACCCCGCAGAGCTTCGTCCCCGCCACAGCGGTTCCGGTATGGTCGGCCTGAAGCATCGTATCGAGAAGTGGCTGGAAGGCCATCCCCGTCGCACGGCGGGCATCGGGCATGGCCGCTTGCCCCAGCGGTTGCAACGGCAGTTGCGGGCCATGGGGTATATCCACTAGGTGTTATTCCCGGCATCAGCGTTTGCCCTGTGCCTGTTGACGGTCTGGCGTCTGACCGAGACGCCGTTGTTTGTGCCGGCTGTCGCCACGGTGCTGGTAAGCGGCTTGAGTCTTGCCGTCGTGGTGGTGTCGAATCTCAGCGGTCGCTTTGTACCTCCTCGCCCTCTCACCGCCCTGGGCCATGTGGCCACGGCACTGGCTGTGTTTTTGTTGTTCGTTTCAATCGCGGTGCGTGGAGCATGAATCTCAGCGCCGTTACCCATCTGATCTACGATCTCGACGGTGTGTTGCTCGATACCGAGCCCGTATACACCCAGGTTACCGAAGAGATCGTTTCCGAGTACGGCAAGACTTTTGACTGGTCTGTGAAGAGAGAGATGATCGGGCGCCCTTCCAGAGCGGCGGCCGATCATCTGGTTGCGGCCCTGGCATTGCCGATAACGGCCGAACAATACCTGGCCCGCCGCCTTGACCGTCTTGAGGAGCTGTTCACCCGCACTCCGGCCATGGCGGGGGCGGAGTCTTTTACCCGTGATATGTGCGCCCGTGGTTTTGCGCAGGCCGTGGGTACCAGCAGTGAAGATGGGCTTTACAGGATAAAAACCGCTGGCCATCGTGATTGGTTCGAGGTGTTTGACGCGGTGGTGGTCGGTGACGACCCGCGCATTGAAAACGGCAAACCCGCCCCCGATATCTTTCTGTTGGCGGCGTCCGACCTTGGTGCCGCGCCCGAGCGCTGTCTGGTCGTGGAGGACTCCCCCCCGGGGGTGGAAGCGGCGTGCAGGGCCGGTATGCAGGTGGTGGCCCTGCCCGACCCGGCCATGGATCGCCGCGCCTATGCCGATGCCGGCCTGGTGGTGGACTCTTTTGCCGAACTCGCCCGGGCTATGTCCGGACTCAGCCGATAACGCCGGCTTTTACCAGTTCGTCGACTTCGTCGTTTGCCAGGCCGAGTTTGCTGAAAATATCTACGGAGTCCTCTCCCGGCCGTGGTGCGTTAGCCGAGGCTGCCCCCGGTGTGCGCGAGAGACGGGGGGCGGCCGTGGGGGTGGGCTGCCCGGCCACCCCATCTACGAAGGTTGCGCGCGCACGGTTGTGTGGGTGGGAGGCGGCCTCTTCAAATTCCAGTATCGGTGCGACGCAAGCGTCGGTGCCATCGAAGATTTCACACCACTGGTCGCGGGTCCTGGTCTTGAAAATCTCGCCGAAACGGTTGCGGAGCAGGGGCCAGGCCTCCCTGTCCATCTGGTGGGGCAGGTCTTCGTCTGCAAGCCCGAGGCCGGCCAGGAGAGCGGCGTAGAACTGGGACTCAATGGCCCCGACGGCCAGGTATTTCCCGTCCGCGGTCTCGTAGGTATCGTAGAAGTGAGCCCCGCCGTCGAGCAGGTTGGTTCCCCGTTCTCCCGGCCACAGGCCGGCGCCTTTCATGCCGAAGATGAAGGTTGATATGTTGGCTGCACCATCGACCATTGCCGCGTCTACGACCTGTCCTTTTCCCGACCGCGTACTTTCAAAAAGCGCCATCATGATACCGAGGGCACAGAGCATGCCACCGCCGGCAAAGTCCCCGAGCAGGTTGATTGGGGGAAGGGGTCGCTGGCCCTCGCGTCCCAACAACGACAGGGCTCCCGACAGGGCTATGTAGTTTATGTCGTGTCCTGCCATGGGGGCGTAAGGTCCAGACTGTCCCCAACCGGTAAGACGGGCGTAGACGAGTTTTGGATTTCTTTCCAGAACAAGGTCCGGGCCGAGACCGAGCTTCTCCATGACGCCGGGACGAAACGGTTCGATCAGCACGTGGGCTGTTTCCAGCAGGCGAATGAGCAGGTCGACTCCGCGCGGGTCTTTGAGGTTTATCCCTACCGAGCGTTTGCCGCGGGCGAGAAAGTCACGGGTGGCGTCAAAGGCCCCGCCACCGGCCGGAGCCCGGTCGACACGTATTACTTCAGCGCCGAAATCGGCCAGGATCATGCCCGCATAGGGGGCCGGAGCCAGGCCTGCCAGCTCCACAATTCTGGTTCCACGAAGTGGGGTCATGGGGACTCGAAAGAGGGTGTGTTAGCTCTTGAATCCGCCTCAGTCAAAAAGTTTGAGTAAGGGCGCACATTTTACCCCCCCGATGGGGGGTAAAATGCTTCGTATCAGGGTTATACCTAGGGGGTTTTTGATTGACAGGAGAAGGAGGATAGCCGCATACTCACAGTGGCCTAAGTCTATAGTACTAGGCCTAAGGTGCCCCATCCTTCGCCCGCTGCGGGGAGGGGACTGTTGATAGAGTATGAAACTGGTGGGGAAATTCAGTCTTGGTGTAGCTGCTGCCGGCTTGCTCGTGGCGTCTCTGGTCACGGCGGAGCCGGCCTCTGCTGCGCTCGACCAGAACGAACTGCGTTGCCGCCGCGTGCTTATGAAGTCTACCCGCCGCATGCTCGGTGGTTCCATGAAGGCACGGCAGAGTTGCAACAAGGGCCTGATGAACGGCAGCATCGGTGGTCCGGTCGATTGCGTTGGTGGCAATGGCGATGCAGCCACCGATGAGAGGCTGCGGAAGATAGAGGCCCGGGTCGACCGCTCGGTGTTGCGCAAGTGTAGCTACATGAGTCTGCTTCCCCTTGGTTTTCCCGGCACCTGCGCTGATCCAAACGGCGGGGTTTTTGACAATCAGGACTTGAGCGCCTGTATGCGTCTCAGTGTGAAACAGAGCATTGGGGGTCTTCTTACCGCCGAGTATCCGGACAGTCTTCCCGATCCTGTGACCCAGAGTGTTTGTGACGGTGGCGGCCAGAGCAGCGACGACGGCGAGGATTGTGATGGCCATGAGGATTGTGATGGCCTTTGTGTTGTGCCCGTAGACCCCGGTCACCTGTGTGTCGATGCGGTGGGTCGCCACGGAGCCAGGATGGTCAGCCGTGAACTACGCGCGCGGCAGAGTTGTATGTTCCAGCGGGAGCGTGGGGAGGCCCAGGGGTCTTCGAAGTGGAAGTGCCGGCACAACATCGCGCCCTACGGGGATGGGACCAGGAACAAGCAGGCCGACGCCTCTGTATTGGCCGCCTACCTGAGGCTGTTGCTGGGCATCCCGACCTCATGCCAAAGGCAGCCGCCGTGCCCGGATTGCTCGCCGCCGAGGTTGGACCTCGATGTTGACGCTCTGGGGTATGCGAAGGTCGGTGGTTGCCAGAATTACTCGGGAGGGGATTTTGATGCCTGGGATCTGCGCCACTGTGTGTTCGACTCCCACCGCAAGGTTAACGCCGAACTTTTAAACATCGCCTTCCCGGTTGAGCCCGAATGCGGCGACGGTCTCAAAGAGGGCGGCGAGCAGTGCGACGATGGTGGGGCCAACAGCGACACGACCCCCGATGCCTGCCGTAGCGATTGCACCCTGGCCGCCTGCGGTGATGACGTGACCGACAGCGGGGAAACCTGCGACAACGGCCAGGCCAACAGTGACACGACCCCCGATGCCTGCCGCGACGATTGCAGCCTGGCCCGTTGCGGCGACGGTGTGGTCGATAGCGTAGAGGAGTGCGACGGTAGCCCCGTCTGCCTGGGTGATTGCACACTGTTCCCGACCTACGAGATAGCCTTTGTGCTGGAGGCCGACGTCAACCTGAGTTCCCTGCAACTGTCCCTTGACTACAGCGGGGTGAGCGGAGACTTTGCCGGCAGTGCTGCTGAGGTCGACTGCAGCGCCACGGGTTGGGACCTCGCCACTTTCAATGACATCGAGGAGGACCGTCTGCTCAAGTTCGCGGGCGTCTCGATTCTAGGTTTCGCCGGTGGCGGCACCACCATCGCTACTTGCCAGTTCAGTGCCGTACAGGCCCCCGAACCCGAGGACTTTGTACTTACGCTTGAAGAGGCCACCGACATTGATGATGTCACCACGGTAACGATTGCCGACATCAGTCTGTGCGCGGCCGGTGACTGTATTGTGCTTGTGCCGCCGACGACCACCACGACTACCACGACCACCACAACGACCACGACGACCAGTACTACGAGCACCACGTTGGGTGCGTCAACTACCTACGACGTCACCTTTACGGTGAATTCAGCGGGAGCGGCGGCCATAGGCTCCTACCAGATGGAGGTGGCCTACACGGGAGGAGCCTTCAGTGGGGACGGCTCTGCTGTGGACTGTACAGCGGCAACCGGGGGCTGGATATTCGGCCTTTATAACCACGACACTTCCGCAGCTGCCCAATCAGCAGGCGCCCAATCAGGCATCTGTGGCGACGTTGACGACAGCGGCAGCATCCTGGCCGCCGATGCCCTCATCACCTTAAAGACCGCCGTCGGCCTGGCCTACAGCGACCTGTGCAAGAGTGACGTCGACGACAGCGGCGCCATCCTGGCCTCTGATGCCTTGCTGGTACTCAAGAACGCCATCGGCCTGGTTGATAGTCTCACCTGCCGAGCCTGTAGCGGGGCCACCACTACCACCACTACCACGACGACAACCTTGCCCGGTGGTGGCGGTAGTACGAGGCTGAGTTGGGCGGGCGTAGC
>JAYGCL010000084.1:0-3621 GCA_046583365.1 Deltaproteobacteria bacterium
TTCGGCACCACCTGCGATGCACCCTTTGGCGCCTATGACTGCGCTTGCGCGGTTTGCTCTGGCGATACCACCCTCCCGTGCAACTTGGATGCCGAATGCGCGGCGGTTGGAGCCGGCACCTGCTCGAGCAAGGGCTCTGGAGCCTCGCGGGCTCCCAACAGCTGTTCGGACGGCATCTGCGACAGCGACGGCCAATGTGCCGCCGGACCGGACGACAACTACTGTGACGGCCTCGTACGTGCCAATGGTCTTGGCATCATAACCTGCCAGACCGATGCGGACTGCGACGCACTCAGCAGCGAGTGCCCCGGTGGTGACTGTGGTAGCTGCAACTTGAGTTCGCGCCGTTCCTGCTTCTCCGACCCGATCACGCTCAGTGGTTCGGCTACCCAGAATGGTGCTGACCTGGTAAGCACCTTCTGCGTGCCGCCGGGAAGCAACTCGGGCGTGAATCTGGCCGCCGGGACGCCTGGTCCGGGTGCTCTCACGACCAACTTCACGTTCACTGGAGAGTGTGCCGATGGCACGGCCATGAACGCTCCGGGAGGCTCTAACTGCAACTAACAGTGAATCGCTGAAGCGATAACCGAATTCTCGCTGCGGGCCGGCCGGCCCGCAGCGAGACCCCAAAACCCCCGTGTCGCCCCATGTGGCACGGGGGTTTTCTTTTGAGCCCCCCAAAGGGGGGGGTACGGCCTCAAAAAATTCCTTGACAAAACCTCCTCCGGTCCCGTAGCCTCAGCCAAGCACACACTCGGAGGAGTAGAGAGATGAAGATTTTCTCGTTTGCCGTCCCGGTCTCACTGTTCGTAGCCTTGGTCCTGCTTCTACCGGCCACCGATGCCGGCGCCTGGAATAAGGGCGAGGCAAAGTGCCGCGCGACTATAGCCAAGGGGCTTGGTAAGTACGTGTCCACAGCCAACAAGGCTATCGGCGGCTGCCACAAGTCCCGTGACAAGGGCAAGATTTCGGCCTCCATCGCCTGCAACAGCATCGCTGCGGCCGACATCAAGAACAAAGTTCCCAAGGCCCTGGGAAAGTTTCTGGGCAGCCTCGACGGCCCCAAGAGCAAGTGCAAGGACAAGAAGTCCGGCGTTGTCTATTCGGCCGTACTGGCCAACTTCCCCCGCTGCCCCAGCCCGGCTCAGACTACCGATGACGGCGGCGCCAGCGACGGCATCGACGACTTCGCCGAACTGGGTGCCTGCCTGGTGGGCCTGGCCAACGCGCTGGTGGAATCCACCGCCGCCGAACTGCTCGGCAGCCCGAATGCCGCCTACCTTAAATCCAAGCCCGGCAAGGGCGTCAACAAGTGCCATGGCACCATAGCCAAGGGCTACACCAAACTGGTGGCTACTTATGCCAAGGAGCTGGGCAAGGCCCAGGCTGGCGACGACAAGGGTGGCAGTACCGACGTATGGAGCCAGGGTGGCAACGACCCCCGCGGCAAGATCGCCAAGGCCGCCGCCAAACTGCTCTCGGGTATTGATAAGGCCTGTGGGGCGCTCAGCAAGGAAGACGCCAATGAGGCCGCCTCCTGCGCCGATGATTCCGCGGGACTGAAGGACTGCGTGGGCAACATCGCCAACAAAACGGGCGCCGGCCTGGTGGCCGCCGCTTTTGAGTTGCCCGGGGTCTGCCCTACCAGCGCCCCCGTGCTGTTCCGCGCCGGTTATGGCGAGCAGATAACCAACGCCCAACTCGACACCGGCTGGCTTGGCACGGCCCACGACGTGGACATAATCGACGGCTTCCAGAGTGGTGTACTGCTGGCCTGCGATGCCGACTGTGCGAACTGTGTTACCACCACAGACCCGAGCCCCGGCTATTGCCGCTGCGACAATGACCCCACCCAGGTTTGCGACGAGCCCTTTGCAGCCGACAACGACGATTGCGGCGGGGCTACCTGCGAGTGTTTCTTCGGACCACCGCTGTCCCTGAGCTCTTCGGGAACTCCGGTCTGCGTGGTCAGCCAGATCACCCAGGAATTGGACTGTTCCTGCGACGCCGGTACGGGGGTCTGCGATGGCGCATGCACCGTATCCATAGCCTCGCTCGTCCATGGCGGTATATCGCAGACCCAGCCCTGCCCCACCTGTGAGGGCGAGGTTTGCAACGGCGGGACGAGAGACGGGCTGTCGTGTTCGGTAACGGCCAATCACCCGACCTTCGGAGACTCAAGCCTTGACTGCCCCCCCGACCCCATCAGCAACTTCTCGGGGGCTGGCCTGAAAATAATCCTAGGCCTCACCCACGGCACGTCATCGCTGGGATTTGATGTCGACTGCGGCCTGCTCGACACCCTGGACTGCGCTTGTGCGGTGTGTTCGGGAGACACCACTCTGCCGTGCAACTCGGATGCCGAGTGCACGGCGGTTGGAGCCGGGACCTGCTCAAGCATGGGTACCGGCATCGACAGCCTCCCCAACGGCTGTGCCGACGGCAACTGTAGCGCCGACCCCAGCGGCGACAACGAGGGTATATGCACGGCCGGTCCGGTCGATCAGTACTGCGACGGACAGGTGCGCGCCACCGGCAAGGGTTTCCTGCCTTGCATAACGGACGCAGACTGCGACGCCATCGACTCAATCTGCAACGGCGGGGATTGCGGCAGTTGCTCCCTGCAGCAGGCCCGCAACTGCTTCCTCAACCCTGTCGTGGGCCAGGGAAACCCCAGCCCCCATGGGGCCGACATGGCCTCGACTTTCTGCGTTCCGCCGACGGCCTCGGCCTCTATAAACGCAGCCGGTGGGCTGCCGGGGCCGGGACGGGTGATGATCAACTTCGACTACTACGGGGTATGCCCTGACGGCATCACACCCCATGAGCTGCCCGGCGGCTCAAACTGTCCGTAATTCGAGAAAGCTCCCCTGTCATAAGCATGGCAGGGGGGCTTTTTTGAGGCTCTTAAACCGCCAACTGTTCGGCGATTTTGGTCAGAGAATCTTTGGCATCGCCAAACACCAGCACGGTGTTCGGCATACTGAACAGTTCGTTCTCAATGCCGGCAAAGCCGGGGCGCATACTGCGCTTTAAAACTATGCAGGTACGGGCCTGGTCGGCGTTCATAACCGGCATGCCATAGATCGGGCTCCCCGGTGTGTTCTTGGCCGCGGGATTGACAACGTCATTGGCACCCACCACCAGGGCTATATCGGTAGAGGAGAATTCCTCGTTTATTTCTTCGAGTTCGAAGAGGTGGTCGTAGGGCACATCGGCCTCGGCCAGCAGCACGTTCATGTGCCCAGGCATACGTCCGGCCACGGGGTGGATGGCATACTTGACCGTTACCCCTTCGGCCTCGAGGTGTTCAACAAGCTCGCGCACCGCGTGCTGGGCCTGGGCCACGGCCATACCGTAGCCGGGAATGATGATGACCGACTGGGCACCGCTCAGAAGCATGGCCGCGTCTCCCACGCTGGCCTCGTTGACGTCGCCGCCCCCGATTTCACCCGCGGCCTCGACAGCCTCTTTGTCCACCTTGCCAAAGGCACCGAACACGACGTTGGCAAAGGAACGGTTCATGGCCCTGCTCATCACAATCGACAAAATGAATCCCGAAGCGCCGTCCAATGCGCCGGCAATAATCAGTACGTTGTTGTCGAGCACAAAACCCGTGGC
>JAYGCL010000037.1:0-4846 GCA_046583365.1 Deltaproteobacteria bacterium
ACCGTAAAGGTGACGTCGTAGGTGGTTGATGCGCCCAGAGTGGTGGTGGTCGTGGTAGTAACCGCCACACAGGTGTCGAGGCAGGTGTCGGTGTTGTCCGAATTGCCGTCGTCGCACTCTTCCACACCGGTCCGCGTGTAACCGTCGCCGCAGCGGGCCGCCTCACAGTTATCAATACAGTCATCGGTGTTGTCGGCGTTGCCATCATCGCAGGCCTCGCCTATGTCCACTGTGCCGTCACCGCAAGAGGCCGCACTGCAGTCGCCACGGCAGGCGTCGGCCACCGTGTCGCTGTTTGAAGCGCCGTCGTCGCAGACCTCGCCCGTGTCCACCGTGCCGTCACCGCAAGAGGCCGCACTGCAATCGCTGCGGCAGGCATCGGCCACCGTATCGCTGTTTGAAGCGCCGTCGTCGCAGACCTCGCCAGTGTCCACTATGCCGTCACCGCAAAAAGGCGCACTGCAATCGTTGCGGCAGGCATCGGCCGTGGTATTGCTGTTGGCGGCGCTGCCGTCGTCGCAAGCCTCGCCCGTGTCCACTGTGCCGTCACCGCAAGAGGCCGTGCTGCAGTTGCCACGGCAGGCATCGGCCGTGGTATTGCTGTTGGCGCTGCCGTCGTCGCAGACCTCGCCAGTATCTGTCACACCGTCACCGCAGACCGCCGCCACACAGGTACGGCGGCAGGCATCAACCTTGGAGTCACTGTTTGAAGCGCCGTCGTCACACTCTTCCAGGCCGCTCGAAGTCTGGCCATCACCGCAGTCAGGCTGGGAAGAGAGCAGAGGGTCGTGGTCAACGATGCCGATGACCTGGTCTGAGGGGTCGGCATCGCACCAGTAGTTATTCTCGGCGCTCACAGTAACCGCGGGCGAGCTGAGGTTGTTTAAATCGGCGGGCAAAGACGAGGAGTTCTCATTGTTGCAAAGCGTGTTGGCCCCGCCGCTGCTTACGTCCACGCCGTCAATACTGATGCTACCGCCGCCCAGGTCGATCTGGGCCGTGCCGCTTACCACCACCCCGCCCTCGCCGCCGTCCGAAGAGGTGGCGCCACCGTTACCGGTTATCTGGTTCTGCCAGAGGCTGGCCCTGGCATTGGCCTTGACAAACACGCCACGCTTGGTGCAGTCGGAGACCTGGTTGCCGATAAGACGGACCTCGGCATAACCGGCCACCTTAAGCCCGTTGCGGCACTTTCTGAGACTGTTGTGCTGGAAGTAGACCACTGGGTACTCGCTGGCGCCGCTGCTGGTAAAGACCGGGCCGTCGCAGTCATAGGAGGTCGCATCGGTGGCGGTCATGGTCGTGTCGGTTACCAGAAAACGGCCGCCGTTGCCCAATCGCAAAGGTTGAGCGCAACCGTCAAAGCTCAAGCCGTCAAATACCGCGCTGTAGTAGTCGCTGCTGGCCGGGTTGGCCGAGCTTACAAGCCCACGGTCACCGTAGCCGCTGGCGCAGCGGTCGCAGCCATTAGTAATGGTGGAGTCGCTAAACACATTGCCGCTGGCCGAGGCGTCGTTTAGCAGCGACTCGGAGCATTGACGGTCGAAGGTCATGTCGCCCACTCTGTTGCCGTCGCCTTTTACGCGGATGCCCTCGAAGAAATTTTTGACTGTCAAGTTGCGCACGG
This sequence comes from Deltaproteobacteria bacterium, assembly GCA_046583365.1. Lineage (GTDB taxonomy): Bacteria > Desulfobacterota > Binatia > UBA1149 > CAYXZP01 > JAYGCL01. The sequence goes on from JAYGCL010000037.1 coordinate 1,628, forward strand.
TGTTACCGTCGCCCTTGAGGATCAGAAAGCCGGCACCACCGTCACCATCGGGACAGTCGACGCCGGCCGCGTCATAACAGGCCGGGCTGAGCTCGAAGGTTATGTCGCTGGCCAGACCGTCGATGGTCATATTGTCGCAGTCGGTCGCGCGCGGCGAAGCATCGGCGGCATTGTCTATCGTAATGGTGGTGACCGAGCAGTTGAACGTGATGATGCCGGTGGGCAGGCCACAGTCGGATGAAGCAAGGGCCGCCTCGAAGGCCGTCTGGGTGCACTCAACCGCACACGAATAGGAGCCCGCAACGTTTACACACGCACCCGAGTGTATGCCGTCACAAATAGAGGAGTCGGCCGAGCACTCGTCGCTGTCCACGCAAGCAGAGCCGTGGCCCTCGTAGCCACCGTTACAGGTGACCTCGGGGCAGGCCGGACAGCTGACCTCGCCGAGGCCCACGGCTTTTTTGAGCACGGCCAGGGCATCGGAAGCCAATATGGCCCCACTGTTGTCGGCGTCGCACAGACACAGGTCGCAGGTCGCAAGCCCGACGGCGACCTTGAGCGTAGTCAGGGCATCGGCGGCCAGGATGGCCCCGCTGTTGTCGGGGTCCCCGCAGGGAGGGTCAAGAACCGAGGCCCGGGCCATCTGGGCCGTTGCGGCACAGAGCAGCAGGGCCAGGGCCAGGCCGGCGCGGTAGGTGGTTGGAAGCTGCATCATGCGGGCGTCCTTTATCGTAAGCCAAGGGCGGGGGGGGCCGCAACCGGCCCGGGTCGGCCAGTCCCAGGGTAGTTGCGCCACGGGCATTGATTTTCGCTCTTCGTTCGCCTAGCATATAGCCGTTCTAAACGTCCGGGAGGGGGGAAGCGGGTGACTCTTACCAAAAGGCAGCGAGAGATCTTCGATTTTATAGAGGAAACCATAGGCGACCACGGCTATGCGCCCACGCTGGAGGAGATCGGCACGCACTTCGGGCTCCGCTCGATGGCCACCGTCCACAAGCACGTCTCCAACCTGGAGAGCAAGGGGCTTATCCGGCGCCGCTGGAACCACAGCCGCGCCATTGAACTGGTAGAGAAACGGCGGCGCCCACGGGCCGTGGAACTGCCGCTGCTGGGACGGGTCGCAGCCGGACAGCCGATTGAAGCCATCGAAGGCAACGACTCAATCGAGGTACCCGAGAGCCTGGTGCGCCGCCGCAACACCTATGCCCTGCAGGTAACCGGCGACTCGATGATCAACGAGGGTATTCTGGACGGCGACTACATCCTGGTCGAGGAACGCCCCCAGCCCAACAACGGCGACATGGTGGTAGCCAGCATAGACGACGAGGTAACCGTCAAGCGTTTCTACCGCCAGAGCGACGGTGCCGTACGCCTGGAGCCGGCCAACCCGGCCTACTCGCCCATCATCGTACGCGACCGCGACCTGCAGATTCGCGGCGTGGTGGCGGCCGTTATGCGCAAGTACCATTAAAGCGTTTTCCGTCTACCTCCACCTGCCCTACTGCCGCCGCAAGTGCCCCTACTGCGACTTCAACACCTATGCGGTCGCCACGGTTCCAGAGTCTGACTACTGCGCGGCTCTCATGCGCGAGATGTCCTGGTGGGCCGACCAGCCCCAGTGGCAGGGCCGTGGTGTGGACAGCGTGTTTTTCGGCGGCGGTACGCCCTCGCTGTTCGGGCCCACGGCCATCGGCAGTCTGCTCGAGCATCTGGACAAACTCTTCGGCCTGGACGACGGTGCCGAGGTAACCTTGGAGGCCAACCCGGGCAGCCTCGAAGGCGGGGGCCTCGAGCGTCTGCAGGGATTTCACGAGGCCGGAGTAAACCGCCTCAGCCTGGGCGGCCAGTCCTTTAACGACCGGCACTTAAAAACCCTGGGCCGCCTGCACAACGCCGCCGACACCCGTGCGGCTCTGGCGGCAGCGCGCAAGGCCGGCTTCGATGACCTTTCCTGCGACCTTATCTTCGCCGTCCCCGAACAAACCGTGGCCGAGTGGCGCAGTGACCTTGAGTGTCTGGTCGACGTGGGTGTGGACCACGTATCGGCCTACAACCTTACCTACGAGCAGGGCACACCGATGACGGCCATGGTGGCCGACGGGCGGCTTGAGGCGGCCGGCAACGACCGCGAGGCCGACATGTACGACCTGGCCATAGACCTGCTTGGCCAGAGCGGCTACGGCCAGTACGAAATCTCCAACTTCGCCCGCCCCGGTCACCGCTCCCGCCACAACCTGGCCTACTGGAGCTGGCGCGACTACCTGGGGCTGGGTGCCGGCGCCCACGGGTTCTGGCGCCAGACGGCAGGCGACGGGGCAGTGGGAGACGGCGCCACGGCCGGCCACCGCTACAAAGACCTGCGCCTGCCCGCGCTCTACATGGCCGCCAAGGACGGTGGCTGGACCGAAGAGAGCGAGTCTCTCAGCCGCGACCAGGGCAGCAGTGAGTTTATAATGCTGGCCCTGAGGCTTTCAGACGGCCTTGAGGAGGCCGAGTTTGCCCGCACCTTCGGCGTCGAGTTGGCCACCGCCGCACCTTCTCTGGGGCAGATGTGCTCGGGCGGTCTTGTTGAGCGTCGTGGCGGGCGGGTTCGTCTTACCCGCCGCGGGCTGATGCTGGCCGATTCGGTTATCCCGCAGTTGGCGGTTGGCGCGGGGGCTTAGGAACAGAGTTTCAGGCCGGGTGGTTATTGCCCGCGGGTTGCCCCGTGGGCGGCCCGCTCGGCCGCTTCCTGTTTGGCCCTGTTGCGCTCCTTATCCTTTACGGCCACACGGGCCAGCAACGCCATGGCACACGCGTACAGGAAAGACACCAGCCGCCGGGTATAGGGGTCACGCATAGTAGGGGTATAACCCCCCAGGCGACGAGGGTTCAACGACGGGGGCGTCATAGGAAACTCCGGCAGGCGCGTCCAGACTCCCCAGTCCATACTGATTGGCAAAGGCCCCTGTTTAGCCCTAGTCTCAGCGAGGTTTTTCGCCCATATGCTGCTCGATTCACTCAAGCTCCCCGAGGGCCTGGCCTCTCTCTCCCCCCAGGAGTTAGAGCAGGTGGCCGTCGAAATCCGCCAGCGTATCGTCGAGGTGGTAGGCCGCACGGGCGGCCACCTGGGCTCCAACCTGGGCGTGGTCGAACTCACCCTGGCCCTGCACCGGGTCTTTGACAGCCCCCGTGATGCCATCCTCTGGGACACCGGCCACCAGGCCTACGTGCACAAGA
>JAYGCL010000027.1:0-88159 GCA_046583365.1 Deltaproteobacteria bacterium
CAGCAGATGGCGGTGGTTTACGTCTTTTACCACCGCCGAGATGGCCTCACCTCCGGACAGACGGTGGTCGGGGTCGAGCACCACGTCCTGGCCGACTTCAATACCGTAGCGGCCGAGCAGAGCCGCCAGCGCCGTCGTACGGAAGGGCTCCAACATCACCAACAGTTTACCGCCCCGGTCCAGATAGGCGGCCAGGCCCAGGAGTTCTTCTTCGAGCGGGTCGCTGCGTGGCCCCGGAATGACAACCACCGTGGCATCGGCCGGCACCTGGTTGCCGGCGAGCAGCGACAGCGTACCAACCTCGTAGAATTCGGTAGAGATGGCATCGCGCATACCCGAACAACCGTTGCGGCGATGGGTGTCGGCCATACTACACTCGCCGTGGCCCTGCCAGACGTAAACTTTTTTGGGCGGTTGGGTGACGTGTACGATTGCCGAGATCAGTTGGGTTTCGGTGGGTTGGCTGAAATCCGCCCGCCTCGAGTCGCTCTCCACTATCGATGCACCGTAGGTGTGCACCCCACGACTCGTGGCAACAGCCGGGTGGCGGTTTATATCGACCATTTCGTAGCTGAGGTATGGGCTTTCGTGGGCGGCTTGCCACAGAAGATCCTTGAGAAAAGGATTGCGGGTGTCCTGGGTTCTTATAAAGGAAGTGATGTGCACCTTGCGGTCAAGGTTTCTTAAAACTCCCAGCCCGTAGTCGGACAGGGTAAAGCGTTGGCCGCTGCTGAGGTCCCAGCGGACGTTGTGTACATAGGACACTGCCACCAGACCCGTGAGCAGGGCCAACAGGCCCACGCTGGCCAGCCCCAACTGCAGCCATTTGGTCCACCCCCTGGACATCAACGCCGCCCCCGCCATTGCCGGGATTCCATCGAGCGCATGGTCAGAAATCCGGCAAACACCATGATAGCCACAAAATAGGCCACGTCCTTTAAGTCTATGACCCCACGGGCAAAGGACTCGTAGTGGGTGTAGGCGCAGATCTGCGATATCACCCCGAGCAGGTTGTTGGGCACAGCGGCCTCGTTCCAGGTCAGGTTCCAGAGCAACAGAATCACCCCGTAGGTAAACATGGCGGCGATCAACTGGGTCTGAGTCAGAGAGGATATGAGCACCCCGATCATCACCATCGCCCCCATCAACAGGCAAAGGCCCAGGTAGACGGCGACGAGCTGAGAGACGTCGAAGGGCGCAATCCCGTAGATCATAACCGGGTACAGGGTGGTGGAGGCGATGATCACGAGAAACACGGACATACAGGCAATAAACTTGGCCGCCAGAATCTCACCGTCGCGGAGTGGTGCCGTGTAGAGAAGCTCCATCGTACCGCGCGACTTCTCCTCGGCGTAGACCCCCATGGTAACCAACGGCACCACCGTAATCATGACCCCGACGATATCGTTGTAGACCCGCTGCCAGAGGTGCTCGGTGATGGACTCGCCAAAACCAAAGGTCACCATGGCGTTGAGGTCGGTGAAGAAATAATACCCCGACAGAACCAGGAATACACCGGCGGCAAAATAGACCAGGGGGGCGGCGAAAAAAGAGTGGAGTTCTTTGCCGACAAGGGCCAGAAAACGGTTCACTGCTCCTCCCCCTCTTCCAGAATTTCGACAAACAGCTCTTCGAGACTCAGCGTGCGGGGACTGAGTTCGAGCAAAGGCCAGCCTTTTGCCACCACGGCCTCGGCAAGCTTTGATATCACCTCACAGCCCGGCTCTGTGCTGACAATCAGTTCTACCACCCCGCCGCTCGAACGTGGCCTCACCGAAGTCCCACGCACCCCGTCGATCGAAGCGGCCAGGGCTACGGCCTCATCCTCGGGGCCATTGAGTCTGACCAACACCTCGCCGCGGCCCGCGGTTCGTGCGCTGAGCCCCGCCACGGTATCCGAGGCCACCAGTCGGCCGCGGTCGAGGATGAGAACGCGGTTACATATGGCGCTTACCTCGGGAAGGATATGGGTTGACAGCAGCACAGTGGCGCGACCGGCCAGGCGGCCTATCAAGGCACGGATGTCGACGATCTGCCGCGGGTCCAGACCCACGGTGGGCTCATCGAGAATCAACACCTCGGGCCGGTGGATGATGGCCTGGGCTATCCCGACGCGCTGGTTGTAGCCCCTGGAAAGCTTACCGATGTGTTGCGAAGCCACATCGGTAAGTCCGCAGAGTTCCAGAACCTCTTCGACGTGTTGGCCTACAGAAGAACGGGGCACTTCGCGCACAGCGGCGGCAAAGGCCAGAAAGTGCTTGACCCGCATGCCGGGATAAAGCGCCACTCGTTCGGGAAGATAACCGATCTTGCGGCGGGCAGATACGGGGTCGGTCGCCAGCGGGATCCCGGCCACACGGCAGCTCCCCGCCGTGGGCGCGAAGAAGCCCGTAAGCATGCGCATGATTGTGGTCTTGCCCGAACCGTTTGGCCCCAGCAGTCCCACGATGTCACCTTTCTCTATACGGAAAGAGACGCCGTCGACGGCACGGTTTAAACCGTAGTCTTTGGTTAAACCGCTTACCTCGATCATGGCCGCGGCCTCCGGATGCCCAGGAGGCCTTACCTCAGGCGTCTATCGCTGGGCGCCGCTGGATGAACTTGGGTTTAACAATAGTTAAAACCACCGGCAGCAGCGTCAGCGAAGCCGCCCAACTGATCGTCATCCAGATGGCGAGAAGCAATCCCATCTCGGCGTCGAAACGAATCCTCGATACCGTCCAGAACAGTGTCGAGAAGATCATCGTGGCCGACACAAAGGTTACGTTCTTACCAGCCGTGATCATGGCCTTGTACACGGCCTGCATGACACGTTCGTCGTTTTGGTCCTCGGAGTATTGGCCCTCCAAATCAAAGTACGATTCGATCGAACGGCTCACTATGTAGAGACCATAGTCGATACCGAAGCCCACCCCCACTGTGACCACGGGCAAGGTGTTGATATTGATCCCCATCCCCTTCCAACCCATGTAGGCGTTGATAACAAAGTTCGACGCTATCAGCGGCAGGAGCATGATGAGGCCCGACACGAACGAACGGTAGGTAAACAGCAGGACGAGATAGATGGTCCCGAAACCGAGGGCGTTCATCCAGATGTCGTTCTTCAAAAGCTCCTGGTTCGCAGCCGCAAGCACACCGATGAGGCCACCGGCCAGCTTGAACGAAGCTTTGTCCATCTGGTTGTTTTCGTCGGCAATGAATTCTTCGCAGCGAGCGATAATACGCGCGATGTTCTCGCCCTTATGGTCGCGACAGAAGAACGTTACATGGGCCGTCTGGTAATCGGTGGTAACGAATTTTGCCGTTTCGGTAGGCGGAGAACCCGAGAAAAAGATGAAGAACAGTCCGCCGATATCAATCCAACTGCTCGGAATAATCCCCCATTTGGGCTCAAGTTCATGAAAGACACTGTTGACGGCACGAATAATGTCCGACAGTGAGAAGCTGTAGCCCACGCTGACGTCGCGCTCGAGATAGCGCTGGAAGTTCTCCATAGCCTTGAGGCTCTGGGGATCCTTCATGGCGTTCTTGTCGTAGCCCTCGGCCACGATAATAAGCGGTTCCACCCCGCCAAACTTGCCTTGAATCTTGGTGTGGGAAGCGTTGTAGGGAGAGTCGGCGTACAGGAGCGGGGAAGCCGCCGTCGGGTCGCCGATAGTGAGCTTGGTCCACTGGGTGGCACACACAACCGACACCCCGATCCAGAACACAACCGTAATAATCCGACCACGCTTGCTCAGGGTCATAGAGGCGAACCACTCGATAAGCCGGTAGAAATGCCCTTCGCTGCGCTTGTGGACGATGTCTGCATCGGGAGCCTTGAGGAGGTCGTAGATAATCGGATTCAACAGTAGCTCGGAAACCGTAATCGCCAGGATCCAGAACGATGCCGTGATGGCCAACTTCTGTAACATGACGATGGGAACCAGGATGATGACCAGGACCCCCAGGGCGTCGGTAATAATTCCCGACAAAGTGGGCACGAACAGTTCGGCAAAGGAGCCCACGATGGCTTCGTGTTTGTTGTAGTTGCAGCGGTGGTACTCTTCGTAATAGCGATCGTGCATCTGCACCGAGTGGCTTACGGCACGCGCCGTAATAAAGAACGGCACCACAAGGGCCAATGGGTCCAGAGCCAGACCTATGAGATCAATGAACCCCAGTCCCCAGATCGCCGCCAACACCCCGGTAATTGTGGGGCGCAAGGCTCCGCGCCAATCGTGGAAGTAGAGGTAAAGCAACACCCATACAAAAATGGTTGCAGAAACAAAGATCCAGAGAATCTCCCCGGAATAGTGATAGACCCAACCGTACAGTCGCGGCTCACCGGCCACCCAGACGTCGATGTCTGCACCGGCCCCGCGAACGGTCAGAGTGCCGGCCTCACCGTCGCGCTTATAGCCAAGCTCGATGCCTCCGTCGCCGGCCTCGGCCGCCGCCGCCCCGACGTCCCAACGCTGCAGCAGAGTCTCGCCGTTGAGACTGGTAAGAACGTCGCCACGCTTTAACCCCGCAATCTCAGCTGCGCTGCCGGGGAACACCCGCTTAACGATAACCCCGGTGCCTTTTTCAACATCATAGGCGGCCGCCCGGTCGGGATCGATGTTCGACATCTGGGCACCGATCCAACCCGTGGTGTGGGGAATGATAACCCGCTCGTTCATATCGTTGAAGATACGACGGTAGTCGAGACGCCCCTCGATGAAGTTGGCACGAACCAAAGCGGCCTTGTCGTCTAGGGAGATGAGAATGCCGTATATGTTTTCCGAGTTGTGAACGATGCGGCGGATCTTGTTCGCTTCGGTCTGGCTGCGGGGGATGCCGATCATGACCGGTTCCGACCTCAGCGTTCCACCGGCGGCAACCGCCAGATGGCGGGTAGTGCGGTGGCCGATAGAGTCGATCTGGTTGTGGTTTACGCCATAGATCTTGTCGATCTCTTCGGTTATGAGGTAGATCAGGGCCAGACGCTCGACGGAAAACAGGTTGCCGTCTTCCACGTCAACCATAGCTACGATGTTGTTGGCGCCCCCGAAATTTTTTGCGTACTTATCGTGAATCTTGATGAACGGATGGTCTTTAGGCAACAACTCGCCGAAGCTCGTTACCATGACGAGGTTGGATGCGTGCCATCCAAACCACATCGTAACCAGCAGTACTATGACGCTGACGGGAGTACGGTAATGTATGAGACGTTCGCCCAGGAGGTAGAGTGCCTTTTTGCTTTCCCTGCTCATCTTCTTATTAGACCCTTCAGCCGAAACGCCGGTACCAGGTCTTACCGCCGTCCTTAGTATTCATTATCAGACCAAATCCGCCAACCACCCAGCCATGGTCCTGGTCGTAAAAACGTATTCTCCGCAACCAACTGTTAACCGAGCCACCGAGGCTGCCCCGCTGAAATTCAGCCCCGGGCTCCGAGATCACGATCTGCCCCGAAGCACCCACCGCCCACAGCACGCCGTTCTCCTGTATGGCTCCGGCATAGAATGGGTCGGTAAAGTCGTCTACGTTGGTGGGTACGAAGTTCCAGTCCTGGCCACCGTCGGTGGTTATACCTACACGGCCATCAAGCCCCACGACCATGCCGTTCTTCTCGTCCAGAAACTCGACGTCAAAGAGCGTGGGCATATCGAGCACATCAAAGATAGTTTCGTCCATCAATGATTTATGCTGTTGTGTCCAACTCTCGCCGCCATCCAACGTGTGATAAATCTTGCCGAATTCTCCCACCACGTAGCCATTGCGAGAGTCCAGGAACTCCACGTCGTAGAGAACCGGATCCTCGAAAGCCAGCAACCAGTCGGGGCTCATATCGGGATCGATGAAAGTCAGAGTTTCGGTGGTCCAGGTACGTCCGCCATCGCGGGTACGGGTGAGTACCGAACGATCGCCGATAGCTACCACGTTGTTCTCATCAATAACGCTGACGGCAAAGAGGTAGGCTTCCGAACACTTCTCCCTCACTGCCTGACGACACTCCTTTTCGATGCGCTCGGGGGGAATGCCCAGGTCTTCCTTGGAGGATTTGCTTTGCAGGCTGCGTAGGATTTCCGAGGTCGCCTCTTTTTCCTGGCGACACTCCTCGAACACCCCTTCACGGTGGGCCGGACTACGGCAGTCGTCGCCCATGTAGACCTCGCCCCGTTGGCGCTGCCAACTCTCGCCGCCGTCGGTGGTCTTCAGAATCAGACCCTCCTGACCTACGATCCAACCGACTTTGTCGCTGGCAAAATCGATGCTGAAAAGCGCAAAGTCGGTGCCGGCATCAATGGCATTCCACGACAGGCCCGAGTCGGAGGTCTCAAGAATCTTGCCTCCGTAACCGACCACGATAGCCCTGGTGGGGCCAAGCGGGGCTACGTCGTAGAACTTGTCCTGGACGTAGATCTTCTGCGTTGTCAGTGGTTCCCACTCCTGGCTGCCGTGACAACCCGAAGCGAGTATGGCAACGGCCGCTACCACCAAGGCAAAGCGGCGGGCTGCAAGGTTTCCGAAATTCATGCAGGTCTCCTTAAAAGAAAAGCGTAGACCGGGCCAACGCTTAGAGCGAGATTGATCCGTTTACAGCCCCTTCGAGGTGTTGTCAATCGACTTGGCCTCGGGAGCGGGTGGATGATCGCGGAAATACTCCTCTCTCTCTCCCCCCTGGACCAGGGTCTGTTGGTCTATGCGCCAGCTGTCGTTCTCACGAATCAACTCGTAGATCTCATATTCGTCCAATCCGAGTTGGTTTAAGTACTTGTCCTGGGACTTGAGGATATTGGGGACTCTGGCCTTGTCCCCGACTATAACAGCCGGGAATACCTTGAAGTCGAAAATCTTAATCTCGCCGAACTGTACTATATATTGCTGCTCTTTGGCCCACACTTCCCTGTCCTTGCCCCGGGTCATGGCTGAGGACACGTAGTCGTAGGCCTCGGCAAAGCGGCTACCCTGCAGAGCCGACAGATAGCTTCTTACCGTTTCTTCGGGGCTGAGTCCCTTATTGGAGTCCGCCTGTGCCCAGGGGACCGGCCCCGTCATGGCCACAGCCAGACCGGCCAGCAACAGGGCGCCGGCCAATCTCTTTGCTACCCTCATCGGCATCCATGCTCTCACGGCGACATCTTAGCGTCCGCGGCTTCATTTCCAAACCCCTCTGGTATAAAAGTCCGGGGATGGAAACGCCTGAGACCGAAGTAGCACAGCCCAGCACCCGGGAAAGGCTCGACGAGATATTCGAAGCCTTCCGCAACAAAGGCGCCCGTGGTGCCGTCGAGAAAAAGACCTACCTCTTCCAGCTTTCCGGAGAGACGGGGTTGAGTTTTCTGCTTACCACCAACGACGGTCAGGCCAGCATAGAACAAGGCTACCAAGGTGAAGCCGACGTCACGCTGACCTTGTCGGCCGAGGATCTGATAGCCATGGCCGATGGTGACCTGGACGGCCGCCAGGCCGTGGCCAGTGAAAAGATCGCTATTGATGGAGACTTGCAGGCGGCCGAAGCCCTGCTCGGAACCATAGAACCCGAAGAGGCCTGAGCCCGGCGCTAGCCGTTGTCGGCCGGCAGCCCCTTGGTGGCCACACGCTTGCCCGCAAACACGTCGCGTATCACCTCAAGTACGACCTCATCATCAAAGGGTTTGGACATGTACAGGTCCGCACCCACGCCGAGAGCCTCAAGCTCATCGGCCTTTTGTCCCCGGGCGGTAAGCACCACGATGAAAATCCCCCTCAGTTCCGGGTCCGAACGGATTTCACGGCAGACTTCGTAGCCGTCCATGCGCGGCATCATTACGTCGAGCAGCAAAACCTTGGGTTTAATGCGTCGCACCGCGGCCAGCCCCTGGCTGCCATCGGCGGCCGTCTCCACCTCCACGCCCTCGGCCTCAAGGATGAAAGCCACGGTCTCGCGAATATTGGGCTCGTCGTCTACAAGGACGACACTGTCGTTTAACTGCGCCACTTAAGTCTCATCATTGCACGCCGGGGAATCCCCTGGCTAGCCGAAAATCATTTTTTCTCAACCCACGGCGCCGGCTCTTTGTCCAGGAATGCCGACATCCCGGCCTCAGCCTCCTCGGATACACGCAACCTGGCAATCACTTCTGCCGTGAATTCGAGTACCTCCTCACTGCCAAGGACCACCACCCGGTCGAGCAGGGTCTTCACTTCGGCCAGGGCTTTGGGTCCCCCCCGGCAAAGGCTCTCAACCACAGCACCTACGGCCGCGTCCAGGGCCTCCTGTCCACTGGCCACCTCATCCACAAAGCCCCAGGCTTTTGCCTGAGTCGCGTTGAAGCGTTCGGCGCTCAGAAAGAGCCTGCGCGTAAGTGCCGGCCCGAGGCGGCGCAGGCAAAAGGGCGATATCACGGCAGGCACCAGGCCTAGGCGAACCTCGCTGAAGGCAAAGAAGGCCCCCTCCTCGGCAACCACGATGTCGGAGGCCGCCACCAGGCCGGCCCCACCCCCCAGTGCCGGACCGTTTACACAGGCCACCACAGGTTTGGCCAGGGAGGATACACGGTGGAAAAGACTGCCAAGGCCAAGAGCGTCGCGCTGGTTGGCCTGGCGGTCGGCCGCTTTCATTTTTTTCATGAAGTTCAAGTCGGCACCGGCCGAGAAGGCAGTGCCCTTGCCCGCAAGTACCACCACCCGGACCTCGGGGTCGGCCTCAAAGGCGTCCAACCCGGCGCCGAGTTGCGCTGCGACTTCATCGTTGAGGGCGTTGCGTACATCGGGCCGGTTTATTATCAACCACCCCGCCCGCCCCCGCCGGTCTACCTCGACAACGCTCATAGCGAGTCGGCCAGTTCAGCTGCGATTTCCACTTCCATAGCGAGAATCCCCTGGGCAAAAGTCTTACCCTGGCTGTCGAGCTGCAGAGACACCGTCCCGCCACCGCCCAGGGACCGTTGCATCACGAAGTTAACGGCATCCAGGTTGTCCAGACGGTAACGCGTAACCGGCCCCTTCACGAGAGAGGAAAACCACGCGGCCACGCGCTCGGCGGTAACCTCACGCAACAGCTCGGGATAAAATTCCGGCCTCAGGGCGGCCACCCCGAGGTTGCAGGTATCGGCCTTATCCCCCGAACGCGAGTGCGCGATACGCGACAGGGGAACCCGTACGCGCCGGTCTCCCCCCCGCCGGTCATCGCCTGTGGCCGAGCCGGGCTCTGCAGCCTGGTCGGGTTCTGCGGCCTGGCCGGGCTTGAAAGCAACCGTGCGGGCATCGCCACAGGGGAACTGCTGGGAACTACCGCCCATAAACATACGTCCGACCACAAGACGGCGGTCGACCAGGGCCGGCCAGAATCCATAAGCCGGTGAGACCTGGGGCCTGGAACCGGCCCCGCAGATGCCCGGGGGTCCGCCCAGGGCGATGCCGGCCACGGCCCGGGCGGCCGCCAGCAATGGTTCTTGAGTTTCGGCCCTGGCCCCCAAACGCAACACCACCTCATTGGGTTCCACCGGCGGTGAGGCCGACTCTCCCCAGCAGGCCGAGTGCCCTATCAGTTCGGTGCGGGTCTCGGTAAAGGGGCCGTCCAGACGCTGCCAGAATATTTCTGCAAACTTGCGGGCTTTGGCCACCGCCTGTGGTCCGCTCACCACGACCATGGCCACGCACTTGAAACCGTCTTCAAACGTCACCGACACTTTAAGCTTGTCGGTTGGCGGCCCTCCCCTTGCCCCTTCAACGCGCACACGGTTCTGGCCGTCATCGGAAATTTCAAACGAGGTAAAATCGGCAACTACGTCGGGGCTGGCATAGGCGCGGGGGTCGCCGATTTCGTAGAGTACCTGCTCTATGGCCGTACGTCGCGAGACCAGGCCGCCGGTGCCGGGGTGCTTGGTGAGAACAAAGCTGCCGTCGGCGGCGGCCTCAACCAGCGGATAGCCCATGTTGGTGTGGGAGGGGACTTCGGTCCACAACGAATAGTTGCCACCGGTGGACTGGGCACCGCACTCCAATAAGTGTCCGGCCACCAGCGCCGAGGCCAGGCGGTCGTAGTCATCCCAATCCCAGCCAAACTCATAGACCATGGGAGCCACCACACTGGCCGCGTCGTAGGTTCTGCCGGTAATAACGATACGGGCCCCGCCCTCAAGAGCCGCCACTATGGGTTGTGCGCCGAGATAAGCGTTGGCCGTGTTTACCCGTGGCAGCCGCGAACCCAGCGCTTGGCCACTGTCGATGTGCTCAAAGGCCGCCCCACCGGAGACCAACGACTCAAGGTCGGGCATCAGGTCGTCGCCGTCGACCACCGCCACCGGCAGGCTTATGCCCCGCTGCTCCATCATGGACTCCAACGCGCGAGCACAAGCCCCGGGGTTGATGCCGCCGGCGTTGGCTATGACTCGGATTTCGCCGGCGGCCAGGTCGTCCAGAACCGATCCTACGTGCGCGATAAAATCACTGGCGTAACCCGCCTCTTCGCTCTTGTGCTTCTGACGGGCAAGGATGATCATGGTTATCTCGGCCAGATAATCCATGGTCAGGTAGTCGATGTGTCCACCGCGGACCTGGCGTGTGACGGCTGCGGCCTCGTCCCCCCAGTAACCGCCGGCGTTGGCTATAACGATCCGGTCCTTCACACCCTCACCCGCTGCTACATCCGGAACACGCCGTTTGAAGTCTCGGCAATCGGCTCACTAAGGGCAGCCTCCAGGGCCAGGCCCAGGGCCGCCCGGGTCTGCATGGGGTCGATGATGCCGTCGTCCCATATCCTCGCGCTGCTGTAGTAGGGACTGCCTTCGCGTCCATAAGCCTCAACCACCTCGTCGTACATCGCCTTCTCGGTCTTGCCGTCAAGCGTTTCCCCACGCGAGGCCAACTGCTGTTTCTTGATCGTTACCAGGGTGCTGGCCGCCTGTTCTCCCCCCATCACCGAGATGCGTGAGTTTGGCCACATGAACAGAAAGCGCGGGCCGAAAGCACGCCCGCACATGCCGTAGTTGCCGGCCCCGTGCGAGGCTCCAATTATGACCGTCAACTTTGGCACCTCGGCATTGGATACGGCGTGGACGAGTTTGGCGCCGTCCTTGATGATTCCCCCGTGCTCGTATTCCCGGCCGACCATGAAACCCGTGATGTTCTGCAGAAAAATTATCGGTGTGCGCCGCTGGCAGCACAACTGCACAAAATGTGTAGCCTTGAGTGTCGAGTCCGAAAAAAGCACCCCGTTGTTGGCAATCACCCCGACCGTGTAGCCATACAAACGAGCAAAGCCGGTAACCAGGGTGGTTCCGTAACGAGCCTTGAATTCGTGAAAGCGGCTCCCATCAAACAAACGGGCAATGACTTCGCGTACGTCGTAGGGTACGCGGGTATCGGCGGGCACTATTCCGTAAAGCTCGGCCGGGTCGTAGTAGGGCTCTTCGCTGGCCTCCGGCTCGGGCCCCCTCGGCCCCACCCTTACGATGTTGTCCATAATCGCACGGGCCTTGTCGAGGGCCTCCCGGTCGTTGGCCGCCAGATGGTCGACTACCCCGGATATGCGGGTATGGACATCGCCACCGCCTAAATCCTCGGCGGTCACTTCTTCGCCAGTGGCCGCCTTGACCAGGGGCGGACCGCCCAGAAAAATCGTCCCTACCCCCTCGACAATAATGTTCTCGTCGCACATGGCCGGAGTGTAGGCACCACCGGCGGTACACGACCCCATGACCACGGCCACCTGGGGGATACCGGCCGCCGACATACGCGCCTGCATATAAAAGCCACGTCCACCGTTGGTCACATCGGGGAAGATTTCGGCCTGCAAGGGCAGGAAGGCACCTCCCGAATCAACCAGGTAGACGACAGGAATGCGGTTTTCGTAGGCGATGGTCTGCGCGCGCAACTGTTTCTTGACGCTTACCGGGTAGACCGTACCGCCCTTGGCGGTAGCGTCGTTGGCGATAACCATCGTCAGCTTCCCGCCGATACGGCCCAGCCCGGTGATTACACCGGCCGCCGGCGTATCATTGTTGTACATGTCGAAAGCGGCCAGGGGCGAGAGTTCCAGAAACGGCGAGTCGTCGTCCAGCAGGCAGTCCACACGGTCGCGAGCAAGCATCTTGCCGCGGTCGAGGTGACGCTTGCGGGCGCGCTCGGGGCCGCCCAGACTCACCTTTTCCAGGCGCTGGCGGAGCAAGGCCACGGCTTTCTCATTGGCCTCACGGTTACGCGCGAATTCTTCTGAACTGGAATTAACCCGGGACGCAAGTCTCTGCACGCGGACCATCTAGCCGTCCGCACAGCGAAGAGCAACCCCGGCCTGGTTAATAACCGCCGCCAGAGAACTTCAGCGAGGCCAGAGAACCGTAAAATTCGGCGTAAAACGGGGTGCTGGCGAAGTTTTTTTCCTGGGAGGCCACCCTCCCCACCCAGTACTGGCTCTTGTCGGGGGCCAGAGCCACGAAGAAACGTTGGGACACTTCCATATCGTCGACCTTAAGACTCAGCGTGTAGGCTACAATCCCACCTGTCCCCGGCACTTCGGCCACCTGGGAAGCCTTCAAGGCCTGGTCTTTGTGATAGGCGACCTGTTGGGACCTGCTCTTCTCGGCCAGGGAAGCGACATCGTTGACCGTAGCGGCATCCGTGATCGGAAAAGACTGGACCAATAATTCCATGCGCATATTAATTGAGCCCTCGCCCACGCGTTCGGCAAACACAAAGCGCACGGCATCTGCCCCCTCCATGGGCAGTTGGCGCCAGCCTTCGCCACTTGGAGGACTGTAGGTAAAGCCCCCCAGACTGTATTCGGCAAGAGGCGCGGTCATCATCAAAACCCCCTCCTGCCCAAAAGCAGGTACGGCCACGGCAGGCAGACACGAAACCGCGACCAGGGCGGCCAGGGCCAGGTGACGTTTCACGATGCTCCTCCCGTGTGGCGAACCAGAGCCGTGACCAGGGGCAGCATGTCGCCACCCTTTACCACATAGTCGTCAGCCCCCCACCGGCTGGCGGTCTCACGAGCGTATTGTTCGGGATAGGCCGTGTATACGATTACCGGCAAGTCTTTCTGCTCGGCATAGCCGGGTTCACTGCGCAACACCTTGCAAACGTGGCCACCGTCGGCGCCGGAAAGATTCGCGTCCAGGACCACGACATCCACGTGGTGGTGGAGGAGTTTGGCCAGACAGTCCTCGGCACTGGCCGCAGTCACCACCTGATAGCCGGTTTTTGACAGATAGAGGGAAAGTATGGTGCGGGCGTCGGCAGCATCATCGACCACCAGCACGGTGGGGTGACGCTTTGCCGGACGCAAACCGCTGGCGCGTTGGGCCTCACTGGCTACCAGTTGTTCGATGCGTGAGTTTGCGCCACTGCTATCGTCAACCGCCTCATCCCCGGCCGCTGCGGGAGTTTCGACCGGGTCCGCCTTTTCGACCGGGGCGGGCGTCCGGCTTTCAACCGTCGGGAGACTTTTAAGCAGGCCCTCTACGCGCCCCAAACGATTCTCCAGAGCTTGCACCGAAACCTCATCCACCCCGTCGGCCGGCTGCAGGTCCAGGTCCAGGCCAGCCTCACTGAGAGCGGCCTCGATGGTCTCGATGCGGTCGGTCTGTACCTCTAACAGGTCGGTGACCCCACTGACCAGATCGGCTGCCGCGTCCACTCTCCGGGCCAGAGACCGCATCTCGTCTTCTATCCGGGCATCGCCGGCCGCGGCCTCGGTAGCCGGCCGGTCCTCGCGCTCAGCGCTGGCCCCAGCGGGGCTCTCGGCCAGGCGCCCGATGAGGCAGTCCATCTGACGGCGCAACTCGCCCAGGGCAGTGGCGAAATCGATATCCTCCACCGCACCGGCCACTTTTTCGGCCCAGCTTTGCGGGCGCTCCTTATCCATTCGGGTGCAGGCGGGCGGGGGCTAGGGGCCTTCCCGTTCCCGTGTGTAGTTCTGCCTCGGCATGGTAGGCAGGTTCATAATGCTCTTGGGGAAGAAACGGACAAGGTAGGTAACTATGTCCTTGACCGAGACTATCCCCACCGGCTCTCTCGCACTGTTGACCAGTGGTATGTGGCGGTAATCGCCAAGGCTCATCTTGTTGAGCGCGTAGGCAATGGAATCGGTGGGTCGCAGCGATTCAGGGTTTGACGTCATCAACTTGCGTACCGGAGTCTTGGCCGGGTCCAACCCCTTACCCACAACCTGGGTAAGAACATCGCGTTCGGTAAAGATGCCCTTGAGCTTTTTCGACCGTGCCACCAGCACACAACCTATTCTCTCCTTCTGCATCAAGGCAATGGCCTCGATCACCGGCACCTGGGGTTCCACCACTACCGGCAAGCGGGGTTCCAGGACCGTGACCGGGTTGCGAAGCATGTCTTCGTCAAAAACCCTCACCTCGTCGCCGGACTCGGCTTCACGAATGCTCTCGTCGATGAATTCCTCGACTGTGCTGTCTCTCTCGTCGGCCATGGCGCTACTGTACGACCCAGGTATCACCACTTGCAAACAGTTTGTCAAAGTCCTGGGTGCCGCCGGCCTTGGCCTTGGCATCCTCTATCTGCGCGTAAAGCATGGACTCGTAGGTGGGCCTCTCGACGCAGTGCAGCACGCCCAGGGGCACGGGGAAGTTCGAACCTCCCGCCAGGCGGGTAAGGAAGTAGCCCATCGATTCGTTGGCCTCGTCGTGGACCAGAATTGCGGATTCCCCCACATCGGCCACCGAGACCACCTCGGGGGTCATCTCCTTGGTAAGCCGTATACCCAGCTTGCCGCCCTCGCCGAAAGTCAAAGGCTTGCCGTGTTCTACCACCAGCTGGTTATCGATACGGCTGGCCCCGTCGGTCACGGCCGAGAAGGTCCCGTCGTTAAAAACCGGACAGTTCTGCAGAATCTCGATAAACGAGGTGCCCTTGTGGGCAGCCGCGCGATGGAGGACCTCTTGCAGGTGTTTCTGTTCGACGTCCACGGTGCGCGCAACAAAAGTAGCCCCGGCGCCGAAAGCCAGGGATGCGGCGTCAAAGGGGTTGTCGATCACACCGTCCGGGCTCGACTTGGTGATCTGCCCTACATGAGAAGTGGGCGAGAACTGCCCCTTGGTAAGTCCGTATATCCTGTTGTTGAAGAGCAGGATATTCACGTCGAGGTTACGGCGCAGGATGTGAATCAGGTGGTTGCCGCCGATGCTCAACCCGTCGCCGTCGCCGGTGACGATCCACACCGACAGTTCGGGCCGGGACAGCTTTATGCCGCTGGCAATGGCCGGCGCACGGCCATGTATGCTGTGGAACCCGTAGGTGTTCATGTAGTAGGGAAAGCGGCTCGAGCAGCCGATACCGGAGACGAACACCACGTTTTCGCGCGGCACATTCAGTTCGGGCATGACCTTCTGAACCTGGGCCAATACCGCATAATCGCCGCAACCCGGACACCAACGCACATCCTGGTCGCTTACAAAATCCTTTCTCGTTAACTTCCCTGCCGGCTCTGCTGCACCCATTCTCTAGTCCTCCAGTATCCGGCCTATGGATTCTTCGAGTTCACCGACCTTGAACGGCTGGCCTTCGACCTTGGTCAGTGGAATCGCATCAACCAGGTAACGGTCACGCAACACCCTCACCAACTGCCCCAGGTTCATCTCCGGCACAACGATTTTCTTAAAACGGCTCATTATCTTTGCCAGATCCCGTGGTAGCGGGTTGAGCCACCTGAGGTGGACGTGCCCGACCGAATGTCCGGCCTCGTTCAAGCGCTTGGTGGCTTCCTTTATCGGCCCGTAGGTCGACCCCCAGCCCACAACCAGTACCTCGCCAAGCTCGCTGCCCTCGACCTCGGTGTCGTCAAAATCATCGGCAACACGGTCAACCTTGCTTGCCCGCATCCGTATCATGCGGTCGTGGTTGGCCGGCAAATAGCTGATATTGCCGGTGGCGTAGTCCTTTTCGAGTCCCCCCACCCGGTGTTCGAGTCCGGCAGTGCCGGGGATCGCCCAGGGCCGCGAGAGCGTGTCTTCGTTTCGCAGGTAAGGGTGAAACCCCAACTCTTCGGTCCAGTAGCGGGCTTCAATCTCGGGCAGGTCTTCGAAGGACGGCAGGCGCCAGGGCTCGGCACTGTTGGCCAGGAACCCGTCGGAGAGAATCATAACCGGCGTCATGTACTTGACCGCCACGCGTACGGCATCAAAGGCCACATGGAAACAGTCTATGGGCGTGGCTGGAGCGATCACGGGTATGGGGCACTCGCCGTTGCGTCCGCACAGGGCCTGCATGAGGTCGGCCTGCTCGGTCTTGGTCGGAAGGCCGGTGCTCGGTCCGCCCCGTTGCACGTTGATTACCACCAGCGGCAGTTCGACCATCACGGCCAAGCCCAGGGTTTCACCCTTGAGAGCGATGCCCGGGCCACTTGAGGCCGTCACCCCGATGCTGCCGCCGAAGGAAGCCCCCAGGGCCGCACCGACAGCGGCGATTTCGTCTTCGGCCTGAAAGCTGATGACGCCTAAATCCTTGTGTGCCGCCAACTCGTGCAGAATGTCGGTGGCAGGGGTTATCGGGTAGGAACCGTAGAACAATGGCTTTTGGGCCTTGGCGGCGGCCGTAATCAGACCGAAGGCGATGGCCTTGTTGCCGGTAATATTGGTGTAGAGGCCGGGTTCCAGGCCGGCACGTTCAACCGTATAGGTGGTACCGAAAGCCTCGGTGGTCTCGCCGTAATTCCAGCCTGTCTTAAACGCTTTGGTGTTGGCCTCGACCAGGGCCGGAACCTTGGCAAACTTCCGGCCTATCCAAACCAACGTTTCTTCGGTAGGCCGGTTAAACAACCAGGACACCAACCCGAGGGCGAAGAAGTTTTTGCACCTCACCACGGTCTTGGTGGGCAGTTTAAATTCGGCCAGAGCCTCGGTGGTCAGCTTGGTGATGGGGATCTTAAAGAGTTGAAAGCGGCTGGCCAGAACCTCGGCATCAAGCGGGGAACTATCGTATCCGGCCTTCCTCAGATTACCGGTCTTGAAGGCATCGGTATCGACAATAAGGATTCCGCCTTCACGCAGCTCGTCCACATTGACGGCAAAGGCTGCCGGGTTCATCGCAACCAGAACATCGGGCTGGTCGCCCGGCGTGGCAATGCTCTTACTGGAAAAATTGACCTGAAAACCACTGACCCCGGCCAGAGTCCCGGCCGGTGCCCTGATTTCGGCGGGGAAGTCGGGCAGCGTGGAAATATCGTTGCCGGCTATGGCAGATTCGTTGGTGAACTGGGTGCCGGTAAGTTGCATGCCGTCGCCCGAATCGCCGGCAAAACGAATAACGACGGTTTCGAGCTCCTCGCTGGGCTTTACGGAAGTTGACGATATTGAAGCTTCGGCCACCTGTTCCCCTCTCTTGTCTCTTGCGTAGAATCTTATACCTGACTTAAGTAGAGAGTAAGCTCTATTATAATTTTTTCAAATGAAAAGAGGGGCTAAGGACAATTTTCTCTAATTTTACTCCTGATGGTCAGATTCTGTCGGCGGCCTTGTTTTCCAACGCCTATGGGCCCAATTCCACTGCTCCGGGAACCGTCTTACCATAGCCTCGATCTCGGCCGTGTACAGAGCCGTCAGTGCCTGTATCGAGGCTTTTCTGCCGGGGCCGGGGGCCAGGGTCGGCGCCGAGGCGGCAGCCGCCGGCCAGATGGGTCGGCCCACCACAGGGACCAGGCGGTCGCCTTGCCAGGCGGCAAAAATCGGCAATACCGGGGCTCCGCTGGCCACCGACAGACGTGCCAGCAAGGTTGAGGTGGAGGCAGCACGACCGAACATGTCGACGAAGATACCCCGGCCGGCAGCCTGGTTCTGGTCCAGTGGGGCCACCACCAGACGGCCCTGGCCAAGCCCCTCAAGGGCACGGCGAACCTCTATGCCACGGCCCAGCTCCTGATGGCCTGAGGTCGCCCGCTGTCGCTGTAAAAAGCCGGCCACCCAACGGTTTTTCATAGGCCGGTTAAAAACCGCCAGGCGTATACCCGAGCGCCCGCACAAACGTCCCAACAGTTCGAAGTTGGCCATATGAGCGGTAAGCCCCAGCACACCGCAGCCCTGCCGGCCCAGATCCTCGATGGTCTGCCGAAGGCGCTCGAAAGCGTCCCTGTCGGTTTCTTCGAACATTTGCTCGGCGTGCATGAGTTCGGCGGCGATGCGTCCCCAGTTGGCAAAAGCCTGTCCCGCGGTGGCTTCGACCCGGGCCCGAGAATAGTCGGGAAAGGCGATGCCAAGGTTATCGTAGATCACCTGGCGATGGCGGCGGTCCACACGCAGGGCCAGACGACACAGGCCCTCAAGAAAACCCCGCAACCGGGGCAACGGCGTTATCTCGCCCAGGGCCCATAACAGCCTGAAAAGCAGGTATGCGATAAAATCCACAGCCGTTGCCACCATTGCCCCCGGCCAGTCTAACGGCAGCGCCCCGAGTCCCCAAGCAAAAGGCGGCCTTGAGCGTATACAGCCGCCCTGTTAAGCCTTGGGCATGGACGGCGCCCCAAGCCGCGCATGGATAATGCGCACCTACTCGGGCCACAGTTCGGCGCGGGCATCAAACGAGCTTTACCGCACCAACCTGGCCAAGGGACAGACCGGTCTCAGCGTGGCCTTCGACCTGCCCACCCAGACCGGCTACGACCCCGACCACCCCCTGGCCAGGGGAGAGGTGGGCAAGGTGGGTGTGCCGATAAACAGCATCGCCGACATGGAAGTGCTGTTCGAGGACATCCCGCTCGAGCGTATGAACACCTCGATGACGATCAACGCCACGGCCCCCTGGCTGCTGGCCCTCTACGTCGCCACCGCCGAGCGCCGTGGCATTGAGGCCTCGGCCCTGCAAGGCACCATTCAGAACGACATCATCAAGGAGTACCTCTCGCGCGGCACCTACGCCTTCCCTCCCGAGCCCTCGGTCCGCCTTGCCGCCGACATCATCGAATATACGGTGGTAGCGATTCCCAAGTGGAACCCCATCAACATCTGCAGCTACCACCTGCAAGAGGCAGGTGCCACGCCGGTTGAAGAACTCGCTTTTACGATTGCAAACGCCATCACCATCCTCGATGCGGTAAGGGCCAGGGACAACATCGACGAGGAAACTTTCGCGCTGGTATTCGGACGCATCTCCTTTTTCGTCAACGCCGGCATCCGCTTCATCGAGGAGATGTGCAAGATGCGCGCCTTCACCCGCATGTGGGATGAACTGGGAGCCGAGCGTTACGGCATAAAAGACGCCAAAATGCGGCGCTTCCGCTACGGGGTACAGGTAAACTCGCTGGGACTTACCGAACAACAGCCCGAGAACAATGCCATCCGCATAGCCCTGGAAATGCTCGGGGTGGTACTGTCCAAAGGCGCCCGTGCCCGCGCCATTCAATTGCCGGCCTGGAACGAAGCCCTGGGTCTGCCCCGCCCCTGGGACCAGCAGTGGGCTCTTAGAACACAGCAGATAATGGCCTACGAGACCGACATCCTCTCCTTCCAGGATATCTTCGACGGCTCTACCGTGGTGTCGGCCAAAGTCGACGAACTCATAGCCGAGGCCCGGGCCGAGCTGGCCTCCATAGAAGACATGGGAGGGGCTCTGGCGGCGGTCGAGACCGGCTACATGAAACAACGGTTGGTCGAGTCCAACGCCCGGCGTCTGCGTGCAATAGAGAGCGGCCAACAGAAAGTGGTCGGGGTCAACGCTTTCACCCAGGCCGAAGATTCGCCACTGGTGGAGAACCTCAAGCGAGCCATACTCAAACCCTCCGACAACGCCGAGAGCGATCAGATCCAGCGCCTCGAGGCCTTTCGCGCCAAAAGAAACGACCACGATGTCGCATCGGCGCTGGCGACGCTGACCGAGGCAGCCAACAACGCAACCAACATCATGCCGGCTTCCATCGCCGCCGCCCATGCCGGGGTAACCACCGGCGAGTGGGCCGACGTGCTACGCAAGACTTTTGGGCAATACCGGGCCCCCACAGGCGTGGGCGGCCAGAGTCCGGCCGACGCCGAGAGCATCAAGGATCTGCGCCGCAAGACCAACCTGGCCACCGCGAGCCTCGGCCATATCCCCAGACTGTTGGTGGGCAAGCCCGGCCTGGACGGCCACAGCAACGGCGCCGAACAAATTGCCGTGCGGGCCCGCGATGCCGGCTTCGAGGTCATCTACCAGGGCATACGGCTTTCCACCCGGGAGATTGTCACCACCGCCCAGCAGGAAGATGTCGATGCCATCGGCCTCAGTATACTCTCGGGTTCCCACATGACGCTGGTACCGGAGATTCTGGAGGCCATGGCGCAGTCGGGGATGGCCGATGTGCCCGTGGTTGTGGGAGGAATCATCCCCGACGATGATGCCCATCGCCTGCTTGAACTCGGTGCGGCGGCCGTCTACACGCCCAAAAACTACCAACTCTCGGCCATCATCGGCGACATACTCGACCTGATAGTGAACCGTCGCGCCTAGAACGCCTACGGCGTGTTGCGACGAATAAGTCGGCCACGGCCTTCGGTCAGAAACTCGCCACCGTTTTTCCCCACCGCCACACCTCTTAGATCCAGGACGGCACTATCCCTCACCACTGCGCCTTGGCCACCGTTGCCACTTATGCTGCCGCCACGCAGCACCACGGTCGAAGAACCGCTTACCACCACCCCCTTGTCCCCGTTGCCTTCTATGGTCGTGTTGGCAAGCTCCACCGTGGAGTCATAACTAACGCGCAGACCGTCGGCGTTTGGAGGCGCAGGCTGGCCCGCTTTGCCCAAACCGTTTTTGATGATTACGTTGTCGTAGCCGGTAAGCCGTGAGCCGGTAACCCCTACCCCCTTGTCGTAGTTTTCGGCCACCGTGTTGGCGATCAGCAAAACGCTGGACCCCCTGGTCACGGCAACCCCGTCGCGGTTACCCTTTATGGTGTTGCCCTTCAAGACCGCATCCGAGTTGTCAAACACCAGCACGCCCTTGCCCTTGGTGCGGAAACCGTTCCCCTCGAGCGTGCAGTTTTCGATCGTGACGGCCTGGGCCCTCTCGCTTACTCCAATGCCATCGTCGCGGTTTCCCCTCGCCTTGCAGTCGGCGATGATAACATCGCGAGCCTGGCCACGCACCGAGAATCCGTCTAACAAAAAGCCGTCGCTCGCCAACCCCCTGACGACAACCCCGGAAGCCACAATCACCAGGCCATCGCAGCCCTCACGGTCGCCGCTGCGCATACAGTCGCCGCCCTTTAAGATCACACCATTGCCGACCACCTCGGTACCGTAACCTCGAATAGACGGTAGCTGGCGGAACACATAGACCCTGGTCCCGGATTTCAGTGCGAACACGATCCTGACCGGGACCTTGGAAAGGTTGGCCTTCTCTATGGCGGAGCGAATGCTGTCGGGACCGCTGCTAAGTGTCGAGGTAACCGTGATCGTTGTGGGCTCAGCAATTACCACCGGCTGGGCTGCGACCGGCCGGACCACCACCGGCACGGACCATGCAAACGTGGCAAGCGCGACAATCGCGCACCCGCCCGACCACGAGCGGCCTGTTCCAAGCCCTGGCCTTTTATTTATGATCGTAAAGAACCGCCGTGATATTGTCGTGCCCGCCCTCTTCTATGGCACGGTCAACCAGGACCGTGGCGCGCTGCTCGGCCGACCCCAGCATAACCATGGCCTCAGCAATATCCGAGGCCGGCATGGCACCCCAGAGACCATCGGAACACAACAACACCGAATCTCCACGCTCGAGCTTACGCATGGACACTTCGGCCACCGGCCCGTCCAGACCCAGAGCCTGAGTGACCAGATTGCGTTGGGGATGGACGAGGGCTTCTTGCTGGGAGATTTGCCCTTGGGCTACCAGCTCGGCGACCACCGAGTGGTCGTGGGTTACCTGTTCAAAACCCGAACGCCTCAGGACATAACCACGCACGTCGCCGACGTGCCCGGTAACAATACAATCGCCGGTAATCAGACCAACCACCAGGGTGGTGGCCATACCGGCCAGATGGGATTGCGACGCGGAGGCATCCACTATGCACTGGTGGGCCTCGGCCACGGCGTCACCAACCAGGCGCTTCATGCCGGCCCCACCTGCCGATAGCGCCGGGAGGTTCTCGTCAACGAACAACGCCGCAGCTTCCAGGGCCAGACGGCTGGCAACCTCGCCGGCCGGCAGTCCGCCCAGACCGTCGGCCACCATCAACAGACGGCCGTCCTCGGATACGTGGAAACCGTCTTCGTTGCCCTCACGCACACAGCCAACATCCGTGATACCACAAACGTCGCGCCCCGGCGCCAGCACCTGCCGCTTCTTGCTCGACCCCCGTCCGCCCATAGGATCATTTTAGCCGATAATGGGGCGGCTTGCCTGCTTACCCTCCAATGGTCTATTAAGGGGGGGTGAGGCATGCTCCGGCCCTGCTATCAGCCCTCTTTCTACTGCTAGTGGCCCCGACCCCCCCGGTTTCGGCCCATGCAGTGGGCGTCCTGGACCACTACGGCTGCCACAGCGACCGCCGTCTGCGTAACTACCACTGCCACCGTAAGCAATTTGCCAACCACATCTTTGAATCCAAGGCCGCCATGCTCAGGCAAAAGAGCCATCAGGCCGAGTCCCCCGAGACCGTGGCTCCCGCGGACGCGCCAGTGCAGACCCGGGAAAAGAGCATGACGAGCAGATGGCGCCCCTCCTGGTTGCGGCAGTCCGACATGACAGCCCCCAACGACATCGAGCAAAGGCTGAGGCTACTCATGGACCTTCACAAAAAAGGCCTGGTTTCCGACCAGGAGTACGAAAACAAACGCAGGGAAATTCTCGGTGACCTGTAAAAGCGCCGACATCCGTGTCTACACGACTCCGGCTTGCGGCTACTGCCGTCGGGCTAAACAGTTGCTCGAACAAAAGGGTCTCGACTACACCGAGATCGACGTCAGCCGCAACGAAGAAGCCCTGGCCGAAATTACCGCTCTGTCCACCCAGAAAACCTTCCCACAAATCATGATTAACGGCCGCGTCATCGGCGGCTACAACGAGTTAGCCAACCTGGACAGCCAGGGGCAACTCGATGCTCTTGTCGGTTGATACTCAGCCATGGCTAACTCCTGGCTTGTCGGCCGTCATGCCGAACTTTCCCTGCTCTCGCGGACGCTGGACCGCCTGGTCGATGGCAACGGCGGCCTGGTATGGATCGAAGGGGAGCCCGGAATCGGCAAAACCCGTCTTGCCGCCGAGGTCGACCGCCTGGCCAGAGGGCGTGGTCTCAAGACGGCGTGGACCTGGATCAACAACGAACCACCGCCGAGCGCGGTCGAGGTGTTCTCACCGTTGCTCGGCCCCCAGGCCAGCCTGTCGATACCCATCACCACCCCCCAGGAATACCCGGCCAACCGCAGCAGCATTATCGCGGCCATAGTACGGGCCATGTTCGCGGCTGCCGCCGAGGCCCCCCTGGTCGCCATCATCGATGATCTTGGGCGCGCCGACACCCTTACCCTGGAGGCAGTGGATGCGCTCGCATCGACCGCCACGACCAGACCTCTGCTGCTGATCGTAACGGTAAGGAGCGGAAGTATAGCCAGTGGCCAACCCAACATGGACCTGGCAGCGAGCATTCTCACCAAATCCATGCATCTGTGTCTCGGGGGTCTGTCAAAAGGCGAGGTCGGGCAGTTCGCCGAAAAACTGCGCGGTAAACACACCGACTCGACCACCCGTGATGCTCTCTACCAGCGCAGTGAAGGCAACCCGTTTTATCTCAGCCAACTGATTCCCTTGTTGCCACCACAAACAGAACCGCAGCAAGGCACCCCGCTTGACCTCACCACCGTCCCCGTGGGCATCAGGCAGGCGCTGAAGGCCAGGCTCAGCCAGTTGCCCGAGGGGGAGTTAGAGGCTCTGCTGGCCTGTGCCGTGGCCGGAGAGACCTTTGAGGAAGCCGTGGCCCGCGCCATCCTGAGACAGTCGCAAAACAACTACACCGACAGCGAAATATCCCACTTCCTTGACCGCCTGGACGCTCGCCACTACCTGCAAGCCCCGGCCTTTGCCCAGACCCGCTGGTCTTTCTGCCACAGCCTCTTGTGGCAAACCGTCTACGAAGACATCGAGGCCGGCCAGTGCCGTCACATGCACAGGATAGCCTCACAAGAAACGGTCGCCGGCACCCACCGCTCCGAACACGGCTCGGCCGACCATGTACGTCACGTACTGAGAGCCGTGCCCCTGATTGCAGTCGCAAAGGCCGCAAAAACTGCACTCGAGGAAGCGGGCCGTGCGCGCCTGATCCTGGCCTGGGAACGGGCACGCTCCTATTGCCGCCAGGCCCTGGACCTTATCAAGCTACACCCCGACCAGGACGACCAGGAAGACACCCTTTTGCAACACTGCCTGCTGCTGGCGGAACTGGCTAAATCCGAAAGGGCCCTGGGCAACGTTGACTCCGCCCGCCGGTTAGCAACAGAAGCCATCGATGCAGCCCGTTCAGCCTCCCACCCCCGGGTGCTGGCCAACCTCGCACTGACCATGGTCCCCCATCACCACCACGAAGGGATGCCCGACTATAACGCCCGCGTCGTGCTCGAGGAGGTGCTCGACCGCCTCGATGACAGCGAAGTGAAACTCAAGGTCATGTCCTTGATTCAGTTGGCCAGCATAAACCTGCTCGAAGGCGCCTCCGAGCTGGCCCAACAACAGACCGGCAGAGCGGTTGAGTTGGCCAGAAACAGCGGCGACGAAAACCTCAAGTCCGAAGCCGACCACTGGGCCCATCTGTCCAGAAGTGTTTCGCCAGACTCATCCATACAGGCCCAGGAAACTCCAACACCCGCCCAGACCCCGGCCACCGAGGCCGACGATAAAGACTCGGTTGAGATTTTCAAACTGATGGAGGATTACAACCAGGCCATGGGCCAGGCCCGTCCCCGCGACGGGGTAAAAGCCGTGGAGGCGCTGGCCGCGCTTGCGGTAAAGGGCAACGCTCAGGCCAGCATGATGGAGTGGCGGCTGAGAGCCGCCGAAGCCCTGAGGCTGGGGCATCTGGACGAGGCCGAAATATCTGCCCGCAGGGCCTATGCAAAGGGCAAAAATTTAAACCCCCAGACGGCCGAGGCCACCCTGGCCCTGCAGCTTGCCGGCATCCGCTTCGAACAGCGCCGCGGCCAGGAGGCCCAAGCCATACTATACGGCAGCATGCTCCAATACCTGCCCGAACCGGCAATTGATGCCGTCATAGCCCATATAGACGCCGAAACCGGCAACCTGGACAAAGCCCGCAATCGCTTTGAGGACCTGGCCAGGGATGGATTTTCATCTATCCCCTCGGGATATGCCGGGCCGGCCTTCCTGCAGTTTGCCGCCAGAGCCTGCTTCGAACTCGGCGACCGGGAAAGAGCCGGCCAGCTGAGAACCATGCTCGCCTCTTTCGTAAACAACCCCGTCGTCCTTCCGGTGGTCGGGTTTGTGGTTTGACCTCCGGCCGTGGAAGCCGCCAAACTGGCCCTCCTGGAAGACGACCTCGAAAGTGCCTCTAATTACCTGGCCGAGGCCAAGGAAAAGGGATTCAGCCTTGAATCCCCCCTGCTCAACACCAACCTGGACCGCACCGAGGCCCTGATCAAACTCAGTCGGGGTGGGCCGGAGAACCTCGAACGGGCCGGCGTGCTGCTCAAAGGGGCGCTGGCGACCCTTGAGAGCCACGGCCTTATCTGCCGGGCTCAACTGGTACGTAACGACTTAAAGAAGCTTGCAGAGAAGCTCGAACAAGCCCCGGCGACCACCGCCAAGGGCAAGCTGAAAGTAGTACCAAAACGCTAGGGGTTAAATGGGTGCGGGGGAGGGATTTGAACCCTCGACCTGCGGGTTATGAGCCCGCCGAGCTACCAGACTGCTCCACCCCGCCCGGGGTAGATATAAACGGTCGGGTAGGAAGTCAACGGAGCCGACGCGCGCGCCCTGGTTCAGACTTGCGGTTGGAGGCTTTTAACCCCGCCGCTTCACGAAGCTGTTGTACTTCTGTGTCACTGAGCCTGCGCACGTCACCCGCCGCCAGGCGGCCCAGCTTCAAAGGGCCTATCTCGGTACGCCGAAGTTTTTCCACGACGATGTCCACGGCCTCAAACATACGGCGGACCTGCTGGTTGCGGCCTTCCGATATGGTCACCTCCACCCAGGCCTTGGACGCAGACCCCTTTATGATATCGACCCGAGCCGGGGCCGTGACACCATCTTCCAGTTCCACTCCCCGCCTCAGCCAACCGATGTCGCGCTGGGAAGGACGGCAGTTCAGCTTGGCTACATAGGTTTTGGACACATGGTAGCGGGGATGGGTGAGGTACTGGGCCAACTGTCCGTCGTTGGTGAGGAGCAAAAGCCCGGAACTGTGGTAGTCGAGCCTTCCCACCGGGTAGACCCGACGGCCCAGGCCACGGACAAAATCCCCCACCGAGAGCCGGCCCTCGGGGTCCATCATGCTGGTTATGCAGGCCACCGGCTTGTTGAAGGCGAAATACTCCCGCGCCCGCGGCCGGGGCAATAAACGCCCGTCTACCTTTATGTGGTCCGAACGGGGGTCGGCCTTGCTGCCCAGACGGCGTACCGTACGACCGTTTACACTTACCTGACCGGCTTCGATGAGGCGTTCGGCCTGGCGGCGGGAGGCCAGACCTGCCGCGGCGATCAATACCTGCAGCCTTACCCCACCGTTGTCGTCACTAGCCCTGGTCTCTTTGGCTGGAACGTCGGTCTTGTGACTCACCCGGCTCTTGCTGCTCTTGCTCTTCTTGCTGTTCACCCTGTTTACCCTGTTCGGTCAGGCTAGCCTCAGCGCCTTCGCTTTCCAACGGCAGCACCCCGTGGCCCTCGCCGCCGGCCTCCAGGAAGTCGCTCTCACCGGCCATAGTCTCGAATTCATCACCAAGCTCCCCCAGGGTCGGCAGAGACTTCAAGTCTTTAAGGCCAAACAGTTCCAGGAACTCGCCGGTAGTGGAATACAACAGCGGCCGACCGGGTCCGTCACGGCGGCCGGCTATGCGAAGCAGGCGGCGCTCGAGCAGGCTCTCGAGCACCCCACTGGCATCGACACCGCGGATGGACTCCACCTCGGCCTTGGTCACGGGCTGACGGTAGGCAACGATGGCAAGGGTCTCGGTGGCCGCCCGCGTCAGGCGGTAGGGCCGCTCGCGAAAGAGTCGCTTGACCACACGGTAGTGCTCGGGGGCCGTTCTCAGCTGCCAGCCCCCGGCAACCTCGCTCAGGCGCACCCCGCGGCCGCTCTGGAGGTCTTTCTGCAAAGCCGTCAATGCCGCCTTTATTTCGGCCGCGGTCACACCCTCGAGAATCTCGTCCATGGCCTTTACCGACAGCGGGTCGGCAGCCGCAAAAACCAGGGCCTCCACAATAGGCTTGAGCCGGTCTACCGGCCACAGACCCCCGCCTTCAGTGTTCTGTTCGGCCATCACCGGCCTCCTTTTCCCAATCCTTGAACGTGCTACCCGAACCGTAGGTCTCCACCAACTGGATCAGGGAATCGTCAAGGTCCTTAGACGTCAGGCGCAAATAAATCGTCCCCCCGTCGCCGTCCTGCTCGGCATCCAGGATGTCCATCTTCATGAGTTCGAGCAGACCGATGAAAGTCGCGATGATATAGCCCCGGGCCGAGCCCTCGGGGAATAGAAGGTCAAACTCCATGCGCTCGGTCCCACGCAAACGGTCCACCAGCGTGCGCACCGCATCGGCGACACTGAACTGCTCTGGCTCCAGGGTGTGGGGCTTGCGCGCAGCCGCACGCAACAGGGTGCGGCGCAGGGCCTCGAAGAGGTCTCCCAACTCAACGTCGGCAAAGCCCGGGGTGTCCTCTCCCGGGGTACCCTGGCTGTCATCGCTGGCGGGCGGAGACGCCGGGCGGCGGAAAACATCTCGCTCCAGAAGGGCCCGGTCGCGCAGTTCATCGGAAGCCTCACGATAGCGCTTGTACTCGGCCAGTTGGCGCACAAGATCGACGGCGGGATCATCTTCATCCTCGTCCTCTTCTTCTTCGACCGGCAAAAGCAGACGCGACTTCAAATACATAAGAGTGGCCGCCATGACGAGATACTCGCCGGCCACATCCAGGTTCATCTCCTCGAACAAATCCAGATATTCCAGATACTGATCGGTAATTGTCGAGATCGGCAGGTGGTAGATATCCACCTCGTTGGATTTCACCAGGTGCAGGAGCAGATCCAGCGGCCCCTCGAAAGCGTCGAGGCGAACATTGTAACGGGAAGACTCCATCTACAGCCCCACGTGTTCGCGCACCTCTTCCATGGTCTCTTTGGCCACGGCGCGAGCCCGGCGTCCGCCCTCGGCCAGCACCTCGTCGGCGACCCCCGGCCGCTTCTCAAACTCGCGGCGGCGCTCGCGGATCGGCTCCAGGTCTTCAAGCACGTGCTTGATCATTACCTTCTTACAATCCAGACATCCGATGGAAGCGGTTCGGCAACCCTGACTGAGTTCGGCTTTCTCCTCTTCGCTGCAATAGACCTCGTGCAGTCTAAACGTCGGACAGTCTTTCGGATCGCCGGGGTCATTGCGGCGCTGTCGGCGCACGTCGGTTACCATCCTCGACAGCTTGGTCGTAATCGTGTCGGGGTCGTCACCGAGGTCCACCGTATTACCGTAACTCTTGCTCATCTTGCGCCCGTCGGTACCCGGCAGGCGGGCCGCCGGCACCACCAGACCCTTGGGTTCGGGGAATACCGGGCCGTAGAAACGATTGAAGCGCCGGGCTACCTCGCGGGCCAATTCGATATGAGGTAACTGGTCCTCGCCCACCGGTACGCCGTTGGCCTTGTAAATGAGCACGTCGGCCGCCTGCAACAAGGGGTAGCCCAGAAATCCATAGGTCGTCAGATCACGTCCCTTTAACTGCTCCTGTTGCTCCTTGTAGCTCGGCACCCTTTCCAGCCACGGCACAGGCACCACCATGGAGAGCAGGAGGTGGAGTTCGGCGTGCTCGGGCACATCGGATTGACGGAAGATAACGCTGCGTTCGGGGTCAAGGCCCACCGCCAGCCAGTCCAGGACCATCGCGGCTGAACTCGCAGGAATGCCCGAGGTATCGGAGTATTCGGTGGTCAGTGCGTGCCAGTCGGCGACAAAGAAGAAGCAGGAATTGTCGGCCTGCAAGTCAACCCAATTTCTGAGGGCCCCGTTCAGGTGCCCCAGGTGAAGGCTGCCGGTGGGGCGGGTGCCCGAGACCACTATCTTTTTAGACGTAGTTGCCACCCTACATAAACACGCCAAGAACGCCCACAACACCCCGCACCACCGGACCGATCACCGAACCGATGGTGCCCGTCATCAACAGGCCGAATACGATCAGAAAACCGAAGGGCTCCAACTTGGCAAGCACCCCGGCCGGACCCCGCGGTAACAGTCCAACGGCAACCCGGCCTCCATCCAACGGAGGAATCGGAATGAGATTGAAGACCGCCAGCACCACGTTGATCACCACACTACGCCAGGCCATGATCGCCAACGGAGCCGTCACGGCCACCATGCCCGTTACATCCTGGCCCACGAAGGGGTCGGGGGCGACCGAGCGTGACAGCAGTCCGAAGGCTATGGCACTGGCAACGGCCAGCACCAGGTTCATGGCCGGACCGGCCGCAGCCACGTAGACCATGTCGCGGATCGGGTGTCTCAAACGCTGCCAGGCTATGGGCACCGGCTTGGCATAGCCGAAAAGAATCGGGGAACCGCTGAAAAACAACACCGCCGGCATGATAATGGAGCCGACCAGGTCCAGGTGGGCCAGGGGGTTGAGGGTCAGACGCCCCAGACGTGCGGCGGTATCGTCGCCCAGGCGCCAGGCAACATAACCGTGGGCGAATTCGTGACAGACAAGGGCCAGCAGCAAGGGCAAGACCCACAGTGCGGCGGATGCAAGATCGACTCCCATCCTCTCACCGATACCAGCAGCCTTGCAGACGGGCAACCACCTATTTAGCCCTCGGGTGGTGACGGCCATGAACTTCACGCAAACGGCGGTTGGCCACGTGGGTATATATCTGGGTGCTGGAAAGGTCGGCGTGGCCCAGCATCATCTGAACCGAGCGCAGGTCGGCACCGCCGTCCAGAAGGTCGGTGGCAAAGGAGTGGCGCAGCATGTGGGGGGTGACTGTGGCTATACCGGCTTTCAGCGCGTAGACCCGCAGCCTCTTCCAGAAAGCCTGGCGGCTGAGGGGCCGCCCGCCGCGGCCTATAAAAAGCGCCGGCGAAGGCCTGCCCTTCTCCAGACGGGGACGGCTACTTGCCAGGTATGCCCGCAAGGCTGCCAACGCTTGTCTACCTATCGGGACCGCTCTTTCCTTGGAACCCTTGCCTACCACCGTCAGATAGCCCTCGGTCATGTTTACCCGCGAGGTCTGCAGGCCCACAAGTTCTGACACCCTCAGACCACAGGCGTAAGCCACCTCAAGCATGGCCCGGTCGCGCAATGATACCGGGTCCTGTTGTGAGGCGGCCTGCAGGAGGCGCTCTATCTCGCCGCCGCCGAGTTGGTGGGGAATCTTTCGCTGACGCCGCCCAAAACGTATGTCGCGCACCGGGTTGGCACCTATGACGCCTTCTTTGACCAGAAACTTGAACAGACCACGCACTGCCGACAGGGCCCTGGCCCGCGAACTCACGGCCAGGCCACGCCGCGTGAGCTTTGCCAGGAAGGCCACTACGTCGGAGCGTTCAATATCCTCGGCGCCTGCAAGCCCCCGCCTCTCCATGCTGTCGGCAAAAAGACGCAGGTCGTGGGCATACGACTCCACGCTGGCCGCCGCCAACCCCCTCTCGGTGGCAACGTGGGCAAGGAAAAGGTCACAGCCCGCATCCAGGTCCATAGGTGAGGATTTTAGCCGACCGCAGGTCTCCGCGATACATCCACTAGGACAGAGCCAGCGGGGCCGGGGACGGCCCGGCCTCCCGGTCCTGTTGCGAAATCGACTCCAGGATTGCCTCCTTGATGGCCTCCACACGCGCACCGTCGGTGACCTTACGGTCCTGCTGGTCGGTTACGTAGAAGACATCCAGCGCCTGGCTGACGTAGGTGGAAATCTTGGCCCTGTGTATCTTGAGCCCCAGCTCGGCCAGGGTCGAGGCCAAAGAAAACAAAAGTCCGGGACGGTCGGCTGCATACACATCAATAACGCTACATTCACTGGAGACTTCGTTATCCACATCCACCCGGATACGGGCACGACGGCGGGCCCCGGCCACCGAACTGGACACGCGGCGCCCCTCCAGAGATGCCGAGACCAGATTTCCAACGTCGAGTTTGCCGCGCAGGGCCAACTCCCCCGACCGTCTTATCGCGTCCCAGACCTCGGCTGAGAGCGGGTCGGCATCGGCCGTGGCGTGATCAACCCGGTAGGTATTTATAACGATCCCCGCCGAGGATGTGACAATCCTGGCACTGGCAATGTTCAAACCATGGGCCGCGAGCACCCCGCTTACGCCGGCAAAAAGGCCCGGCTGGTCGGGCCCGCAAAAGGTCATCTCGCTGAATCCCTGGTCGGTGAAATGCTCCACCCCCGACCGGAACAGACTGCCGCCCAGGGATTCGTAAAGCCGCCAGTGGCTTACAACCTCCTCGTCACGGCTGGCCAGGAAATAGGAGTCTGGCATGCTGGCAAGAAAAGCCTCGAGGCGCTCTTTCTCCGCCGCTGCGCTGGCACCGGCGGCTATACGGACTTTCATGCGCTCCACCTTGCGCTCGAAATCCACGCTCCCGCTCATCTCCCCTTTCTCAAAGACATCGGCGGTCCTTAAGTAAAACTCCGAGAGCAGGTGTTCCTTCCAGCCGTTCCATATGCCCGGACCCACGGCACTCATGTCGGCAAAGGTGAGGAGGTAGAGGTTCTTGAGATCCTTAAGACTGCCCACCCGTTTGGCAAAATCGGCAATCAACCCGGGGTCTTCAATGTCGCGGTTCTGGGCCAGACTCGACATCAGAAGATGGTGGCGGACAAGGAACTCCAAGGCGCAGGTGTCCTCTTCACTGATCTGCAAACGGGCGGCAATGTCGCGCACCATCAAGGCGCCCTTCTCGTCGTGGTCGCCGCCGTAGCCCTTACCGAGGTCGTGGAACATCATGGACAAAAAAATCAGGTCGGCGTGCGGGCACTCACGCATGATCTGCGTGAGAACGGGGCTCTCCTGGATATAGGTCCCACCGCGCAACAACTCCAGTTCCCGCACCCCCACCAGGGAGTGTTCGTCCACCGTATAGACGTGGTAAAAATCGCGTTGGACCATGCAGAACAAGCGCCCGAACTCCGGGATAAGGCAGCCCAGTACACCCAGGCGGTTCATTTCGGCAAGAGCGCGGTAAACCCCGCTCCTGGCACCGAGGATTTGGAAAAAAGCCTCTACGGCCGGGTCTGAAGCGGCCGTGACCTCGTCGAGCAGTCCCGCATTGGTGCGTATGGCCTCGCGGGTAGTCGACGACAGGGTGAGGTCGAGGCGTTGGGCATCACCAAACACACGCAGAAGGTTTACCGCATCACGGTGGAAGATTTTTTCGTCGGCCACCAACTGCCCACCCGCCACGGTCACTCCGGGGCGCAAGGTACGTGCGCCAAAACGGCTGACCAAGCCCCGGGGCTCGGGAGGCGCGGCCAGTCTCTCAATGGCATCCATACTCGTACGCGCCAGTATGGCGGCGTGCGAATAGTACTCGCGCATGAACAGGTCCACGGCCTTCTGCTGGCCGGAACCCTGGTAGCCGAAGCGCTCGGCCAGAAGGTCCTGTCTGTCAAAAGACAACTTGTCCTGCTTCTGTCGAGTGATGAAGTGCAGCCCGTTGCGCACCCGGTGAATGAATTCGGCCGCCGCGAGCAACTCTTTCAACTCGTTCTCAGACATCACCCCGGCGGCCGCGAGGTCCTCGCAGCCGAGTGCCCCCTTGAGAACGCGGGCCGTCCACAACAGGGTGTGAAGGTCACGCAAGCCGCCCATGCCCTCTTTTACGTCGGGCTCCAGCATGAACACCGACCCGCCCGCCTGGCTTCTGCGTTTGCGGCTCTCGGCCAACTTGGCCTCGACAAAACGGTCGCTGTCACGCTGGGTCAGTACATCCTGGACGGCCTCGGTAAACTCCGCACCGAGGTCGGGAGTGCCGCACAAGAAACGCCCATCCAGCAAAGTAGTCTTGATGGTAAGGTCGGTGGACAGGTCCAAACACTCGCGCGAGGTTCTAACCGCCCACCCCACTTGAAGGCCGGCGTCAAAGAGAGTCTGGATCAGAAGTTCGTTTATCGTTTCGATGTATGGGGTAATCCGGCCGCTATAAAAAACGAGTAAATCGACGTCCGACCACGGGTTCATCTCGCAACGGCCGTAGCCGCCCTGGGCGATGATCGCGCAACGCTGGTGGGCTCTGGTATAGCGGCGCGTAAAGCGTTCGGTTCCGGAGTCGACTATAAAGCGGACCAGGTTATCAACCGCAGCACTGAAGCGTCGTGCGCTATCCACCCCGCCGGCACCGGCCCAGTGGTCTTCTTCGAGTTGGCCGCGAACCGCAGTCACGTAGTCGCGGGCTATGGCCGAGAGTTTGCCGGTGCCAACGCCGGGGGCGGGCAACAGCATGGCCTCGACACCGGGGGCCCTGGTGCCCCTGTCCTTATCACCGTCCATATACCTGAGTGGATACTAGCGCAGGCTGGAAGATTCTACTGCCAGGTAACGGTTTATCCCCACATACAGCCCCTCGGCTACAGCCTCGCGGTAGGCCGCGGTGGCCAGGCGGCGGCCTTCCATCTCGTGGGTCATGAAACCGGTCTCAACCAGCACGGCCGGCATATAAGTGCCATCGAGGACCATAAACGGCCCCTGCTTAACCCCCAGACTGGTCACCGACCGATAGTGGGCCGACAGGTGGGCGACCAGGGATTTTTGAACAATGGCTGCCAGTCTGGCCGATTCGGCCTCTTTACGTCCCTGCACCATGTCCGAGAGTATGTAGGAGAGGTCGGCATCGGTGGAAACATCATTGCCCTTTATGAGCATGTCCACACCGTTCTCGAGTTTGGCCAACCGCAAGGTGGCCCGGTTATTTGTGTTCTGGAGATAGTAGGTCTCGATACCATGAAGCCGACTGTTCTTACTGCCATTGGCATGAATGGACACGAAGAGGTCGGCGTCGCGCTGGTTGGCCATGTCCTTGCGTGCTTCCAGTGAGATGAAACCGTCGCCCTCCCTGGTCACAAAAACCTCGGCACCATCGCGAGCACGGAGTTTACCGGCAAGACGGCGGGTGATGTCGAAGGCCGCCGCCTTCTCGGTATAACCCCCATGACCCCTGGTGCCGGGGTCCCGGCCACCGTGGCCGGGGTCAAGGACAATTCGAAAAGGCCTCCTGGGGCGAGCCGGAGATTCCATGGCCCGCAGGTCAACAACAATGCGGGGCGGCGAGGTGAGTACGAAGACCTTGGCCTTTACGGCAGAGGCAAGGTCCACAACCACACGGGCACGGCCGGGGTCAAACTGGGCCGCCCTTACGCCGACCACCCTGCCGTCTCCGATGCTGGTCCCCAGGTCCCGTCCCGGCTTCACCTTGACCCCGAACAGGTCGATATAAAAACGGGCCGGGGAGGAGGCCGTGGCAGGCACCGTGGCGTAGCGATAGCGAACCGCTCGCGACACATCGATCACGATACGCGTATAATCGCTGCCACTCGCATGACGGATGCGCTCAATGGCACCCACCCCGTCGGCGGCCCCGGCCTCAGTGGCCGGACCCGATAAAACGGCGTACACGAGTATCAGCAGGTAGCCGGCAAACTTCCCCCGCCTCAACACAACACCCTCAACCCCAGTATTATTCCTGTCCTCGGGCCCGGCTTACAAGTCTGCCGAGCAAGTTAAGGGCCTCCAGGGGGCTCAGGGTTTCCACGTCGGTGTTCCTTAGTTCTTCCAGAAGCGGGGAAGTTTTGGGCCGGGGTGCCCTGAAAAGCCCTAATTGCAGGGCTTTTGACTCATCTGCCACAGCGGGGGCCTGGGCTCCCGGCCCACCCTCACCCTCCAGCAGCGCCAATATTTTACGGGCATTATCTACCACCCGGCGGGGAATCCCGGCCAAACCGGCTACTTCAATACCGTAGCTGCCCGAAGTGGCGCCGCTTACCACGCGGTAGAGAAAAATGATCTCGCCCTTGTGGCGGCGTACGGCCACAGAGAAATTCGCCACCCCGTCGTGCTCGGCGGCCAGACCGGCCAGTTCGTGGTAGTGGGTTGCAAAGAGCGTTTTCACCCCGGCATCCAGCATTGCCTCGGCCACCGCCCAGGCAATCGAAATACCGTCGAAGGTGGAAGTCCCCCGGCCTATCTCATCGAGCACCACCAGGCTGCGCTCACTCATGTTCTCCAGGATGTAGGCAGTCTCGGTCATCTCGACCATGAAAGTCGAACGTCCGGCAGCCAGATTGTCGCTGGCCCCGATGCGGGTGAAGATACGATCGGTCAACGGTACTTTGGCCGAGGCCGCCGGCACAAAAGAGCCGGCATGGGCCATCAGCGCAATGAGTGCGACCTGGCGCAGGTAGGTGGATTTGCCGGCCATGTTGGGGCCGGTGATAACCCCCAGGGTCTGGGTGGCGGCGCCGAGGTGGCAGTCGTTGGGGACGAAACGCAGGGGTGTAGCGGCCTCTACCACCGGGTGGCGGCCGTCGACGATCTCTAATTCATCGCCCAGGTGGATCTCGGGACGAACGTAAGCACACTGGTGGGCGGTCTCGGCCAAACCAGCCAGGGCGTCCAGCTCGGCCGCGGCCGCGGCGGTTCTGGAAAGTGCCGGCAATTCAGCGACCACGGCCTTGAGCAATCCGTCGAAGAGATGCGCCTCGAGCTTGGCCAACCGTTCTTCGGCACCGAGTACTTCGGCCTCCCTGCTCTTTAACTCGGCGGTGGCGTAGCGCTCGGAATTGGCCAGCGTCTGTTTGCGTTCGTAGTCGGCCGGGACGCGGCTTTGTCGGGAACGCCCAACCTCTATGTAGTATCCGAAAACCCGATTGTAACCGATTTTGAGAGTGGAGATCCCCGTGCGCTTCCTCTCTTCGGTCTCAAAGCGGGCCATCCAACCCTTGCCCTCACGGCTTACGGTGCGCAGACGGTCGACCTCCTCATGGAATCCGTCGCGGATGGTGCCGGCTCTGGCCACCCCGGCCGGGGGCTCATCGGCAAGGCACTTTGCTATAAGCCCCTGCACCTCCGCCAGGCCGTCCAGACAACCCGCGGTATCGCCCCAGGGCCCCTCCTCGCAGCCCAGCAACACTTTTATCCGGTCCACCGCCTCTAATGAGCGGGCCAGGCGCCCGAGGTCGGCCGGCACCCCCCTGCCCGCCCCTATACGACCGGCCAGGCGTTCCAGGTCGCCCACCCGAGTCAGGACATCGCGCAGTTGGTCGCGCAGTTCAAAATTTTCAACAAACGCCTCAACCCGGTCCAGGCGCTGCCCGATTGCCTCCACGTCGGCCAGGGGTGCGACCAGCCAGTTGGCCAACAAACGCTTGCCGGCCGCCGTCACCGAGCGGTCCATGACCGAGATCAACGAACCCCGCCGGCCACCATCACCGGCCGTGGTGATCTCCAGATTGCGTCGTGTCGCGGGGTCAAGACGCAGGAGCCGACCGGTTTCGTAAAACGCCGGGGCGCGCAGGTGGGCGGTACCCTTGCCCTGGGTGTGGTGGAGGTAGTCCATGAGAAGGTTGAGAGCCCGCTGCGCCGCCGGCCTGGACTCAAGCCCATCGCCGCTGCCCCGGCCATCTCCATTGACCGGCGACAGCGTGACCACGCAGCCCGGCAGGACCTCACCCAGGCTGCGACCCAGACCATCCCCGTCGTCCACGCCAACCACCAGTTCGCTGGGCGCAACGGCGGCCATCTCCTCTTCTATTTCAGATAGCCGCGCCTGGGCGACCTCGGTCACACAGACCTGGCCGGTCGAGAACTCCGCCCAGGCAAACCCCACGCAACCGCCGGCCACGGCGGCAGCGGCCAGATAGTTGGGCCTGTCGGCAACCAGGGTTTCCTCATCAATGGTGGTCCCCGGAGTTATCACGCGGGTCACCGCCCGCCGGGCCAGTCCACGCTCGGGCATCTCGACCTGCTCGCAAACCGCCACTTTGAGACCACACTCAAGCAGGCGGGCGATGTAACCGTTGGCGGCGTGGTGGGGCACGCCGCACATGGGGATGGGGTTGTCTTCGTTACGGTTGCGGGTGGTCAGGGCTATATCGAGAAGGCCGGCCGCTTTCTCGGCGTCCTCGAAAAACATTTCGTAGAAGTCGCCCATACGAAAGAACAAGATGGCGTCTTCGTACTGGGCTTTGATCTCGAGGTACTGCTGCATGACCGGTGTCAGCTTGTATCCTCTATTAGCCACCGCCGTGTACTTCTTACTTTTGCCGGGCCGAACGGCGGCTATTCTTCGAACAGGGGTAAAAGGCGGTCATAGGTTTCTTCGATATGCTGAGGCAGCACCCGGGTCTCGGCAATAAGAGGCATGAAGTTGGTATCGCCCTCCCAACGCGGGACCACGTGCCAGTGCATGTGCTTGTCCACCCCGGCCCCCCCGGCGCGGCCAAGGTTCATTCCTATATTGAGCCCATGAGGGGAATAGGCCTTCTCAAGCACACCCACGGCCAAACGCAGTTCATCGAGAACGGCAGCGGCCAGGCCGGCATCGATACCGGTAAAATCAGCGCCATGCTGCCGCGGTGAGACCATCAGGTTACCGTTGGTATAGGGAAACCGATTCATGATTATCGAGGCATGCTCGTTGGTGTGCAGCACCAGGGCCTCGCGCAGGTCGGCGGGGTCCTTGAGCAAAGGCGCGTCGCAGAAAAAACAGTCGGGGTGAGTGCCGGGCTTTTCGACGTACGAAAGCCGCCAGGGTGCCCACAAAACCTTCATATAAAATCCGCCGGTCTAGGAGGATGAATCGCCGGTCTGCGGCTCGCCGGGGTGTTCTCCATCAACACGCTGGCGCAACTCCTTGCCGACCTTGAAGAACGGCACCCGCTTGGCGGCCACCAACACAACCTCACCCGTCTTTGGATTGCGGCCCTCACGTGCCTTGCGATTTTTAACCACGAAACTGCCGAACCCGCGTATCTCGATACGGTCTCCGGCACACAGAGCAGCGGCCATACTGTCGAACACGGAATTCACGATGACCTCTGCGTCGCGTCGCGAGTAGGTGGGGTGGGCCTTGACGATTTCGTCAATTAACTCTCGCTTGGTCATCCTTGCTCCGGTCAGTCTTCGTCCTGTCCAGACTCTTCAGCCGCTCCCGCCTCTTCCTCTATCACGGGTTCCGTCGTCACTCCTGTACCCTCATCCCCACGGGCCAGTTCCTTGTTTATCAGGTCGCCCAGTGACGTTCCGGAAGGCTCCTGTCCCCCTTCCAGGTGCTGCTGGGCCTCGGCCTTGTCGTGTGCCTGCAAGAAGGCGCGGATACTGAGCCCTATCCGCCTTTCACGCCGATCGATCTGAACGACCTCGGCCTCAAGTTCCATGCCGGCCTCAAACTGCTGACGGGGGTCATCGACCCGTTCCACCGAGAGTTGGGAAACGTGGATCATGCCCTCAACGCCTTCCTCTATCTGCAAGAATACCCCGAAATCGGTAACGTTGGTCACCGTTCCCTTGACGCGGCTTCCCACCGGGTGGCGGGAATCCATCGACGTCCACGGATCCTCGCTGACCTGCTTGAGCCCGAGGGACAGACGTTCGTTGGAGATGTCGATCTGCAACACCACGACCTCAACCTCATCGCCTTTGCTGAGGACCTCCGAGGGGTGCTTGACCTTCATCGTCCAGTGCATATCGGAGACATGGATAAGCCCGTCAATACCGTCGGTGACACTTACAAAGGCACCAAAATCGGTAACGCTGGTCACCTTGCCCTTGATATGGCTCCCCACCGGGTAGCGGGAAGGCAGGGTCTCCCAGGGGTTGGGGGTGGCCTGCTTGAGCCCCAGAGAGATGCGCCGGTTGGCCGGGTCTATGGCCAACACTACCGTCTCCACCTTGTCTCCAACCGAAACTATCTTTGAGGGGTGAGAGACACGGCTGGTCCACGACATCTCGGAAACGTGAACAAGACCCTCAATACCAGGCTGTATTTCTATAAAGGCCCCATAATCGGCCAGACTTACGACTTTGCCTTCGACCCGACTACCCGGAAACAGGAGGTCGGTTATGACACTCCAGGGGTCGGGCTCCAGTTGCTTGAGCCCCAGGGAGATACGTTCCTTTTCGGCATCGTACTTGAGAACCACGACCTTGATCGTATCGCCCGGAGAAACGACCTTGGAGGGCTGGCTGACACGCCCCCACGACATATCGGTCACATGCAGAAGTCCGTCGATGCCACCGAGGTCGACAAAAGCACCGTAGTCGGTGACATTTTTTACGATGCCCTCTATGATTACGCCTTCTTCAAGAATCTTGAGAGTTTCGTCCTTGAGAACCCCTCTCTCTTTTTCTATCAGCACCTTGCGTGACACAACCACGTTTTCCCGCGACCGGTTGTATTTGAGGATAGCGAAGGTGCTGGTCTCGCCTATATATTTTTCCAAAGCCCGGTCGGGCCGGATGTCGACGTGGGAACCCGGCAGGAAAGCCGTCACACCCAGGTCCACCTTCAAGCCACCCTTTACCCGGCCGACGACCACCCCTTCGACGCCCTTGCCATCGCGGTAGGCATCCTCAATGCGGCGCCAGACCGAAGACTCACGGGCACGGGAGCGAGACAGCAGAACCTGCCCGCTGTCTCCACGGATGGATTCGACGTAGACATCGACCTCGTCGCCTTCGGCGATGTCCAACTCTCCAGAAGCGTTTACGAACTCTTTGCGGGGAACCGACCCCTCGGACTTGTAACCGACATCGACGGTTACGACGTCTTTGTCTATTAGAATAACCCGGCCGGTAACGACGTCACCAGGCTTGATGGAGCGCAGGGATGCCTCGAATATCTCACTAAAGCTCTCCATTCTCTCCTGGTTTCGAGCGGCTAGCTCGCTTCGCTCCTCCGGTCGGCGTAGGGGAAAGGTCTCATGTCGGCAAGCCTGAGCCGACGACCAAGTTCAGATGCATATCGTCGGTGCCGGCCAGTTTCAAGGAAAACTCGCAACTTTTAACAACTTTCCTTCTTCCTCAGCGCCTTCACGCCTTATCACCGGGTTCCCTGCCGGTTTTTCACCTCGCCCACGACCAATTCCACCACCTCTTCTATGCTCATGCGGGTGGAGTCGACGACCAGGGCATCGGCGGCCGTCTCCAGAGGTGCCAGAGGGCGGGTGGAATCCCGGCGGTCGCGTTCGGCCATGTCCCGTTGCACCTCGGCGCCGGCTCCCGGCAGTTCGGCACTGCGACGGCGGACCCTCTCGGTGGAGTCGGCGTTCAGAAAGACCTTAAGACCGGCATCAGGAAATATCACGGTGCCGATGTC
Organism: Deltaproteobacteria bacterium; assembly: GCA_046583365.1. Lineage (GTDB taxonomy): Bacteria > Desulfobacterota > Binatia > UBA1149 > CAYXZP01 > JAYGCL01. The sequence continues at coordinate 40,403 of JAYGCL010000027.1, forward strand.
ACGGCCCTCAACCACGGCGCCGGGAGGCTTGGCGGCCTCACGTTGAATCCTGGTAAGCATGGCCCTGACCTCGGGAACGGCTGAAACCTTGGAAGCCGCCTTGCTTACCTCGGCACTGCGAATCAACGACTCCACTTCGCGGCCGTCAAGCCTCACGCCGGCGGGGTCGCCACCCACACTTATGTTGAAAGTCACTGCCACCCTGGCCACCGCGGCAGCGTCGCCGGGGTCGATACCGGCATCCAGAACACCCAGGGCCACAGCCCGGTAGAGGGCCCCCGAGTCGAGATAGGCAAAACCCATGCGCTCGGCCGTAAGCTTGCCCACCGTCGACTTGCCCGACCCCGACGGACCATCAATGGCCACAACAAACACATCTTGTTCCATGCCGCCCCTACTTTCCCTTCAGCTACGGAGTTTGTCCAGATGCTCGAAGAATTCGGGGTAGGAAACGGCCGCGCTGCCCGGGTCTTCGATGTCGACATAACCGTTGCATACCAGTGCCGCCACCGCCGCCGACATCACCACACGGTGGTCGCCGGCCGTGGCCACACTACCCCCCTCCAACTTACCGCCTCGGATTTCCAAACCATCTGCGTGTTCGGCGACACCAATACCCAGACCACCGAGCAGGGCCGCCATCGTAGAGATACGGTCGCTCTCCTTCATGCGCAGTTCGGCAGCCCCTGAAATTCGTGTCACCCCTTCGGCTCCGGCAGCGGCGACCATCAGCACCGGCAACTCGTCGATGGCCGCCGGCACTTCCTCGGCCGTAATATCGGTGGCCCGAAGGTCGGCCGAACGCACGCGAATCGAGCCGAAAGGCTCTCCCCCGCTGTGGCCCTCCTCGACCACCTCCAGGTCGGCCCCCATGCGCGACAATATCGACAGGAACCCACTGCGAGTGGGGTTTAAACCCACCCTCTCCAGCCTTACATCGGAACCCGCAACCAGGCTTGCCGCCACCACAAAAAACGCGGCCGAAGATATATCGCCACACACATCGACATCCACCGACAACGGCAAAGCCGGCCCCACAAGCACAATCTGGTCCCCGTCACACTCCACGGCTACCCCCATGGCCCTGAGCATCCTCTCGGTATGGTCACGCGAGGGCAGCGGTTGGCTGATACAAGTCGGCCCCCGGGCCTGCAGGGCGGCCAACAGTATTGCCGACTTCACCTGGGCACTGCCGACCTCAAAGGGCCCCGGCAGTCCATGCAGGGCCGCGGCCGGGTCAAGGACAATAGGGGCGTAACCATCGGAGGTGGTAATCCGGGCTCCCATCGCCTTTAGCGGAGTGGCCACCCTTTGCATCGGCCGCTTCCTCAAAGAACCGTCACCGTCCAGGGTCGACGAGAACGGTTGCCCGGCCAGGACACCGGCCAGCAGACGCATGGTGGTCCCCGAATTGCCGCAATCGAGCGCCGACTCGGGCTTTGACAGGGCCATAGCCGCTCCCTCTACCAGCAGACCCCCGCTGTCGGTCTCGGTAATGGCCACGCCCAGACAGCCAAGCGCCCGGGCCGTGGAAGCGACATCCTCGCCCCCGGGCAGGCCACTGAGCCTGGCGGTGCCACGGGCCACGGCGTTCAGTATGAGTGCGCGGTGGGCAATGGACTTATCCCCGGGCACCCGCAGGCTACCGGCAAGGGGCCCGCGGGCCGGGAGTACTCTGAGGGGGCCGGCCATCAGTCGCCCCGTCCGATGCGGCCACGAAAACTGCGTGCCCGATCGATAATCTCCCCAAGACCTTCGCCGTCGGCGTCCTCAACCGCCCTGGTCATTTCGGCCCACAGAAGTTCAAACTCCTTCATGATGGCCACCAGTTCCCCACGGTTGGCCGAGGCTATCTCCAGCCACATCTGCCCGTCACTATCCGCAATCCGCGTGGTATCGCGAAAGCCCGAACCACAGAGGTCGGTGAGTGCATCCAGGCCGCTGCTGCCGGCCAGGGCACACAGGGCAAAGGCGGCCATCTGAGGAAGGTGGCTGGAAAGGGCCACCCCGGCGTCGTGGTCGGCCGCCGTCATCTTTACAACCCGGGCACCGCAAGCCTCCCAAAGCCCGACAATACGCTCGACCGCCTGCCCATCGGTGGCCGCACCGGGGGTGAGCACCACCGTGCGGTCCTTGAAAAGCAGAGGGTCGGCAGCCGCAGACCCTCTGCCCGTGCCACCGGCGATGGGATGGGCACCAACAAAACGATGGCCGACACCGACGGCTTCGGCAGCCTCCAGTACAGGTCCCTTCACACTGCCCACGTCCGAGAGCACACAGCCCCGGGGGCTTGCCGCGGCGGCGCGGCTGAGCAGGTCAAGCGAGGCCTGCACCGGGGCCGCAACAACAACCAGGTCGGCATCGGCCACGGCTTCCTCTAAATCGGAGCCCACCCGGTCGACCAACCCCAGTTCCATGGCCCTTGCCAGGTTGGCCGGATTACGACCCACTCCACAGACCCGGCCGAGGGCACCGCTGCGGCGGCCGGCCGCGGCCAGAGAAGCGCCGATCTGACCGACCCCTATGATCACCACGCGTTCAAAAATCACATCCATCATCCACCCCGTCCTGTCACATCGGCCAGCGCCTCTATACAACGCCGGTTCTCGGACTGTGTCCCAAAGGTAATCCTGATCTTGCTGGCCATACCGTAGGCCTGCATGGGACGGACTATCACCCCCAGACCCAACAGTTCGGAACTCACGCGGTCACCATCGCCAACTTCCACAAGTACGAAATTGGCCTGGCTTGGAACGTACTCCAATCCCAGACGCTCAAAGTTCTGTGCGTAGTAACGGCGACCCTCGGCTGCCAGTTGACGCGAGGCCTCCAGATGGGCGTGGTCGTCGAGCGCAGCCAGGGCCGCCTCCTGGGCCAGGGAACCCACGTTAAAGGGCTGGCGTAGCCTCTGCAGAGCAGAAGCTATCTCTATGCTCGTCACACCGTAGCCTATGCGCAAGCCGGCCAATCCGTAAATCTTTGAAAAGGTCCTCATTACCAGAAGTCCGGGGTGAGAATCGAGGTAGCTCAGGCTGTCGGGGTAGTCCGGGTCATCAACGTACTCGGCATAAGCCTCGTCAACGGCAACCACCACACCGGCGGGAACCCCGCCTAAAAAATCTTCCCACTCGGCCAGCCCGAAGGTCGTCCCCGTGGGGTTGTTGGGGTTGGCCAGAAAAACCACCCTGGTAGACGGACCGATGGCAGTGCCGATTGCATCCAGGTCGTGGCTGTAGCCTTTGGGCTCAACGCGCACCGAGCTGGCACCGGCAGCCCGGGTAACCAGGTCGTAGATCAGAAAGGCATCGGCCGACATCACCACCTCGTCGCCGGGGCCGGCAAACACTCGTACCAGCAGCTCGATGATCTCGTTCGAACCGTTGCCCAGGATGACCTGCTCGGGTGCCACCTCAAGCCGGTCGGCCAACTTGCGCGTCAAGCGTACAGCGCCGCCGTCGGGATAGCGGTGCAGGTCGGCGCTTGCCCCGGCAAGGGCCACAAGGGCAGCCGGCGAAGGCCCCAGGGGGTTTTCGTTGGAAGCCAGCTTTATGCTGCCCTCTATGCCGAGTTCACGCTCGACCTCTTCTATCGGCTTTCCCGGCTGGTAGGGCTCGAGTCCCAGAATCCGGGCCGGTATCTCAGGCTTCACGGCCTCAGTCGGCAATGGGATAAGAACCCAGCACCTTCGCCGCGAGGGCGACCTTTTCTATTTCCGCCAATGCCTTTGATACCGACGGGTCGGCCACGTGGCCGTTGACGTCGATAAAGAAGCTGTACTCCCACCGACGTCCCAACAGGGGACGGGATTCAATCATAGACAGGTTAACGCCGTTGCGGGCAAAGGCTTTGAGCAGCCGTTCGAGCACGCCGACCTCGTCGCGCACCGAGATGACAAGTGAGGTGCGGTCGTTGCCGCTCCGTTTCATCGCTGCCTCGGCACCGATGACCAGAAAACGGGTAACGTTGCCGGCGTTGTCCTGAATGGAGTCGGCAAGAATCTGCAACCCGTAGATGGAAGCGGCCAGGCGACTACCGATGGCGGCCGTGGTCGGCCGCGAAGCCGCCAGACGGGCGGCGGCCGTGGTGCTTGCCGTGGCCTGTAGCTCGGCCCCGCGGAAACGGTCGGCCAGGAAGTTGCGGCACTGGGCAAGCGGTTGTGGGTGTGAAGCCACACGGCGTATTTTTTTCTGATCCCCGGTTCTCGCCAACAGACAAAGCTCAACCTTGACCACCACCTCGCCGAGTACCCTGGCCGTGGTATCGGTCAGGGCGTCCAGGGTGGGCGTCACGGCCCCCTCGGTGGTGTTCTCGATGGGGACAACCCCGTAGTCGCAACGGCCGGTCTCGACCGCCCCGAACACATCGGCAATGGTCTCCAACGGGTCAAGAGACACCGTGGCACCAAACTGCTTGACCGCGGCTTCGTGGGAAAAGGTTCCTGGGGGACCGAGGTATCCCACCACCACGGACTTCTGACTGTCGCGGCAGGCCGAGATAATCTCCCGGAAAACCGCCTCGACCGCAGCCGATGAAAGCGGTCCCGGGTTGGCGCCTTTTACCGCCCGCAAAACGGCCCTCTCGCGAACCAGGTCGAGTACACCGTCGGACTTGCGCGTCTTGGCCTCGCCTATGGACTTGGCCATCCGGGCCCGGCGGGAAATCAGGCGCAGTATCTTCTCGTCGAGTTCATCGATCTTAAGGCGCAGCTCTTTTAACGACTTGGCCATGGTAAACAGGAGACGTCCAACTATGCGCTAAGGTTCAATTACTCAAGCCCCCGGCCCCTGCTCCCGTCCAGAAAGGCCCGGGCCCGGACCAGCGCCTTATCCTCCTGACCGGGCCCCACCTTCACCCTCTCACAGTCCAGACCCTGGTTCCTGAGCCAGGTCAGCTGCCGTTTGGCATAGCGGCGGGTGGCACGGGCAATCTCGGGGCCAAGGTTGGCCTCGTCGAGGTCGCCATCCAGACAGGCCCCGGCCTCGCGGTAGCCGATAGCCATGAAGGCTTTGGCTCCGGGCCCGTAGCCGCGCTCTCGCAAGGCGGCCAATTCACCGAGCAGCCCCTCCTCAACCATAGCCGCGGCACGGCTATCAATTCGTCGGTAAAGCTCATCCCTGTCCACTTCGGTTTCAAAGAGCAGGGCCTCAAAGGGGGCCTCGGCCCCAGCGTGTCTGCGTTGCCACAGAGAAAGCGGCTTGCCGCTGAGTTTTAATACCTCAAGTGCACGAACGGTGCGGACCAGGTCGTTTGCATGGATACGGTCGGCAGCCCGAGGGTCAAGGTTTTTAAGACGGCGGTGGAGACAACCGGGGTCGAGTTTTTCCTCGACCGCCAACCCGTCCCTCAGTTTCTGGTCGGCGGCCGGGCCGGCAAACAGTCCACGCAACAGACTGCGCAGGTAAAGCCCCGTCCCCCCACACACAACGGCCACCTTCCCCCTGGCCTGAATACCCGCCAACACCGAAAGTGCACCACTGCGCCACAGCGCAGTATCGTAGTGAGCATCCGGGTCGACGACGTCTATCATATGATGGGGGATGTCGGCCCTCAGTTCAGACGACGGTTTGGCCGTACCGATGTCCAGATAGCGGAATACCTGGCGGGAATCGGCCCCCACCACCTCGCCGTCCAGGCCGCGGGCCAGAGCGACGGCCAGGGCGGTCTTACCCGATGCGGTGGCACCGGCCACCACCACAACGCGAGCCGGCAATGCCGCCGTGGCCTGGAGCCCGGATTTCACGGACGCCCGAACATACGCTCGAGCTGGGTACGGGAGATGCTGCGCGAAACCGGACGGCCGTGGGGACAGCTGGCACTGAAAGACACGGCTGAAGCCTGGCGCAGCAAGGCGCGCGCCTCATCCCGGCCCATACGCTTGCCCACACGAACCGCCCCATGACAGGCAACGGTGGCCAGCACTCGCTCGACCACTTGCTCGGCGGCCGCTGCCACACCCAGGTCGACGAGGTCGGAGGCCACCTTCTCTACCAGCCCCCTTACATCAACCCCGGCCACCAGAGCCGGAATAGCCCGCACCACGACTTCTTCATCGCCGAAACGGTCCAACTCCAATCCGGCCTGTTCCAGCCGGTCGCGACAGGCAGCCACGGCCTCCACCCCATCCTCGCCCACCGTCACGGTCTCGGGGATGAGCAGGGGCTGACTCTCGGGGCGCGAGTCGTCGTAGGCGGCCATGAGGCCTTCGAACAGGAGGCGCTCGTGGGCTGCGTGCTGGTCCACGATCAGAACCTCATCACCGTTTTGACAGACTATATAGCCGTCAAACACCTGCCCTATTACTTCGAGACTTCCCAGACTGCCGGGCTGGCCAGCTACAATGCTGGGCAACAACGGCTGCTCTTCGGCCACGCCCCCGGCCTCGGCCGGCGAGACAACCGCCCCTTCCTCAACCCTTGAGGCCACATAGCCGGCCGGCGCATCTTTGAGTTGAGTCGCATCTGCTCGTGCCGCACCTGATTGCACCGTCCCCCCGGCCCGTGTCGTACCTGCTCGTGACCCGCCGATGCCGAGGGTGCCGTCGCCGGCAGCCCAACGTCCCAGTGGCCCCGAATCCTTGCGCACCGTTTCGGCAACCGCCTCGGTGACAAAGCGGGATGCCGACTGGGGGTCTGCAAAACGCACTTCGAGTTTGGCCGGATGCACATTGACGTCCACCTGGTCCGGCGTGATGTCGAGAAAAAGACAAGCCGCCGGATAACGGCCCCTTAACAGGTAGGTACGGTAGGCCTCCATGAGGGCGCGGAACAGTCGCCGGTCCCGCATCCAACGGCCGTTGACGAATATCAATATTTTTCTGCTCGAGGGGTGCGATACACCAGCCAAGCTAACGTAACCCTTTAACTCAAGGCCGGCATGGCGGGCCGATACTTCCACCATCGAGGCAGCTGTCTCCTGCCCCCAGACCTGCACCAGGCGGGCCTTGAGCCCGGCCACCGGCGGCAGGTTCATGGCGCTGCGCCCGTTACGCCGCAATTGGAAGTCCACCTGTGGCCAGGCCAGGGCAAACTTGCGCAGGGTGTCGGCCACCTGAGCATACTCGGCAGCCCGGGTTTTCAAAAATTTCCGTCGCGCCGGGATTTCGGAAAAAAGGTCGCCGACCTCGATGCGTGTTCCCGGCGGGGCCGAAGCGTCACGCACCTCACCTACATCTCCCCCCTTGACGACGACACGGGAGGCGGCGTCCTGGCCCCGGGTCCGGCTTGTCAGTTCCAGGTCGGCGGCAGCGGCAATACTGGCAAGAGCCTCACCGCGAAAGCCAAAGGTGGCAATGCTCTGGAGGTCGTCGAGGTTGGCCAGCTTACTGGTAGCGTGGCGGGCCAGGGCCAGACCTATCTGCTCGCTGAGGATGCCGTGACCATCGTCGCTGACGGCCATACGAAAACGGCCGTCAGCATCGTCGTACTCCACCGCTACGCGGCCGGCTCCCGCGTCCAGGGAATTCTCGACCAGTTCCTTTATCACCGAAGCCGGCCTCTCCACGACCTCACCGGCGGCGATCCCCGCCACCACCTTACCGTCGAGCGCAACTATGGGTTCAGGACAGGACAAGGTCTGATTTCTTTGAGGCCAGCTTTTTATCCACCCCAAGGGCCAGTTCTTCGTAGCCCGGTTTGCCGGCCAGGGCCGCCGTTATGCGCTTGCCCGCTTCCACCCCCGGCTGGTCGAGGGGGTTTATTCCAAGCAACCCACCCATCACGACGGTCTGTACCTCGAAGAAGTGGAACAGGGCGCCGAGGGCCCTCGCGTCCAAACGCTCAAGCGAAATAACGCTGGTCATGCAGCCGGCCTCGCCAAGGGCCAGTTCTGTGGCACGTTGTTCGATGTTCAAAAGCTCGCCCAGGCCTTTGCCCGACAGGTAGGCAAGCGGACCGTCCTGGCCCACGACCGCCGGTACCTTCAACTCGTTGTCGCGGGCCTCAATGCGCACAAAGGTCACCACCTTGTCCTTGGGCCCTTCCACATAAAGCTGCACCTGGGAATGCTGATCGGTGGCCCCGAGGGCGGCAATCGGGGTCTGGCCGGTTGCAACCTCGCTGCCGTCGCTGCGGCACTTCTTGCCAAGACTTTCGGCCCACAATTGTCCATACCACTGGGCCAGGCCGAGCAGGCGGTCGGCATAGGGCATGAGCACGTGGACCGAGGCGCCCTTTTCAACCAGGGCCAGATAGAGGAGAGCGGCGTGCAAAAGGGCCGGGTTGTTCCACGGGTCATGTCCACGTGTACGCAGGTCCATGGCACGGGCACCTTCGCACAAGGCCTCGATATCAATCCCGGCCGCGGCCAGCGGCAGCAGACCCACCGACGAAAGCACAGAAAAGCGTCCCCCCACGGCCGCCGGCACGGCAAGAGTACGAAGTTCGTCCTCGTCGGCCAGGCCCCGCAACCAGCCCCCACTGGCATCGGTGGTAGCGATCATCCGCTGCCGGTAGCCCGACTGGCCAAGCTCGCTTAGAAGACGCTCACGGACGAGTAGAAATTGAGACGCCGTCTCCAGGGTCTCGCCGGACTTGGAAATAACGTTGAAGCAGCAGCGGCCCAGGTCCAGGCGGCCGAGCAGCGGGCCGATGGTGTCGGGGTCGATGTTGTCCAGCACCACAACCCGGGCAGAACCCGCCGGCACTTCGGGAGCCAGGGCAGACAGGGCGGCTTTGGCCCCAAGCGCCGAACCCCCGATGCCGAGAACAACCAGGGTGTCGGCACACCGGCAAACCTCGGCGGCCATCTCGGCGGCCCTGCCGATCCCCTGGCTGTCGTAGGGTAGTGCGTAGAAGCCGAACTCACCGCTCTCACGCTTCTCATCCACAGCCAGGGCAACTTTGCCGAGTGTGGGCAGCAGGGCCTCCAGGTCGGCACGGATCAGGGCCGAGGCACCGGCCATGTGTTGAAAAAAACCGTTTACGTCGAGGGTTAGGCGGGTATCGGACATCGGAGGAGATTTACAATACCACTACGGCGTGTTAGACAAATCTGCGTAGCGAGCGACGACACGTGGCAAGAGTATGTGACATCTGCGGAAAACGCAGGGGGGTTGGCAACAACGTCTCCCACGCCAACAACAAGACCCGGCGCACCTGGCAGCCCAACCTCCAGAAGGTTCACGCCCTGGTGGGTAAGGCACGGCGCAGGCTTACCGTCTGTACCCGCTGCCTGCGCTCCGGACGCGTGGTAAAGGCCGCCCCCGCCCAGGCCTCCTAGTCTCCAAAAACGGCAATCAGTTCTATCTCCACGCTTGCGCCCTTGGGCAGTGAGGCTACCCCCACGGCAGCCCTGGCCGGATAGGGGGGGGTGAAGTAGCCGGCGTATATATCGTTGAGTTCGGCAAAGTTGCCGAGGTCAGTGAGGTAGGCCGTAACTTTGACTACCTGGTCAAAGCCGGCACCGGCCTCTTGCAGAACAGCACCCAGGTTTTCGAAAACCCGGCGCGCCTCGGCGGCAAAACCACCTTCTACCAGGCTTCCGCTTTCGGGGTCGATGCCGACCTGCCCGGAACAGAACAGCCAGGACCCGACCCTCATAGCCTGAGAGTAGGGCCCGATGGCCGCCGGGGCCGCAGCCGTGGCAACGGCCTGGCGTTGCTTGGCACCATCCACCCGACTCAAGCCCTCACCCGTCGCACTTCCTTTACACCCGGAACCCGGCGCAGGTTACGCTTGATCCTGTCCAGATCCTCGGCGTTGCCCAGGGTAACTTCGAAAATGTTGAGTGCCGAGGCTTTGCCTGTGGTTCTTACGTGGGCGCGGTCGATGTTGACCCCGGCCGAAGTGATGGCCTGACTCATGCCGGCCAGGAGCCCCGGCCGGTCTCGCGAGACAACCTCGATCTTGACCTGCCGCGAAGCCCTCGCTCCCTTGTCCCAACCTACCTCGACAATGCGCTCGGCGCTGGCCCCCAGAAGACGCTGGCAGGTGTTTGCATGCACCGTCACCCCCCGCCCCCGGGTCAGAACCCCGGAAATTTTCTCTCCAGGCAGCGGTTGGCAACATTTGGCAAAGTGCACCATCAACTCTTCGCCGGCATCCACTATAACCCCCTGCTTGGAACGCCTATCCAGAAAACGGAACAACGACTTGAGCCTGCGCCTGGGACTACTGCTGTCGGCAATGGCCGTGGGCACCAGATGGGAGACAACGTCTTTGGGAACAATCCGGCCGTAACCAATCGATTCAAAGAGGCTCTCGATACTGGTTTGCCGGAAACGCTTAAGCAGTTCCGGCACTCGCCCCTCTCTGCGCAGGCGGGCAAAGTCGATCTGGTGGCGGGCCAGGTCGCGTTCGATGATCGTGCGCCCCAGCGCCTGGGCCTTTGCTCGCTCGTCCCTCTTCAAGCGGGCCATGATGCGCGCCTTGGCGCGGGGGGAGCGAACAAACTTGAGCCAATCGCGAACCGGGGCCTGCTCGTCGGTGGTGATAACCTCGACCGTGTCGCCGGATACCAATTGATAACGCAACGGAACCAACTGCCCGTTCACGCGGGCACCCGTGCAGTGGTCGCCTATTTCGGTGTGTATACGATAGGCAAAATCCACCACCGTCTCGCCCTTGGAAAACGACAAGGGCTCACCCTTGGGCGTGAACGCCAATACCTCCTCGGCAAACAGCTCCTCCTTGAGTGAATTGAGGAACTGCCGGGGGTCTTCAACGTGCTGGGACCACTCGAGCAGTTGGCGCAACCAGCCGAACTCGGCGGCGTCCTCGCCCGTGGCCCCTTCTTTTTTGTAGCGCCAGTGGGCGGCAATCCCGAATTCGGCCACCCGCTGCATTTCATGGGTCTTGACCTGCACTTCCATGCGCTCACCGTAAGGCCCTATCACCGTAGTGTGCAGGGACTGGTACATGTTGGCCTTGGGCAGGGCCACGTAGTCGCGGAAGCGTCCCGGCACCGGGCGCCAGTGTTTGTGGATAATGCCGAGGGCGTCGTAGCAGTCCCTCTCGCTGTCGACCAGGACTCGAAAGGCAACTATGTCCTGAATCTCATCGTAACCGAGCCCCTGGGCCTGCATCTTGCGATATATCGAATACGCCTGCTTGGGACGGCCCTTAATCTCGGCCTCAAGACCCGACTCCTCCAGGCGCTTGCCGATAAGTCCGCCCACCTCGCCGACGTAGCCGCCCCTTTCAATACGGCCCAGCGCCAGGGTCTCGCGAATCAGTTTGTACTCATCCGGCCACAACACCTGGAAGGATATTTCTTCAAACTCGGTCTTGAGCCAGTGGATGCCCAGACGGTGAGCAAGGGGGGCGTAGATTTCCAGACTCTCGCGCGCAACCCGCTGCTTTTTCTCCTCGCTTAAGTACTCGAGGGTACGCAGATTGTGGGTGCGGTCTGCAAGTTTGACCAACAGCACACGAATGTCGCGGGCACTGGCAAGAAACATCTTACGTATATTGTCGGCTTCGGTTGCAAGGTCGCCATGTTCGCTCGATTCGATGCGGCTTATCTTGGTAACACCATCGACCAGGGCCGCCACTTCGGACCCGAACTCATCGCGAATCTCCTCCAGCGTGGCCAGGGTGTCCTCAACCGTATCGTGCAAGAGGCCGGTAACCACCGTGGGCACATCGAGCTTCATCTCGGTGATGATGTTGGCCACCGCAACCGGGTGAACCAGATAAGGCTCCCCCGACATCCGCTTCTGCCCCTTGTGGACGCGGGCCGAGAAATTGTACGCGTTCTCGACCATGCCCAGGTCGGCGCCGGGATTGTACTCGCGGATGGCCCCCATGAGTTCGACCACATTCATGTCTTTGCCTGGAAAGTATCCACCAGCCGCCTGAGCGCTCCGGGCTCTATGCCGTCGGCCACCTGCCCCTGGCCGCTGACGATTGCGGCCAACTCGGCAATCGCCCTGTCGAGGTCGTCGTTTATAACCACGTGATCGTAAGAAGAAGCCTCGGCAACCTCGGCGCAGGCGTTGTCCAGGCGGCGGCGGATGGTGTCGGCGGCATCGGTGCCGCGCCCCGACAGGCGCTCTTCCAACCTCTGTCTGGAGGGCGGCAGCAGAAACACCGAGACGGCATCGGGAAAGCGTGCCTTTATTTGCCGGGCCCCCTGCACGTCGATGTCCAGGATGACATCGTTACCGGCGGCGGTGGCCGCCTCGATCGCCGCCAGAGAAGTCCCATAACGATGGCCGTGTACTTCGGCCCACTCGGCAAACTCGCCACGGGCCAGCATACCGTCGAATCCCCGGTCGCTGATGAAGTGGTAGTCGACGCCGTCCCGCTCTCCCACCCTGGCCTCGCGAGTGGTTACCGACACGCTCATGGACATGGCCGGAAAACGCTCGAGGATGGGACCACACACGCTGGTCTTGCCGGCCCCCGACGGTCCGGAGACAATGAACAAACGGCTGGTGGCCCTCGCCGGTGATTTCTCTGGCATAGCTTCGGTCACTCGATGTTCTGGACCTGCTCGCGCAGTTTCTCCACCTCAGCCTTGCCGTCGACCACCAGACGGGTCACCTCGAGGTCGCCGGATTTGGAAGCAATGGTGTTGAGTTCCCGGTTCACCTCCTGAAACAGGAAATCCATGCGCTTGCCCACCGGCCCTTTGACGGAAATCAATTTGGACAGAGCGCCCAGGTGGCTTTCCAACCTGACCAGTTCCTCGCTCACATCGGCCTTTTCCGCCATCAAGGCCGTCTCCTGTACTATACGGCCTCTGTCCACCCCTTCCCGGCCGGCAAGGGCACGCACCCTTTCCTCCAGGCGCTTCTTCAAACGACCGGCCTGCCCGGCGGTGCGCCGTTTCATACGCACATGCAAAGAGACCAGGGCTTTGAGCCGGGCGGCCATATCCCGGCCCAGGTGGGCCCCCTCCCTGTCCCTCTCCTGGGCGTGGACCTGCAGGGCTCGGGCGAGCAACCGCTTTACCACCTTGACCTCGGGTTCCGGCCGGGAGTTCTTTCCCGTGTGCTGAAAGATGTCGTTGCGGCCCTGCAAAAGAGAGAGGTCAACGTCACCGGTTAAAGAGAAATCCTTCTTGAGTTTTTTCCAGGCTTTAACCCAAGCGGCAGCAACTTCCGTCCTTACAACGATGGCACCGGACTGCGGCGCGGCGTTGCGTGCCACGTAGACTTCGACACGACCGCGCCCCACGTGTTTTTGTACCAGACGTCTGAAGTCAGACTCCCAGGGCCCGTACTCGCGGGGGGCGGAAATTTTGATATCCAGGTAGCGCTGATTAACCGACTTGACCTCCACGGCAAGTCCCACGCGGGTAGCCTGGCCGTCGGCGGCACCATATCCGGTCATGCTTCTCATACTGCCCCTATCCTAGCCCCGGTAGCCGCGTTCGAGCCAACGCCGCTGGTCGGGTTGCAGAACCAAGCCCGCCTGCCGCCCCAACTTGGTCATCGACCGCCAGAACCGGCCAACCCCCTTCTCGGCCAGACGGGCAACGTTGCCGTGTGACGAAAAGGCTTTGTCGAAATCAATAATCCAGACCCGGCCGCCGCCGTCAACGAGCAAGTTGTGGCCGGTCAGGTCGACGTGGTAGACGTCGGCATCGTGAAGGCCACGAATGGCTTTGCCCGCCGCGCTCAGTATAGACCGGCGGCCCTCGTCGTCGGCCTCGAGATAGACCGAGAACAGGCTGCGGCTGTTCTCCACGGCCGCGGTCACAATCCAGCCCCGGTAAAAAAGACCGGCCTCCTCGACACAGGCGGCCACGACCATGGGCACAGCACAGCCCGACGCCCTGGCTTTCTCGGTCAAAACCAGTTCCCGCAAAGGCCGGGGTGGACGCAACAGGTAGAGGTCGCGGGTCAGGTGGCGGACAAATCCACCCCTCAAGTACTTCCTTATGTATACGACTTTGCCGCCTGCAAGCAGCAGGCGCCGTGTGCCCCCGCGTCCGCCCTCGGTAAAGGCGCGGGACTCCTGTCCCCCACCCCTCTCCTCGCGGCCGGGACCGGCCAGCAAAGCCACCATCTCCTGCAACTCAAGCCGACTGGCGACCACACGCAGAGAGCCGCGGTCCATCTCGACGTAGCCTGCGGGGAGCTTCACCGGATGCCACCTGCAACCGGCCTAGGGGACGTCGCGAACCTCCCTGCCGGTGGCCTCCTGCAAGGCGGCCTGGCCTTGTTCGCCGAGCCACTGCGCTTCCCTTTCCAACCCCTCCCTCAATCCCACCGCAGGGGCGTAGCCGATGGCCGCGGCGGCCTTGCCGGTGGAAGCCGCCGTGTGGCGTACGTCGCCTTTTTCAACCGCGAGGTTTTCGACCAGGGGCTCACGGCCAACGATCTCTCCGATGGTAGCGATGACCTCGTTGACGGTGGTGCGACTGCCACCGCCGATGTTGAAGACTTCGCCTTCGACACCTTCGGCCTGGACGGCGGCGAGGTTGGCCGCCACGATGTCGGAAACAAAGGTAAAGTCGCGAGACTGGCTACCGTCTCCATAGAGCTGGATGCGGCGCCCCGCCATCGTCGCGCGGATGAAACGGTTAAACGCCATGTCGGGGCGCTGCCTCGGGCCGTAGACGGTAAAGTAACGCAGCGACACCGTAGGCACCCCGTAGTTTTTGGCGTACAGCCAGGCCAGGTGCTCGGCGGCAAGCTTGGTCACTCCGTAAGGGGATACCGGCCTGGTCACACTGCTCTCGAGCATGGGCAGGTCAGGGGTATCCCCGTAGACCGAAGAAGAGGACGCGCAAACCACACGCTTCGGCTTGCTCGTCTTACAGGCTTCGAGCAGACGCTGGGTCGCGTAGACGTTGTTGTCACTGTAGATGCGGAAGTCCTCCCCCCAACTCGACCGTACACCGGCCTGGGCAGCCTGGTGAAAGACCCAGTCGACTCCCTCAAGAAGGCCATTGAGGTCGAGGCTGAGGAGGTCGCCTTCGACGAAAGTGAAATTGCGGTTGGCGCGGGCCTCCTTGAGGTTGCCTTCCTTTATACGGCGCGGGTAGTAGTCGAGAAAACAATCTACACCGGCAACCTCGTGACCCGCCTCCAGCAGAGCATCCGATATGTGGGAACCGACGAAACCCGCCGCACCTGTGACCAAAGCCTTCACCTACAATAACCTCCAAACGTGCAACGCCGGTCGATGATGCGGTCAGGCCCTGTTCGGGTCAAACTCAAGTATGCGCGATATGATCTCCTCTTCCTCGCTGACCTTTATCGCGATGCGCAATGCCAACAGCTGCGCAGGCGTGACATCGAGGTCGGCTAGTTTCACGAGATCCTTTTCGGTGGTGACCACCAGGTCGGCTTGCAGAGAGGCGTTTCTTATTTTTTCGAGATCGTCCGGGCCGTAACAGTGGTGGTCGGCAAACAGGAGGGTCTCGACGATTTCGGCGCCGGCCTCCCTCAACATACCGACAAACGCCTCGGGACCGGCAATGCCGGCTACGGCCAGCACACGCGCGCCGCCGAGACGCGACAGTTCGAGGTCGGGTAGTTCACTCTCCACACTGGTTACCAGGCCAAGGGCAGAGCGACGGACTTCGACCACCAGGTCGGCACGCCCGAGGGCCGCAAGCGGCTCCCGTAAGGGTCCTGCCGGCAGCAACTCACGTTCGTGGTCCGGGTCGGGAGCGATCACCAGGTCAAGGTCGCGGGCCAGACGGCGGTGCTGAAAACCATCGTCCATAATGACCAGGTCGGGAGAGAAGCGGGCCACTGCCAACCTGGCTGCAGCAACCCTGTCTTTGCCGGTAACCACCGGACAGGCGGCCCGCAAGGCCACCAACACGGCTTCATCGGCGGCCCCATCGGCGTCTTCCAGACGGCCGCCTTCGCCACCAACCACCCTCACTGAGCCAGCGTTGCCACCATAGCCCCGAGAGACCACCACCACCGACAGGTCGGCGGCTTTAACCTTTCTGACCATCCACAGCACCAACGGGGTCTTACCACTGCCGCCCACACTTATGTTGCCGATACTGATGACCCGGCAATCCACCCGCTGTGCGGGCAGCAAACCGCTGTCGTAGAGCAGACCACGAGCCGCAACCAGCCCGGCAAAGATCCGTGACAGCGCCAACAACAACACACGCAAGGGCCACGGCGGGCTGCCCGCCCGAGACCAGAGTTCACGAAAAAAGACCTTCATCACCTACAGCAACTCCACCACCGCCTGGACGGTAGATGCCAAAGCCCCGCTGCTCGTGGCCACCACCCCCTGGCCGCGGGCACCGCTTGCACGGGCACCGTCGGGGTCGGCCAACCAACCGCCCCAGACGCGGGCAAGGTCGGCGGGGTCGGAGACCATGGTAAGTGCTCCGGCCCGCTCCAGAAGTTCGGCCTGGTCTCTTACGTTGTCCAGGTGGGGACCACAGACTACCGGCAAACCAAAAGCCGCCGGTTCGAGAAGATTGTGTCCGCCGATACGGCTGATGGTCCCCCCCACGAAACAACCGATCGACGCTTTCATGAAGCCCCGCAGATGTCCCACGCTGTCCACTATCAGCACATCCCAGTCTTGCCCCGGCTGGGCCTGGCTCCACCGTACACAGCGCAGGTCCTTTTGCCGGGCTTCATTCTCCACCGCCCCCACGCGTTCGGGATGACGAGGCGCCACCACCAGGCGGGTTCCCGGGTGGTCGCCGAGTACGCGGGCAAAGGCTGCCACCACCGCCTCCTCCTCTCCATTCCTGGTCGAGGCCGCAACCAGCACCGCCCCCGGCAAAGCGTAAGCTTCGAGCAGGTCGCGGGTGTCTCGAACATCGGCGGCCGAGAGGCTGTCAAACTTTATGTCGCCGCTTACCTTCAGACGTGAGGCCGGCAGTCCCAACCCCAGCAGACGCGAAGCCGACTCGTCATCGCGGGCCAGGGTGAGACTGAGGGTGGCCAGTATGGGAGCGACCACCGCGCTCACGCGCCGGTAGGCGGGAAAGGAACGGGACGAGATGCGGGCGTTGACCAACACGCTTGCCACCGAACGCCGGGCCAACTCGCTGAGCAGCGTCGGCCAGATCTCGGTTTCGACAAAGACAAAGAGGGCGGGATTGAGACGGTCGAGCACCACACCGACAACACGGGGATGGTCCAGGGGTAAGTAAAAGATCCTGTCCAGATCAAAGGCCTCGGCGGCCAGGCGTCCGGTCGGGGTGTTGCAACTGAGCACCAACACCAGATCCTCACGCCTCTTTCTCAACTCCCTGGCCAACACCCCGGCGATACGAACCTCCCCTACCGAGGCCGCGTGCAACCAGACCACCGGCCCCCCTGTGGCGGGTGGCTGCCAATGTCCCAGCCTTTCCCCCAGGGCCTGGCGGGAGCCGGCAGACAGAGGCAGGAAGCGGTAGGCCACCCAACCGATTGCGTAGACCACGGTGGCCACCCCACGGTAAAGGGCCATCGCCATGCGGCCCGCAGGCCCGAAGACCGGTGCGGCCATCAGGTGCACTCCTGGCGGCGGCCGACCAAGCCGTCGGCCCGGCGGCAAGCTTCGGACAAGCGTTCTTCCAATTGAAGGCGAAGGCTTTCGCTTAAGTCGCCGTCACGCTTGCCGGTAGCCAGAGAGTCCGTCTCCAGCGGTTCGGCCACAACACAGACCACCCTGGCGCCGGGCAGCGGCAACATCATCCTGTCCCAGCTGGCCATGCGTATGCAGGGGCGGGCACTGAAGACCAGAGGAAACAACGGCGCACCTGAGGACAGTGCAATATCCACAACCCCCGACTTGGCCGTCCCCGCCGGACCCCGGGGCCCATCGGCGACAATGGCCACGTCGTTGCCCCGCCTGAGTGCGCGCACCAGGCCGAGGGTCCCACCCACGGCCCGGCGGCTGGAAGACCCACGCGTGGCCTGTATGCCAAGACGCGCCAGCGCGCGGGCGATGATCTCACCGTCACGGTGGGTACTGCTCAGTATGTAGGCCCCCGGCCCGCGGTACATGAACGGCAGCATCAGGGAGCGGCCATGCCAGCCGACCATTACAACCGCACGCCCACTCTTCCATGCCTCGCTCAATGGCTCAAGACCGTGGATCTCAAAACGGGTGGTGTAACGGATAAAGCACAGCAGAGCCCAGGCAAGCCCTCCCAGTACCGCCACCTCCCACCGAGCAAACCAGTCTCGCTGGCGCAGGCGTCTGATGAGATTGGGTTTTTTAGTCGAAGTGCTCACCACCGCTGTCGGGAAAATCGCGAAACTGCATTGCATACAGGCGCTGGTACAACTGCCCCTGTTCGATCAGCTCCGCGTGAGTGCCCGACTCTACTATGCGGCCCTCGGAGACCACAACGATTTTGTCGGCCCGGTCAACGGTGGACAAACGGTGCGCGATGACCAGGGTCGTGCGATTTTCCATGGCCCTTTCTATGGCCTCCTGCACCAGACGTTCCGAGGCCGCGTCCAGTGCGCTGGTGGCCTCGTCGAGAATCAGGATGGGAGAATCCTTGAGCAACGCACGGGCAATGGCGATCCTCTGCCTCTGCCCCCCCGAAAGCTGTACCCCGAGCTCTCCGACCACCGTGTCGTAGCCCTCGGGCAGTTGGCGTATGAACTCATCGGCATTGGCGGCCCTGGCTGCCTCGACGATTGCATCTTCGGTGGTCTCTATACGGCCATAGGCGATGTTGTTGCGAACGCTGTCGTTGAACAGAAAGGTGAACTGCGTGACCACCGAGATCTGCGAGCGCAGGGAAGAAAGGTCGAAGTCACAGATGTCGGTGCCGTCGATAGTGATGCGGCCCGTCCCCACCTCGTAGAAACGCGGGATAAGGTCCGCCAGGGTGCTCTTGCCTCCACCACTGGGGCCGACCAGGGCCACTACATCGCCAGCCCCGATATCAAAACTCACGCCGTGGAGAACATTCTCCTGCCCGTAGGCAAACCTCACATTTTCAAAACGAATGCCCTGCTGTAACCCCGTCAACGACCGGTCGCCCGTGCGTTGGTGGGCTTCGGGTTCGCAATCGACCAGTTCAAAGATTCTCTCGGCTGCACCCAGGCCGGCCTGAACCAGGTTGTTGGTACGAACGATTTTCTTGAAGGGGTCATATATAAGCACCAACGCCGTCAGAAACGCGATGAAACTCCCCGGCGTACGGCCACCGGCAACAACCGACGCGCCGCCGATCCACAACACCCCCGCGATACCCAGGGCCGCCAGGACCTCCATCATCGGGGCGGTAAAAGCCTTTATCCTGGCCGCCTTCATGTGCAGCCCGAACAAGCGAAGGTTCTCGGCCTCGAAGCGCTTCTTCTCGTAGTCCTCCATACCGAAGGCCTTGACCACCCGGTTGCCGAGTATGGTTTCCTGGAGAAGAGCCGTAAGACGGCCGAGGGTGTCGAGGCCCCGGTGGCTCAGGTTTTTCATCTTCCGCGACAGCCCCTGCAGAGGCAGCACCACGGCGGGAAACACGATGAAAGAAACCAGGGCCAGGGTGCTGTCGATATAAAAAGAGACCCCCACCAGCACCACCACGGTAGTGGTGTCGCGGATCATGGCAGCCGCCCCCTCGGTCAAGGCCTGCCGTACCAACAACACATCGGTGGTGACCCGCGACAGCACACTGCCACTGGCCGTACGGTCGAGGTAAGAAAGCGGCAGGTGTTGAATACGGTCGTTGAGTTCCTGGCGTATATCAAAAACGATTTTCTGGCCCACGTATTCGCCGAGATAGGCCTGGCCGAAATTTACCGCGGCCCTGATAACGAAAACCACCAGTATGAGCAGGGGCATGAGCGCCACCATGCGTTGGTTGCCGGCCTGCAGGACATCGTCCACCAGACTGCGGACCAGATAGGGCACCGCCCCCGAGGTGGCGCTGTAGATGGTCATACAAACCATGGCGGCAGCAAAGTAAGGCCACAGGTAGGGACGCAGATAGGCGAGCAGGCGCCGCCCGGTGTGCCAGGAATTTACGCGCAGCTCCGTGTCCTGGGTGCTCACGCCAGCATCTCCCAAGCCAACCCCGCCGCCCGCCCCGCCGCACCCTTGGAGACCAGGACACCGGCAATGTCGGCCAGCTGCTCCGAGGCTGCGCGTCTTAAGTCCGCCGACTCAAGATAGGCGTTTATTGCGCGGCCAATGTTGGCCGCCGTTGCCCGTGATTGCACAAACTCGGGAACCACCTCTCGGCCTAGTATGATATTGGGCATGGCTACAAACGGCACCCTTACCAGTACCCGTGCGATGGCGTAGGAGCACGGCGACATCCGGTAGGAAACCACCATCGGCGTGCCAAGCAGTGCGCACTCGACCGTGGCCGTACCCGAAGTTACCGACACCACATCACTGGCAGCGATAAGATTATACGTATCGCCGCCGACGATGGCGATGTCGAGCCCGCTGTCGGCAACCAGGCCTTCCAACAGCTGTGGGTCAAGGCCGGGGGCGCGGGCCAGGGCCAGGCCGACCTTGGAGTCCAACCCCCGCGCCGCATCCAACATCAATGGTAGCATCTGTTTTATCTCGCGGCTGCGGCTGCCGGGCATAAGTGTAACCACCAGAGCATCGGCGGGCAGGCCGTGCAGGGCCCGCGTCTGCGCGCCCGGGCGGGTCGCACATACATCCTCGGCCAGGGGGTGGCCCACAAAGTGCGTGTCGAGGCCGTGGCTGCGGTAGAGTTCCACCTCGAAGGGAAAGAGCGCGATCATACGGTCCACCCGTTTGCTGAGCTTGCCGATACGGCCACGGCGCCAGGCCCACACCTGGGGGCTGACATAGTAGAGCACCTTTACCCCGGCCCGTTTTGCCACCCTGGCCAGGGGCAGGTTGAAGTCTGGAAAGTCTACCAGCACGAGCAGGTCGGGGGGCCGCTGGGAGCGTAGATCGGCCTTGAGCATACGATAGCAACGCCTTATCCGCCCAAGGGCTCCCACCACCTCAACGATGCCCATCACCGACAGCTCGGAGATATCCACGCTGGTATGTACACCGGCACGTCGCATGGCCTCGCCACCGGTCCCGTAGATAAACGCCTGCGGCCTCGTCTCAAGCATGGCGGCGGCCAGACGGGCGGCCTGGGCATCGCCGGAGGCCTCCCCGGCCACCATCAAGATACGTGGGCCTTCGCGCATCCCAAGCCTACTCGCCGGGAGTCTCCAGAGCTTCGATAACCCGGTCGGCCAACAGTAAAGCGGTAAGCCCCTCACGCGCGCCCACAACCGGGGCCGTGCCCGCAGACACACACTCGATAAAGGAACCAAGCTCGGCCCCCAGGGGGTCGGCGGTGTCGAAACCCTTCTCCTCCAACACTATGCGCTCCATGGGCGAGGCGTCCGCGGCCAGCTCCTTCTGATTGCGCCGGGCTATACGCACAGTCCCACCGTCAAAATCGACGGCCACGTAGGCCTCTTCCTGAAAAATCCGAAGCTTGCGTTCACGTTTGAGCGATACCCGGCTGGCCGTCACGTTGGCAATACAGCCACCATCAAACCGCAGACGGGCATTGGCGATATCCACGTTGCCGCTCAATACATCGACACCAACGGCTTCCACCGAAACCACCTCGCGGCCCACCAGGAAGGAGATCAAGTCGAGGTCGTGGATCATCACGTCGTAGACTACGTTGGTGTCGCCGCCGCGGCCGGCAAACGGAGAAAGGCGGTGGCACTCGATGAAACGGGGGCGCTCGATAACACTGCGGACCTCGGCAAACACCGGGTTGAAGCGTTCGAGGTGACCAACCTGAAACACAATCGCGGCGGCTTCGGCGGCCTCGGCCAACCTCAGACCCTGGTGGCCGTCGGCGGCCATGGGTTTTTCCATCATGGTATGCACGCCGGCCTCTATGGCCTGCATGCCGACGACCAGATGGTCGCAGGTCGGTACCGCGATACTGACCACATCGACCCCTGCCAATAATTCGCCTACCGAAGCAGCGGCCTTACACCCGTACTTGTCGGCGACCTCGCGAGCGCGGTCGCCATCGGTGTCGAAGACCGCGCCCAACTCAACGTCTTTGTCGGCGGCATACTTGGACGCGTGCAGAGCCCCCAGGTAGCCGACCCCAATGACCCCTGCCCTTAACTCAGCCAAGACCGTTGACCTCCCCGCCCTCATCAAAGCCCACTACGCAAACACCTTCGGCCCGGGCTCTGGTTGTAAGTTCGTCACCTTCTAAAATGATCGCGACCCCGGCTTGCAGGGCCAACACCAGGGCCCCCGACCGGGCCATCGACTCGATGGTACGCGGTCCCGCGGCCGGCACGTCAAAACGCAGGTCCTGTCCCTTCTTGGCCGCCTTGACCACCACCGCCTTGCCATGGGTAAAGCCGGCAGCACGGCGAATCATCTCGTCGGTCCCCTCTATCGCTTCCACCGCCAACACCGCGCCGTTCTCGACCACCACGGCCTGGCCTATGTCGAGGTGGCCGATACCGGCCAGAGCCTCGACCCCAACACGAATGTCGGCCAGGGCCCGGGGCGGGGGAACAGGGCCGGCTATATGGCCGGACACCACCAACAGGCGTTCCAGGAACGTGGTCGAGGGAACGATCTGGATTCCTTCTTTTTCGAGTTCGGCGGCCAGGGCCCTCAACAGGGCGTCGTCGCCCAGGGAGACGGCTCGGGCCAGGAAGGCAATGCCCCTTAAGTCGGGACGCAGTCTGGCCAGAGAACGGACCTTGTTGATGCCGCCGGCCATTACCGCCCGGCTTACCCCACGCCGTTGAAAAGCCCGGATCATGGCGCCCAGTTGCCCCACCCTTATCCAATCAAGCGAGGCCACTTCCGAGGTCAGACGGTCGTCAGTCTCGCCGCGGTGGGCCACTGCGGCGACTTCATAGCCACGTTTCTTTGCTTCGCGGGCAAAGGCCAGAGGGAAACTGCCGTTGCCCGCTATGAGACCGATCATCTCCATGCGTACAGGCCGGGCCGGCTAGGGACGGCAGACGCCGCGTTCGGAAGCCTTGATGAAGTCGGCAAGGGCGGTGACCTCTGCCGACCCGCCGTGTTCGTCGGCCAGACGGACCAGCGCATCCTCAAGCCTCAGCGAAGACTGGAACACGGTACGGTAGGCCTCCCTCAACTCTTTTATCTGCCCGCTGCTGAGCCCGCGGCGCTGAAGGCCCACAACGTTGAGCCCCCGCAAACTGGCACGGTCCCCGGCAGCCAGACAAAAGGGTGGAACATCCAGACTCACCATTGCACCGCCGGCAAGTATGGCCGAAGAGCCGATACGAACGTACTGGTGTACGGCTACCAACCCCCCGATGATGGCATAGTCGTCCACGCTGACATGGCCGGCTAGGGTGCCGGCGTTGGCCAACACCACACCGTCGCCTACGCAACAGTCGTGGGCAACGTGGGAGTAGGCCATGAGCAGGACATTGCTGCCCACGCGGGTTACTCCACCGCCGCCGACGGTGCCGCGGTTTATGCTGGCAAATTCCCGGATGACGTTGTTGTCGCCGATTTCCAGCCTCGTCGGCTCCCCCCCGTATTTAAGGTCCTGGGGAGGCGATCCAATAGAAGCAAACGAGGAAATACGGTTACGCTCCCCAATCCGTGTGGGGCCTTCGATGACCGCGTGCGACCCGAGGCTGGAGCCGTCGCCGATCTGGACTTCCGCGCCCACCACCGCATAAGCGCCGATCTCAACCCCCACCCCGACCTCGGCCTTGGGGTCTACGACTGCAGTGGGGTGGACGGCCATCGTCGTAGTCCTACTCGGTCGCCACCGCGCTGTTAGCCGAGGCAATCACCGCCTCGGTCACATCCGCCTTTCCGGAAGCGTGCAAGAGAATGCTGGCATCCAGAATCAGATCATAGCCGTTTTCTCTGCCGTAAGTCTCGATGGCCTCCTGCAGGCGCAGGTTGACCTTCCTCATAACGTCGGCTTCGGCCTTCTGCAGGGTGCGTTGGAAGTCCTCCTGCAGGCGTTTGGCTTCGCGCAACTGACGCTCGTGCTCTTCGCCGGCCTTTTCCTTTTCGGTCGCGCTCAACACCATTGCGCGCTTGCGTACATCCTCGACAAAGTCCCTTATTTCGGAAAGCTTGTTGTCCAGTTCTTCCTGCATGGCATTCTTTTTTGCCCGCATCTCATTGGCAGCCGCCTTGCCGATCTCGGTCTCGGCCAGCAGCCTGGGTACGATGATATACCCGATCTTCAGTTCGTCGGCGGCGGCACTGCCCCCCAGGACCGGCAGCAGCACGCAAGCAAACATAACAACAAATTTCTTTATCGGCATTTTCCCTCCAAAAACTTCATGAAAATTAAAACGGCGCCCCGAACGAGAACGAGACTACACTTGAACTCTCTCCGACCTCAGGATCCAGCGGGTAGCCCACCTCAATACGCAGGGGGCCCATCGGTGACAACCAGCGTATTCCCCACCCGACCGCGTAGCGCAGTTTGCCAAGGTCGATGCCGTCGGCCGCCGTGAAAGCGTTGCCGGCGTCAAAAAACGCCACGGCATTGAGCCCTGCCTCAGGAAAGATCGGAAAAATGAGTTCATTATTCAAAATCAGTTGCTGGCTGCCGCCAACGCTCTCGCTGACGTAGCTGAGGCCATCGTCCTCCCTGAACTCTTCGGTCGGCCCAAGGCTGCGGTCGTCAAAACCCCGCACCGACCCGATACCGCCCGGAAAATAACGTTCGAACAGAGGCAACTCCTCACCGCTGGCACCACTGTCACCCACACCGAAGGCAAGGCGGGCACCAATCGAGTATACGAGTTTGGTACCCGCCTTTGTCTCCCAAACCGGGCGGAACCAGCGGCCGGATAGCTCAAGCTTGACGAACTCGCTGTTGCCGCCAAGGCCGGCAAATTCGGCCGACAACACCTGCCGTGACCCCCGCGTCGGGTTAAATGGATGGTCAACGGTATTGCGAACCAGGGTCGGCTTGATGCTGCTGGTAAGCCGCTTGCCCTCTTCGGCTTTGACGCTGGCGGGCGCCGCACGGCGGACGCCGTCGATCTCGGCCTCTTCAAGGCGGTACTCAATGCCGGCCCTTATGCGCTCCAGAGAAAGCCAGGCCGGTGAAGAAATGCCGAGATTCCTAAGCGGGTAGGAAGCCCTCAGCGAGAGCCCGGTACCACCACGTGTGAAGCGGTCGAACTGGACCTGCCAGTCGAAAATATCAAACCCCAGGCTGAGGGGATAGCCCCCGAACCACGGCTCGGTAAAACTGAATTGGAAGTTTTGCCGGATGCTCCCCACATCGGTGTTGAGCACCAGCGATTGTCCACGCCCGAACAGGTTGCGCTCGGCAATGCGCGCGTTGAACAGCAGGCTGTCGGCCGAGCTGAACCCGGCGCCAGCTGAGAACGACCCGGTGCGCCCCTCTTTGACCTCAACCAGCAGGTCTACCTCGTCCTCTTTCTCGGTACGCGAGGTCGACAAATCTACGGTGTCGAAAAATCCCGTACGCCGCACGGCGTCTTTGCTATCGGTAAGACCGGTCCCGGAGAACTTCTGTCCTTCCTGTATCTCCAGTTCCCGTCTGACCACATGCTCGCGGGTTTTGGTGTTGCCCCTTATCTCGATACGCCGTACCGACACCACCGGACCGCTCTCAAAACGGAAGACGATATCCACCCGGGGCTCAGTCCTGCTCGAACGGGTTTGCGGTGTGATGTTGGCAAAGGCGTAGCCCAGGTTGCCGTAGGCCTCGGTAAGGTCGAATACCGATTGTCTGAGTTCACTGGCCTTAAAGACCTCTCCCTCGTGGAGGCCGGCCACGCGTAAAAGGACCTCCTCCTCCAGAAACATATCGCCCTCAAACCCCACCGAACCAATCTCGAAGCGTGGCCCCTCTTCAACTCGCAGGATAACGACCAGGCCATCGCCCTCCCTTTCCACCAGGGGTTCGTCAACGCGCACCTGTATATAACCCTCGTCGTAATAGAAGGCCCCTATACGCTCGACGTCGGTGGCCAGTTCATCCTCGTTGAGCAGGCCGGCCCCGGTGATCCATGATAAGAACCACGCCTTACGGGTTGTCATGAGCTTGCGTAGCTTGCGGGTCTTGAAAGCCCTGACCCCTTCAAAGCGGATGTCCTCGATGCGTATAAGTTCGCCCTCGACTACCGTGTAAGCGATGGTCGCCGTATTGTCGGGGCCGGCTGTTAACTCATAGTCGACGTCGGCATCCGGATAGCCTTCGCTCGAATAGAGCTTGCGGGCCTGCTCCAATCCTTCCCAGGCTTTTTGGGGATCAAAGATGGAGCGGGCGACCACACCGATCACGGCCTCGAGGTCTTCGACGACAACCTTGTCCACCCCCTCAAACGTCAACTCGGTAACGTAGGGACGCTCTGTCACGTGGTAGGCTACTCTGATGCCGTCGGCCGAATCCTCTGCGCTCACCCACACCTGGTCAAAAAGGCCCATCGAGTAGATCTCTTTGATGTCGGCGTCCACCTGTTTCTCGTCCAGGGGCTCGCCCACGGCCAATCCAACGTGGACGTCGATAGCGGCGGTCTCCACACGACTGTTGCCGACAACAATAATTTCAAGAATCGTAAGAACCGTCTGCTCGGGCGGGCCGACCTCGTCCACACCCCCGGCGGCAACGCCGGCAAACGGCAGCAGGAGACCCGACAGCAGCACCAATGTGGACAGGGACCTCTTCATGCGTCGGCCGTTTCCTCTTCCAACACACCGCCAGTCAACCTCAGCGTCCTGGTCATAGTGAAAGCCAGGGTCCGGCTGTGGGTGGCCACCACCAACGCACACCCTACCTCCTGGGACATTTCCACAAGCAAGCGCTGCACACCGTCGGCCGAGGCCGGGTCGAGATTACCGGTGGGTTCATCGGCAATAAGAAGCCGGGGCCTGTGCACCACCGCGCGTGCCACCGCAACCCGTTGCTGTTCACCACCCGAGAGTTCTCCCGGACGGTGGTCGAGACGTTGGCCCAGCCCCATCTGCTCGAGCACCTCGGTCGCCCGCTTGCGCGCCCGTCCACGGCTCTGGCCGCCTATCAAAAGAGGCATCATTACATTTTCGACCGCGTCAAAATCTCCAAGCAGATGATGGAACTGAAATACGAAGCCGACGTCACGGCTTCTGAGTTGGGCCAACTCTCTTGAATCGAGACCCGCCAGCACCCTCCCCGCCACACTCACACAACCGTCATCACAAGGGTCGAGAGCACCGAGTACGTGCAGCAAGGTACTCTTGCCCACCCCCGACTCGCCGACTATGCCAACGCTTCGACCGGCTTCCACGCTGAGGTCGAGACCACGCAAGACTTCGATACGGCGCTCACCGTCGTCGTAACTACGCCAGACTCCCTCGGCGCTTAAAACCGTTGAGTCACTCATAACGTAGAACCTCTACGGGTACGACCTTGGCGGCTTTCCAGGCAGGGAACAGACAGGCCCCCAGGCAGATCACCACCGAAGCGGCCGCCACCACCAGGAAGTTGGCCGCTACTATGCGCACCGGCAGCGTGGAGACGTAGAACACCCCTTCGGGAAGGTCGATGAACTCATAGCGGGCCAGAGCCAGGCAGGTCGCATAGCCCAGCAGCACACCCGACAGGGTGCCCAGCACACCGATGAGCAACCCCTTGCAAACAAAGATCAAGGCTATGCTGCGGTCGCTGGCCCCCATGGTTTTGAGTACCGCTATGTCACGGCGTTTTTCCATCACCACCATATAAAGGCTGGCGACTATGGTGAAGGCAGAAACCAGAACGATGAGCAGCAATACCAGGAAGTAGACCGTTTTCTCCAGCTTCAAGGCCGCAAACACGTTGCGGTGGGCATCGGTCCAGCTTTCCACCCAATAGGGCATGCCGAGACGGTCGTTGAGCCTCGCGGCCACTACGGGTGCCAGGTAGGGGTCGACGAGCCTGGCCTCGATGGCGGTTGAGCCCACGCCCAGGTCGAGCAGACGGCGGGCCTCGCCGATGTCCATGTAGATGAGCCCGGCATCGTACTCGACCATGCCCGAGTCGTACAGTGCGACGACCACAAACCTGCGGCTGTTGGGCAGGATTCCAAACGGGCTCACCCCGAACCTGGGGGCCGTAACCCTGACCACCTCGCCCATCCCAACGCCGAGACGACGGGCAAGCTCGCGCCCTATCATCAGCCCCGGCAGGCTGGCCTCGCCCACCGGGTGGCGGCCACCGATACTCTCGATGCTGCCTTCTTTTAGGAATTCGGCCATACCGGCGGTACTCGAGCCCGAGGCCAGGTCCACCCCCCTCACGTGAACCCCGGCCAAGCGCTCACCGACGGCCACCATCACCTGGGCGGTGACCACCGCGGCCGCTTCGGCCACGTCGGGGTCGTCGGCAACCAGGGCCGCGAGGTCGACGGCCTCTCCACCCATGCCCTCACCCAGAACCACTCCCACACGCAGGTGCGGGTGGAGGCCGAGGATGCGGGCGCGCAGGTCTTCTTCAAAGCCGGTCATGACGGCCAGCACCACGGTCAAAACCATCACACCGAGCAGCACGCTGAGGGTGGAAATAATCGTGATGACGGAGACGAAGGCCTCCCGCCGTCGCGAGCGCAGATAGCGCAGGCCGACGAACAGTTCCCAGTTCATGGCCTGGGCCTAGCCCCGCCTCTCGGGTCTGAGTTGCGGGAAGAGAATGACTTCGCGGATAGAGGTGCAACCGGTCAGCACCATCACCAGACGGTCTATGCCTATGCCCTCGCCGGCAGTGGGCGGCATGCCGTACTCGAGAGCACGTATAAAGTCTTCGTCCATCATATGGGCCTCGTCGTCGCCGGCCTCTCGCAGGCGTAGCTGTTCGTCAAAACGGGTTCTCTGTTCTACCGGGTCGTTGAGTTCCGAGAAACCGTTGGCCACCTCTTTGCCCGCTATGTACAGCTCGAAGCGGTCAACAAACCTCGGGTCTGCATCGTTGGCCCTGGCCAGTGGTGACACCTCCACCGGGAAACGGGTTACAAAGGTGGGCTGGACGAGCTTTTCTTCGGCAACCTCCTCAAAGACATCGGCGAGCAGGCCCAGCCCGGCCTTGCGGTGTTCTTTGTCGAGGCCAAGGCTGTCGGCATAGCTCTCCAGGGCGGCTACGTCTTCGGCCTCGGCGGCCGACAAAGGTGAATATTCGGCCACGGCCTCGGCCATGGTCACGCGGTGAAAGGGGGCGGAAAAGTCCAGTTCGAAGTCTCCGTAAGTGGCCTTGGTACTGCCGCCGTTTACATCCCGGGCCAGGGCGCAGAGCATTTCCTCGGTCATGGCCATGAGGTCGTCGTAGGTCGCATAGGCCTGGTAGAACTCACACATGGTGAATTCCGGGTTGTGCTCGGTCGAGATCCCCTCGTTGCGGAAGTTGCGGTTGAGTTCGAAAACCCGCTCAAAGCCACCGACCACCAGGCGTTTCAAATACAGTTCGGGGGCCACCCGCAGATACATATCCAGGGACAAGGCATTGTGGTGGGTCACAAAAGGCCTGGCCGCCGCCCCGCCGGCTATGTGTTGCATCATCGGCGTTTCGACCTCCAAAAACCCCCTCGCGTCCAGAAACTTTCTTATGCCGGCTACAATGCGGGCCCGGTCGCGAAAAGTTTTGCGCACATCCTCGTTTACGATGAGGTCAACGTAGCGGCGGCGGTAGCGCATTTCGACGTCGCTCAGTCCGTGCCATTTCTCGGGCAGCGGCCGCAGCCCCTTGGACAGCAGGCGCAGGCTTGAAGCCCTCAGCGTCAACTCCCCGGTCCTGGTCCTGAACAGGCCCCCCTCGGCAGCCACAATATCACCGGCATCCAAGGCCTTTACGGTGGCGTAGGCCTCTGCGAGTTCCGACTTGCTGGCAAACCACTGCAGGGTTGCACCGCCATCACGCACCGTCACGAAGGTGGACTTTCCGAAGCTACGCACAGCCATGACCCGGCCGGCCACGCGGTAGGTTTCGCTCTGGGCCTCTACCGCCTCACCATCGAGCGAGGCGAAACGCCGATGGAGTTCGGCAAAGTCCGCATTGGGAGAGAAATCGTTGGGGAATACCGTAGCGCCGCCGGCTTGCTCACGCAGGGCGGCCAGTTTGGCACGGCGCACCGATACCTGTTGTTCTTCCTTTGCCGGAGCTGTTGAACCCGGTTGGCTCTCTGGCCGCTTGTTGGCCACGTGTAGGCGTTTCCCCGACGAGCATCCGAGGAATCTCGGAGCGCGGGCAAACCTAACCCGGCCTCCCCAGGCAGTCAACCAGGTGGAGCGGCCCGGTAGTTGAATTGCGCCCCGAACTTACCTACCCTCACGCTTGTGCCGCAGGGAGCGTTTGTCGACCGTACCTCCCGTTTTGGACGCTTCTTGCTGGTTGCCCTGACCGCTTGGGCCGGCGCCCTGGCGGTTAACTCAGGCCTTGAGTTATGGCTCGCCCGCCAGGCCCCGCCCCCTAAGGTTGCTGCCGCCCGAATTCAGAAAAACCGGACCCCCACGGCCCGTACTTCCACCGACACATCAATAATACTGGCGCGCAACATATTCGGCAGCCAGACGGCCGACGGTGCCGAGGTCGGGGAGGCCGTGACCGCGATGGGCCTGAGGCTCAGGGGAACCGCCCACGCCGGCGGCAAGGGGTTTGCCGTCTTTGAAAACATAGAAGGCAAACGACAGGATATCTTTGAAGTCGGCCAACGGATCTTTGAGGGCCCTACCCTGGTCTCGGTCACCGAATCGTACGTAACGGTAAAAGAAGGGGGGCGGCACCTGACCATAGAACTCTTCGACAAAAATAAGGATGAGCAGACAGACAAAGCCGCCAGGCCCCCCACACAGGCACCGCATAGCCGGGGCATACGACCTACCTCGGCAGGCCGCTACCTCGTGGACCGCCGTGAGGTTGACTACTCAATAGATAACTTGAACACCATCCTTACCCAGGCCAGAGCCGTGCCCCTGCTCAAGGATGGCCGTAGCCTGGGGTTCAGGCTCTTTAACATCCACTCGGGTTCGATCTTCGAGCGCATGGGCCTGGAAAACGGGGATGTAGTACAAACGGTAAACGACGTGAAGTTGAGCGACCCATCAAAAGCCCTGGCCCTGCTCGACAGCATCCAGACCGTGGATTCGATAACCATCGACCTTTTGCGTAAGGATAAGCCTACGACTTTCGTCTATACAATAAAGTGAAGAACCCGATGCCGACGCCAGACGTGACAATCGCCAGCCTCCCCACCACGAGGGTCTTTGCCTGGCTGCTGGCCCTGGCCCTGCTCCTGCCCCCAGTGGCCGGCGCCCAAGCCAACCCCGCCGCGACGGCCGGCCCCACAGAAGGCCAGGGCAAACTCAGCATCAACTTTGAAGAGGTCTCGCTGCCGGTATTCATCAAGTTTGTCAGCCGGGCTACCGGGCGCAACTTCGTATTCTCCAACAAGGTAAGCGGCGCAGTCTCTGTGGTCTCGCCCACACCGGTGGACCCCGACCAGGCCATGGCCGTCCTCCATTCGGTACTTACCGTGCGTGGACTTACCACGGTGGACGACGGCGCCGTGATCCGTATCGTACCCATAAAAGACGCACGCACGGCGGGGGCTGCCAGCCTGGACCCTTCAGGCGGCGGCTATACAACCCGCCTGTTACAACTCAAGCACGTCGATGCAGTCTCAATAGCGGCAACGCTGGCCAACCTGGCCTCCAAGGAGGGCGGATTGAGCGCCTACCCCGAGTCCAACACGCTTATCATAAGCGACACCGCCGCCAACGTGCTGCGCCTGTCCTCACTGATCAAGACCCTCGACATGCCCGACACCACCAGAAACATCGCAGTCATCCCTCTCAAACACGCCGATGCAGCCACCGTAGTCGACAAACTCGGCAGCCTCCTGTTCGAACCGTTGCCGATGGGACAAAAGGGCAAACCCGGCCCACGTCTGCCAACCTTCAGAATGGCCGCCGACCAGCGCACCAACTCGATCGTGGCCAAGGGGTCGTGGGCCCAGATTGCCAGAGTGCGAGCCCTGGTAGCGGGCATCGACAAGCCCCTTAAAGAGGGAGAGGAGAGGATCCACGTCTACCACGTGCGCAATGCCAACGCCGAGGCTCTGGTGAAAGTCGTGCGCGGGGTTGTATACGGCCGCAGCACAGGCGTAGAGACGGCCAAAGGTCAGGCGGGCGCACGACTCAGCAGCGGGCTGGCCGGCAACGTTGCGGTTACTTCCGACCCCACCACCAACTCGGTCATAGTTAATGCATCACTTTCGAACTTTCGCACCATCCGCAGTCTCCTCGAAAACCTCGACATCCAACGTCCCCAGGTCCTCGTTGAGGCCATAATCGTCGAAGTAACGGTGGACAGGTCGAAGGAAATCGGATTTGAGTTTCAAACCGGCGGCGACATCGGTGATGGAGTGGGTATAGGGCGGGCCAGTCTTGCCAACATCAACGCGGCCATGACCAACCCCGCCTCCCTGTCGGGGCTGATCCTGGCCGCCACCAGCGACCGAACTATAAAACTTCCCGACGGCTCAGAGGTCCCGGCCCAGGTCGCGCTTTTCCAGGCCCTGGCCACCGACACCGACATCGAGATCCTGTCGGCCCCCACCCTGCTTACGCTGGACAACGAAGAGGCCGAGATCGTGGTCGGTCAGAACGTCCCTTTCATAACCTCCCACGGTGTAGACCTCAGCGCGATCTCCAACGTCTTTACCACCGTCGAAAGACGCGATGTCGGTATCAAGTTGCGCATAACCCCCCAGGTCTCCGAAGGAGAGTCGGTTGTTCTACGTGTCAAGGTGGAAGTCTCAGCGGTTATACCGAGCGTGCTGTTGGACGAGGCCAAAGTCGGCCCGACCACAACCATACGTTCGGCAACAACCACAGTAAGCGTCAGCAACGGCCGCACCGCGGTGATCGGCGGCCTTATAAGCGACGTCGTGACCAAACAGACGGTCAAGGTGCCGTTGCTCGGCGACCTCCCTTTTATTGGCCGTTTTTTCCGCCGCGACCAGGACAAGAAGAGCAAGGTCAACCTGATCGTGTTTCTCACTCCCCACATCATACGTGGGAGCGAAGACCTGGAAGCCGCATCCAGGCAGCAGCGTGAGCAATACCGCCAGAGCACACGCCCGACGACATCCATCCCGCCGCCACCGCCGCCCTCCGAAACAACGGGAGCCGACCAGTTTCCACTATGGCCAAAGGCCGACGGACAGGCCCCCTGACAGTCATGACCCCGGCCGGCGACAGCGTTCTGGACAACCTGCTGCTGCGCACCGGGCTTACCCGTGAACAGATCACCGAGGCCCGCCAACAGGCCGTCTCGCCAGGCAGCCTCGGCGCCAGTCTCGAAGAGGTAGCCGGCCTGCCCGCCTCACGTTTTACCGCCCTGCTGGCAGAACGCTTCGGCCTGCCCTTTGCCACCAGCCTCGAGGACGGCCAACTCGACTGTTCGCTGCTCTCGCGGGTCTCGATGCAGTATTGCCGCCGCCACCAGGTGCTGCCCATGCGTGTGGTAAGCGGATGTTTGAAAGTAGCCACCTCGGACCCCGCGACCATCGGACCCCTCGATGATATGCGCGTGCTCTACGGCCGCGAGATCGAACCCCTGGTGATTCCATCAACCGTACTCAGTGAGAACATCAACCGCGGTTTCGACCGGGCGGCGAGCCTGGCCTCAGAGGTCATCGCCGAGATCGCCATCGACGATGAGGAAGAACTGGCCCTCAGTTCGGCCGAACTGGAGTCGACCGACCTGCTCGAGGCCAACGACGAAGCACCGGTAATCCGGTTGGTCAACTCCATCATCTTCAATGCCGTCAAAGCCGGCGCCAGCGACATACACCTGGAACCCTTTGAACGTTCGGTCTCGGTACGCCTGCGCATAGACGGCATGCTCGGCGAGATCCTCAACACTTCGAGCCGCATCCACGCCTCACTGGTTTCCAGGATCAAAGTCATGGCGGCGATGAACATTGCCGAGAGACGCCTGCCCCAGGACGGAGGCATCCGTACCCGCGTGGCCGGCAATGACATCGACATCCGCGTATCCACCATCCCCACCTACTTTGGCGAACGCGTGGTGATGAGACTGCTCGACCGCAACGCGGCCCTGCTGGGGTTGGAAGAACTCGGGTTCGGGGGCCTCAATCTGAAGGCCCTGCGACACCTGATTCACCAAAGCCACGGCATCGTACTGGTCACCGGCCCCACCGGCAGCGGCAAGACCACCTCGTTGTATGCCGCCCTGTCGGAAATAAACTCGGCCGAAAAAAACATCATCACGATAGAAGACCCGGTCGAGTACCAACTGCACGGTATCGGCCAGATCCAGGTCAACCCGAAGATAGGACTGGGGTTTGCCGCCGGGCTGCGCTCGGTACTGAGACAGGACCCCGACATCATAATGGTCGGAGAGATTCGCGACGGGGAAACCGCCAAAATCGCCATTCAAGCGGCCATGACGGGACACCTCGTCTTCAGCACCCTGCACACCAACGACTCCTTCAGCGCAGTGACCCGTCTCCTGGACATGGGCATAGAACCCTTCCTGGTCTCATCATCGGTAACCGCCATTCTCGCCCAACGCCTGGTAAGACTGCTGTGTCCGGCCTGCAGTCGGCCGGTTGCTGCCATGCAAAGCGGCCTGGCCGAACTCGGCCTCGGCTACCTGCTCGGCGACAACGATGGTCTGCGCTGCGAAGGTGACGGGTGCCAGGACTGCCGTGGGTCGGGGTTCAGCGGACGCACGGCCATTGCCGAGGTGTTGGTCGTGGACGACGACATCCGCCGTCTCATCATGCAGAGGGCCGACAGTGCCACTTTGAGGGAAACCGCGCTGGCCCGCGGCATGACGACCATACGCAGCGACGGTGCCGCCAAGGTGAGGGCCGGACTGACCTCGGTGGCCGAGGTGCTGCGTGTCACCGCCGACGACGGCGACTGAGCCCCTTGCCTTCTTACGCATACAAAGGAGTGGCCGCCTCCGGCCGCAGGGTCGAGGGCCGCATCGAGGCCGACAGTCCCCGCAACGCGCGAGCGCGCCTGCGCCAACGGTCGGTGTTTGCATCCGAAGTCGAGGCCGCCGGCCCGCGCACCCGGGGCTGGATGGCAACCGGCAAAGTGCCGACGCGGCAGTTGGCCGCCACCTTGCGCCAACTGGCCACCCTGCTCGCCGCCGGCGTACCGCTGGTGGAAGCGGTCTCCTCGGTGGGCCGGCGCAATTCAAACGCCCGCATGGCAGCAGCCCTGGAATCGGCGGCTGCCCACATTACTGAGGGCGGAAGCCTGGAGGGGGCCATGGCCGACCAGGACGATGTCTTCCCATCAATGTACACGGGCATGGTGGGCGCCGGTGAGGCCAGCGGCTCCCTGGACCTGGTGCTTGAGAACATCGCAGATCACGCCGAAGCCGGGGCGCGCCTGCAAGCGCGGGTACGTATCGCACTCACCTATCCCATCATCATGGCCGTGGTCGGCACCCTCATCGTCTTCTTCCTTCTCGCCTACGTGGTCCCGCAGGTAACCCGGGTGTTCCTGGAGGCAAACCAGAGCCTGCCCCTGGCGACAAGGGCTCTGATGTGGCTGGGCCAGGCCGCGGCCGCCTACGGACTGCAGGCCCTGGCCCTGGTGGCGGCAGCCTCACTGGCCCTGCGTTCTTACCGACAAACCGAGCCTGGTCGGCGCAGACTGGACCGGCTGATGTTCTCACTTCCAAAGATAGGCACGCTGGCCCGCGACGTGGCCTCGGCGCGACTGGCCCAGACCATGGCCACCACGCTTGCCGGTGGGCTCACTGTTGTGGCGGCCCTGGAGGCCAGCCGGACGGTGGCCGGGGGTGGTCTGGTGGCCGATGCTCTGGCCGAGGCCCAGGAGTCAATATCCGAAGGCCAATCGGTGGCCGACTGTCTGGAGCGCAGCGGTCTTTTCAACCCCATGCTCACCGACATGGTCGCGGTGGGGGAACGCAGCGGACAACTCGAAGAAATGCTTGCAAAGGCGGCCACCGTGCTTGACGAAGAAGTCCGCAGCCGCGTAGAAATCATGGCATCATTGCTTGAGCCGGCCATGATACTGGGAATGGCAGTGGTGGTACTCTTCGTTGTCCTTGCCATACTGTTGCCGGTCTTTGAGATGAACCAACTGGTCCGTTAGGATGCCAGCTATGCGAGAGAAAGGATTCACACTGATAGAGATTCTCGTGGTGGTCATGATTCTGGGCCTGCTCATCTCCCTGGCCGCACCACGGATCATCGGGCGAACCGACGAGGCCCGTGTCGTCAAGGCCATGGCCGACATACGCGCGCTCGAAGAGGGGCTAAACCTCTACAGGCTCGATTCCGGCATCTACCCCTCCACCGAGCAGGGGTTGGCCGGTCTGGTAACCAAGCCCACATCTCCCCCGGTCCCCCAGCGCTGGCGCGAGGACGGCTACTTTGAGCGCGTACCGCTGGACCCCTGGAACAACGACTTCATCTACGCCAGTGACGGCCGCAGCTATGTTTTGCGTAGCCTCGGTTCAGACGGTGAGGAAGGTGGCGACGGAGTTGACGCAGATATCGATTCCCGCGACTTCTAAGCCCTCTGACATCGGACGGGCGCAAGGGTTCACCCTCATCGAACTCTCCGTCGTCCTTGTAATCATCGGCCTTCTCCTTGCCATGGCCTTGCCTCGCCTGCCCGCCCTCGAACACACACGCATGCAGGCGGCCGGGCGTCGTCTGGCTACCCTGGTTTCCTACCTCCACGACGAGGCAGCCCTGCGCGGCCGCGTATACCGACTCAGCCTCGACCCTGACCTCAACCGCTACGACGTGGCAATGCTGGCCCCCTTTGCCGATGGCCACATCGCAAGTGAGTTCACACAGGCCTGGGACCCCTACGGGCGCGGGGCCGCCCTGCCCCAGGGCGTGTCGTTCGCCGCTTCCGGTTCCACCTATATATACTTTCTTCCTGAAGGAGGCGGCACCGAGTCTACAATCGAACTGATAGCGCAAGCCGGCGGCGGCCTGCGCGTCACCCTCGACCCGGTAACCGGACGCACGCAGATAGGCGACCTGCAACCATGAGCAAACAGAGAGGTATGACTCTGCTTGAGGTGCTGATAGCCAGCGCCGTGCTTGCCATCGCCCTCAGTAGTCTGCTCGGACTACACGCACGCAACATCCACCTTGTTGCCCAGGCCAACGACCTCAGTGAGGCCGGCATGCTGGCCTCGCGTCTTGTCGCCATGACCAGGGTCGGGCCCTGGCCGGATAGTGGACAACAGAGCGGGACCTTTGAGGAGAGCCCGGCCGAGGGCGCCCTGCCGTGGCCGCATAGCGCCCGGCGGTTCAGCTGGCAACGCGAGGTCGAGGACACCCCGCTGGCGGGGCTGCGCCGGGTCAGCATCAGCGTAACCCTCGACGGCCAGAACCGCCCGCTGGCCGAACTCGTATTTACAACCGCCCGAGTCCAGCCCTGGCAGACAGGACGGCCATGACAGAGACCGTTGCAAGTGAGAGCCAGCGTGGCTTCACTCTCATCGAGATACTGGCCGCCGTGGCTATTTTCGGCCTCGTCGCCACGGCCGTCTATGGGACCTTCTCGGGTACGCTCGGTGCGAGCACCCACGCCTCCGAACGTCTGGCCCTGTTCGGCTCGGCGCGCAGAGCCCTGGACTGGATCGAACGAGACTTAAAGGGGAGCTTTAATACCGGACGTTATCGCCCCGGCCAACCTCGCTTTGTCGGCCAGGGAGAGGAGGGTACCCTGCTCGACCTCACCGTGGTCAGCGCGGTGGGCATGGCCGAGGTCGGGCTGTTGAGTCACGGGGGACCGAGCGGCGACCAGGCCCGTGTGGCCTACCGCCTTGAAGACCGGCAACTGGTCCGTTACGAGGTCCGCCCCCCCGGTCCCCTGTTGTGGGAATCGGCCACCCGCAATGTTATCGCCACCAACATCGAAACCGTTGAGTTGCGTTTTTTCGATGGCTCCCACTGGCACGAAACCTGGGTTGCACAGGGCCCCGACCGTCCTGTCCCGGTACTGGTGGACTGTCGGCTGACGATCGACGGCGGGTCGGGATCGGCCTTTTCTTTCTCCTCGGCGGTAACACTGCCTCTGGGCGGGCGGCCATGAAACGGAGGGGCAAGCGCAATCAACCCGCCCGACGAAGCCGCCCTGACGGACAGGACGGTTTCGCACTGCTGGTCACCCTTCTCACTATCGCGCTTCTGACCGTGGTGGTTGTGGAGTTCACCTACTCGAGCCAGGTCGGCTACCGGCGCAGCGCCAACCATCTACGTGCCCGACAAGCCGGCCTGCTGGCCGAGTCCGGCATCGACATAGCCAGTGTCATTCTCGGCTACGACGGGGCCACGACAAAGTACGACTCCCTCGACGAGCTGTGGGCCCAGCCCCTGCCCCCCATCCAGGCAGGAGCCGGTCTGGTTGTGCTGAGAATCGAAGACGAAACCGCCCGCTACAACCTCAACCGCCTGCGCCGTCCTTCGGCCGGTGAGATTCAACGCAGCAGCCGCCTGCTGGAACAGGCCGGTCTGGATGGTTCGCTGGTGGCTGCCCTGGCCGACTGGATAGACAGCGACGACAACCCCCGCAGCTTTCCCGACGGCGCCGAGTCACGCTACTACGCAAATCTCCCCCACGCCTACACGGCCCGCAATGCACCGCTGAGAAGCCTCGGTGAACTGGCCCTGGTGCGCGGCTTTGATGAACAAAAAACGGCCAAGCTGGCACTCCTGGCCAACGTCCTCGACCGCGAAACGGACAAGGTGAACGTAAACACCGCAAGCCGGGAAGTCCTGGTGGCCCTGCACCCGGCCATGGACAACGCCCCCCTCATGGCAAGGCTGATGGAGGCACGTTTGCGGGCCCCGTTCAGGAACCGCAAGGATCTCGAAACCCGCGTCGAGGGCATGGCCGACATCCCCATTTACACACTGTTGGACTTCAAAAGCCGGCATTTTCGTGTCACGGCAACCGGCGTGGTCGACGGCATCTACCGTTCGGTGGTTGCCCTTCTCAGCCGTGACGGTCCCCGCATAAAGCGCACTTACTGGATCGAACGCCGCGGCGCCCTGATCGGCGGCGTTGACACGTCGTCTCCAACCAGCCTTAAAGACTTGCCGTGGCAAGCCGAGTTTTAGCCCTCCATCTGGACGGGGACCGCATTGGGGTAGCCGCCGCCGCAACCACCCTGCGCCGGGTACGCCTGGTCGACCTGTTCTACGCCGACCTCAAAGACACAGAGGCCCGGGCCGGGGTGGCCGACTTCATCGCCGCCGGCCATTGGGACACGGTGGTGGCCGGCCTGCCCGCCACAGCAGCGGCCTTCCGTTTCCTCGACCTCCCCTTCCGCAGACGCCGCCAACTATCGGCCGCTGTGGGTTCGGCCCTCGAAGAGCATGTGCCGCTGTCTCTGGACGATGCCGCGGTGGCCTGGGACCTGACCGGCCCTCGCTCCTCTCCCCTGCTCGCCGCCATGGCCGTGCGCGAGGTAATTGACGACAACGCCAGGACCCTCGAGCAACTCGGTGCCGCCAGCGAATCACTTCTATGGACCCCACCCCTCGCCCTGGCCGTCTACCGTCAGGCCGCCGGCCCTGAGGCCACCTTTACCGCCATCGACATAGCCACCAATGGTGCGACCGTAGGCGCTTTCGTCGATGGGCGCCTCGTAGCCTTGAGGGTCATTGCCGACTGCCCCGACGAGGTACTGCTGCGCAACGCGGCCTGGTCGGTCGCCACCTTCGAAGACGCGACTCCAAGCCAACGAATCCTGGTCGGTGGGGCCAGGGGTGGACAGGCCCTGGAAGCCCTGGCGCAAAAACTCCCCACCCACACCCTCGAAGCCCTCACGGGTACCTGTCCGCTGGAGTGTGAGACCGAACTGTCCCATCCCTGGCAGCACGCCGCCCCTCTGCTGGGCCTGCTCATGGCCGCCACCGGCGGGGCCGGCCAACCGGTGGTGGAATTCCTCACCGCCGGTCGTCTGGAAGCGGCCGGACAGTGGAGCAGCACGGCCAGACAACTCGGCCCGTGGCTGGCCGCGGCCCTGCTGCTCGCAGCCACGGCCACCGGGCTGGACCTGGCCCGGCTCAAAACCACCCACGACCAACTCGCCGCCCAGGCCCATAAAATCGCCGCCGACGTACTACCCCCGTCGGCAGGCACTCGGGGCCTGCGCATTAAAATGGAGATGCGTGAGGCCTCACTGGCCAGCCGCATATCCCAGGGCAGCAGCGCACAGCAGTTCCAAAGCCCCCTGGCCATCCTGGCAGACATATCCAGAGCCCTGCCAGTGGGCCTGGAGGTGGAACTCGACAGTTACTTCTTCAACCCCCCCGCGGTGCGCATAAAGGGTCAGGCGGCAAACTTCGAAGCCGTCACCAGGCTTGAACAGCGGCTCAAGGACAGCGGCCATTTCGGCAAGGTCGAGGTCGCCGATGCCCGCGCCGCGGCCGCCAATGGGGGCGTGGATTTCCAGGTTGACCTGGGCCTGGCCCCCGCCCCCGAGAAACGATGAAAAGAGGTGCCGACATAGTGGCCGCACTGGTCTCGCGCACCAGTCCCCGCGAGCGACGCCTGCTCGGCATGCTGGCAGCTCTGGCTGCGGCAGCGGTCGTCTATCTGGCCGTGGTCGAGCCCCTGGCCACCGAACGACTGCGTCTGGACCGCGGCATCCTGCGTATGCAGTCCGACCTTGATGGGCTCGCCACACTGGCCGCTCGCATCCGCCAACTCGAAGATACCATCGCCCAGCAGCAAAGCCGGGCCACGGCGGTTGGCGATTTTTCTCTGCTGCCCTTCGTGGAACGCGCGGTCTCGGCTGCGGTCAGCCAGAACGCCCTTGAATCGATGAGCCCAAAACGACGCAAACGGCGTGACGGCAGCGAAGAAGTCTCGGTGGAACTCAAACTGTCGTCGGTACAGCTGTCGGAGATCGTCGCGCTTTTGCGTACCATCGAGGAATCGCCGGGCCCCGTGTACATCAACCGCCTGGAACTCAGGCGGCGCTATGACGACCATTCACGCTTCGACGCAGTAGTTGTGGCAGCGGCAAACGGGCCGGCGTGAAGCGACTCTTTCTCTTTACCTTTCTATTCCTCGTCCTGCTGGTGTGGACCTTCCCCTACCACCTGGTGGTGGAGGGCCTGGCCCGCCACATGCTCTCGCGTCACGGGGTTGAGCTGGAGGTGGAAAGCCTCGACACCTTCTGGCCTCCGCTCATGCGCATGACCGTACCGGCGCCCGAATTTGTCGCCACCGGCATAAGACTGTCAAAGGGTCCCTACGCGCTTAACCTCTCCACCCTGCACCTGAAGCTGGGACTGAGGGGCGGTGCCCAGTTCGAATCCGATGCCTGTGGCGGACAGTGGCGGGCGCGTTACTACCGCGGCCGACGTTTCGAGCTGAACTTTACCGGTGCCGACCCGGCCGACTGCCTTGAGCTGGACGGCCTGCGCATAGGCGGCCACTTCGGCGGTACCGCCTATCTGCGCGGGCTGGGACGGGGCGATGCCACCTTCGTCCCTATG
Source organism: Deltaproteobacteria bacterium (assembly GCA_046583365.1). GTDB lineage: Bacteria > Desulfobacterota > Binatia > UBA1149 > CAYXZP01 > JAYGCL01. Next base: position 81,729 of record JAYGCL010000027.1, read on the forward strand.
CTGCGCAGTGCGGTGATCAGCGTGGATGGACACGGGGGAAGCCTGTCCGGACACCTGCCCGGAAGTTCAGACGACTCGATGGCCCTGGGACAGTGGGAGTTTGCCCACGCCACGGTTGAGGTCAGCCTGGCCGACGGCAGGATCTCCCTGGATGGCTCCCATGCCCTGGCCCAGGGCATACAGTGGCAGGTCACAAGGGCCAGTCTTGGGCCGGGTCCGGCCGGCCAGACCAGTCTGCAGGCGGATTTTCGCGCGCGCAGGGACGACGACTCCTCTCGCAGCAGAGCCGTCATTGCCATGCTGCCAAAGGCCACCGAGGCCGACGACGGCTGGCGGCGCTACCGGGTGCATGGCACCGTCGAAGCCCCCAACCTCATCGGTCTGCGCTAGACGGTCTGCCCTAGACCAACAGGTCCTGCAGGACTCTCACCATGGCTATGTTGTCGCGGTGGCCGGTCTTGCGGGCGTGGATACTGGCCCGCAAGGGAGCGCCCAGAAGGTAGAGGTCGCCGAGCACGTCGAGGATCTTGTGTCGAGCCAGTTCTTCGGTAAAACGCAGCTCGGTGTTAACGATGCCGCTCTCGCCGATAAGTATGAAATTGCCGAGCTGTCCCCCCTGGCCCAGGCCCGCGTTTTCGAGCTGGCGTATTTCCTCTACAAACCCGAAGGTTCTGGCCGGCGCGATCTCACGTTTGAAGGCTTCAGGGCCATCCATCTCAAAGGTGTAAGTCTGCTCGCCCACCGGCTCGGGGTAGGACAGTTCGTAAGTGATGCGCAGGCCGTCGTACGGTTTGGCGGTTATCAGACTGTCCCCCTGGCCCACCCGCAATTCTTTCTCGACACAAACCGCAGCAACCTCGGCGTCCTGCTCCTCTATACCAGCGGATTCTATGAGTCGGCAGAACTCCACCGCAGAACCGTCGAGAATCGGGACCTCGCCTTCCACTTTCACCAGCAGATTGGTGATCCCATAGGCGTGGAATGCCGCCATCAGGTGTTCCACGGTGCGCACCGTCAGACCGTCCTTGAACAGGGTGGTCGCGTAACCGGTGGAATCTACGTTGTCCACCACGGCCTCGAGCCAGCCCTCACCGGCAACGCGCCCGAAACGTATACCGCTGCCGGCCGGCAGGGGCTGCAGGATCAGGCCGGTACGGGCCCCGCTGTGCAGGCCGAGACCACTCTCGATCACACTGCGGGCCAGGGTCCGTTGGCGGAGCAGCGGGCCGGTCCCCTGCCGCGCAATAGTTCCGGCACTCTGCTGGGCACCCGCACCCTGGCCGGTCCCCGTTTCCTTGTTCAGAGCCTGGTTGACCGAGGCGAGCAAGCCCTCGATTGAAAACGGCTTCTCTATGAAATCAACAGCGCCGAGTTTGGTGGCCCTGACGGCCACCTCGACGTTACCGTGCCCCGACAGCACGATGACGGGAAGGTCGGCGTGGGTCTGGCGGATCCTGGTCAGCAGCTCGATGCCGTCCATTTCCGGCATCCACACGTCCAGCAACACCAGGTGGGGACCGGAATCGGCAAGACAGCATATGGCCTCCTGGCCGCTGCCGGCCGTGAGCACTGAAAAGCCTTCGTCCCTGAGCACCCCACCGATCGACTGACGTACGGTGGCGTCATCATCTACTATCAAAATGGTCTCGTTCACCCGGCCCTCTCAGCTTTCCTGGGACTCCCCAACGGGGAATTCTATCACGAAGCGACTGCCACAGGGATCATTGTCATGCAGACGCACGTAGGCGTGGTGGTCAGCGGCCACCGAGGCAACCAGGGCCAAGCCCAGACCCGTGCCCTCTTCCTTGGTTGAAAAATACGGCTCGAACACACGAGCGCGGTGTTCGGGCGCAACCCCGGGACCGCTGTCGGCCACTTCGAGTACCACTCGGGAGAGTTCCTGGTCGAGCCGTGTGGTTACGGTAATCGCAGAGTCCACCCCCTCGTTTCTGGCCACCGCCGCAACCGCATTGTCGAGCAGATTTACCAGCGCCCTCCTTACCGCTTCACGGTTCATAATAACTACCGGAAGGTTTTCGCCACCTGCAAAGTCGAAGGCGATGTCTTCACGCGACTGCCGGTAAAGGGGCAGGGTCTCGGCGACCAACTGGTTGATGTCGTGGGGTTTCTTCTCGCCGACCGAAGTGCGCGAGAACTTGGAAAACTCATTTACCAGGCCCTTGAGTTCGTCCACCTCGCCGATGATGGTGCCGATGCAGTCATCTATGATCACCTGGTCCTCAGCCGAGAGCCGTCCCTGCAAACGGCGCCCCATACGCTGGGCCGACAGTTGGATCGGAGTGAGTGGGTTCTTGATCTCGTGGGCGATCCTGCGGGCGACTTCTTTCCAGGCCTCGATGCGCTGAATCTCGACTATCTGAGAAACGTTTTCAAAAAACAGCACCCACCCCGCCTGCACCCCGGAGCGCCGCACCAGAGTCGTGCCGGTAACCAGCAGGGTGCGGCCTTCTTCTTCGCGTTCTATGTTGAGCCGGGCTCCGGGTGCGGCGTGGCCACCGCGCAGGTCCTCGATAAACGACACCACCTCCCCGTAACCACGGCCCTTAAACACCGCCACCGCGTCCTCGCCCAGCACCGTTCCTTCTTCCAGTCCCAGCAAAGAAAAGGCGGCCGGGTTTACCGTACTTATAACCCCGTCCTCGTCCACCGACACCACACCGGCCTCGATGTTGGCCAATACGTTTTCTATGTAACGACGGCGCTCGTCGAGGTCTTCATGGCTGGCCTTCAACTGCGCCGTCATGGAATTGAACGACCGCATAACCGTGGCAATCTCGTCCCCCCCCGACTCATCCAACGGCACACCCCAGTCGCCGGCCGCAACCCTCCGGGTGGCATCGGCCATGCGCCCAAGCGGGTCGGTGATGCCACGGGCCAGGTATATGCCCAGCCAGGTAGCCGAGAACACCACCACCAGGGATGCCAGGGCCATGGTCAGGATGTAGAGATTCTTAAAGGGCCGTTTGTTGAGCTTGAGCTCCGTGTACTGATTAAACGAGGAGAGGATTTCTTCACTCCATTGGCGTACCTGGGCGTCGACGGTATTTTCCACCACCACCACAGCCATCACCCCGCTACCGCTGGCATCGGCAACCGCATAGGCGCCCAGCGCAACGTCCTCCTCCCCCACCCGTTCCACCCGCGAGGCTGTCCCCCCGGCGGCCAGGGCCTCCTCGACCACCGCCCGGTAGGCGGCATCGGCAATGCCGCGGCCGGCGGCCGGAGACGAAGCCAGCCGTTGGCCGTCGGGGCCGAACACCGAGACGGCCGGCAGTTGGTAGGCACGTTGGTGGCTGCTTACAATGACGGCCAGTTCGCCGCCCTCCTGGACCACGACACCTCCACGGCGCTCGATCAGACGACCCAGTTGCCGGGAGTCGTTTACCGCCTGGTCGGCCGAGTTCTGGTAGTAGGTGCGCGCAAGCTGTTGGGCTCCGCGCAACGAGGCCTCTACTTCCCGGCTGAACCACGAGTCGATGGTGTTGGTGACAAACTCCAACGAGACCATCACCATCACCACCGCCGGGAACAACGCGATGGTGACAAAGGCCAACACCATGCGGCTCTTGAGCTGGCTGCCCATAACCCCGCGCCGCCTTTCCATCAACAGCTTGAGAAGGTTTCTCAGCACCAGGAACACGAGGACCAGCAGCAGAACGATGTTCAGATTGACGATGAGAAAAGACATCACGTTGCCGGTGGCCGAGGCAGTGGCGGGGCGACGTATTTCCCACAACGCAAAAACGAGTACGGCCAGACCGGCCGCAGCAATGATGAAACCTTCGCGCCGGCGACGGCGGTGTTCGTCTTCAGAAACCGTAATCACTTAAACAGGCCGGGCTGGGTGCGCGACCCGAGGCCGAGGTGTTGGTAAGCCCGTGCCGTGGCAACCCGGCCTCTGGAGGTACGCTGTATAAAGCCGACGCGCATGAGGTAGGGTTCGTAGACTTCTTCCAAAGTGCCCGCATCCTCACCCACCGCCGCAGCAAGGGTGTCGATGCCCACCGGGCCACCATCAAACTTTTCGATGATGGCACGCATAAAGCGCCGGTCCATCGGGTCGAAGCCGGCCTCGTCAACGCCAAGGGCCTCCAGCCCGGCTCGCGCCACGTCTACGCTGATCTTGCCCGCGGCCTTGACCTCGGCGTAATCGCGCAAGCGGCGCAACAGTCGGTTGGCGATCCGCGGTGTACCGCGGGAACGACGCGACATTTCCCGGCAGGCGCCGTCGTCCATCTCTACCGACAGAATCCCGGCCGAACGCTCGATGATACGGCCCAGGTCTTCGTCGTCGTAAAACTCCACCGTGAAGCTGTAGCCGAAACGGGATCTCAGCGGAGCCGACAGCAGGCCGGAACGCGTGGTGGCCCCGACCAGGGTGAAGGGGTTGAGGTCCAACGATATCGAACGTGCCGACGGACCCTCGCCGACTATGATGTCTATGCGGAATTCCTCCATGGCCGGGTAGAGAACTTCCTCTACAACGTGGCCGAGGCGATGGATTTCATCGACGAACAGAACGTCACCGGGCTCGAGTGCGGTCAGTATGGCGGCCAGGTCGCCGGCTTTGTCGATAACAGGGCCACTGGTCTGGTGAACCCTCACCCCCATCTCGGCGGCGATGATATGGGCCAGTGATGTTTTGCCCAGGCCCGGGGGGCCGCTGACCAGTACATGGTCGAGGGCCTCTCCCCGCCCCTGTGAGGCCTCGATGGCAATGACGAGGTTGTCACAGATCTGCTGCTGGCCGATGTACTCGCTGAGCCGTTGCGGTCTCAGCCTGGCCTCGCCGGCCATTTCACCGGCCACGGGCAAGGGACTGGCGGCACCTTTTTGTAGCTCTGCCATGGCTGTAGTCCTCATGCTCCCTTGGAAAGCGTTGCCAGGGAAGCCCGTATCAGTGCTTCAACGCTCGTGTCGCCGGCCGAGGCCTTGCCGGCCACCACCGCCGCATCGGCGTCTTTGCGTTTATACCCCAGCGACACCAGAGCCAGCACCGCGTCTCGGCTCGACTCGTCGTCCCCACCGTCTGCACCGCCAAAGCTGTCCAGACGCCCTTTCAACTCAACCATCATCCGCTCGGCCGTCTTGCGGCCTATGCCGGGAATGGCGATCAAGCGTTCAGCATCACCCGCAGCCACCACGCTTACAAGCCTCTCGGCCTCAATCCCCGACAGCACCTGCAGCGCCGTGCGGGGTCCGATGCCGGAGATCGAACGCAGGATCTTGAACAGTTCACGTTCGCGGCGGTCGGCAAAGGCAAAGAGTTCCAATGCGTTCTCGCGCAGGTTGGTAACCACAAACAAATCGACCACGGCGCCAACATCGGGAAGACTGTAAAACGTGGTCAGTGAAATCGCGGCCTGGTAGCCCACGCCGCCGACATCCACGACAACCTCGGCCGGGGATTTCTCGGCCACGGGACCTTTGAGTCTGCCTATCATCGGCTTTGCACCTTGGACCGCCCCCGCAGCCGACGCGCCGGGTCAGAGGCCAGCGAACGCGCCACCTTGTCGTCAAAGCCGCGTCTTAAACAATGGCAAACGGCCACCGCCAGACCGTCTGCTTCATCTTCGGCCGGCACTTCTTCCATCACAAAAAGACGGGCCACCGCCGACTGCATCTGAGCTTTGTCGGCGCGGCCATAACCGGCCACCGCTTTTTTGATTGTGGCCGGAGTATATTCGTGGGGATACAGCCCCGAAGCCGCCGCCGCCGCAATGACCACACCACGGGCCTCGCCCAGGCGGAGTGCGCTTTGCACGTTGCGGGCGACAAACGCACTTTCCAGGCTGACCTCTTCGGGCTGGTACTCTTCAAGGATACGACGGACCTCGGCGTAGATAACCCCCAGCCTCTCGGCCAGACACCCACGTCCGGTCTTGATGGTCCCCGAACCCACCCGGCCCATACGGGAGCCCTGGCAGTCGACCACACCCCAGCCGGTCTTTATGGTACCCGGATCAACCCCCAGCACTCGCAAGCCGGTTCCCCCGTCCTCTCTCAGGCCGACAGCCGGCTCAGTTCTTCCTCGTCGATGTCGAAGTTTGCCGACACGCGCTGAACGTCGTCGTGATCTTCGAGAAACTCAAGAAGTTTCAACGCACTCGATGCCTCGCCCCCCGATAGCTCGACTACGTTTTTGGGCTCCAGAACTATTTCGGCCGACTCGACCTCGAAGTTTTTCTCGACCAGCGCGGCACGCACCGCTTCGAGATCATCAACACCGGTGGTCACCACGAAGGTCTCGCCTTCCAGGCTGACGTTGGAAGCCCCGGCCTCGACGGCTGCATCAAAGAGTTCTTCCTCGACCACGCCCCGGCAAGACACCAGTACATGGCCCAGTTTGTCGAAGATCCACGCCACACAACCGTTCTCGCCAAGATTACCGCCGTACTTGCTGAACAGGT
>JAYGCL010000043.1:0-35836 GCA_046583365.1 Deltaproteobacteria bacterium
TATTGGTAAATCCTCCTGTTCGCGTGGAACTTGTTTGCCCGCTGATATACGCAGCCTGACGCTTTATGTCAAAGTCAAAAAAGGCCCCCCGGCATTGCTGCCGAGGGGCCTTCGACTGGTACCCCATTAAGGGCGCCTGACCCGAGCACACCCCCAAACCCTGCCGCAGAGCGCGGCTACGAGCTATGGGGGTCTGGCTCTATTTCTTTTTGCGCCTGGCCTTTTTCTTCGTAGCCTTGCGCTTAGCCTTTTTCTTCGTAGCCTTGCGCTTGGCCTTTTTCTTCGTAGCCTTGCGCTTGGCCTTTTTCTTCGTAGCCTTGCGCTTGGCCTTTTTCTTGGTGGCCTTACGCTTAGCCTTTTTCTTGGTGGCCTTACGCTTAGCCTTTTTCTTGGTGGCTTTACGCTTGGTCGCCTTCTTCCTCGTAGCCTTCTTCTTCGTAGCCTTCTTCTTCGCTACCTTCCGCTTGGCCTTTTTCTTCGTGGCCTTCTTCTTTCTCTTTGCCATGATTAGTTAGCCTCCTTCAGCTTCCGTCCTCAGTTTGTGATCCAGGCAATACCAGTCGTTGGGCACCACGCTGACCGAGGTGCTCAACAGACAAATTATAAAGACCCTGGGTTGCAGTAGTCAACACCTACGCATTTAGGTGTGCAGTGGGCCAAGGATGGCAATCAACGCGAGCACACCAACTAACGACGAAACCTAACGCTTAAATGCCCTGCGGCCGGCGTAGCGAGCGTGGCCACCGAGATCTTCTTCGATACGTAGAAGTTGATTGTATTTGGCCGTGCGTTCACCCCTGGCCAAAGAACCGGTCTTTATCTGCCCGGCCTCCAAAGCCACTGCCAGATCGGCAATGGTGGTATCCTCGGTTTCTCCCGAACGGTGAGAAATCACCGCGCTATAGCCGGCCCGCTGGGCGGTTCGTACCGCCGTAATGGTCTCGGAAAGGGTTCCAATCTGGTTGACCTTAACGAGGATGGCATTGGCCACAGAGCCGCGTATACCGCGCTTTAGACGCTCATTATTGGTCACAAAAAGGTCGTCTCCAACAAGCTGTACCCGCCCCCCCAGCCTGGCCGTGAGTTTGGTCCAGCCCTCCCAATCGTCCTCGCCAAGGCCATCCTCAATGCTGACTATAGGGTAGCGCGACAGCAGGCGTTCGTAGAGGCCAACCATGGCGGCAGCCGAACGGCGGGTGCCGCCGGATTTTTTAAACCAGTAAGTGCCGCTCTCGTAAAATTCACTGGCGGCTACGTCCAGGGCCAGAGCTATGTGGCGCCCAGGTTTGTAGCCGGCACCCTCCACGGCCTCGAGTATCACCCCCATGGCCTCCTCGTTGCTTTTCAGCCCCGGTGCAAAACCACCCTCGTCGCCAACATTTGTGCTGAGACCCCGTGCTTTGAGCACTCCACGGAGTTTGTGGAACACCTCCACTCCCATACGCAATGCGTCAGAGAACGACCGGGCGCCAATTGGTACAATCATGAACTCCTGAAAATCCAGACGGTTGTCGGCGTGGGCTCCTCCGTTGATTATGTTCATCAGCGGCACCGGCAACAGCGAGGCACGGCCGCTTGCAATCGATCTGTAAAGCGGTTTTTTGCGGTAACTGGCCGCCGCATGGGCCGCGGCAAGAGAGACCCCGAGTATCGCGTTTGCCCCCAGACGCGCCTTGTTGGGGGTACCGTCGAGTTGGATCATGCGGGCGTCCAGATCCTTCTGGCGGCGAACATCCATACCCACAAGCGCCGGGGCGATGGTGTCGTTAACGTTGGCGACGGCCCTCAAGACCCCCTTGCCCCCGTAGCGGCGACGGCGGCTGTCTCGCAGTTCGAGAGCCTCGTGCTGGCCGGTAGAGGCCCCCGAAGGCACGCAAGCCCTGCCCCAGGCTCCACCCCTCGCGGTAATTTCGACCTCAACGGTCGGGTTGCCCCGCGAGTCAAGAATTTCCCTGGCAAAGACCGATTTTATGCGCACGGTTTCAAGCCTCCCCCTTCGCAGCTATCCTGTTGTCCATGCGCAAGCGTCCCGCCAAATCAAAACGCCGGATGACCGCGGCTATCGCCATGCTGGCCACTACGGCCCTCCTCTTGCTTGCGGTCATAGTACTCGGCGACCGCGGCCTTGGCCGTTTCATGGAACTCAACCGTTCCCTGGACAGCAGGTCCCAGGAGATTTACCGCAGAATCGCGGATAATCGTAGCCTCGTGGAAAGGATCGAAGGCCTCAGGGACGACCCCCGCCGCCTCGACGAGATCTCACGCTCCAAGCTGGGGCTGGTCGGTGAGGGTGAGATAGTCTATCTGTTCGATTCCCACACGCCCGGCCAACCCGCTACGAGCAACCGCTAGTCGCCCCACAGTTCATGCACTTATAGCAGGCTCCGTTGCGGATCATTATGGAGCCGCAATCTGCACAGGTCGGCGCATCCAACTGTTGCTGGATCAAGTCTCCGTTGCTGGAGTCGCCGGCCTCGCCCTGCGACTCCAGTTGGTTGAGCCTCTTCTCCACATCCACCGTCGGCAACACCTTGCCCGCCTGCAGACTTCCGGGTCCACCCTCGGCAAAACGATTGCCGAGGAAACGGAAAATGTAGTCGGTCAGCGACTTGGCCATGGGAATCTCCGGGTTTTTGGTAAATCCCGAAGGCTCGTAGCGCACGTGCGAGAACTTCTTGACCAGCGCATCTATGGGCACACCGTACTGCAGGGACAGGGAGGTCAGGGTCGCCACCGTGTCCATGAGGCCGGAAATGGTACTGCCCTCCTTGGCCATCTTTATGAAAATCTCGCCCGGGCTGCCGTCCTCATAAAAGCCCACATGGATGTACCCCTCGTGTCCGGCCACATCGAACTTGTGGCGCAAAGAGACACAGTCTGCGGGTAAGCGACGGCGCACGGGAGAGGCAGCCTCGGTACCGGTCTGTTGGCCGTTGTCCGAATCGGCCCCGGTGTTAAGCGGCTGGGTACGCTTGCAACCATCGCGATAAATCGCCACGGCCTTCAGCCCCAGCCGCCACGCCTCCAGATAGGCCTCCTCTATATCCTCAACCGTAGCGTCACTGGGGACGTTGATGGTTTTTGATATCGCCCCCGAAATGAACGGCTGCGCCGACCCCATCATACGCAGGTGGCCGAGGGGAGAGATGCTGCGCACCCCGTTGCGGGGTTTGAAGGCACAGTCGAAGATTGCAAGGTCGTCATCCTTGAGATGGGGGGCCCCCTCGATGGTTTCTTCTTCGTCTATGTACTCAAGAATGTCCTGGACCTGGGCGGTTTCGTAACCCAACCTCTCCAAGGCACCGCGCACCCTCTCGTTTACCAACTTGAGCAGGCCACCACCGACGAGTTTCTTGTACTTGACCAGGGCTATGTCGGGCTCCACCCCGGTGGTGTCACAGTCCATCATGAAGGCAATGGTCCCGGTGGGGGCCAGTACGGTTACCTGGGAGTTGCGTACACCGTGGGCCGATCCACCCGCAGCAGCCTCGTCCCAGACCTCACGGCTGGCCGAAAGCAGGTCCAACGGCACGTAGGCCGGGTCGATGAATCTGGACTTTTCGCGGTGCTTGTCGATTACACGGAGCTGGGGCTCACGGTTTTTGTCGTAGCCATCGTAGCTACCCCGCGACTCGCTCAGCCGCGAGGACTGGAGGTAGGCCTCGCCGCACATGAGCGAAGTGATGGCCGACGCATAGGACCTGCCGGCATCAGAATCGTAGGGCATCCCCATCGACATGAGAAGAGCCCCGAGGTTGGCATAGCCCAGCCCCAGTTCCCGGTAGGCATGCGCGTTAGCGGTAATTTTCTCAGTCGGGTAGCTGGAATTGTCAACGAGAATGTCCTGCGCCGTGATCATTACGTCCACGGCATGGCGGAACCCGTCGACATCGAACTTGCCGGTGGCGGGGTCGGCAAACTTCAACAGGTTGAGCGAGGACAGATTACAGGCCGAATCGTCCAGGTGCATGTACTCACTGCAGGGGTTGGAGGCGTTGATACGACCGCTGACGGGGCAGGTATGCCAATCGTTGATGGTGGTATCGAACTGCATGCCTGGATCCCCACAGGCATGGGTAGCCTCGGAAATTTTCCTCATCAGTCCACGCGCGCTGTAGGAATCGGCGACAGAACCGTCGGTGACGTTGTGGGTCTCCCACTGCCGGTCCTTTATCACCGCATCCATGAAATCATCGCTTACACGGACCGAGTTGTTGGCATTCTGGAAGAATATCGACGCGTAGGCAGCCCCGTCCAGAGAGGCATCGTAGCCGGCGTCGATGAGAACCCAGGCCTTCTTTTCCTCATCCACCTTGCAGGTAATGAATTCGTCAATGTCGGGGTGGTCTACGTTGAGCACCACCATCTTTGCGGCCCTGCGGGTCTTGCCGCCGGACTTGATCACTCCGGCTGAGGCGTCGGCAGCCCGCATGAAAGAAACCGGGCCGGAGGCTGTTCCGCCGCCGGCCAGCGATTCTTTGGAAGAACGGATGCGTGAGAGGTTAACCCCGGAGCCCGACCCTCCCTTGAAAATACGCCCTTCCTTGCGGTACCAGTCAAGGATCGAGTCCATGGTGTCATCGACCGATAAAATGAAGCAGGCCGAACATTGGGGGTGTTCTTCGACACCCACGTTAAACCACACGGGGCTGTTGAAGCAGGCCTGCTGGTCGAGCATCAGAAGGGTCAGTTCGTCGTGAAAGATGTCGCGGTCGGAGTCACTGGCAAAGTAGCCTTGTTTCTCGCCCCACCCGGTGACCGTCGATACCACCCTTGAGATAAGCTGGCGGATGCTGTGCTCACGCCCCTCGGTATCCATGTGCCCGCGGAAATACTTTGAGGTAACCACATTGGTGGCCAGTTGGGACCAGGACACCGGGAACTCAACGCCTCTCTGTTCGAACACGACGTTGCCGCCCTCGCCTTCTATGACTGCATCCCGGAACTCCCACTCCACGGTGTCGTAGGGGTCCACCCCCTGTGTAGACAGGCGGCGCGTAAATTTAAGCCCCTGGCGCTCACGACGGACCTCGGCCACAGGGGTACTGTGGTCCACAGTCGCCGTGGCACCGCCCTGCGGCGCCGATGTCCTCATTTCAGTTACTACAGCCGAGTCATCCATCTGCCTTCCCCCCCCTCAACTACCCCCCGAAGATGCCCGGCGAGCAAGGTTTAAGTATGTCCCGCGCAGACCTCTGCCGGACCCGGCAAAAGCCCTCAAGACAGGGTCACACCCCCATAAGGGGGTGCCCTATCTTGTACGGGGACACTACATATACCACAACATGTTGTGGTGTTACGGGTTTTTTACCCTGATTCACAATCTCCACTGCCACCACCCGATTGTAAGCGAAAATTTCACGAAAGTCGAGGCTCGGCTCCCTTCCCGACTGGCAACTGCCAGGGCCTCCCATTATCTATGACGAAGACCCTGCCGTGTCCCGCCACCGACGCCACAACCAGAGCCCCCGCAGGCTTTCCGACCTGCTGACAAGCGCCCTTGCCCGCCTTGGCCTGGAGAGGAACCTCGACGACTACCGTCTGTGGGAAGCCTGGGATGAAGTGGTGGGACCGCAGATAGCACGCAACGCCCAGCCCATACGCCTGGACCGCAACCGGCTGGTAGTGGCCGTCAAAAACCCGGTATGGATGCAGGAGCTGACCCTGCTGCGCAGCGACATTATCACCAAACTCAACCAGTGGATGGGGCGCAAAGTGGTAAGCGACATTTTTCTGGTGGTAGGCAAAGTGACAGACAAATAGGAAGGTGGCGGTGACTACTCCCCCATACAGAGACGAATATATCGAGGCCCGTGGACTCCGTTTCCACTACACCCAGTGGCCGGGCGACGGACCCGCGATAGTCTGTCTCCACGGTATCACGCAGACGGCCCACAGTTGGGACGAGTTTGCCGCTACGGCTGCCGCCCGGGGCTACCGGGTGGTGTGTCTGGACCAGCGCGGACACGGGGACAGCGCCTGGCCTGCCGAGGCCGACTACTCCCGCAACACCCAGGCCGACGACATCGAGGCCGTGGTCGCCGGCCTGGCCATAGACCGGCCCATCCTGGTAGCCATGTCGATGGGAGGGCTTAACGCCATGACCTGGTCATCACGACCATCGAGCCGGCCTCTGGCCCTGGTGCTGGTAGACATAAGCCCCGAAGTGAGAGCCGAGGGGGTAGAGGAGATCCGCAACTTTATTGCGGCCAGCAACGTGCTGCCCTCCTTCGAAGACTTCGTCGAGAGAGCTCACGCCTTTAACCCACGCCGTTCGCTGGAAAATATACGCTCGAGACTGAGCCACAACCTCCGCCGCACCGACGACGGCAACTGGACCTGGAAGTACGACCCCAGACTTCGCAACCCCGGTGGCAGTATCGGTGAAATTGAAAAGCTGTGGGAAGAAATCCCGGCAATCGCCTGCCCGGTATTGGCCGTTAAGGGAGCGGAAAGCCCGGTGGTGAGCACCGACAGCCTCAAGCGTCTGGTCTCGACCATCACCAACTGCCGCAGCGTAGAGATCGCGGGGGCCAGCCACTCGGTGATGGGAGACCAACCCGAAGCATTCGCCCGTGAGGTACTGGACTTCCTGTCGGCCGTGCCTGGGGACTAAAGACCGGCCGCCGCCAGACCCTCACCGTAGCCGCCATCCCACTCGGCCTCGACACTCTCGCCCACGGCCCCATCGACGGCTACACCTACCAGGCCTTCCACGTCCAACTCCTCTTCGGCACGGGCAACCTCGGCCAAAGAGGCGGCGGTGGCCGGGTGCTTGGGAACAAAGAGGCTGCAGCAGTCCTGGTCGGGAATTATCGAGATGGGGTAGGTGTCGGCGCGGCGGGCGTAGTCCGTGATCTCAAGTTTGTCCATGCCCACCAAGGGCCTCAACACCGGCACCGTGGCGGCTTCGGCTATTACGGCCATATTGGTCATGGTCTGTGAGGCCACCTGGCCCAGACTCTCCCCGGTTACCAGAGCCGCCAGGCCGGCGCGGCGGGCCATGCGCGAGGCTATCCTCATCATCATGCGCCGGTACAGAACCACCCTTAACGGGCGGGGCACAAAGCGTACGATCTGGCTCTGCACCGGTCCGAAAGCGACCATGCTGAGTCGTACCGGCCCCTGACCTCTGGCCAGGACAGCGGCCAGACGGCGGGCCTTGTCCTGACTGCTACGGTCCAGATAGGGGACGCTGTGAAAGTGCAGGGCATCTACGCGGCAGCCCCTGCGCATCATACGCAGACCGGCCACCGGCGAGTCTATTCCGCCCGACAGCAGCAATAAGACACGGCCGCCTGTCGACACCGGCAGACCACCACAGGCCGCCACCTTGCCAAGACCGAGGAAGGCCGCGTCTGAGGTTATCTCCACATAGACGGTAGTGTCGGCCCCCTTGAGCCTTACCTCGGCGCCCGTTCTGGCCACGATCATAGCCCCCAGACGCGCGGCGATGTCGGGAGATTTCAGCGGGAAACGCTTGTCCGAACGTTTTGCCTTCACGCAAAAACTGCCGGCCGGCCGCCAGTTCTCGAGCAGCACGCTGGTGGCCTGTTCCAGCGCGGGCATGGAAGCCTCCAACCGTTGGGCCGGCATGAGGTTGGCAACGCCCGGCACCACGGCAAGACGGCGGGTGACCTCCGAACTCTGAACGCCAACGGCCGTTACCACGATACGGCCCTCGGCCAACTCGACCTTGGCGGTGGGAAAGTCGGCCAGAGCGCGCCGCAGGTTCTCGGCAAGCCGGGCCACGAACATGCTGCGGTGGCCAAGCTTGAGCGCCACCTCGTTGTAATGAACAACTACTACTTCCATCTATCGCCGCCCGGGGCCGGAAAGTATCCCCCCCGGGGATGGAAATCCAAACCCCCGCTTGCCTCGGCTGCCAACGCGCAACAGTCTGGACCCGTGGACCTGACCGAACGACTGCGAGGGCATCTCCAGGAACGAAGCCGCAAGAAGGTCGGAGACACCCAGGCCGTCGAGTGCGCAGTGTTGATTCCCATGATCGACGCGGGCCACGGTCTGGATGTCATCTACACGCTAAGAAGCGAGACCGTCTCCAGTCACCAGGGCCAGGTCTCGTTTCCCGGCGGCAAACGCTCGGCCGGCGACCGGGACCTTGAGACAACCGCGCTCAGGGAGACCCACGAAGAGATAGGGGTGGAGCCGGCATTGGTCGATGTCATAGGCCGCCTGGACGACGTCTTCACCCTGCAGGGTACGTTTGTGATTACTCCCTTTGTCGGTCTGCTGCCGACCGGCACTACCTTTACGCCCAACGCCAGCGAGGTCAGCCACATATTCGGCGTGCCGCTCGAAGTCCTGGCCGACCCCGCCAACCACACCACCACCCGGCGCACCTGGAACGACAAGTCCTACGAATTGCCAGCCATTGCCGCAGCCTCCCAGATAATCTGGGGTGCCACCCTGGGCATTACCGACAACCTCCTGGCCTGCATCAAGGAGCTGGGCTCCCAGGACCCGGCCTAAGTGCCCACCCCCGGACCCAACTCTACCGTCATGCCGTCTGTGGCCAACTCGGCATCCAGGCCCGCGGCCAGTCCCCGACCTCGGCGCACCTCGTCGCCCAAGTGGGTAAGAAGCAGCCGCTTGCAGCCAAGACGGCCACGGTTGGCCAGCAGTTCCTGGTAGCTCAAGTGACCCTGGCCGGCCGGTTTGAGGTCGCAGCACTCGCACAGGAAAAGGTCCACGCCGCGGCTACGCTCAACGAACTCCTCGCTCCAGGCCGAATCTCCTGAGAACAGCACAGACGCACCCCCGGCCTCAAAGCGGTAGCCCAGAGAAAACGGAACCGCGCTGTGGGGGACCTCGAAGGCCTCGGCCGATACCCCGGCGGCCTCGAACAAGTCCCCCGGCCCCACCTCCAGGTAGTCGAGCTGGAAGGGGAGACGGCGACCCTTACCTTGCGGGCCCGGGTAGAGAGCCTCGCTCAGATCGGCCACCCTCGCGGCCGTGCCCGGGGGTCCCACCACCAACAAGGGCCGTTGGCGCGGAGTCGCCACGGTGTACTGGAGAAACAGGAACGGGAGTCCGCCGAAGTGGTCTCCGTGGAGGTGAGAAATGACGACGGCGTCGAGCCCCTCCAGCACAGCCCCTGCCCGCCGACGGCCTCGCCGTTTGATGGCGGCCAGTATTGCCGGACCGCATTCGAGCAGCACCCGGCCACCGTCGTGCTCGAGCAGGTAGCCGCTGTGCAGAGCTCCGGCGGCACTGAAAGCATCTCCGGAACCGAGAACCGTCAGACGCAACACCCCGGAAGTGGGCCGCAAACCCCAGCACAAGGCAACACCCGGCCACCGCCGCGCATTGAAAAAAAGTCCTGTTTTCTCTTTTCTGGCCACCATGAAGCAGGTGGAAGTCGATATTGAGTCGCTCGGCTACGGGCGCGCAGCCGTGGGACGAACCGATGGCAGGGTGGTGTTCGTACACGGAGCGGCCCCCGGCGACCGGGTACTGGCCACCATCGAGCGTGACCACGGGTCCTACGCCGAGGCGCGGGTGGAAAAAATCATCACAGCCGGTGCCTCGCGCACCGAGCCGCCCTGCCCGATCGTAGACAGTTGCGGGGGATGCCCCTGGCAACACGTACACTACCCGGACCAACTAAAAGCCAAGCAACGCGCAGTGAGGGACACTCTTGAGCGCATCGCCGGCATAAAAGACCCGCCGGTTCTCGACATCATTCCCTCCCCACTTAAGCTGGGATACCGCAACCGCATAAAGCTGCGTTTCGAAAAAGGCCGGCTGGGCTTTTACAACGCCCGCTCCCACCGGCTCACCGAAGTCTCCGACTGTCTGATCGCCGAGCAACCCATCCGTAATGCCCTGGCCGGTGTAGAGGCCTTCGTGGCAAGCCTCAAGACCCGGCCGATGCGCGTTGAGATCGCCAGTGGCGGAGAACTCGACGGCATCAGCCTGGCCATCAACAGCCAGGGACGGCTGCGGGCGGCAGACTCCCACAGGATTCGTGCCCTGCTCGCGGACCCCGACAGCCCCGTGCGTGGAGTGGTGATGTGGGCCAAGGGCTGGCGGCGGCAGTGGGGCGACACCCACCGCCGCTTCAGCACCGGCCCCGGCGGTATAGAGGTGGACTGCCAGGGAACGGCCTTTGCCCAGGTCAACACCCTGGCCAACGTCGCCCTGGTTGCCGCCGTGGTCGAAGCAACAGAGCTTGGCGGCAACGAGACCGTACTCGACCTTTACAGCGGCACCGGCAACCTGGCACTGCCCCTGGCCGCCCGAGCCGCCCACGTCATCGCCGTAGACTCTGACCCTTTTGCCGTAGAAACGGGGCAACAGTCGGCCCGGCGCCAGAATATCTCCAACCTCAGTTTCAAGACCGATTCGGTGCAGAGCTTTGCCACCGCCTGGCTCAAGGGGCACCGCCAGGCCGACTGTGTGGTACTCGACCCTCCCCGCAGTGGCCTGGGCCAGGCCACTGACTGCGTGGCCAGGCTGGCCGCTCCCCGTCTGGTCTACGTTTCCTGCGATGCAGCCACCCTGGCCCGCGACCTCAAACGGCTGCTCGCTGCCGGCTACCAGCTCCGCTCGGCCCTGCCCCTGGACCTGTTCCCACACAGCTTTCACGTTGAGACCGTGTGCACCTTGGAGTTGACTTGAGGGCGGTCGGGCCTTATCGTTTTACACAGTGTGAGGGACGACCGAGGGATGAAAAAAAAGGCCTCTGCAACAAAGACCAACCTGGGAAGCCGGACCAAGATAACCATTATCCCCGGCAAGGGAGTCTCGCAGGCAATCAACTACCTCCTTGAGGACCGCGATGAGCTGGAATGGCTGGTGGCGGTGGGCCGTAACAAGGAAGGCGAAATTTTCTTCTACGACACCGGCGGCGACATCATCGAAGACCTCGGCACGCTCGAATACCTCAAAGAACGTATAGCCCGCGCCCATTTCGGCGAAGACTTCGACTAGCCAGCACACGCAACCGCGCTTTGCGTTCTTTCTTTCTTTTCTACCTTCTCAGCTCTTTGCTCGGCAACCCCATCTTGGCCCTCGTCGTGGTTGGGCTGTTCTTTTACCTGGGGGAAGCCCGCTGGCGTGGCCGCTATTTCAACCCGTCAAAGTTATGGGGCCGCCGCCAGACCATCGCCGAACTCAAACGCCGCGTGGACATCAACAACCACGACGTTGGCGCTCACAACGACCTCGGCCGTATTCTGGCCACCGCCGGCCGCTCGGCCGAAGGGCTCGGCCACATGCAAAAAGCCATCGCACGGATGGACGACTCGGCCGAGACCAACTACTACCTCGGCCTGTGCCTTATTGAGAGCGGCAACAAAGAAGAGGGCGGCAAACGGGTGGCCCGGGCTCTCGAGATAAACCCCCGTTTCCTCTACGGCCAACCCCACTTGCTGTTGGCACAGACCTACCTGGACGAGGAGCGCGCCGAGGCTGCGTTGGCCGAGGCCCAGCGGGCCACAGCGCTTAACACTTCGAGCGTCCAGGGTTGGGTTCTCCAGGGCCGCGCCCATCTGGCCCTGGGCGACCAGGCCGGAGCGCGCAGCGATTTCACACAGGCCCGCGAATCCTTCGGCCACCTTCCCCGCTACTTGAAGCTTCCCAACCGTCGTTGGAAACGGGAAGCCCGCCGCCTGCTCAGGGGCGTTGGTAAATCTTGAAACTCAAGTCGTAAGCGTTGCGCTCATCGGCCGGCCGTTGCTGTTCGGAGCACAGTTGCCAACCATCCAGGTCGTGGCTGGAAAAGTGAACGTCGCCCTCAAAACGGCCGTGCACAAGGGTAAGATACAAACGGTCTGCGGCCGGCACGGCCTCTTTGAAAATCTCCCCTCCCCCTATCACGAAAACCTCATCGTCAGCGGCCAGTTCCAACGCCGCCTGCAAAGAGGCGGCAACCTCAACACCGGCGGCCGAAAAGCCGGGGCTACGTGAGACCACTATCGAGCGCCTCTCGGGCAACGGCTTGCCGATGGACTCAAAAGTCTTGCGCCCCATAACCAACGTGTGGCCGGTGGTAAGACGGCGGAAGTAGTCAAGGTCGGCCGGCAGGTGCCAGGGCAGGCGGCCGTCACGGCCGATTACCCAGTTCTCAGACACCGCGACTACTACGGAAAAAGACATCGTTCTTAGACGGCCACAGCCGCCTTTATATGCGGGTGGGATTGGTAGCCGGTGAGTTGGAAGTCCTGGTAGTTGAAGTCGAAGAGGCTCGTCACCTCCTCGTTGAGTTGCAGACGCGAGAGTTCCAACGGTTCCCTTTGCAACTGCAAACGGGCCTGCTCGAGATGATTCGAGTAAAGGTGGGTATCGCCCAGGGTGTGTACCAACTCACCGGGCTTGAGTCCGCTTACCTGGGCCACCATCAGTGTGAGCAGGGCATAGGAAGCAATGTTGAAGGGAACACCGAGAAAGAGGTCGGCACTTCTCTGGTACATCTGACAGGAGAGCCGTCCATCGGCGACGTAGAACTGAAACAGCAGGTGGCAGGGAGGCAAAGCCATCGCTTCGAGTTCGCCCACGTTCCAGGCGCTGATGATGAGGCGGCGGGAGTCGGGGTTGTTACGGATCTCTTCGAGCAGCAGTGACAACTGATCAATGCAGCGACCGTCGGGCGTGGGCCAGCTCCGCCACTGCTTGCCATAGACCGGACCCAGCTCGCCTTGTTCATCCGCCCACTCGTCCCAGATGCGGACCCCGTTCTCACGCAGGTAGGCAACATTGGTTTGCCCGCTTATGAACCACAGGAGTTCGTGGACGATGGATTTCAGATGCAGCTTCTTGGTCGTCAACAACGGGAATCCGGCCGACAGGTCGAAGCGCATCTGCCGCCCGAACACGCTGAGTGTGCCGGTACCGGTACGGTCGCCCTTGGGCGTGCCGTTGCTGAGAACGTCGTCGAGAAGATCGAGGTAAACTCTCACCCGGGACCCTCGAGTGGAGACGCATCGAGAAGGTGAAAGACCAGACCGGTGATCAGCTTGGGATAAAAATATGTCGATTTCTGCGGCATCAACTCACCGGCCATACAGACATCCGACATCTGGTCGCTGCGGGTGGCGTTGAGCAGAAAAGCACCCTCAATCTCTCCCCGCTCCACGCGGTCGAGCATATCGGCGGCGTCGATCCCGTAGGCCAGACTGGCCTGGCCGCCACCGGCCCTGGTCAGACCACCCTCGATAACTTCATCGTGCAGTACACTGACGTCGAGGCCTGCCAGCGGCGAGCTTGCCGCGGCACTGCTCAGGGGGCGGCTGGCAAGCAGATAACAATCCAGGTCTCGCATGGCCACGGCCAACGAGTTGCGCTGGCGGCCCAGCCCCGCCAGCCCTTCCAACAGGCGCCGGCGACCGTCGGCGTTACGCTCGAAACGTTGCAGGTCGAAGGATTTTTCCAACTCAGCGGCGAACTCTTCATGGTCGGCACCACCGGAGTCCAGAAGCTCCCTGTGGGTGGGCAGTATAACCATTCCCGGATCCTCAAAAGTCGACAGGAAAGCCAACACGTGGGCCTCGGGACGGTCTTCGTCGCTGCCGGCATCCTCACTGCCAAGGGCAAGGTCCGGCCTTACCAGGCCGTAATAGTTCAGAGCCGTCTCATAGCGGTGGTGTCCGTCGGCGATAAAGATCGTGCGCCCGGCAACAGCCGCTTCTACGGCCGCCACGGTCTCAGGCCGGCGCAGAGTCCACATGCGATGGCGCACTGCGTCCTGGACTACATCGATGTCGGCCTCGGCCTGCCACCCGCCCTCGGGTTGTATCGAGAAAGACCCATTGGAGTACAGACCGAAGATCGGGCTCAGGTTGGCCTTTACCTGCAGGGTCAGGTCGAGGCGGTCTTTTTTATGTTTACTGAACGTGCGCTCGTGGGGACGGACCATGCCGGAGGAAAAAGGCTCAAGCTGCAGTGCCCCGATCACGCCGGTACGGCGCAGGGTTTTGCCCTCACACTCAAAATCCTGGGAGTAAAGATAGAATGCCGACTCCTCGTCGCGACGGCACAGCCCCGACCCGAGCCAGTCGCGAAACAAATCACCTGCCTCGGCGTGGCCCCGGCGGTTGAGTATAAGGCGAACCACGTTGTAGGGACTTGCCTCGTAGAAATGAGACAGAGATTCTTCGTCTATGACGTCGTAGGGTGGAGCCACCACGGCCCGCATGTCTCCCACTTTGGATTGACAGAAGCGGACCGCTCGAAAAGGACGAAAACGTGTCAAATCTAACCCTCCAGACTCACAACTGCGGCCAGACGCTCGCGTCCCAGTCCACCCTCGCGGCGCAGATATGCTCTGTCATCCAGAAACTCAACCACACTGGAGGCATCACCGCGGCCTCTGCTTCCCCCGTCAAGATAAAAATCCACGCCACTGCCAAAATATTCCCTGGCCTCGGCCACCGTGGTGGCCGCTTGCCCACCCGCAGGGTTTGCCGAGGTGGAGGTAAGCGGCCTTCCCAGACGAGAAACCAGCTCGGCGGCCACGGGGTCGGCCGAGCAACGCAGGCCCACACCACCGGTGGCACCGACCAGCCGTGGACTCAGCGAGTCGGCCGCCGGCAGCACTATCGTCACGGGTCCGGGCCAGAAGGCGGCGGCCAACCGAACAGCGGCGGCCGGGACCTGGCCGCGCACCAGCTCGGCCACCCCCCCCAGGCCGGCCACCAGTAAAGACAGCCCTTTGCCCGACTGCCGTCCCTTGAGTTCCAGAAGACGGACCAGAGCGGCCTCACAGGCCGCGTCTACACCCAGGCCGTAAACGGTTTCGGTCGGGTAGGCCACCACGCCGCCGCCGTCCAGCGCGGCCAGAGCATTGTCCATGGAGCGTTCCAGGCTGCCTACCCCGCCACCCGCTTTACGATTCCGGGTACCTTGGCCGCCATTGTTTTGCGGCGCCGCTCGAGTTTACCTGCCAAGGTCTTATCGGACAGAGCCAATACGGCGGCCGCCAGAAGCGCGGCGTTCTCGGCCCCCGACCCACCTATGGCCAGAGTACCCACGGGTACGCCGGCGGGCATCTGAACGGTGGACAGCAACGCGTCCTGCCCCTTCAGAGCCCCCGATTCCACCGGCACGCCGAATACCGGCAGGGTTGTGTGTGCGGCAACCGCACCGGCCAGATGGGCGGCGCGTCCGGCTCCAACGATCAGCACCCGGAGGCCTCGCCTTTTCGCGCCCTTGGCATAGGCGGCCGTCTTGTCCGGTGAGCGGTGCGCGGAGGTGATCACCACCTCGTGGGCAACTCCCAAAGACTCAAGACACCTTGACGCCCTCTCCATGGTGTCCATGTCGCTGGAACTTCCCATCAGTATTCCCACCAACGGGCCGGTTTTCGGCCGGGTCTTCGGTTTGGATACGGTTCTTCGTTTCTTGGTTGTGGTGGCCATTGTTACTCTCCGTTGGCGGCACGCTCGATTGCCCGGTGGGCGATGTCGCGGCGGTAGTGAACATCTTTCCAGGAAATCTTCGAAACCGCCTGGTAGGCAAGCGCGGTAGCCGTTTTTACATCGGCCCCCGAAGCGGTAACCCCGACGACCCTACCGCCGTTGGTCAGCCACCGCCCATCTCCATTACACACAGTACCGGCGTGAAACACTTCCACGCCATCCATGGCCTCGGCCTCGGCCAGGCCCTCCATCACGTGCCCTTTGTCGTAAGAAGAGGGGTAACCACCCGATGCCATTACCACGCAGACCGAAGTGCCGGTGTTCCACACCGCCTCGACCTGGTCCAGGGTTCCGTCGATAGCCGCTTCGATGAGGTCGAGGAAGCTCGAGGCAAGGCGGACCATTATGGGCTGGCACTCGGGATCGCCAAAACGAACGTTGTACTCCAGGACTTTGGGGCCGTCGGCGGTAATCATGATGCCGGCATAAAGCACCCCACGGTAGTCGATCCCGCGTGAGGCCAGTACCTCAATGGTGGGCCGGATGACGGTCTCGGCTATCTCCGCCATCAACTCCTCACCGACCACGGGGGCCGGACAGTAGGCTCCCATGCCACCGGTGTTGGGACCACGGTCGCCATCGAGCAGAGCCTTGTGATCCTGTGAAGAGGCCAGCATCAGCACATGACGGCCGTCGCTGAGGGCCATGATCGAGGCTTCTTCTCCGACAAGAAATTCTTCCACCACGATACGCTGTCCGGCCTGTCCGAAGCGGCCGCCTTCGAGCATAGCGATTATCGCTTCATCGGCCTCGGCCTGGTCGGCGCAGATGACCACGCCTTTGCCGGCGGCCAGTCCGTCGGCTTTTACCACTACCGGGAAACCCAACTGCCGGGCCTTGCTGCAGGCCGCATCCACATCGCTGAACTCCCCGTAGGCCGCCGTCGGTACCCCCGCCTCGACCAGGATCTCTTTCATGAAGGCCTTGGATGACTCCAGACGGGCCCCTTCACGGTCGGGTCCGAAAATCCTCAACCCGCGGGCACGAAAAACGTCGACAATGCCAAGGGCCAGCGGGACTTCGGGACCCACCACGGTAAGAGCAATGCCACGTTCGGCCGCCACCGAGGCCAGACCCTCGATGTCCTCAGCCCCAACCTCCAGACACTCGGCCACCCGGGCTATGGCGGCCGAGCCGGGGGCGGCAAACACGCGCTCCACACGCGGGTCGGCGGCCAGTTTCCAGGCCAGAGCGTGCTCGCGGCCACCGCCGCCTACCACCATCACTTTAATCCCGGCCACGCCCCTTACCCCGCTCAGTGCCTGAAGTGGCGCACCCCCGTCATGACCATGGCTATGTCGTGTTCGTCGGCGGCGGCTACGATCTCACCGTCTCGCACACTGCCACCGGGTTGGATAACGGCAGTCGCACCGGCCTGGGCACAAACGTCGAGTCCGTCGCGAAAGGGAAAAAACGCATCCGACGCAACCACCGAGCCCTTGGTGTCCAGGCCATGCTCGCGGGCCCGTGCCACTGCGATACGGGCCGAATCCACACGGCTCATCTGTCCGGCCCCCACACCCACGACCCTGTCGGCCGTGGCCAGCACTATGGCGTTGGACTTAACATGCTTGGAAACTTTCCAGGCCAGGTCCAGGGCACGGGTCTCCTCATCGCTGGGCGCGCGTTTGCTTGCCACTTTACAGTCGGCCACCCGGCTGGTCTCAAGGTCGCGGGTCTGAACCAGCATGCCGCCGAGAACCCTCTTCATGTCTACCTCTTCGCGGCCACCGCCAAGGTGGGGGTCGACTTCGAGAAGACGGACGTTCAAGAGTTTCTTAGAGGAAGAAAACACCGCTCTGGCACCGTCACTGAAGGACGGGGCCAACACGATTTCTAAAAAGACCTCCGACATCGCCGTGGCCGTTTCCTCATCGACCTCGCGGTTAAAACCTATGATGCCGCCGAAGATTGAAACCGGGTCGCAGCTTCTGGTTTTTACAAAGGCTTCGAGCGGTGTCCGGGCAACCGCCACACCACAGGGGTTGGTGTGTTTTATGGCCACACAAACCGTCTCCTCAAACTCCATGACAAGTTGCAGGGCGGCGTCCGCATCGACGATGTTGTTGTAGGACAGTTCCTTGCCCTGCAGCACCGTGGCAGTGGCAATGGCCGGACCTTCGACTTTGGCGGCCCTGAAGAAGGCCGCCTGCTGGTGCGGGTTTTCACCGTAGCGCAGCGTGCGTTCCAGTTGCCACTGTTCGTGGCGGGTCTGGCCAAAACCATCTTCCCGGCCTCCCAGATAGTCGGCAATCATGCCGTCGTAGGCCGCCGTGGTACAAAAGGCTTTTGCCGCCAGTTGCCCGCGGGTGTTGTCGCAGATTTCTCCACCCTCGCGTAGTTCGGCCAGCACGCGGTCGTAATCGGCGGGGTCGGTAACAATGGCCACGTCGGCGTGGTTCTTGGCGGCCGACCTCACCATCGAGGGTCCGCCTATGTCGATGTTCTCGATGGCCTCGTCCCGGCTGCAGCCGCGGGCCGTCACCTCGGCAAAGGGGTAGAGGTTTACACAAACCAGATCGATGTACTCGATGTCATGCTCGGCAACCTGGCGGCGGTGGTCCTCGTCTGCACGCCGGGCCAGGATGCCTCCGTGTATGCGCGGGTGGAGAGTTTTGACACGGCCGTCGAGGATCTCCGGCGAACCCGTGTGCTCGCTGACATCCACTACCTCCAGTCCGGCCTTGCGCAGAGCCGCCGCCGTACCACCGGTAGAGAGTATCTTTACCCCCAACTGCGACAATCCACGGGCAAAGTCCTCGATTCCGGTTTTGTCACTCACGCTTATGAGCGCTGTGGTTACTCTCACGTCTCCCCTTCCTCTCTGTACAGGCGTTGCACACGCCGGCCCACCCTGGCCACTAATTCATAGGGTATGGTCTCGGCACGCCCGGCCACCTCTTCGACGGCCAAGCCCGCTCCCCACATTGTCACTTCGTCACCGACAGCAGCGCCCCCCAGGCCGGTGATGTCGACCATCAGGTGGTCCATGCTCACACGGCCCACCACCGCGACCCGTTGCCCCCCCACCAGGGCCTCGCCCAGGTTGGACAAGGCCCGCGGATAGCCGTCGGCGTAACCCAGACGTAGCGTTGCTATGCGGCTCCTGGTGCCGGTGCGATAGCTATGGCCATAGCCGATACCTTGGTCGGGACCAACGTCGGCTATGCGTATGATACGGGCCAGCAACGTCATAACCGGCCTCAGGTCGGCCAGAGCGGCCAGGCCGGGGTCGGGAAACAGGCCGTAGAGCATAAGCCCCGGTCTGACCATGTCCAGATGGGTCTCGGGCCGGCTGAGTATCGCCGCGCTGTTGGCCAGGTGACAGACCAGGTCGGTGCCGCCTGCGCCAAGCACGGTGCGGGCGGTCTTGAGAGTCTCCAATTGCCCCCGGGTGACCTCGTCGGACACCGATTCGGCACAGGCGAAGTGGGAACACAGGGCCACCGGACGCAGGCCCCGGCAGTTGGCTATAAGTTCGGCAAACCCGGCGACATCGGCAGGTTCC
The DNA here is from genome assembly GCA_046583365.1 of Deltaproteobacteria bacterium. GTDB lineage: Bacteria > Desulfobacterota > Binatia > UBA1149 > CAYXZP01 > JAYGCL01. Next base: position 18,949 of record JAYGCL010000043.1, read on the forward strand.
ACACCCAGACGTCTCATGCCGGTGTCCACCTTTATGTGAACGGCGACCTCGGCGCCGGCGGCCAGGGCCTCGGCGTCAAGTGCGGTGACCAGTTCAGGGTCGTAGACGGCCACCTCCACGCCAAGAGCAACGGCACGGGTGGCCTCGTCGGGCAGGATACCGCCGAACACCACGATACGGACCTCCCCCAGGGCCTCCCTCAATTCGGCAGCCTCAGCCAGAGTGGCCACACCAAGCCCACTGCAACCACAGTCTTTAAGTACCCTGCCTACGGCCACGGCGCCGTGGCCGTAGGCGTCGGCCTTCACCATGGGAAGGACAGCGGTGGTAGGGCCAACGAGCGAAACTATACGACTGTAGTTGTGGCGCAGGGCCGATAAGTCGATCAGAGCTAACGGAGAACTGCCGGGCAAGTCAGAGACAAATATCAAGGGCTCCGGCAGTTGTAAAGAAACATGCTCGGCGGTAGCGTCGCTGTGTGACGGTAACCGTTAACGGTCAGCCTCGCACGATCGTCGAGGATGCCAGCATCGCCGCCTTGCTCGCTGAGTTAGGCCTCGCTGAGAGCCGTGTGGCCGTGGAGGTCAACGCCTCGGTGATAAGAAAGAGCAACTGGCCGGCCACTGTCTTGAAGGAGAACGACCGTGTCGAAGTCGTCAACTTTGTCGGCGGCGGCTAGCCCCGGCCACGACACCTGGTCGGTGGGAGGTAAGGTTTTCTCCTCACGCCTGATAGTCGGAACCGGTAAATACGCCGACTTCGAACAGACCAGGCAGGCCGTTGAAGCCGCCGGTGCCGAGATGGTCACGGTGGCCGTACAACGCGTCAACATCACCGAGGCCGACAAAGAAAACCTGCTGGACTACATCGACCCTGAGCGCTACACCATCCTGCCCAACACGGCTGGCTGCTACACGGTCGCACAAGCCGTGCGTACCGCACACCTGGCCCGCGAGGCCGGTATCGGAAACCTGGTCAAACTCGAAGTCATCGGTGACGAGAAAACCCTCTTCCCCGATGTCGTGGCTACCATAGAGGCCGCCCGCCAACTCGTCGCCGACGGTTTCGACGTACTCCCCTACATTACCGACGACCCGGTAAGCTGCCGCAAGCTCGAAGACCTCGGATGCGTAGCCGTCATGCCCCTTGCCGCGCCCATCGGCTCGGGTCTGGGCATAAGAAACCCCTACAACATCCGCATCATACTCGAGCAAGCCTCGGTACCCGTGATCGTGGACGCCGGTGTGGGCACAGCCTCCGATGCCGCCGTGGCCATGGAAATGGGCTGTACGGCGGTGCTGATGAACACGGCCATAGCCGGTGCCCGTGACCCCCTGGCCATGGCCCAGGCCATGGGCCTGGCCGTTGAGGCCGGACGCACGGCCTATCTGGCCGGACGTATAGAGAAAAAGCTCTACGCCACGGCATCCTCGCCCGGCTCCGGACTGCTGTTTGAATAAGCCCGAACTTCCCCGCCCTCCCCTGTGCCTGATAACCGACGAAAGCCTTGGCGCAACCGACATCGTTGAGAAGACCGCTGCGGCCCTGGGCGCCGGATGCCGCCTTGTACAGCTGAGAGACCGCCGCCTGGGCACCCGTCCCTTACTGGACCTGGCCCGCCGCCTGAGAGACCTCAGCTACCGCCACCAGGCCCTGTTGGTGGTAAACGACCGCATCGATATAGCGCTGGCCGTGGCCGCCGACGGGGTCCACCTGCCGGCCGCCGGCATGGCAACGGCCGCGGCCCGTGCCCTGGTCGGTCCCCTGGCCCTTGTTGGACGGTCTGTGCACAGTCCGGGCGAGGTCGCGGCATGTCTGCAAGACGGTGCCGATTACGTGCACCTGGGCCCGATATTCGACACCCCTTCCAAACGCGCCTTTGGCAAACCTCTGGGACTGGAAATTCTCGGTGAAGCCGCAAGGGAAGCAAAAACAATGCCCGTGTTTGCGGTGGGCGGAATAAAAAGCGGTTGCCTGAAGGCGGTAATAAGAGCCGGCGCGACCGGCGCCGCGGTTATCTCGGCTGTAATGCAAGCCACCGACCCGGCACAGGCCAGCGCCCTGCTCATTGGCACACTCGAAGAGGCGCTGGGCCGACAGCCTAAGTCCGGCAGGTCCGGTGCCTAGTGGACCGTATGGGTCGCACCGTCGAGCACACCAAGCACGGTAAGCCGGGACAGGTCGCTGCTCAGATGGTAGAGCACATACCAGCCATGAACCGGCAGGTAGTAGCAGCCCTTCACATCCACACAGCGCAACGCGCCGGCCGGCTGCGGGTCATCGGCCAGGTCAAGGATGGCACGGCTGACCTCTTCAGCTTGATTTACTGGGACAAGTTCAATCTCACGATAGGCGCTGTAGGTCATCGCGAGGTCAATATTCTCGTTAGTACTCGCGCTAAGCATAGTCTCCCTCCTTACGGGGTTCCACCCATACAACCCCGGTCTACCCTGGTAGCTGCAACCGCCATGCCAACCGTCGGAGGGGCCAAAAAGCCCCCGAAGCGGGCTTTAGAGAGAGGCAGAGGTTTCCGTAAAGAAGGCGAAAATGCACGACCGCGCACAGACCCGTGCACCCTGTCCCCTGTATGGGTGGTGAGCGCCGACAGCCTCGTATAGGGAAAAGCCGTGGACAACGCAGCGCATAAGACCCGTTTTTTTGAAGAACTCCCAACCACCGGCCGCGAAGGTTTCTCGGCCACGGTCGAGCTTGCCGACCTGGGGGTAGACTCAGAACTGGCCGCCGTTATCTGCCGCCCCGGACCGATTTGTTTCCTCGACTTCGAAGCCACCGGGCTGGACCCTGTAGATGACACCCTGATCGAGGCCGGTGCCGTCCTGCTTGAGCCCGGAGTTACAACGGCCCGTGTCTTCAGCACCTTCATCGCCACACCGTTGCGCCTCAGCCCTTTCATCAAGAGGCTTACCGGTATCACCGACGAAGACCTCGACCGTGCCCCGGAGGCCGACCGGGTAGCAGCCGCACTTGATAACTTCATCGGCCAGGCACCGGTCGTCGCCCACAACGCAGACTTCGAACAAAAATGGCTCGCCACTTCGGTGAGCCCGCGCTTTGCCGACCACGAGTTTCTTGACACCGTCGAACTGTTGGCGCTGGTCTACCCGGACTCGCGTAACATGAAACTCGACACCTTCTGCCGGGCTAAACTCGGGCGCAAGGAAAGACACCGGGCCATAGACGACGCTCTTGACACTTTGCGTCTGACGGTCAACATCATCGAAGAAGCGCGCCGGGGTGACCCCGCGGCGGCCAACGCCTACAACGCGCTCAGGCTGTTCAAACCATCCTCGCCCTGGAAGGACAGGCTGGCCGGCCTGCCCACCCCCGAGACCATCTCCACCCCGGTCGGCCAACCCACGGGGGCCGGCCAGTCCGAGTTGCCACAGGTTTCCCTCGATCTTTCGTCCATCACCGCAAGGCTTGAGGATGAGGCTGCGGTGGCGCGTATAATGCCAGGCTACGAGGCCAGGTCGGGGCAGATCGGCCTGGTCGGCACCATTTACAACTGTTTTGCCGGCAAGGGGGGCAAGAGCATCCGCCTGGCCGAGGCCGGGACGGGAATAGGCAAAACCCTGGCCTACCTGTCGGTGGCCATCCCCTTTGCACGCAAAACCGGCGAACAGGTGATTATCTCAACGGCTACCAAACTCCTGCAAAGCCAGCTCATTGAAAAAGACATACCTTCGGCGGCCCGTCTGCTCGGCTACTCCGACTTGAGGTTCACGTCGATGAAAGGACGGGCAAACTACCTCTGCCGCCATCGCCTTGACGCCTTTCTCGACAGCCAGCGCAGCCTCATTCCACCCCCGGACTCTTTTCCCATGGCCCTGCTGTCGTCCTTCGCACAAAGCACCGGGCACGGCGAGGTCGACCGCATCCCCCAAGTGCTCTACCACATACACCCGGAGCTTGAGCGCGTACGCCGTGAGGTCACCAGTGCCGAGGCGTCGGAATGTTCCCGCCAGGCTTGCGAGCGCTGTGTCGGGACCTGCCCGTTCCGAAACGCCCGCAACCGCTTGGAGGGGGCAGAAGTTGTGGTGGTCAACCACGACCTCCTGCTGCGTTGGCCCCCCGATTATCCCCCCCTTCGCCACCTCATCATCGACGAGGTCCACGAGTTGGCCGAACGCGCCGACGGCGCATACGCAAGAAGCGCCGAGTCGGTGGAGATTCTGCACCGACTCGAGGCCGTCACCTCACCCGGAAGCAAAACTAAAGACGCCCCCGACGCCAAGATCGCCGACCTGGCCCGCAGAGCCGTGGCCCTGGTTGCGACCGTCGGCAGTGAAGCCCGTGCGATCGTCGGCGCCGCCGAACCCCAGCGCAGCTACCGAGACGAACTGGCCATTTCTCCAGACGGCCCGGGCCCGGCCTGGAAGGAGCTTACCGATACGACCCTGGAGTTGGCCTCTACACTGGACAGCCTGGCCCGCCGTCTGGCCGAACTGGCCGACGACGAGGCCGGCATCGAAGCCAGCGCCGCCGACGCTCTGCTCGAGGCCGCCTCGGTGCTCTCGACGAGCCTGCCCGTGCCCCCCTCCGATGTGGTTGCCCGCATACGCGGCCTTGCACGCACGAGGTCCAACGCCTGGCGTTTTGTCACTACCCCGGTCTCTCCGGCCGCGGATTTCCAGGATGACATCCTCGACCGTGTCGAAACCCTCTTTGGCACCTCAGCCACCATAGGCGTGGGAGAAGACCTGCGCGGTTCGGTGGGCTCTCTTGAATTCGAAGAGCGCTCGGGCGGACGCTTCATGCTGGCCGACCCCACCCCCAGCCCATTCGACTACGGCGACAACCTCGAAGTCATTTTCCTGAGCGACCCCACCGAGCACAACCGTCTGGTTGAAAAGATGGCCGCGGCCATTTCCACGGTGGCCCTGAGACTGGGCGGCCGCACCATGGGTCTGTTTACCAGTCGCGACCGCCTGGCCTCGGTGGCCAATGTACTCGACGGCACCCTTTCCCGCGAGGGCATCGACATCATCGCCCCGGCCAGTGGCAGCAATGATCCCCACGAACTGGTACGCAACTTCATGGAAAGCGAACGCGCCGTCCTGCTCGGTTCACGCGCCTTCTGGCAAGGGGTGGATGTGCCGGGCACGTCCTGCCAGGCGGTTATTATCGAGAAACCCCCCTTTGATGTGCCCAGCGACCCCCTCATACGGCGGCGCGGGGAACTCATAGAGCAGAACGGAGGCAAGGCTTTTATCGACTACACCCTGCCACGCATGCTGCTGAGGCTTAAACAGATGGTCGGCAGACTGGTACGTACTTCCTCAGACCAGGGCATAGTCGTGGTAGTGGAGCCGCGCTCAGACAAACGTTACTTCTCTAAACTCCACGAAGCACTGCCCCCCGATGCCCGCCACCGTCTGGTCCCACTGGCCGAGCTCGGTGAGGCCGTCGATGAGTTTCTCTCCAGGCGTTCCTAGGGCCGTTGCTCACGGGCCCTGGTGGGCGGGGGACAGCAGGTCTGCAAGCGTTTTTACCGGGTTGAATGTAGCGGCCGGGACTTCGACAAATACGGTGTTCCAGGCGGCCATGGCCCCGTTCCACAGTCCCGGCCTCTCCACCGAGCGCAGACGGCGGCCCTCGCTGCTGCGCTCGACAACAAAAAAAGCGCTCTCGTCCACAAGCGAGTCGAGGTCAAAAACCTCGCCGGCGGCATTCGAGGTAGAGCAGACCAGGTCGACGGGGTTGAAGTGGGTAGCGGTGGCCAGGATGTCTCGCTGTTGGTCGTTGTCGGGGTCCACCTGGCTGGTCTCAACGATCTGACAACTGGCCCGTCCCTCCCGTTGCACCCAGAAAGGCCCACCGCCGGGTTCACCGGCAGCCGGCACCATGCCGCAAACCCGAATGGGACGGTCGAGTGCTGCCGTGGCAAGTTTTATCCGGTCTTGTAAAGACATGCCTGCCGGGTCTTCGTCCAGGCCGGCCCCGAACTCCGAATTCGCCAGGCGAAGAGCCGCGGTCACGGCCTCCTCGTCACCCTTGTCGCCAAGCCGGCGGAGCGCGGCGAAGACACGCTCGCGCAATTCGAGCAACAAACCTCCCAGGGCTTTCTTCCACAGATAGGTGGGTGCCCTCAGACTGTCGACAACAATGTTGTCTATGTTTTTTACGAACACGACATCGGCCTCGCAAAGGGCAAGGTTGGCAAGCAGGGCGCCGTGGCCACCAGGACGGAACAGCAAAGTGCCATCGTGGCGGCGAAACGGACGGCCGTCCTCGTCCACGGCCACAGCATCGGTGGAGGCCTTCTGGCTGGAAAACTCCACCGCCAGGCCAACCCCCAGGCTGTCCTCATAACCCTTGCGGACCTCTTCCAGGAGGTCTTCGAAAAGCTCTCTGTGCTCCTCGGACACGGTAAAATGCAGGCGGCAAAGCCCTCGCGCGCCGACCGCATACACGGAGGCCTCGACCAGGTGTTCTTCGAAGGCGGTGCGGGTGTGGTCGCCATAGGCGTGAAACTTTAAAAGGGCTTTGGGAAGGGAGGAATACCCGAGTCCCTGGGGGCCTACGATGTAGTCGACCACCGTTGCCACCTCTCCGGCCGCGAGCAGGGACTCCAGACTGTGGCCGGCCGCGGCCAGAACTTTTTCAAGATCGTCTCTGAGGGCCAGACGGCCAAGCCCATCCACCACCTGTGCGACCGCACGGGTGCGTACTTTGTCCGCGGTGGCCAACAAGGAACCGAACATCCGTGAGGCGGCGCCGGAGGCCGGTACGAACTTGGCCACACGCAAGTCTGCCGTCGCGGCCTCAAACAGGGTAGCCAGACCTTGAGCATCTCCGACCGACAGGCGGCGTATACCATCACCGATGGTGCAGGGTCTTAACAGACGGGCAAATTGGGTTCCGGAAAGACAAGCGGACAACTGCCGCTGGGCATCTTCAATGGCAACACCGTGCGCGAGTATGTCGCGACGGTCGGCCTGGCTGAAAGGGGTATCGGACACGCCGCTTTGAGATCAATCGACGGTAGCCGACCAACGCGGCCGCGGTCAGTCCGTGCTGCCGCCGCCTGAGAGAACGTTCTCGAGCTCTCCCTTCTTGTAGAGCTCGACCACGATGTCACAGCCACCCACAAACTCACCACCCACATAGAGCTGGGGAACGGTAGGCCAGCTGGAATACTGTTTTATACCCTCACGAAGGGCGGGATCATCTAAAACGTTGTAGGTCGCATACGGCCCGCCCACCGCTTCGATAGCCCGGCACACGGTCTGGGAAAACCCGCACTGGGGTGCCTCCGGCGTACCCTTCATATAGAGGACGACGCGGTCGGCGTTTACCTGGGTCCGTATCTGTTCAAACATATCTTCCGCCATCTTTCTTTTCCGTTACTCTCCGGCCTCCTGCTCTGCATACTCACCCGGCGTCAGTGCCTCGATTGTGAGCGCGTGAATATCGCTTTTCATAGCGTCGCCGAGGGCCTGGTAAATCATCCTGTGCTTTTCCACCAGAGAGCACCCCTCAAAGGACGGCGACACCACGGTAACTCCGAAGTGGTCTCCACCCCTTAAATTGCTGGCCTTGGCCTTGGCCTCAGGGATGTTCTTCTCGATAAGGCTCTCTATAGTGGCCGGTTCCATCGGCTGATAGTCCTCCAACTGTTGAGAAAACTCAAACCATTGTTTTCAGTCGACGTAGCCCAGTGCTCTGAGTTCACTCAGCCTTTCGGCGGCAAGGGGGACGTCGCGACCGGGATGCTCGGGGACCGGGCGGCGGCGGCGCCAACGCTCAAGCGTCGTGGCCATACGCCCGGCACGGGCCTTTTCACGGCTGGCGAGGTTGTCTTTCTCCTGGGGGTCGGCAACCAGCCGATAGAGTTCCGCCCCGCCGTCTTCGGGCGCCCACACGTACTTCCAGTTGTTGCGAACCATGGCCGTCATCTCACCCCGGGTCTGCTTACCTTCCACGGCCTTGGCCCGATAAACACGGCGCTGTAAAAATACCGGCTCGTCATCGGCGCGCGGCACCAACATGTTGCGCCCTTCAAACTGCCGCGGCACATCGAAGCTGAGAAGACGCAAAATACCCGGCGCCACGTCGATAAGCTCCACTGGCCACCCGTAGGCTCTTTGCGGTAGCCCCCCCTGAGGCCAACTCACCACCAATGGCACGCGCACCAACTCCTCGTGAAGGCTGACACCGTGCCACATCCAACCGTGGTCACCCAACCCTTCGCCGTGGTCGCTGGTAACCACCACCAGAGTTCCCCGCTCACCTTCGGCCGCACGGAAGGCATCGAGCAGACGGCCGAGTTGACGGTCGGCAAAATGGACCTCCCCGTCATAGGCACGTATTTTTTTCCGAGTGCCCCGGGGCCACGCACCGTCGAAGGATTCGGGGGCGTGGTAGGGGGCGTGGGGGTCGACAAAGTGGACCCAGGCAAACAGCGGCCGGCCATCGCTTGGCGTCTTGCGACCGTCGAGCCAGGTCCGAACCGCGTCCACGGTGGCATCGGCACGGCGGTCTACGATGTGCTCGCCTTTTCTACCCAATGAAACCGTCTCGGGTTTGAACGAGTCGTCGAAGTGTTCAAACCCGCGGGAAAACCCGTAGTGGTGACGCAATGGGGCTGAACTGACGAACGCGGCGGTCGCATAGCCGCGCCCGGCCAACACCTCGGCCAGGGTGGCGTAGCCATCCTCCAGAGAATGGCCGTTTTTCATGACACCCAGGGAACGGGGGTAGCGGGAGGTCAACAGTGCGGCGTGCGACGGTGCGGTTGTCGCACTGGGTGCGTAGGCACGCTTGAACAACACCCCACTGCGGGCAAGCTCCCGAAGCACCGGCGTTGTCTCCACCCCATAACCGTAGGCCGAACAGTGGTCGGCACGCAACGTGTCGATGGTAACCAGAAGTACGTTCGGACGCCCGCGGGCACCCGGATTACTCTGGTTGCCACTGGCGGCCCCATCGGTGGAGATGGGGGTCTCAACCCCTGCTCGCTGGCCATCGCTCCATCCCCCGCCGCGACAACCAGGGCCGGCCACAACCGCCAGGACAAGGGCAAGCACCCCGATGCACCCACCAATGCGACCGGTCTGTGGGGTCTGGATGTATGTGCAACTTACCGACATCTGGGCGAAACCAAGCGGGCAGCCTACCGTAGCCTCGGCAGGCTGACGATAAAACCCGTCCGGCCGGGCCCGTCGTGCCGGCCAGGCCCAGATTGGATTCCTCACCCTTCCCTTATTATGCTCAGCGGATTACCTGCGCGGTGGAGGAACCCAGACAGCCATGCACAAGGCTCTCAACGACTGGATTGAAGAAATACGCCAGCTCACAACCCCCGACCAAGTAGTCTGGTGCGACGGCTCTCAGGAAGAGTACGACCGGCTGGTCGGACGGATGTGCGAGGCCGGAGAGTTAACCAGGCTCAACCCGGAGGCCTACCCCGACTGCTACCTGGCCCGCAGCGACCCCCAGGACGTCGCCCGTGTGGAGCACCTCACTTTCATCGCCTGCGAGAAAGAAGACGATGCCGGCCCCACCAACAACTGGATGGCCCCGGCCGAGGCCGAGGCCAGGGTTCTGCCGCTGTTCAAGGGAGCTATGAAAGGCCGTACGATGTACGTGGTGCCATACATCATGGGACCGGTCGGCTCGGACATATCGGAGGTCGGCATCGAGATAACCGACTCCCCTTATGTGGCCGTGAACATGAGGATCATGACCCGCATGGGTAAGGTGGCCCTCGACCAATTGGGCGAGGACGGTAAGTTTGTAAAGGGCCTTCACTCTCTCGGCGACCTGTCCCCCGACCGCCGTTACATAGTCCACTTTCCCGAACGCCGCGAGATATGGAGCGTGGGCTCCGGCTATGGCGGCAATGCGCTTTTGGGTAAGAAGTGTTTCGCCCTTCGCATCGCCTCGACCATGGCAAGGGACGAAGGCTGGCTTGCCGAACACATGCTCATCCTCGGGCTGGAGAGCCCCGAGGGCGAGATTACCTACATGGCCGCAGCTTTTCCCTCGGCCTGCGGCAAGACCAACCTGGCCATGCTGGTTCCACCCAAATCGCAACAGGGCTGGAAAGTTTGGACAGTCGGGGACGATATCGCGTGGATGAAATTCGGTCCCGACGGACGCCTCTACGCGGTTAACCCCGAGTACGGATTCTTCGGCGTGGCTCCGGGCACGAGCAACAAGACCAACCCCAACGCCATGGCCAGCGTACGGACCAACTCGATCTTCACCAATGTAGCACTCACCGACGACGGCTACCCCTGGTGGGAGGGGATGGACGGCAAAAGCCCCGAGCATGCATTGGATTGGCGGGGCCAGGACTGGACCCCCGCAAGCAGCAACAAGGCCGCCCACCCGAACTCACGTTTCACCGCGCCGGCGGCCCAATGCCCGGCGATTTCCAAGGAGTGGGAGAATCCCCGCGGCGTACCGATCTCGGCTTTCATCTTCGGAGGCCGGCGGGCAAAGACAGCACCGTTGGTGTTTGAGGCCTTTGACTGGAACCACGGCGTCTACGTCGGCGCCTCGGTTGCCTCGGAGACCACGGCGGCCCAGCAGGGCGGCAAGGTGGGCGTGGTAAGACGTGATCCCATGGCGATGGTACCGTTTTGCGGTTACAACATGGCCGACTACTTCGGCCACTGGCTGAGCATAGGTAATCGTTCGGACCGTGTTCCCAAAATCTTCCACGTCAACTGGTTCCGCACCGATGAGGACGGCAACTTCCTCTGGCCCGGGTTTGGAGAAAACCTGCGCGTACTCAGATGGATACTGGGGCGTTGCCAGGAAACGGCCGCAGCCACAGAAACGCCGATAGGTTACGTGCCCGCCCCCGGGGCTCTGGACATCAGTGGGCTCGACGGCGTAACCGAAGACACCATCGCAGACCTGCTGCAGGTGGATGTGGCCGACTGGCAGGGCGAGTTGGAAAACCAGAAAGAATTTTTCGAGCGCTTCGGCTCTCGTCTGCCCGAAGAAATACTGCGGCAGCACCGCAATACCGCCGAGCGTTTCGGCCTGTAAAAAGGGACTCAAACGGGTTAGGTCCTCTGGCAGGCCACCTCCCGTCTCGTCCAGTTTATGCCGACCACATCTCCCCCTTGTGGGGGGGGGTATTAGGGAAAACCCCTAGGACTAAAGGGTCACCGGGTTTGTCTTTAGTCCTATAAGTCGTGCATAACAGAGAGGTGGGGGGTCCAGGGATAGCGTGAACTTAAAGCCTGCCAAGCCCAGTATGCACGACGAAACCAGCGGCCCCCAGGATGCCGCTGTCGTCCTGGCAGTGGTCGTGGGCACGGTCTTTGCGACCGCCATCGCCGTACTGGTTCTTATTGAGTTTCTCGACAAACTGCCCGGACGCATCGGCACCATACTGGTGATCTCCATCGTGGCCGTTGGCGCCGTACTTATAAAGGCCGCCATCTCGCGCATGCTGGCCACGCCGAAAAAAAACCTCGCCGAGCCCCCCACCCTGCGCACCCGTCCCAACAGAAAAAAACGCGCGGTCTGAATCCCGCTACAGTTTTAACTCAACATCGATCGGGCAGTGGTCCGAGCCCATGACGTCGGCCTGTATCGAAGCCCCGCTGACGGCAGAGGCCAACTCCTGGCTCACTAAATGGTAGTCAATCCGCCAGCCGACGTTGCGGTCGCGGGCACCGGCCCGATAGGTCCACCAGGTGTAGTCTCGTTGTTCGGGCTTTAAGCCGTCGTAACTGCCGGCCGGGCGCACCTTGCGAAAAGTGTCCACATAGCCCCGGTCGATATAGGCCTGCAGGGCCTCCCTCTCGATGGGAAGGAATCCCGTAACACGGCGATTCTCGTCCGGGCGTGCCAGATCGACCTCACCGTAGGCCGTGTTCCAATCGCCTGAGATGACCAGCTTTTTCCCTTCCTCGCGTTCTTCTTCAAGCACGGCAAGCAGGGCCTCGTAAAACTTAAGTTTAAAGGCCAGACGCTCGGGGTCCGGCCCATCGGGGGTCTGCCTGCCGTTGGGAAAATAGATGTTGTAGAGCGTAAATTGTCCGTGTTCGCTGACCAGGACCCGGCCCTCATCGTTTTCGAAAGGAACACCCCGGCTGACAAACAACGGCTCTTCAAGACTCAAGGTGGCCACCCCACTGTAGCCCTTGCGTGCGGCCGGATGCCAGTAGCAGTGGTAACCAAGCTCGGCGATACGTGCGAGCGCCTGGGCGGGAAGCTGATCTTCGGTGGCTTTGATCTCCTGCAGGCAGACCACGTCGGCCCGGTCTTCGGCAAGCCAATCGATAAAGCCTTTTTTGATGGCGGCACGGACGCCGTTGACGTTCCAGGAAACTATACGCAAAAACTCACCCGTCCTGACTTTCTGTGATGCGCCCGGCAATCTCGGCAGCCGCCGCGCGGGCTAGAGCGGCAATTTCTTCGTCGTCCAGAATGGCCACCGGATGTGGCAACCACACCATGCGGTAGGACGGCATACCCAGCAGGCGTGCCTGCTCCTCGGCCTCCTCCATAAAGCCGTCGGTACCGATGGCTGCCGTCGGGATGCCTGCCTTCTCCAACTTTACTACGTCGTGCACACTGCACGACACACAGGACCCTCAATCGGCCAGGGCTTCTACCACCGCATCGCTCGATGAAACCAGCGCATCAAAGACATCGGCGGGGGCCGGGCGGGCGAAAGTCGGCTTGCTGGTGTGGCGAACCCTTGCCCCGTGTTCCTCTTCGAGTACACGGCCCAGTTCGGTCAGGAACTCTCCCGACTTCGGCTTTGAAATTGACAACAGGGTGAGCCTTTTACCCTCAAGCCCCGCCAACTTCGGGGCTTGCGCAAAGGTTTCCTGCAACTCAGCATCAAAAGGGCTTACGATATCGTCCATAACCTATCAAACCTCCCGGCTTACCATCGAAGAACCTAACCCGAAGCCGACCCAGGGCGGCAACACCGCCGAAAACCTCCCGGCCCTGCCCCCCGATACGACAATTACAACCTCACTGGGACTCGACCATTTGGCAAGTTCAGTCTCCCCATCCAGGGCCGCAACAAAGGGGCCCTGCTCGCCGCCGACCAGTTCGTCAACCCGCCGCTTGGAAGCATCAAATATCCGCTGGGCAACCTCGTCTTTGCTCCAACCGGCCGCGGCCAGACTGGCTGCGTGTTCGGGGGAGATCACAAAAACGGTCTGGGCGGCCAGCGGATAGAAGTGGGGCGAGAAGACCGCCGCCCCGGCCAGGGCCAGCGAGGTCACAAGGTCCTCGGGGTTGCGGCTGTAATGGTCGGAAACCGAAAACGGGGCATCACCGCAGTAGAGGGTAACCACGCTCTGTTGATCTTCGTAGCCGAGGGTTTCCGCCAGAGACCGCCAGGGGCTGTCCTCCTCGTTTTCCGCAAAACAAAAGGAAATTTTGCCGGGTTGCCCCAGAGTCGAACGGTCGAGCAAGCCGGGCCGGCCTCTGCCCGTAAGCCCCGTCATCAGGCGTATGGTTCGGCCCACGGTGGCGTTGGCACGGTTCCAACCACCCATGGCATTGATCCCCGAGTTCATCGCAAGCCTCTGGCGTATGGGTCCGTTTACGATCAAGACCGGGCCGCTGGTATGCGTGGTGTTGGTCTGGCCATGCAGGTTGAAGGCGGGGTCGAGGGCCGCGGCCGCCGCCGCCCGTACCAGAGGAAAGTAGGAAGGGTGGCAGCCGGCCAGTACGGCGCAGGCGGCCAGCCTCTCCAGGGTCAGCTCTCCCATCCCCGGCGGCACCGGGCCCAGGGACACGCCGCCGTCACAATCGCCCAGCATACGCTCAACCCTCTCACGGGTTGGCACAACCACCGGCAGTCCGTCGGTCCAGCCCCTCTCGAACATGTCCTCAACCTCGTCGAGGCCCTGGCCGAGGGTCTCTGAGAGGGCCGGGTCGAGCGTGTTCTTGGACGCGCAGCCAGGCTTGGCGTGGGGGTGCTCGGATGTGACCGCCACCGAACCTCCGCCGGCCACTGAGACCCTTGCCGCTATACGGTCGAAATCCTCTCTGCTCCAACCCACAACACTATCGGCCACCGTACCGTCGGCATCGATGAGAAAAGCCGTCGGCAGGGTTGCAACCTGCCAGGCCGCCGAGGTCCGGTAGGGCGCAGGCTCGGACAAAGCCGTGTAGGTAGCCTTACAGGCCCGCATGGTGGCAGAGGCCACCTGGGCATCGTCTTCGTGGACGGCCACAATGGCACCACCGGCCTCTTCAAAAAGCCCGTTGAGGGCCTGCAGGCGGCCAAGGGTCATACGCGAGGTAGGACACTCGCGGGCGACGAAGAGGACGAGTACCGGGCCGGGTTTTGACGCCGCGGCACTCAACGTGGCCAGAGACACCTGCCCCCCGTCGGTGGAAGGAAGGTCGAGTTCGGGTGCTGGTTGACCAGTCTCAAGCATAGTCGGGGACAATTGTCGGGTGGGCCCGAGGTGAGTCAACCGCCACGGCTACTTGCGTATTTCCTTTGACTCCACCGGCAGCGATGATTTCATGCCCATATTCGGCCATAGCGGAGGCGTTAAAGTGGATACTTCCAAGCATGTCATTATAGAACCCATAGAAAAGAGTTTCCCAAACTCGCGCAAGGTATACGATGGTGGCGACCTGCCGGTCCCCCACCGGGAGATTCTGCTCTCCGACGGCAATCCCCCGTTGCGAATCTACGACACCTCGGGACCCCAGGGCCACGACATACACGAGGGGCTGCCCAAACTTCGCCAGGCCTGGACCCAGCGACGGCGGGCAAGCGGGGACGCCAATTTCTCCCAGATGCATTGGGCCCGTAAGGGGCAGATCACCGAAGAAATGCTGTTCGTGGCCCGCCGCGAGGACGTCGACGTGGAATTCGTGCGCAAGGAAATCGCCGAAGGACGGGCCATCATTCCGGCCAACATCAACCACCCCGAACTCGAACCGATGATCATCGGACGAAACTTTCTCGTCAAGGTGAACGCCAATATCGGCAACTCGGCAGTGTCTTCCTCGATAGAGGACGAGGTAGCCAAACTACAGTGGGCCGTGCGCTGGGGCTCCGACACGGTCATGGACCTGTCCACGGGAGCCGACATACACGAAACCCGTGAGCGTATAATCCGCAACTCGCCGGTGCCGATAGGCACGGTGCCCATCTACCAGGCTCTTGAAAAAGTCGGTGGCCGTCCCGAGGACCTCGATTTCGACGTCTTTGCACAAACGCTCATTGAACAGGCCGAGCAGGGGGTAGACTACTTCACCATCCACGCAGGCGTGCGTCTGGCCTACATACCGCTTACCGCCGCGCGCACCACGGGAATCGTCTCCCGCGGCGGCTCTATCATGGCCAAGTGGTGCCTGGCCCACCATAAGGAAAGCTTCCTGTACGAGCGCTTCGACGAGCTGTGCCAGGTTATGAAGGACTACGATGTCTCCTTCTCCCTGGGCGACGGACTCAGGCCCGGGTCCATCGCCGATGCCAACGACAAGGCTCAGTTTGCCGAACTCGACACGCTCGGAGAGCTGACGCTGAAGGCCTGGGAACACGATGTGCAGGTAATGATTGAAGGTCCCGGCCACATCCCCTTGCACCTCATCAAGGAAAACATGGAGCGGGAGTTAGCGGTCTGCCACGAGGCTCCCTTCTACACCCTGGGGCCCCTTACCACCGACATCGCGCCAGGCTACGACCACATAACCTCGGCCATCGGCGCGACCATGATCGGTTCCCACGGCTGCGCACTGTTGTGTTACGTAACCCCCAAGGAACACCTCGGCCTGCCCAACCGCGACGACGTCAAAGCCGGCGTCATCGCTTACAAGATAGCGGCCCACGCCGCCGACCTGGCCAAGGGCCATCCCGGCGCCCAGGCCCGCGACGACGCGCTGTCAAAGGCCCGCTTTGAGTTTCGCTGGCAGGACCAGTTCAACCTCTCGCTGGACCCCACCACGGCTCGCGAGTTCCACGACGAAACCCTGCCGGCCGAAGGGGCCAAACAGGCCCATTTCTGCTCCATGTGCGGGCCCCATTTCTGCTCGATGAAAATCACGGAAGACGTGCGCCAGTACGCCAGAGAAAAAGGCTACGGCATTGACGAGGTCCTCGACAGGGGCCTTGCCGACAAAGCACAAGAGTTTCGTAAAACGGCCACCTGAACGCCGCCCAAACCCTTGTCGGGCGATGAAATAAAGCAGGAGATCCAGTGCGACCTGGCCATGCTCGAGCGGGTCGAGGCCGGAGGAGCGCCCGAGTTTCGCACCTGGCTGGCTGCCCACCACACGGTTGTGTTGGGACGGAGCAGCAAGCCGGAGATCTGGGTCGACCAGGATTTCTGCCATCGGCGCGGCATTGCCGTCCTGCGCCGTCCCTCCGGGGGCGGCACGGTGGTGGTGGGACCGGGGACCCTGCAGTACGCCTTCGCCCTTCCCTACTCGATGTCGGCTGAGCTTGGCTCGATCGGGTCGGCCAAGAGTTTTTGCAACCGTACTCTCATCGCTTGCCTGCCGCCGGTCGAAGGCCTCGGGCAGGACTCAAGCGGCGACCTTGTCGTGGACGGTTGTAAGGTCGCGGGTCTGTCGCTGAAACGCCGCCGCCACGCTATGCTGCTCCACGGCAGCATACTGCTGAGCGCCGACATAGAACTTATTACCAAAGCCCTGCGCCACCCTCCCCGGGAACCGGCCTACCGTCGCAAGCGTCCCCACGACCTTTTTCTGGCCAACCTTAACGAACTTGGTGAACTTGATGCCGAGGATCTGGAGGCCCGGGTACGCGAGGTGATACAGCGGCCCCGGCCGACGGAGCCCACAACATCAGCACGACAATAAAAGCGGCGGCCAGCGCAACGGCCAACAGAACGCGATGCGAAACGGCATGATGCCGGCGTAATGCACCTGACATCGTTCCCAGGGCTCC
>JAYGCL010000094.1:0-17659 GCA_046583365.1 Deltaproteobacteria bacterium
AGTATGTCGTTGAAGGCCTGGCCGGGGCCCACAAGCTCGGCTACGCGCGCGGGGTAGAAGGCGCGCACGAGTGAGCGTCTGAACGGTCCCGTGGTGCTGGTGGGGGAGAGTCCGGCGTGAAAGGTATCGCTCCAGTGAAACACGCAGTCGCCGGGCTCGGCCCTTGGGGTGACGGCGAAACGATCCAGCGCCTCCTCGGACACGATGCCCTGCTTGGCGTAGGGGGTTGAGCCGGCGATGATGCCCAGGGCCCCCGACTCCGGGCTCAGGCGTTCCAGGAAAATACTCAGCACCAGGGTGGGGCAGAGCAGGGAGTGGCCTCCGATGCCGCAGTCCACATGCCAGGGGATGTCGGCCAGCCCCTCGACGACCTCGGGGTGTTTCAGGATCACCACACTGCCGTCAAGACGGTCGGGCAATTGATGCAGGTCCTTGTCGGTCAGCTCGAGCAGGCGGTCCAGACGCGGGTCTTCGTCGTTTTCGCGGATCACGTCGCAGCGGGTCGAGGTGTAGTTGAGGCGACAGAGAAGGCGGCGGCCGTGTCTGTCCCTGGCCCACCACGACAACTTGTCCTCGGGCGTAGCGTGGGCGGCCAGCCGGTCGGCGGCGGCGTTTAGGCGGGCGATCTCGTCGGCGCCAAACACACCGCGGACGACCAGGAAACCGGCGGTGGTGAGAAAATGTGAGGCCTCGTCCTGCTCGGCGTCCAGGTGCGCAAAATCAAAAGCCTTTGCAAGGTCCAGGGGCCGGCCGCCCATGTCGCGCAGGTCGGTGAGAGCGGGGTCGTAGACCTCGCGGCCGTCAAACATCGCCCGTACCACGCCTTCCCAGCGAAAGACCTCGTTGGCCTCGCCGCGGGGCACCACCAGTTTATTGTCGTAGAGAAGCCCGGGGGCGGTGCGGATCTCGTAAACAAACTCCTCCCACAGCTCGTGTTCGAACTCGACCACGGTGTCGGCCCGTTCTTCGCCTGCAACGACCACCATGCGGCCGTCCTCGACCAGGTAGGTGTAGGCGCCCCGTCCCTTTACACGAAAGGCGATTGCGCCGCCGCCACTACCCAGACCCCTGGCGGCAATGGCCCCGTTGCCGGCGGCCAGACGGCGGGGCAGGTCCTGGCCGTGGAAGCTGTCAAAATCCAGGGGCGGGAAGGCTCGGCGGAGCTTGGCGTGGAGCATGCTTATGTGCGGCTTATTTTTTGTACCACAGCCCGTCTTTCTCAAACCAGTTGTAACGCGCTTTGCCGTCTTGCTTGTGAACGCTCACTTCGGTGAAGTCCAGAGAGTCTTTGGCCTTGCCCTTCATGAAGAAGTCCAGGTCGTAGACCACGCCGTCGTCGCCGCGAAAGTCGGCGCAGGCAAAGTAAGTCTGCTCGCCTACCTTGGAAAGCCTCTCCTTGTGCACCAGCTCGAGCACAAGCGAAAGGTCGCGGCCGGCCTCCCCGTCGTGGACCACATAGCGGCCACCGCCCGAGGCCGTCTGAGCTGCCACATAGGCGGTGATGGCCTCGGCCAGATCATCCTTTGACAGGTGGGAGGCCGCCTTGGCCTGTGGATGCTCGGCCGGATGCTCTTTGGCCGCCTTAGCCTTGGCCGGGTGTTCGCTGGGATGCTCTTTGGGGTGCTCGCTGGGATGCTCGGCCGTGGCCACAGCGGCCGCAAGCAGAAATCCCGCGCCCATTACAATGGCGGCCACAGCCATCGGTATGGCCCCGCCCGTTTTGCCCGTATTGATTGTTGAGTCCATGTTGAGCCCCCTCATATAATGGCCTTATCGCAGTTGAGCGCCGTTGGCCAGACTATGGTGTTGCAGGACTGTACACGATAGGCAATCCTTTCTAAGCAACCGTGGCCTCAAACCAGAACAAAACCCAGCTGGCCGTCATAGGTGCCGGCCCCGGTGGCTATGCGGCCGCCTTTCGTGCCGCCGACCTGGGTATCCAGACCACCATTATAGACCCCGAGGCCCGCCCGGGTGGGGTCTGTCTGCACCGGGGCTGTATCCCTTCAAAGGCCCTGCTCCACGTTGCCGGCATCCTCTCGGCCGCCCGCGAGGCCGGGCCTATGGGGCTTAACTTTGCCGAACCCACAATTGACCTGGCCCGTATCAGGGACTGGAAAAACGAGGTCGTGGGCGGACTTACCCAGGGTCTGGCCGGTCTCTGCAAGGCCCGCGGTGTCAGCTATATCCAAGGTCGGGCCAGCCTGACCGGCCCCAACAGCCTTGAGATAGAAGGTGGCGACGGTCTGCAGTTCGACCATGCCATTATTGCCAGCGGCTCTCGACCGCTGCTGCCCGCAGCCCTGGCCACCAGCTCCCCCCTCGTCATGACCTCCACCGAAGCCCTCGGACTCAACGACTTGCCCGCGCGCCTGCTGGTGGTGGGCGGCGGCTACATCGGTCTTGAACTGGCCACCGTGTATGCGGCTCTGGGCTCCAGGGTCACTGTGATCGAGATGACCTCGGGCATTCTGCCCGGTGTTGACCGCGACCTCAGCCGGGTGTTGGCAAAACGCCTGGATTCTACGCTCGAAGAGGTTCGTCTGGATACCAGTGTGTCGGGCCTCGCCGTTGACGGTGAAAAGGTAACCGCCGGCATCCAGGGTCCCGAGGGCGAGAGCGAGGAAAGTTTTGACCGGGTACTGGTTGCCACCGGACGCTGTCCCAACAGCCAGGGCCTGGGCCTTGAGACTACGGCGGTTGAAACCGACGAGCAGGGCTTTATCCAGACCAATGGGCAACTGCGCACGGCCGAGCCGTCGATCTTTGCCATCGGCGATGTGGCCGGCCCACCTCTGCTGGCCCACAAGGCCACCCACGAGGGTCTGGTGGCGGCCGAGGCCATAGGCGGCGACTCGCGCACCTTTGAACCGTCGGCCATCCCGGCCGTGGTTTTTACCGACCCCGAGATCGCCTGGTGCGGGGTGACCGAGGCCGGGGCCAGAGCCGAAGGTCTGGAGGTCGCGGTGGCCAGATTTCCCTGGCAGGCATCGGGGCGCGCGGCCACCCTGGGCCGCGGCACTGGGCTTACCAAACTGGTCTGCGAGGCCGACGGCGGGGCCGTACTCGGTGTGGGCATTGTCGGGGCCGGGGCCGGGGAACTGATCGCCGAAGGGGTGTTGGCCGTTGAGATGGGCGCGGTGGCCGCCGACTTGGCCATGACCGTGCACCCCCATCCGACAATGTCGGAAACACTGATGGAGGCCGCCGAGGTTTTTGCCGGCACTTGTACAAGCATCTACCGTCCGCCCCGGCGCTGAGGGCACAACAGTATGGACTACGCCAAGTTTACAGCCTTAACCCCCCGGCTCTACGACTACCTGCTCTCTCACAGCGCGGCTCCCGACCCGGTGCTGGCCGGGCTTATCGAGGAAACCCAGGCCAGCTTCGGGAACTTGAGCGTGATGCAGATCTCCCCCGACCAGGGTGCTTTCATGCAGATGCTTACCTCGATTTCCAAGGCCACCAGTGTGGTCGAGGTGGGCACCTTTACCGGCTACAGCGCCCTGTGTATGGCCCGCGGCCTGGCCCCCGGCGGCCGTCTGCTGGCCTGCGACTTGAGCGAAGAGTTTACATCGGTGGCGCGCAAGTACTGGGCCATGGCCGGCGTGGACGGGCGCATTGACCTGCGCCTGGGCCCGGCCCTGGACACACTGCGCGGTCTTGGGGCCGAACACCGTTTCGACCTGGCCTTCATAGACGCCGACAAGACCGGCTATGCGGCCTACTACGAGGAAATCCTTGCACGCATGGACGGCGGCGGCATTATACTTTTCGACAACGTACTGTGGATGGGGCAGGTCATCGACGAGGCCAACCAGGGTGAGGACACCCTGGCGATAAGGGCCTTGAACGACGCGCTGGTCGCCGACTCCCGTGTGGACGTAGTGATGCTTGCCGTCGGTGACGGCCTGACCATGGCGGTCAAGAAACAGGCGACCGGGCAAGGGTAGGGCGAGAGTGGCGGAATTGGCATACGCACTAGACTTAGGATCTAGCCCGCTTCGGTGGTTGGGGGTTCGAGTCCCCCCTCTCGCACCAAACGCCCGTACCGTGTAGGTTGCCCGGCTTATGCCGGAAATTACATCCAAGGTCAGCAAGCAGGGGCCCGTAAAACGCAGTATCGCCATTTCGGTGCCGCCCGAACACGTCGAGGCCGAGCGCAAACGGGTCTATGCCAGGCTGCGCCCCAGTCTCATCGTGCCGGGCTTTCGCAAGGGCAAGGCCCCGGACCACATTATAGCCGAACGTTACGGCGACCGCGTGGACGAGGATGTCGTCCACCACCTGGTCGAGAAGGCCTGCGGCGAGGTCATAAAGGCCGAGTCTCTGGACGCCGTGGTGCCCCCCCGGATGCTCAGCCACGAGATGGATACCGCCGGGGGATTGAGTTTCGAGGTCGAGGTTGAGGTCAGGCCCGAGTTCAAGTTAAAGAAGTACAAAGGCATCAAGACCGTTCGCAAGGTCGTAAGGGTCGAAGACCGCCACGTGGACGAGTACCTTGCCAACTTGCGCCAGCGCGCGGCCGTACTGGAGACCGAAGAAGAACGCGTCAACGTCGCCCCCGGCGATATCGTCGTCATGGACGTCAGTGCTTCCCTGGAGGGGCAGAGGCTGGAACGTTATTGCGGCCAGGGTATGCAGACCGAGCTCGGTGCCGGTCGCAACCCCGAAGAGTTTGACAAGCAGATGGTGGGGATTACGCGCGCAATTCCTACTCCTATTATGGTGCCGTTTGCCGCCGACCACGGCGACAAGGATATCGCCGGGCGCACGGTGCGTTTTGAGGTCACGGTCAAGGAGATCAAAAACAAGATCCTCCCGGCCTTGGACGACGACCTGCCCGGCGAACTTGGCATGGACGATTGCGAGACGCTCGATGATTTAAAGTCGCAGCTGTGTAAAGAACTCACCGAGCGTTCCAGCTTTGATGCCGACCGCCGCTTGCGCCAGGAACTGCTCGACAAAATGGTCGGCATGCATAGCTTCGATGTGCCCGAAGGGATGGTCAACCGTTCCATGCTGGCCCGTCTGCAGGCGATGGGGGTGCGCGACATGCCCGAAGACCGTTTCGAGGAGCTGCGCAAGGCGCTTGCGCCGGGGGCCGAGAAGGAAGTGCGCGCAGAATTCATACTCGACGTGGTGGCCAGGACCGAGCAGCTGGAAGTGAGCCCCGACGACCTTACCGCCGCGGTGCAGAATCAGATAGCCATGGCCGGGGAACGGGCCGACGAGGTACGCAAGCGGTTTTCCACCCACGCAGCCTTAAAGGACCTTGAGGACGCCATGCTGCGTGACAAGGCGCTTGAGCGGGTGGTGGAGTTGGCCAGGGTCAGCGACGAAGAAGTCGATGAAAGCCAAGTTGCCGACTCCCACCAAACGGGCTAATCTCGATAAAACATGAAAAGCAGCCTTGTCCCTATTGTAGTTGAGCACACCGGCCGCGGTGAACGGGCCTATGATATTTTTTCGCGTCTTTTACGGGAACGGATCGTTTTCATAACCGACGAGATCAACGACCGCATGGCCACCCTGATCACCGCCCAGATGCTGTTTCTGGAGTCCGAGGACCCCGACAAGGACATCTACCTCTACATCAATTCGCCGGGCGGGAGCATTACCTCGGGCCTGGCCATTTATGACACGATGCAGTACATACGCCCCGACGTTTCCACTCTGTGCCTGGGGCAGGCGGCCAGCATGGGTGCGATCCTGTTGGCCTCCGGTGCCAAGGGCAAGCGTTTCGCGCTTCCCCACTCCCGCCTGATGATCCACCAGCCCATCGGTGGTGCCCAAGGCCAGGCCGTAGACATCGATATCCAGGCCAAGGAAATTTTACGCCTCCGGGAGCAACTAAATGGTATGTTGGCCAAGCATACCGGCATGGACATTGCTAAGATAGAGAAGGCTACCGACCGTGACCGTTACATGACCGGCCAGGAGGCCGTGGAGTTCGGGTTGGTAGACAAGGTTATCGTGCGCAGGCCGGAGTCGAAGGACAAGAAGGGTAAGAAGGAATAGGTGGAGAGCCAGGATGCCTAAGCAGGGTGGCGACGATAAAACCAAAGACCTGGTCTGTTCCTTTTGTGGAAAAGGGCAGGACGAGGTTCGCAAGCTCATTGCCGGGCCCACCGTTTACATCTGTGATGAGTGCATAGACCTGTGCAACGACATCATTGCCGAAGAGGTTGACCAGGAAGAAACCCTGAGCGCGGTCTCCTCGGTTCCCAAACCGGCAGACATAAAGAAGGTACTCGACCAGTATGTGGTAGGCCAGGAGCAGGCCAAAAAAATCCTGGCCGTTGCCGTTCACAATCACTACAAGAGAATCGATTCGTCGATGATGACGGGCGAGGTTGAGCTGCAAAAATCCAACATTCTGTTGGTCGGACCTACGGGGTCGGGGAAAACCCTGATGGCTCAGACTCTGGCCCGTTTTCTGCAAGTGCCCTTTGCCATTGCTGATGCCACCAGCCTCACCGAGGCCGGCTATGTGGGCGAGGACGTCGAGAACATCATCCTCAATCTTCTGCAAAACGCCGACTACGACGTGGAGAAGTGTCAACGGGGCATCGTCTACATCGACGAGATCGACAAGGTCGCACGCAAGGGCGACAACCCCTCGATCACCCGCGACGTATCGGGCGAGGGGGTGCAGCAGGCTCTCTTGAAGATTATCGAGGGCACCACGGCCAGCGTACCACCCAAGGGTGGCCGCAAGCATCCCCAGCAGGAGTTTTTGCAGGTAGACACCACCAATATCCTGTTTGTCTGCGGTGGAGCCTTTGTGGGACTCGAAGACATCATCCGTCGCCGCGTGGGCATGAAGGGGATGGGCTTTGGTGCCGATGTACGCAGGGCCCAGGACCCCAAGAACCAGGCCATCCTCCAGGAGGTGCAGGCCGAGGATCTGCTCAAGTTCGGCCTTATTCCGGAATTTGTCGGCCGTATTCCGGTGGTTGCCACTCTCGAGGACCTTGACGAAGACGCACTCGTGCGTATCTTGGAAGAGCCTAAGAATGCGTTGATCAAGCAGTACTCAAAGCTCTTCGAGATGGAGAATGTACGGCTTAAGTTCACCGAGGGGTCGCTGCGTGCGATTGCCAAAGAGGCCTATGCACGCAAGTCGGGGGCCCGTGGGCTGCGTGCGATAATGGAAACCATCATGCTCGATCTCATGTACGACGTGCCCGACCAGCCCGAGATAGAAGAGGTCGTGATTTCCGAGGAAGTAGTACTCAAGAAGGACAAACCCCTAGTGGTTTACACCAGTGCTTCAAAGACCGGCTGAAGGGGTAGGGACGGGAGTCTATGACGGAAGAGAAAAAAACCACTTTGTTTCCCGCTAAGGGTGAGGATGCCGGCAAGTCCGAGCGCACGGTGCCGATGCTGCCGTTGCGCGACATCATTGTATTCCCCCACATGGTGGTACCGCTCTTTGTAGGCCGGCAGAAATCCATCGCTGCGCTGGAGGCCGCCATGGACCAGGACCAGATGATCCTGCTGTCGGCCCAGCGCGATGCCAAGACCAACGATCCGGGAGAGGACGATATTCACAAGGTCGGCACCATTGGCTCTGTAGTGCAGCTGTTGAGGCTTCCCGACGGGACCGTGAAAGTGCTGGTTGAGGGCAAATACCGTGCCCGCATTACTTCCTACCTTGGCAGTGACCCCTACTTTTCCGTCGAGGCCGAGACGGTGGTCGAAACCTTCGAACGCGACTCGGAGCTTGAGGCTCTGCTCAACAGCATCAACACCACGTTTGAGAGCTACGCGAAGCTCAACAAGAAGATTCCGCCCGAGACCGTGGCCACGGTGCAGGCCATCGACGACCCCTCACGCATGGGCGACACCATAATCTCTCACCTCGGCATAAAGCTTGAGGAAAGGCAGACCCTGCTCGAGACTTTTGATGTCGGCGAGCGGCTGGAAAAAGTGCTCGGCTTCATGCGCTCGGAGATGGAGATTCTTGAGGTCGAAAGGCGTATCCGCTCCCGCGTCAAAAAACAGATGGAGAAGACGCAGAAGGAGTACTACCTGAACGAGCAGATGCGGGCGATCCAGAAGGAACTTGGCGAGAAAGACGAGTTCCGCAATGAGCTACAGGAGCTTGAGGATCAGCTGGCGGCCTCTTCGATGTCGGATGATGCCCGCGACAAGGCCGAGAAAGAAATCAAGAAGCTCAAGATGATGTCGCCGATGTCGGCCGAGGCCACGGTGGTGCGCAACTACGTCGACTGGCTGCTGGCACTGCCCTGGGCCGACTACACCGAAGACGAAATCGATATCGACCGGGCCCGCGAGATTCTCGACGAGGACCACTACGGCCTGGAAAAGGTCAAGGAGAGAATCCTTGAATACCTGGCCGTCACCAAGCTGGTCGGCGGTGTGAAGGGTCCCATTCTCTGCCTGGTCGGCCCACCGGGGGTGGGTAAGACCTCGCTGGGGCGTTCAATAGCCCGGGCCATGGGAAGGGAGTTTGTGCGCGTATCCCTGGGTGGGGTTCGTGACGAGGCCGAGATCCGTGGCCACCGCCGCACCTACATCGGTGCACTTCCGGGCAAGATTCTCCAGAACCTTAAAAAGGCCGGCAAGGGCAATCCGGTGTTCCTTCTCGACGAGATCGATAAGATGTCCACTGATTTTAGAGGCGACCCGGCCTCGGCCATGCTCGAGGTCCTGGACCCGGAGCAGAACAGCACCTTTAACGACCACTACCTCGACGTCGACTACGACCTGTCCAAGGTGATGTTCGTGACCACGGCCAACACCTTGGAGCGGATTCCACGGCCCCTTCAGGACCGCATGGAGATAATCCGTATCGCCGGTTACACCGAGCCCGAGAAGTTGGCCATCGGTAAGCGCTTTCTCGTGAAAAAGCAGAGAGAGGCAAACGGGCTGGAAGACTCCGAGGTTTCCTTTTCGGACAACGCTCTGCAGCAGATCATCCGTGTTTACACGAAAGAGGCCGGGGTGCGTAACCTGGAAAGAGAGTTGGCCAGTGTCTGTCGCAAGGTCGCCGTGGATGTCGTGGACCGGCGCGAGAAGGATGGCCCCAAGCGGGCGGTAAAGGTCGGCACCCGCTTGCTCGAGAAATTCCTGGGTCCACCCAGGTTCCGCTATGGGCGTGCCGAAGACGAGGCAATTATTGGAGTCACTACGGGGCTGGCCTGGACCGAGATGGGCGGCGAGTTGCTCAACACCGAAGTTACGGTGCTGCCGGGCAAGGGTAAGCTGACGATCACCGGACAACTGGGCGATGTAATGCAGGAATCTGCCCAGGCCGCACTTAGTTATGTTCGTTCGCGGGCCACGGAGCTGGGCCTGGCGACCGACTTTTACCAGAAAATTGATGTCCACATCCATGTGCCCGAAGGAGCCATCCCCAAAGACGGCCCCTCGGCCGGCATAACCATGGCGACATCTCTGGTGTCGGCCCTGACGCGCCTTCCCGTAAGGCACGATGTAGCCATGACCGGTGAGATAACCCTGCGCGGCCGGGTCCTGCCCATCGGCGGCCTCAAGGAAAAATCCGTGGCTGCCCACCGTGCCGGGATAACCACCATTCTGATTCCACAAGACAACGCCAGGGATGTACGGGATATCCCCAGTGTGGTGCAAAAGGCCGTGGCTATGGTGACCGTCGAACACATGGACGAGGTCCTGGACCGGGCCCTGCTGCTGCCGGCAGGGCGGGATTCGGTCTTTGTGGCCCCTCCGGCCGAAGATGGGGTTAACCCCCTGGCGGCGGTTCTGGAAGCCGATGGGTCTGACGCCGACGACGCCGTAAAACACTGAAAACCACGGGCGGTTAGCTCAGTTGGGAGAGCATCGGCCTTACAAGCCGGGGGTCACTGGTTCGAGCCCAGTACCGCCCACCATTCTTTAACACACAGGTTCTCGCTTGGGCCGTGCTCTCCGGGGCTTGCTCGGCCATGGCTTTGCTGTTATCAGGGCCTACTTCGCTGGCGCAGGCTGGTGGGGTATGCGGGGTCGTAGTTCAGCTGGTTAGAACGCCGGCCTGTCACGCCGGAGGTCGCGAGTTCGAGTCTCGTCGACCCCGCCATATTCAGCGGACGGATTAAGAGTTGTCGCTATGCAGAAGGTAACAAAGAGTCTCAGCACCGAGGCGGCCCGGGCGGCCAGGTCCTGGTACATCGTAGATGCTACCGATGTATCGTTGGGACGTTTGGCCACACGGGTGGCGACCGTACTGCGTGGCAAACACAATCCGGCTTTTACTCCGCACGTAGACTGCGGCGACTTCGTCGTGGTGGTTAACGCCGCCAAGCTCAAGCTCACCGGTAAGAAGGCCACCGACAAGATCTACCATCGCCATACCGGGTATCCGGGTGGCATCAAGAGCAGGACGGCCGGAGAGATGCTCGAAAACCAACCCGGAGAGCTGGTATTGGGTGCCGTCCGTGGCATGCTGCCGAAAGGACCGCTGGGACGCAGACTTGCTCTCAAGCTCAAGGTGTACGCAGGCACCGAGCATCCCCACGAGGCTCAGCAGCCGGAGGCCCTTACGTTATGAAGGCGGCAAAGGTGGCAGTGGATAATCCCTCCAAGGGAAAGCGCAAGACGGCTGTTGCTCAGGTACGTTTGCGGCCCGGCAAGGGTGTGGTCAGTGTGAACGGCCGCAAGCTTGAGGACTATTTCCCGCGGCCGACCTCCAGGATGATCATTGCCCAACCCATGGAGATCACCGGAACGACGTCGTCCTTTGACATCGTGGCCAAGGTAAATGGTGGTGGCATATCGGCACAAGCCGCGGCTATGCGTCACGGAATCTCGCGGGCCCTGCTGCTCATCCAGCCCGAATTCCGACCGGCCCTTAAGAAGGCCGGCCTTCTCACCCGTGATGCCCGCGAAGTGGAACGTAAGAAGTACGGCCGCCACAAGGCTCGTAAACGTCCGCAGTACTCCAAGAGGTAGACCCATGGCCGACCAGGACTCCGTGGTCCGGGTAGCCGTCGTGGGGGCGACCGGTTACACCGGTGCCGAACTGGTACGGCTTCTCTGGGACCATCCCCATACCACCATTACGGTGGCAACTTCCGAGCGCGATGCAGGTCGCGCCCTGGGCCAGGTGCATCCGAGTCTGGCTGCCACCGGCCTGGAGCTTTGCAAGGTCGATGTGGATGTGGTGGCCGCCGGTGCCGAGGTGGCCTTTACGGCCCTCCCGCACGGGACCTCTGCGGGGGTCGTGGCCGACCTGTTGGACAGGGGACTCAAGGTAATCGACCTTGGTGCGGATTTCCGTTTTCGCGACCTTGAGGCCTATGAGGCCGCCTACCAGAAGCACGAAGCCCCCCAACTGCTCGAAAAGGCCGTGTACGGGCTCAGCGAGTTTGCCCGCGGCCAGGTGGCCGAGGCCCGTTTGGTGGCGAACCCGGGTTGCTATCCCACCGGCGCCTTGATGGCGCTGCTCCCGCTTGCCACCCACCTCAAGGGTCCGGTGATGGTGGATTCAAAGTCCGGCACCAGTGGTGCCGGACGCCAGGCCGACAGCGCGCAACTGTTTGCTGAGATTGCCGGTAACATCCGTCCTTACAAGGTAGGGCAGCACCGCCACCAACCCGAAATGGCCAGCCTGCTCTGGCCCGCGGCCGGACGGGATGTGCCGATACTGTTCTCGCCCCACCTCCTGCCCATTGCCAGGGGCTTGCTTACCTCTTGTTATGTTGACGTTGGCGGCCAGGATGTCACCTCGTGGTTTGAGGATGCCTACGCCAACGAACCCTTCGTTCGTCTGTTGGGGCCCGGCGGTATGCCCGAGCCCCGCCGGGTGCGCGGTACCAACTTGATCGAGATCGGCTGGGTCTCCGATGGCCCGAGCGGCCGGACGGTGGTGTTTACCGCCATCGACAACCTCGGCAAGGGTGCGGCCGGCCAGGCCGTACAAAACCTCAACATCATGATGGGGTGGCAAGAGACAAGCGGACTCCTGGCCCTGCCGGTTTTGCCTTAAAAGTTGCGGTTGGTGTAGAGAAGCCCGCCCAGGGCCGTAAACAGTCCGTTGGCCGTCCAGGCGGCGGCGGCCGGGGAGAGGGCGCCGCTACGCCCGGCCGAAAGGGCCACGGCCATGGTCACCCAGAAGGCGAAACACAGGAACATGCCGACCCCGATGTTGCCGGAAACCCCGATCCGCCGGCCCCCACGTACGGCCAGGGGGAAGGCCATCAGTACGGTGACCATCCCACAAAATGGCCAGGCCAGTTTGCGGTTGAGGTCTACTCTGAGGTCGATGGTTGTAAGCCCCTTCGATTCCAGGGTCTTGATCTGCCTGCTCAATTCGCGGTAGCTGTACTCGCTGGCCCGCCGCCGTCGGCTGGCAAAATCGGTGGGGGTCTCCTTGATGTCGAGTTCGCCGGCTTCGAGACGGCGTACAATCACTTCGCCGGTCGGGCCGATGTTTTTGACCGTGCCTTCGCCGATTTCCCAACGTTGGTTGCGCCAGAGCGCTTCGGGCACCTCGATAATGCGGTTGAGTTTAAAAGAGGGGCCGGTCTCGTAGATCGTCATGCCGTAGAGGGCGCTACGGTTGGCATCAAAATAGTCGATGTTCACGAAGCCCTGTTTGTTCTGAAACCAGATAGCCGAGGCATTAAAACTGCCCCTGTAGGCCTTCTTCTTGATGGCGATGTCCTTTGTGGTGTGGGCTTTGGCCGAGGCTGTCGGCACTACGGTTTCATTCCAGACCAACACAGCCACGCTCATCAGTCCGGCCACGGCCACCAGAGGCAGGGCCAGTTGCCAGGTCCCCACTCCGCAGGCCCTCAGTGCCAGGATCTCACGGTTGCGGGCCATGGTGCCGAGCGAAATCATCACCGCAATCAATGCCGCGGCCGGGTATACGTCGGTCAGGATGCTGGGAAGCTTGAAGATGAAATAGGCGGCTACGTCGGCGGCCCTGGGGTCGTAGCGGGAGAAGCCGCCGATCTTGTCGAAGAACTCGATGATCAGGAACAGGCCCGCCGCGGCAGCCATACACAGGCCAAACACCTTGAGATACTGGCCGACTACGTAGCGGGCTATGATCGTCACGGCCGCTTCCTGCGGCCACGGCGGCGGGTGTCACGGGCAAGGCGGCCGAGTGCGTTTGCGGCCTGCCCCAGCAAGGGCGGATAGAGCCAGCGCCCGCGGGTCGCGCGTACCAGCATCCACACTGCGGCCACGGCCAGCACCGCGTTTGGTAGCCAGATGGCCACAGCCGCGTCGGTTACCGCCCGCCGGGCCATGGTGATAGACCCGCTCATCATCAGATAATAGAGCAGGATTACACCGATGCTGACGGCCATGCCCCGGGCTCGCACCGAACGCGACTTCTGCATGCCCAGGGGTATACCGAGCAGTGCCAACAGCATGGAGGCGGCCGCCAGTGAGAACTTACGGTGGATCTCCACTGTTTCTTCGATCGCCGCATCGCCGATGGCCAGACGGGCCTTGCGCGAGGCGAGCAGTTGTTGCCAGGTCATCTGGCTGGGTTTGGAGGAATGGGTGCCGCCGCCACTGGTCTTAAGCTGGCGGTCGAGGTCGAGGTTGACCTCGAGGGTGGCAAAATCGGTCTTGTCGTAGCTTCCCTGTCCTCCGTGAAAGGAGAGGCTGGTACCGTCGGTAAGCTGCAGGTAGACGGTGCGGCGGGCCTCGTTGGGGACGATGCGGCCCTTTGAGGCCAGCACGGTAGTACGGCGGTAACTGTCGCGCTGGTCGGAAAGCATGATGCCGCCGAGCGTATTGTCTTCATCTATGGTGTCCACGTAGATCACCATACCCCCGAAGTCGGTATTGAAGACTTTTTCTCGCAAAGCCGCGGTGGCCCGCGTTTTGGCAATTTCGTAGACGGTATCTTCGACCTTGCGGTTGGCCCAGGGCCTGACAAATATGGCCAGCGCCAGTGCTATCACCGTTACGACCGCGGCCAGTTGCACCACCGGCCCGATCATCTGCGCGACGCTTATCCCCGAGGCCCTCAAGGCGGTGAGTTCTCCGTCGCTCGACAGACGCCCGAAAGCCACGACCACACCCAGCAACATGGCCATGGGTATGGTCAACTCAAGGAAAGAGGGAAGGATGAGGGCGAATAGCTTTACAACCTCCAGCCCTGGGACCCCCCTCGACAGCACAAGGTCCATGAGGTCGAGGATGCGGGCTATAAGCAGGATGAAGGTGAATATGGACAGCCCCGCCAAGAACGAACCGCCTATTTCAACGGCCAGGTACCTTTGCAGGATTTTACCCATTACAGCGGCCAGTGTAGTCAACCCGATGGTTGCTGTAAATCCAGGCAGCTGTAAATCCAGGCAGCTGAGCATCCAGGCAGCTGAGCATCCAGTCAATGGGAGTACGTAAGAAAGGGGGCCGGCGTCAGCAGGCAGAGCGTGGGCGTAGTGGAACGGCCGCCGCCGACCTGTTTGTGGGTGGTCCTCATGCCGTTGAGGCCGTTCTCGGCGGTGCCCCCTCGGTAAAAGCCGTACGTTCGGTCTTTCTGGAAGACGGCGCCGGGCACCGGGCCGCCGAGATAGCAGACCGGGCCAGGGCAGGGGGATTTGCCGTTTCGCGGACCGGGCCAGGGGAGTGCGACCGCCTGTGCGGGGCCAGGAGTCAGGGCATAGCCGCCGAGATTGTCTACGCTTATGCCGACTTCAGCCAGGCAGTCGAGCAGGCAGCCCGGCAGACCGCCGACCAGGAGGCCGCCCCGGATGCTGTCCAAAGCCTGCTGCTGTTTCTGGACGGCATATCCGACCCCCACAACCTGGGGGCTATTATTCGTACTGCCGAGGCTGCCGGGGCCGGGGCGGTGGTGGTGACCAGGCGCCGCAGTGCCCAGATAACGGCCGTGGTTGCACGGGTATCGGCCGGTGCAGCCTTAAGGGTGCCGGTGTGCCGGGTGGCCAATCTGGTCCAGGCCCTCGACGAGGCCCGCCGCAGTGGCTTCTGGCTGGTGGGTCTGGACGCCGACCCCGACCATGCAGAGCTGGCCTCTTCCTACCCGGGCCCGGCCCTGGGGCTGGTTCTGGGTGGCGAGGGGGGTGGTTTGGGCCGTCTGGTGGCCTCCCGCTGCGATGAACTGGTCCGTCTGCCCATGGCCGGCCGGGCCGAAAGCCTCAATGCCTCGGTGGCTGCCGCCCTGGCCATGTACAGAGTGCGGGAAAAGGCCCTTTTCAGAGGGTTTTCGTGTTGACACGCCAGATGGCGGTTGATAATCATCCGTGTTTGCGTCGGCGTTTGGGCGGCAGAGTTGGGGCGGTCATTGGCGATGCACAGCGGGTAGACGACTGAGCCGATGTAGCTCAACTGGTAGAGCAACTGATTTGTAATCAGTAGGTTGCCAGTTCGAGTCTGGCCATCGGCCCCAGGGTTTTTTAGCGAGTTGAAAAAAGGGAGAGGTACCCAAGCGGTCAACGGGAGCAGACTGTAAATCTGCCGGCTAATGCCTACGGAGGTTCGAGTCCTCCCCTCTCCACCATAATTGAGGATGGGGGACGCGAAGTGTCGGCAGATCATGGATTCACGCGGGAGTAGCTCAGTTGGTTAGAGCATCAGCCTTCCAAGCTGAGGGTCGCGAGTTCGAATCTCGTCTCCCGCTTGCGGTGACGAGGCTTGCCCACGTAGCTCAGGCGGTAGAGCACGTCCTTGGTAAGGACGAGGTCACCGGATCAAGTCCGGTCGTGGGCTCCACAGCTGAGCGTGATCGCGAGTAAAGCAGGAGTAGAAATCAGATGGCCAAGAAGGAGAAGTTTGACAGGACCAAGCCCCATGTGAATGTGGGGACGATAGGTCACGTAGACCACGGCAAGACGACACTGACAGCGGCGATCACGCTGGTGCAGTCGAAGAAGGGTCAAGCTGATTTCATTGAGTTTGACGCGATAGACAAGGCACCCGAGGAGCGCGAGAGAGGGATAACGATAGCCACGGCGCACGTGGAGTACGAGAGTGACGAGCGTCACTACGCCCACGTGGACTGTCCGGGTCACGCCGACTACGTCAAGAACATGATAACGGGTGCGGCGCAGATGGACGGTGCGATACTGGTTGTATCGGCGGCCGATGGTCCGATGCCTCAGACGCGGGAGCACATTTTGCTGGCTCGCCAGGTGGGTGTGCCGCGGATAGTGGTCTTTTTGAACAAGGCCGACACGGTGGATGACGCCGAGCTATTGGAGTTGGTGGAGCTAGAGGTCCGCGAGCTTCTCTCGAAGTACGAGTTTCCCGGCGACGATATACCGATTGTGACGGGTTCGGCGCTAAAGGCGCTCGAGGACGCGGACGATGAAGAGTCGATCAAGTGCATAGGCGAGCTTATGTCGGCGCTCGACAATTACATTCCGATACCCAAGCGCGAGGTGGACAAGCCCTTTTTGATGCCCATCGAGGACGTATTTTCGATTTCGGGCCGTGGAACGGTGGTAACCGGTCGTATTGAGACCGGCAAGGTGACGGTGGGCGACGAGGTGGAGATTGTGGGTATCCGTGACACGGACAAGACGACGATCACGGGGGTGGAGATGTTCCGTAAGCTTTTGGACGACGGTCAGGCCGGGGACAACGTTGGCTGCCTGTTGCGCGGGACGAAGAAGGACGAGGTGGAGCGCGGGCAGGTACTGTCCAAGCCGGGTGCCATTACACCGCATGCGAAGTTCTCGGCCGAGGCCTATGTGCTGACCAAGGATGAGGGAGGCCGTCACACGCCGTATTTCAACGGATATAGGCCTCAGTTCTATTTTCGGACCACGGACGTGACTGGGGTTTGCACGCTTCCGGAGGGGACGGAGATGGTGATGCCCGGCGACACGGTGACGATGGCGGTGGAGTTGATAATGCCGATAGCGATGGACGAAGGGCTCCGCTTCGCCATTCGTGAGGGCGGGCGCACGGTGGGAGCCGGCGTCGTTACCTCCATTACGGAGTAGGGGCGGTGCGTGACCAGGTCGTCTTGGCTTGCGCCAGTTGCAAACGGAAGAACTACCGTGCCAGCCGTAACAAGAAGATTAACGAGGACAAGCTCGAGCGTAAGAAGTACTGCCCGGCATGTCGGAGCCACACGCTCCACAAAGAAGGAAAGGTGTAGATACGGGAAGTACCTGGCTTGAGGGTCAGTAGCTCTAATGGGTAGAGCATCGGACTCCAAATCCGAGGGCTGCAGGTTCGAGTCCTGCCTGACCCGCCAGCATAGGAAAGATGGCTAACGTAACCGAATACATAGGACAGGGGCGCGAGTTCCTCGGCGAGGTCGTCGTGGAGTTGCGCAAGGTCTACTGGCCTCCGAGAAAGGAGACGGTCGGGTTTACCGGCGTGGTCGTCGTCATAGTCGCTTTCGTGGCCGTCTATCTCGGGCTGGTCGATTACATACTGTCGCGGCTCATGGGTCTGGTGTTCTGAGAATGGCAATGGACTGGTACGTCGTACACACCTACTCGGGCTACGAGGGCAAGGTAAAATCGCAGCTCGAGGAGCGCGTGCGCGCTAGCGGCGCCGCCGACACGTTCGGAGAGATCCTGGTGCCGGCCGAACAGGTCATAGAGCTGGTAAAGGGCAAGAAGCGCACGGCTAGCCGCAACCTGTTCCCCGGCTACATCCTTGTTCAGATGGATATGACCGATGACAACTGGCACCTGGTCAACAAGACGCCCAAGGTCACCGGTTTCGTTGG
>JAYGCL010000083.1:0-1832 GCA_046583365.1 Deltaproteobacteria bacterium
CTATATCATCTCGGGGCAGGCCGGTGACTATCGACAGTGGCGGGGCCAGGAGCCGGCGGCAACGGGCCGCCGGGCACCGCACTACCTGATCTTCGAGGTCAGCAGTGGGGTGTTGGCCGGTGATTCCGGCGACCTGCGTGAGCTGCGCCCGGGAGTGAAGACTCAAACCGGGCGGCTGGACTCCAGTGCCATCGAGGTGGAAGCCGATGGAAGTTTCGAGATTCTGCTGTCGCCCCAGCGCCCGCCCGGACACAAGGGAAATTTTATTTCGACTCTCAAGGTGGCCAGGCATCCCCACCCCGATGATCCCGACCAGGCGGACGAGCGCTATGCCACCTACGTAAGTGGCCGCCAGCTCTTTAACGATTGGGAGCGCGAGGATGCCATTCACCTGGCCATCCGTTGCATCGACGCCCAAGGCAGCGCGGGCCCGGCCTACGACCCGGCGCGTGCGGCCGCCGAGTTGCGTCGCTGCGGCGAGTTGGTACGCGGACAGATGCATTTCTGGAATGCGTTCTGGACCATCCTGATGGGAACCTATGGCCACCGCGAAGGCGGAATTGCGGGAGTGGAGTTCAGGCGCAACGAGTTCAACACGATAAACGCGGCCTCGGGCGCTACCGGGGGCGGCATGAGTACCAACCTGTATGCGGGTGGGGTCTTTGAGCTGGAGGCCGACGAGGCTCTCATCGTCGAGAACCGTATTGTTGCCAAGCCCCAGTACATGGGCTTTCAGGTCGGTAACCTATGGGGCGAGTCGATGGAGTACGCCGACCGCACGGGTAGTCTTAACGGCACCCAGGCCGACGTCGATGCCGACGGCACGGTCCGGCTGGTCATCGCCCACCGCGACCCTGGCGTTCCCAACTGGATCGACACTTCGGGTCACCGTGAGGGGTTCATGGCCCCGCGCTGGGCCTACAGCGAGCCACCACCGACGGAGCAGTGGCCGAGCATTACCGCAAAAAAGGTACGCTTTGACGAAATCCGCCGCCACCTGCCCGCGGCAACGCGCACGGTATCTGCCGATGAGCGTCGCCGGCAGATCCGTATCCGCCAGGCGCACGTGCAAAAGCGCTTTCGGGTGTTTTGAGTTTTGATGATAAAAGGCAGCCGCGGTGGGTAAGAAGCGAGACATGGGGCGGGCGGCCGTGCCGCGGCGACTCTCGGAGGTCGGCGACTGGGATGTCGAGGCCGATGTCGTGGTGGTCGGCTTTGGCGGCGCCGGTGCCTGCACCGCACTGGAGGCCCGCGCCGAAGGCGCCGACGTTTTGCTGCTCGAGCGTTCGAGCGGCGGCGGTGGCACCACGGCCCTGTCTACCGGCCAGATCTACCTCGGCGGGGGTACGGCCATCCAGAAGGTCTGCGGTTTTGAGGATTCGGCCGAGGAGATGTTCAAGTACCTCATGGCCTCGTGCGGGCCGGGGGTAGACGAGGCCAAGATTCGCCAGTTCTGTGACGGTTCGGTTGAGCACTTTGACTGGCTGGTTGCCCACGGATTGCCGTTCAAAGAATCGTTCTACGGCGACGGCTCCTACACGCCCACCGACGACTGCCTCAGCTACTCGGGCAGCGAGCAGGCCTGGCCCTACCTGGACCTGGCCCGTCCCGCCCCCCGCGGCCACACCGTCAGGCAAGACGGTATAGAGGCAGGCGGCCAACTCATGCGCAGCCTGGTTGCCGCCGTTGAGGGCTCGGGGACCAGAATCCAGACCGACACTCTGGTTGAAACCCTGGTGGTCGACGACGACCGTCGCGTGGTCGGCGTGGTGGCCCACAAGGACCAGCAAGAGCAGCTGGTCGGTGCCCGCGCCGCGGTGGTGCTGTGCGCC
>JAYGCL010000014.1:0-5999 GCA_046583365.1 Deltaproteobacteria bacterium
TGGGCCAAGCCGGGGCATGAGCTAAGAGACACGTTCCCAGAAACCACAGGAGTGCTTGAGCTCATTGTCGCTCCTGAGAGTTTGGAGTTAGACAAGTCCGACAAGGAGGTTCTGCCGTAGATGGTATACGAGGCCGTCACAGGCCGTTGGGAGGAAAAGCGGCAGGGAATCAATGATATAATCTTCAATGTGACAACAGGAAGAATATTCACGATGGTTCTTGCCCTCTGTGTGTCGGCTGAAGCTCCATTTGCCGATGCCCAGGGACCAGTTGTTGAAGCCCACACCGTTAGCGGTGTCGCGACAGTCGTTGGGAAGGTCGTGAGTGACCTAGAGTTGGATTAGGACTCACGCCACAGTCGGTATCTCCGTGACGATTGCCCGCCAGTAGCCCCTTCACCACAAAAACCCCCACACGGCTCCTACATCCCCCCTAAATCTGGTGTCAGTAGGGGTGTCAGTAGAGGGTGTAAATAAGGGCAAATGGCAGGACAGGGCGTAAAAACGCGATTCGTTTAACTAGCCGTATTTAAAGAGAAAAGCTGTTTATTCGGGATTTTCGTCATCGTCTTCAGACCGGCTCATAATCCCTAGGTCGTGAGTTCGAGTCTCACCCTCGCCCCTATTTTACGGATCAGAAAAGTTTGGCTGCGGTGTCGTCGCCGGCAACGATAGAGCGGCCGTAGGAATCGACCACGGGCGGGTCGTCGGCGGCAGCCTTGCCGTTGCCGGCAAGAGCGCGCTTTCTCGCAAAGGCCGCTTCTATGTAGGGAGCCATCTCGGCGGCCTTGTCGGCCTGGCGAGCCTGCTCTCGTTCCTTGAATTCCGGCATCACGCGGCCCGCAAACAATTCGAGGGTCTCCATGATGTGGTCGTGGCGGTTGTTGCCGCCCTGTTGGATGAAGACCACCTGGTCGACGCCGGCCTCCTCAAAGGCACGGCAGTGGCTGGCCACAGTCTCGGGGGTGCCTATGCCACCATAGGCTTCCTCGCCGATGGCGATGTTGAACTGGTCGGCCTGCTCCTGGAA
This sequence comes from Deltaproteobacteria bacterium, assembly GCA_046583365.1. Classification (GTDB taxonomy): domain Bacteria; phylum Desulfobacterota; class Binatia; order UBA1149; family CAYXZP01; genus JAYGCL01. The sequence goes on from JAYGCL010000014.1 coordinate 1,031, forward strand.
CAGTTCCCAGATGTCGGTGCGCCCGGGCTGCTGAGAGCCGAACAGGTAGTAGTGGGCAAGCGCGAAGGCGAAGAACTGAAAGCCCTGCTTGCCGCGTCGGTCGGCCTCGGCCGGGTCGTCGTGGACCGAGAAGCTCGTGACCATGGCGATGTTGGGATTTACCACCTCGGTAAGCGGCACGCATTCGGTCTTTAGCGTGGTGTAGTAGTCCTCTACCCAAAGGTGGGCCTCGGCCGGGTCGGTAAAGGCGAAGGTGAGGGCGCCAAGCCCGAGCTTGGCGGCCAGGTGAATGGTCGCTCGGTTGGAACAGGCCACCCACACCGGGGGGTGCGGCTTCTGCAGGGGCTTGGGCATGACGTTACGGCAGGGCATTGAAAAGTATTCGCCCTCAAAGCCGGGGTAGGGGTCGGTGGTCATCATGCGCGTACATTCGGCCAGAGCCTCGGTCCACATCTCACGCTTGAGAGCGGGGTCGGCACCAAAACCTTCAAGCTCGATGCGCGCGCTGGATTCCCCGGTGCCGAAGTCGACTCGTCCGTTGCTTATGAGGTCCAGGGTGGAAATCCGTTCGGCCACCCGCGCGGGGTGGTTCACTTTGGGCAGCATATTTACGATGCCGTGGCCGAGGCGGATGTTTTTTGTGCGTTGACTGGCGGCGGCCAGGAAGACCTCGGGGGCCGAAGAGTGGGAGTACTCTTCGAGGAAGTGGTGCTCTACCACCCACAGGTGGTCGTAACCGAGGCGGTCGGCGGCCTCGACCTGCTCCAGGGCCTCCTCGATGAGGGCCTGATCGTTGCGCTCCTCGGTCCAGGGTCGCGGGAGCTGATGCTCATAGAAGATTCCGAACTTCATGGTGTAGGAGACGCCGGTAGCGGCGGCCTTGCAACCTGCCGAGCAGGGGCAGCTGATGCAAGGCCCTTCAGTTTATTCGATATCCAAAATCGGCCAGCAGCCCGGCAAAACGGGGCGCCTCGTCACAGATCTCTTTATCCTGCCGCCATGCTTCGGCGCGTCCGGAGTCCACGGTCACTGTCAACGATTCGAGCCCTGGGGCCGGGTCGGGGAGGCCCAGCCATCGGCCCAGGCGTGCCAGTTCGACGTCGGGTTGGCGCAGCAGGTCTTCGTAGCGCAACTCGATACCCTTGTGTCCTGCTGTAACCAGGGCCGCGCGGGCCTGGCCCACATAGTGCTGCCACAGGCTCATGCCACCATCCATGGATGCAAAGCGTGCTGCATCAAGGCTGCGTTTGCTCGCACGCCAGTGCCAGCGACGCGAGGCAAGGTGCTTGCGGGCGTGATCGATCCTCTGCTCATGCCGGTGTTTGAGGCTTGCGGCCACATCCAGACCGTTGCGCAGAACATGGACCACCCGTGCATTGGGCCAGAGGTCGCGCCACAGGGGAAGGGTGAGCGTATTGCGTGGGTCCTTCCAACCCCACTGGCCGCGATAGGCGTCGAGGCTGCGGGTGCGCAGCCAACCCCGGGGGCCCAGAAAAGAAAGGCCAGCCCGTCCGGCCAGGGCATCGCGGCAGAAGTCGGCGGCAATGGTCCTGCTCGGCCGGTCGGCCAGAAACAGATCGAGGGGCTCAGGCTGGTCCCAGGCCGCGCCCGCCTGGACCAGCAACCATTTGTTCAGAGCTATGAAAGCACGCGCTTCGGCGTTGCGGTCCTGGCGCCAGCCCATAAAAACCCCGAGGTCGCTCAACACGCGGCTGACCAGACTCGTGCCCGAGCGATGCATGCCAATGACAATCACCGGCGACTTTTCCAATGGGTCCACTAATGTCTGCCTCGGATTAAGTATTGTCGTAACTGCCCCGCTATATAGCAAGGCTCGTTACTTCATAGCGCTGCTTTGTCCACTTTGCGCGGGCGGGGTAGAGTCGACTTGGCGCGTACGCATTCCCCGTGAAGGCAGTTGTAATCAAAGAGTACGGCGGACCCGAGGTCCTCAAGGTCGCCGAGAGTCCCATGCCCGAGGCCGGGCCGGGCGAGATACTGGTCAAGGTCCGGGCTGCCGGCCTCAACCGTGCCGACCTTCTACAGCGCAGCGGCCTCTATCCACAGCCGGGACCCAAACACGACGACGAGATTCCGGGCCTCGAGTTTGCCGGCGAGGTGGCGGCCCTTGGCCAGGGCACCGAAGGGTTTGTCGCCGGGGACCGCGTGATGGGAATTCTGGCCGGGCGCGGCCATGCCGAGTACCTCACCACGCACGCAAGCCTGGCCGTTAAAGTGCCGACCAATCTTTCCTGGACCCAGGCCGCAGCCGTACCCGAAGCATTCATAACGGCCAACGATGGTCTGGAGCAGTGCCGTACGGCCGAGGGCGAGACCGTGCTCGTCCACGCCGTCGGCTCCGGGGTTGGCCTGGCCGCCGTACAGGTGGCCCGCCTCTACGGAGCCCACACGGTGATAGGCACCGCTCGCTCTGCCGACAAACTGGAGCGCGCCGACCAGTTCAAGCTCGATGCAACGATCAACAGCCAGCAAGAAGATTTTGCCGAGCGTGTAGCCGAGCTTACCGCCCAAAAGGGAGCCGACGTGATTCTGGATCTGGTAGGCGCAACTTTCCTGGAGCAGAACATCAAGGCGGCGGCTCTCAAAGGACGTATCGTCACCATCGGCCTGGTCGGCGGCCTCAGGGCCGAGCTCAACCTCGGACTGCTGTTGGCCAAACGTCTGGAGCTGCGCGGCACCGTACTGCGCTCTCGCAGTCTTGCAGAGAAGGCGGCCGCAACCCGTTCCTTCAGCCACCGTGTATTAGCGGCGCTGGCCTCGGGGCAGGTGGTCCCGGTCATCGACAGCGTTTACCCCATGGGTGAGGTTTCAGAGGCTCACAAACGCATGGATGCCAACGCCAATTTCGGCAAGATCGTGCTCGAAATGGGCTGAACTGACCCCACTCGGGGGGGTGGCCTTGGCGCAATACCGAAAAATCCATTGACTACCGTCGCGACACTGTGAGAGACTGGACCAAGGCTGAAAAGGTCTTCGTTCGGAAGGTTGTTCTGTGAGAGTAGTTACCTGGGCCGCCACTGCGGCAGTTATTTTAGGCTTGGCCTTGGCGCCGTCTCAGGCCGAGGCCGGGACGTGTGGCAACGGGGTTGTCGAGGGTTACTTCTCGCAAATCTCGACGGGGGGACATTTCAGCTGCGGGATCACCCCTTTGGGCGCGGTCGAGTGCTGGGGAAACGATGGCGACGGTCAGTCAAGCCCGCCTGCGGGCACCTTTACGCAGGTCTCGGCAGGTTTTGGACACGCTTGCGCGATCAATAGCTCGGGCGCGGTCCAGTGCTGGGGGAATGATAGCTATGGCGAGTCGAGCCCACCTGCGGGTACCTTTACGCAGGTCTCGGCAGGCTTGTACTTCACCTGCGCGATAAAAAGCTCGGGCACGATCGAGTGCTGGGGGGACTATTCCGCCGGCCAGTCGTTCCCCCCTGCGGGCACCTTCACGCAGGTCTCGGCAGGTTATGAACACGCTTGCGCCATTAACAGCTCGGGCGCGGTCGAGTGCTGGGGAAACGATGGCGACGGTCAGTCAAGCCCGCCTGCGGGCACCTTTACGCAGGTCTCGGCAGGTTTTGAACACGCTTGCGCGATCAATAGCTCGGGCGCGGTCCAGTGCTGGGGGTCTGATTACGAGGGTCAGTCAAGCCCGCCTGCGGGCACCTTTACGCAGGTCTCGGCAGGCGACTTACACACCTGCGCGATAAACAGCTCGGGCACGGTCCAGTGCTGGGGGGACGATTACTCCGGGCAATCGAACTCGCCTGTGGGCGCGTTCGTGCAGGCCTCAGCAGGCGACTTGCACACCTGCGCGATAAACAGCTCGGGCGCGGTCCAGTGCTGGGGGGACGATATGTACGGCCGGGCCACCCCACCTGCAGCTGAAGAGTGCGACGACGGCAATACGGACAACACAGATACCTGCCTCAACACTTGCGAATACGCCTCCTGCGGCGACGGTTACACGTGGGACGGCTTCGAACAGTGCGACGACGGCAACTCCGACAACACAGATGCCTGCTTATCTTCCTCGTCGGTGGTGGCCTGCCAGGTGGCCACCTGCGGCGACGGATACGTGCAGGCCGGGGTAGAGGACTGCGACGACGCTGGCGAGTCGGCCAGCTGCGATGTCGATTGCACGGCCGTGAGCTGCGGTGATGGGGTCGTTAACACGTCTGCGGGCGAGCCCTGCGACGACGGCAACTCCGACAACACAGATACCTGCCTTGACTCCTGCCAGGCGGCCAGTTGCGGCGACGGTTACGTGCAAGGTGGGGTAGAGGATTGCGACGGTGCCGGCGAGTCCGCCAGCTGCAACACTGACTGCACGACGGCCTCTTGCGGTGATGGCATCGTGAACACGTCTGCGGGCGAAGCCTGCGATGATGGCAACTCCAGCAATACCGATTCCTGTCCAAACAGTTGCCAAGCGGCCAGCTGCGGCGACGGCTCTGTGCAAGCCGGGGTAGAGTTCTGCGACGACGGTGGTGAGTCGGCCAGTTGCGATGTCGATTGCACGTCCGTGAGTTGCGGTGATGGCACGGCCAATGCCGCTGCCGGCGAGCCCTGCGACGACGGCAACGCCAGCAATACGGATGACTGTCTGGTCGGCTGCGTTGCCGCCACGTGTGGCGATGGCTACCTCAACGGCGGGACAGAGCACTGTGATGACGGGAATAACGTCGGCGGTGATGGCTGCGCCGGCGACTGCGCGCCGACCACTTGCAGCAGCGGCGCCGAATGCGGTGACGGGCAGCTTTGTTCGGATGACGTCTGCAACACCCTAGACACGCTCCACACTATCGAGGCGTCTACCTCGATGACGGAGGCGCAGGATGCGCATGCTGTGGACTTCGGGGCTGACGGCGATATCGACATGCTGCTATGCATGTGGCCAGATACCGTCGGTAGTACTGGTCTCACAATTATGAGTAACGACGGCGCTGGGAACTTCACG
>JAYGCL010000064.1:0-102473 GCA_046583365.1 Deltaproteobacteria bacterium
GAAACCACGATAGGAACGCTCATCAATCCCAGTATGAGCCCGCCGTTGAGAACGTTGAGCCCAATGGGGGCGTCGAAGATCTTGATGATGACGGGATTGAGGATGACCAACCCGATGAAACCCCAGACGATAGAGGGAATCGCGGCCAACAGTTCGATGATGATCTTTAGCCCTTCCTTGAACATGCCTGTGGTGAACTCGGAAATGAAGATGGCTGTGCCGAGTCCAAGAGGGACGGCGATGACCATGGCAAGCAGGGTCACGCTCACGGTTCCCGACAGAAGGGCCAGCGTCCCATAGCGCTTGTTGGCCACCGAGGTCGGATACCACTGGGAACTGCCGAAAAATTCTGCGAAGTCGAGGCGGTGGAGGATGAAATCAGCGCTCGAGGCGAAGACAAACAAGAAGATGCTGAAAACGAAAAATATCGCGCTGAAACCGCAGATACGGATAAGCCACTCGATGACGCTTTCCGACAGGGATCCTGTCATCAGGCGTCGGCGGCTGTTTGAACTCGCCGTAGTGTGGGCCACCGGGGTTTACATCAATTAACCGGAATGAATCCGCGGGCCATGGTAATGGCCTGGCCGGCATCGGAAAGTATCCAGTCCAAGTATTTTTTGACCTCACCCTCGGGCGGGCCCAGCGTGTACATGAACAGAGGGCGAGACAGGGGGTAGAGTCCGGAGCGCGCATTCTCGATGCTGGGGTTAATGCACCTGGCCGATGAATCCTTGGCGATACACGGCATCCTGATCTCTTCGGTGGCGTAGGCCAGGCCGCTATAACCGATGGAGCATGGGGTTTTGGAGACCAGGTCGACCACATCCTTGCTGCCCTGCATGTCGTGGCTTCCAAGTTTAAAGTCTCGCGTTGCCCCCAGCACCGCCTCGCGTATGAACACGTAGGTGCCCGAGTTGGACTGCCGGCTTACACGGATGATTTTCTGTCCCGAACACCCCGGGACCGTTATGTCGAGCGCATCCCAGGTCTCGCACTTGCCACCCTCTCCGTAGATGCAGGCCAGTTGCCCGATGGTCAGTCCTGTAGCCGGGTTGTTAGGGTGGAGGAAAAAAACCACCGCGTCGGTTGCCACCGTGTGTTCGATGGCCTCAACGCCGTTGATCTTGCGAACGCTCTCACGTTCGCTGGTATGGATTCCACGGCTGGCGTTGGCTATGTCCACGGTGCCGTTTATGAGGGCGGCAATGCCGGTGCCCGACCCTCCACCGCTTACCGCGACGCCAACATCGGCGGTTACTTTGCCGTACTCTTCAGCCCAGGACTGGGCCAGGTTGACCATGGTGTCGGAGCCCTTGTTCTGGATGAGCGTGCGCGTGGACCTGTCACTGCGGCTACAGCCGCCGACCAGGGGCAAGCCCGCCACCAGGGCGACTAGTGCCACGGTCGTAATCACCATGCTGGCCGGGTGAAAGGGGGGCTGGATGGTGTGTTTCATATGGTCGGTTTCCGCTCAGTCTAAATCCGAGGCCGTGCCGTGGAGGCCGCGGATGAGGCTGCTGATGCGTCCAAGCAGGTCGTCGAAGACCACTGCGTAGAGTTCCTGTCGTTCCTGGTCGTCAGCCGTGGCTTCGAGCGGGTTGAGAACGTCCCATTCCAGAACGATGGTTTTGTAGCCCGGGGTGGAGATAGCGGCGGCGGCCTCCTCGCCTATGGCCACCACGACCTTGAATCTGCTGAGGGAGCCGAGGTCGGTTACGGTGGTTGCCTTGTGATCGGAGAGATCAATGCTTTTCTCGGCCAGGAATTTTACGGCGCCGGGGTCGGGCGCGGCCGCGTCCACCCCTGCCGAGAGAAAGTCGAAGTGATCACCGGCGATGGTTCTTCCTATGCCCTCGGCCATCAGGCTGCGGCAGGAGTTTGACGAGGACACAAAGAGCACCTGGATGTCTTTTGTCAGAACATGGCGATTGTCCTGGCCGGTCTCTATGTAAAGCACTTCGTCACAGATGTTATCGGCCTGGTCGGCCACTCTCTCAAAACGATTGGCCACCGACAGCACGGAGAAAAGGGTGGACAAATCTTCGGAGCCGGTCGGTCTGTGGCCGAGCAGATCGCGGTAGACCTCCTGGTGAAGGCTGTTGGCGCGGGCATCCAGGGTCTGGGCTACGCGGGCAAGTTCAGCGTCCTGGTCCAGGAAGGCCCGTGATGCCTGGCGAACCATCTCGATTGCGACCTGGGCCAGTTCTTCTATTTTTGTCAGGTCGGGGCGGGTCTCGGCACGGGAGAGCAGGATGGCCTGGCGGTTTATACTTTCGGCGTAGTCACCGATCCGTTCCAACTCCAGCACGATCTTGGCCACCGAGTGGGCAAAGCGCAGGTTGGCGGCTACCGGTATGTGGCGCACCATGAACTCCACGCACATACCGTCGATGAGTTTTTCGAGGTCGTCGATGCGGGAGTCCCGGATGATTGAGGAGTAGGCCAGGCGGGTATCGCCCTCGGCCAGCGCCTTTACGCAGTCCTCCAGGGCACGCAGGGCGAGGTCGGCCATCTCGCGCACCTTGTCACGAATGCGATCGACGTCGCGTTGCAGTTGTTCCTCTAGGTGTGCGGCCACGGTTTTGTGGTGTCGGCGGCAGTGGAGGGTGGGCACCCGGCTCGCGCGACCCCGTTTAGTCACACGGGGGGGACAAAGCAAGCTGGGACTGGAGCCTGGCGCACAAGGGAGGGGGTTGACTTAGACTAGAACACGTTTCAATTTGTTTCCCCGCACTTGTCCCGGCACAGCAATCCAGCCGGGCGGTCTGCGACAAGGAGAACCCGTGCCGGATACCAATAGCCAGGGGGTGTTTACCGCCCAACACATTCTAGAGTTTCCCTATACCAGAAGCGTAGGCCCGGTGATCGGGCACTTCCTGACCGGCCTCCGTGACGGCCGCCTTACCGGGGTCCGTACCAGGAACGGTCGGGTGCTGGTGCCGCCCAGCGAGTACGACCCCGAAACGGCCGAGGATGTGACCGACGAGTTCGTAGATGTGGGACCAGGGGGCAGCGTCACAACCTGGTCCTGGGTCAACCAGCCGAGAGAGAAGCAACCGCTGGGCAAACCTTTTGCCTGGGCCCTTATAAAGCTCGACGGTGCCGACACGGCACTCCTGCATGTCGTCGACAGTGGCGAGGAAAGTGCCATGTCCACCGGTATGCGGGTGACGGTGCGGTGGAAAGAGCAGAGAGAGGGAATGATCACAGACATTGAATGTTTTGAGCCGGAGGCCGCGTGATGGGCCAGGGGGGAGAGGAAAAAGCGGCCAAGCCGGTCAAGATGATCACCACTCTGGTACGGCTCGACTACACGCACACCGCCGGTAAGGCGCAGCGGCGTTTTCTGAGCGGGCTCATGGAAGGGAAGCTCATCGCCCAGCGCTGTCCCGAGTGCGATAAGGTCTACGTCCCCCCGCGGGGTTCCTGTCCGACCTGTGCGGTGCCGACTCGTGATGAAGTTGAGATATCCGACACCGGTACGGTAACTACCTTCTGTATTGTGAATCTTCCGTTTTACGGCCAGGCCGTGGAGATTCCCTACGTTTGTGCCTCCATTCTGATCGACGGCGCCGACATACCGTTGTTTGCCATGCTGGCCGAGGTGGCCGTCGAGGACGTGCATATGGGCCAACGCGTGCAGGCGGTATGGCTGCCGGAGCAAGAAAGGACTCCGAGTTTCGACAACCTCCGCTACTTCAAGCCCACGGGGGAGCCCGACGCTTCCTATGACAGCTACAAGGACCACCTGTAATGCGTGATGTTGCCGTAATTTCATTTGCCCAGTCCCCCTCGGTTCGCCGCGAGACCGACCGCAACGAGGTGGAGATGCTTATGCCGGTGGTGACCGAGGCCATCGAGCGTTCGGGGTTGGAGCGCAAACAGATAGGGTTTACCTGTTCGGGCAGTAGCGATTACCTCTGCGGGGTCTCCTTTTCTTTCGTCACGGCGCTCGACGCTATTGCGGCCTGGCCTCCGATCGTCGAGTCTCATGTTGAAATGGATGGAGCCTGGGCGCTTTACGAGGCGTGGGTGAGAATCCAGACCGGGGAGGTGGACACGGCGCTGGCCTACGGTTTCGGGAGAAGTTCACTCGGCGACATCGCCGAGGTGCTGAGTCGGCAGTTGGACCCTTACCTGGTGGCGCCGTTGTGGCCGGATGCGGTCTCTGTGGCTGCTCTGCAGGCGCGTGCGCTGATAGATGCCGGCGCCGCAAGCGAACTTGAGATGGCCGAGGTGGCCGTGGCCAACCGCAAGAAAGCGATGGCCAACGACAACGCCCAGGTAAAGGGGGACTTTGTGGCCAGCGAACTTCTCGAGTCCCCGTATATTGCCTCGCCGTTGCGCAAGCACGACTGCGCACCGATCTCCGACGGTGTTGCCGCGGTGGTGCTGGCGGCCGGAGATGTGGCCCGCCGTCTGTGTAAGAGGCCGGCCTGGATAAGCGGCATCGACCACCGCGTGGAGGCTCAGGCCCTGGGTTGTCGAGATCTGACGCGTTCGCCTTCCACCACCCTGGCTGCCGAAAAGGCCGGTGCCGGCAACGGCAGTCCTGATGTGGCCGAGGTCTACGCCCCCTTCAGCCACCAGGAAATAATCCTGCGCAAGGCTCTCGGCCTGGCCGCTGGGGTGGAGCTGAATCCGTCGGGAGGGGCACTTGCGGCCAATCCGATAATGGCCGCCGGACTTATACGCATAGGCGAGGCCGCCTCTCGGATAATGGACGGCTCAGCCGGGCTTGCGCTGGCCCATGCCACCTCGGGGCCCTGCCTGCAACAAAATCTCGTCTGTATGATGGAGGCCCGCTGATGTCTGAACGTTGCGCCATAGTTGGAATCGGTCAGACCCACCACAAGGCCAAACGTGGGGACCTCTCCATGGCCGGCCTGGTTCGTGAGGCGGCCAAGCGTGCCCTGGAAGACGCCGCTCTGGGCTGGGACGACGTTGATGCCGTGGTGATCGGCAAGGCTCCTGATATTTTCGAGGGAGTGATGATGCCCGAACTCTATCTGGCCGAGGCCATCGGTGCCGTGGGCAAGCCGCTGTTGCGTGTGCACACGGCCGGTAGCGTGGGGGCCTCTACGGCGCTGGTTGCCGCGCACCTTATCCATGCCGGTATACACGAACGGGTACTGACTCTGGCCTGGCAGAAACAGTCCGAGTCGGACACCACCTGGGCTATTACGGCCAACATCCCTTTCCAGATTCCCCTGGTGGCGGGCGCCGGAGGGTACTTTGCCCCTTTGATACGGGCCTACATGAACCGCTCCAAGGCCCCGGCCGACGTTGGCATCAAGGTGGCCGTCAAGGACCGTCTGAATGCGCTTAAAAACCCCTACGCCCACCTGCACCTGGAAGACATCAGTGAAGAGATGGTGGCCAACTCGCCGATGCTTTGGGATCCCATTCGCTACCTTGAAGCCTGTCCGAGTTCCGATGGAGCTTGCGCCATGGTGCTGGGTAACGAAAAGATGGCGAAAAGCGCACCAAGACCCCCGGCCTGGGTGCTGGGGACGGCCATGCGAAGCGAGCCGACCATGTTCTCCGGCCGCAATCAGGTAAACCCCCAGGCCGGGCGTGACTGCTCGGCCGACCTGTACCGGCAGGCCGGCGTGACAAATCCCCGCAAGGACATAGACGTGGCCGAAATCTACGTGCCCTTCAGCTGGTTTGAAGCCATGTGGATGGAAAACCTGGGCTTTGCCGAGTTGAACGAAGGCTGGAAAATGACGATGGAGGGGGCCACAGCCATCGACGGCGACATGCCGATCAATCCATCCGGTGGTGTCCTCTCTTCCAATCCGATCGGGGCCTCGGGCATGCTGAGGTTGGCCGAGGCGGCCATGCAGGTACGCGGCGATGCCGGTGAGCATCAGATAGACGGCGCGAGTATGGCTCTGGGCCACGCCTATGGCGGCGGTTCTCAGTTCTTTGCAATGTGGATGGTGGGTTCGCATAAACCCTGAGGCGGTGTTGCCGGATGCAGTTTAACCTCGCAGACCTGTTTGAGTCGGTTGTAGATGTAGTCTCCGAGCGCGAAGCGCTGGTGTGCGGAGAGCGCCGCCTCAGCTTTGGCCAACTCGATGAAAGGGCCAACCGCCTGGCCCACTACCTGCACGGGCGTGGGGTGGGGGCCGGCGACCACGTTGGCCTGCATCTGTACAACGGCACCGAGTTCGTTGAAGGTCTGCTGGCTTGTTTCAAGATTCGCGCCGTGCCGGTGAACATAAACTACCGTTATGTAGCCGAAGAATTGCGCTACATGTTTGATAACGCAGACCTGGTTGCGCTTATCCACCACCGTGAGTTCACCCCTATCATTGCCGAGCTTCCCGACTGCTACGGCAAAATCTCCACTCTGCTGGCGGTCGATGATGATAGCGGTGCCGACACGGCTACGATCGGATCGGGGGATTATGAAGAGGCTCTGGCAGCGGCCAACCCGGGGCGTGGTTTTGACGAGCGTTCGGGCGATGACATCTACATAATATACACCGGTGGAACCACGGGCATGCCCAAGGGTGTTATGTGGCGCCACAAAGACGTCTTTTTCGCCGGTCTCCAGGGGGGCAACCCGGCCGGTGAGCCCATCGAGAAGCCCCAGGACCTGGCCGAGTTGGTGGCCAACAACCCAATGCCCCTGTCCTTTATGCCGGTGGCCCCGTTCATCCATGGCGCCGCCCAGTGGGCCGTATTGATCGCTCTTTTAGGGGGTGGCAAGGCCATCCTCTCTCACAAGAAAAGCCTCGATGCCCGGGTCATCTGGGGTCTGGTGGAGAAAGAGAAAATCAACACCCTTACCATCGTTGGCGATGCCATGGCCCGGCCCCTGGCCGAAGCCCTGCACGAGGAGGGGGCCAGCTATGATATCTCCTCGCTGCTGGTCATCAGTTCGGCCGGCGCGGTATTTTCCGACAGCATAAAGGAACGGCTACGGGCCAAGCTCGACTCGACCATGCTGGTTGACAGCTTCGGTTCCACCGAGGCCGGCCACACCGGCTCGATGACGGCTTCGCGCAGCATGAGCGAGTCGGGGCACCCACGCTTTATGATGGGGGAGACCGTTACCGTTCTGGACGAAGACTGGAGGCCCCTGGCCCCAGGCTCCGGGGTGATGGGTAAATTGGCCCGCAGGGGGTATCTGCCCGTGGGGTACTACAACGATCCGGAAAAGACCGCCGAGACTTTCCGCGAAATAGACGGACATCGTTGGGCTATCACCGGTGATCTGGCCAGCATTGAAGAGGACGGCACCATTACGGTGTTCGGACGTGGGGCGGTGTGCATCAACAGCGGTGGTGAGAAAATATTTCCCGAGGAAGTCGAAGAAGCCCTCAAGTCCCACGCGGCCGTCGCTGATGCCATCGTTGTCGGCGTGCCCGACGAGCGTTGGGGGCAGAGGGTAGCGGCGGTGGTACAGACAACCGGCGACGGCCGGACTCCATTGACCCTGGAAGAGATCAGCAGTCACTGTCGAAAAGTGATTGCCGGCTATAAGGTGCCCCGCCAACTGCATCTGGTTGAAAAAGTAGCCCGCCAACCCAGCGGGAAGCCCGACTACCGTTGGGCCCAGGACGTGGCCACAGGAGGAGACAGTGAGTGAAGCGGCCCTGTTAGTGGAACGGGACGGTCACATCGTGACCTGCACGATGAACCGGCCCAAGGTAAGGAATGCTCTCAACCCGGAAATGCTGGTTCGCATGGCCGATGCCTGGGACTTGATCGACGGTGACGACGATATTCGTGTGGCCATATTGACGGGCGCCGAGGGTTGCTTCTGTGGCGGCGCCGACCTGGACAAGCTGGTGTCGCGTTCTTTGCGGGGAGCGCCGCCCGAGGATGAGTGGGAAGAGAAAATCCGTGAGGATTATTCCGTTATCTTTAAGGGGTTGTTGAGGAATTATCGTTTAAAAACCCCGCTCATAGCCGCTGTCGAGGGATCCTGCATTGCCGGCGGTACGGAGCTTCTGCAGACCACCGACATAAGGGTGGCCGGCGAAGGCTCCAAATTCGGCATCTCCGAGGTGCGCTGGAGCCTGTTCCCCACCGGTGGTTCCACGGTCAGACTCAGGCGGCAGATTCCCTTTACCCATGCCATGGAACTGCTGCTCACGGGTGACCACTACAGCGCCGAACAGGCGCGCGATATGGGGCTCATCGGCAGGGTGGTGGCCAAGGGCGAGGCTTTGAAAACCGCCCGCGGGATTGCCCAGCGTATAACAGAGAACGGGCCGGTTGCCGTACGCGAGATAAAGGCTTCGGTGCTTGCCACCGAGTTTCTGCCGGAGGCCGAGGCCATGGACATAGAATACGAACACAGCATGAGGGTGTTTGGGACTGAAGATTCCAAGGAAGGCCCGCGTGCTTTCAAGGAAAAACGCAAGCCGGTTTACAAGGGCTGCTAGCCGGCGGTAGCGGAGGAAATATACAGATGTCTATGAACTTTGAATTTTCACAGGAACACAAGCTCGTACGTCAGGCGGTTTCCGACATGCTCGACAAGTATGAACCCCGGCGTAAGGAACTCGATCAAATGCTCAGGGATCAGGTGTTCCAGGACGACCTGTGGCAGGATTTTGCCGATGTGGGTCTGCTCGGATGTCTTATACCCGAAGAGTACGGTGGCAACGGCATGGGCATGCTGGCCCAGACCCTGGGGTTTGAGGAGATATGTTCGCATGGGTTCTCGCCGGGGATTCTACTGGTCACGGCCATGGACTCGGCCTGTATCGCGGCCTTCGCGCCCGAGGATCTCAAGAAACGTATACTGCCGGGAGTGGCCGACGGGTCGATACGTCTCTGCTTTGCCATTACCGAGTCCAACGCGGGCACCAACACTTTTCGCATGGAGACCATTGCCAGGCGTAAGGGTGACGTCTATGTGGTCAACGGGCAGAAAACCTTTATTTCGGGCGTGGACTTTTGTGAGTACATGCTGTTGGTGGTGCGCACCACCACGGTAGCCGAGTTGGAGAAGAAGGGGTTGCCCAAGGCCCACGGCATTTCCATGATGCTGGTGGATACCAGTTCCGCGGGGATGGAGAAACACGAGATCCCCATCGCTTCGGTCGAAGGCGTACGTCAGTTCACGCTGTTCTTCGACGACATGGAGGTTCCGGTTGAGAATCTGATAGGTGAAGAAGACAACGGCATTATGGCCATGTTCAACTCTCTCAACCCCGAGCGCATCCTGGCCTCGGCCATTTGCAACGGCATGGCCGACAACGCCATCCGCAAGGCTGTGGTGTATGCCAACGAGCGCAAGGTCTTCAAGAATACCCCTATCGGGGCTTACCAGAGCCTGGCCCACCCTCTGGCCGAGGCCAAGATCATGCTCGAGGCCGGACGCCTGATGTCCTACCGGGCGGCCTGGGCCTACGACGAGGGACGTCCACCGGGGGAAGTGGGGACGATGTCGAACATGGCCAAGTTCCTGTCGGCCGACAACGCCTTCAAGGCTGTTGACGCGGCTCTGGAGACCCACGGTGGCAATGGCTTTACCGAGGAGTTCGGGTTGTTACGGATGCTCAATGGCGCGCGCCTTCTCAAGACGGCACCAATTTCACGGGAGATGCTGCTCAACTACGTGGCCGAGTGGGAACTCGGCCTGCCCAAGTCCTACTAGACCGGGCCTGCAGCTCGGCGGTTGGTCTCAGTCTTCCTGGATGGAGATGGCCTGGCGGGGGCAGAGGCGTACTGCCTCGAGGATCTTTTCGCGCAAGGAGTCGTCGGGGTTTTCCTCTTTTATCTGAAGGAAATCATCATCGTCAATCTCAAAAACCTCCGGGCAGGCTTTCATGCACAGAGCGTTTGACTCGCAAAGGTCAAAGTCGACTACTACTTTCATCAGGCTCTCCCGCCGTTGTTTTCCGGCGTAAACCGGACCGGCATCTCTTTGATACCATCGATGAAGTTCGAACGCAGCCTGCGGATGGGACCGTCCAACTCCATGTCCGGGATGCGGGTTAAAATCTCCTCGAAGATAACGGTGAGTTGCAGGCGGGCCAGAGTGGCACCCAGGCAGTAGTGTTCGCCCACGCCGAAGGCCAGGTGGTCGTTGTCCTGGCGCGTGATGTCGAAACGGTCGGGGTCGTCGAATATGTCCTCGTCGCGGTTGACCGAGGGGTACCATATCAAAACCTTGTCTCCGTCCCGGATCTGTTTGCCGCCCAACTCGATGTCACAGGTGGCGGTTCTGCGAAAGTGTATGAGGGCGGGGCGGTAACGCAGGCATTCCTCTATGGCGCGGGGGAGGAGGCTCATGTCGTCGAGCAGTTTCTGCTTCTGGTCGGGGTATTCCATGAACAGGGTCATGGCGTTTGATGTCACGGTACGGGTGGTTTCGTTGCCGGCAATGGCCAACATGAGAAAGAAGCAGTCGTACTCGAACGGAGAGAGGTTCTCGCCATCAACCTCGCCCGTGAGAATCTTGGACGAAAGGTCTCCGACCGGGCATTTTCTCTTCATGTCGCCGACCTGTTCGGCCACCACAAACATTTCGGCCGCTGCCATACTGGCGTCCTCCATTGAGCTTTGGTACTCGGGATCGTCGAATCCGATAAGTCGGTTGCTTAAGTTGTAGACCTCTTTGCGCAGCTCTTTGGGCACCCCCATCAATTCGCAGATGACCTCCATGGGCAGGCGGCAGGCGATGTCGTTGACGAATTCACACTGGCCCTTGTCGGCGACCGAGTCGATAATTTCACGGGCCAGTTCCCTGATCATCGGTTCGAGGTCATCAATCATCTTGGGCGTGAATCCGCGCGAAACGATACGGCGAAACTTGCCGTGTTGGGGGGGGTCCATGTTGATCATCATGGTGCGCACCATTTCCAGGTCCTTTTCGGGCATGTCGAAGAGGTTGGTACCGCCCCGCCAGGAAGAAAACTCCTGGGGGTGGGTGGAGACGTATTTGAGGTCCTGGTAGCGGGTGACGCACCAGAAGCCGGTGCCGTCCTCTTCGTCCTGCCAATATACGGGCTCCTCGGCCCTCAGTTTCTGGAAAGCCTCAAGGGGCACTCCGTCGTCGAAATTCTCGGCTTTGCTCAAATCTACGTCGATTATGGCCATCTTCTGGACTCCCCCGGTTGGCGACCAGCGGGGCCGCGGGGGCAACTAGAACATGTTCTACAGACTAACCCAAGTGCTGAACAAACGTTTGTTTGGACGCCTGCCCCAAGGCTAGTATGGGGGCCTGGGGGGGGGAGCATGGGCGGCCGCGAAGAAAACACAGCAGACCGCATCCTGGATGCGGCCGAGAAGCTTTTTGCCGATTACGGTTTTGCCGGCACTGCGGTGCGCGACATAGCCTCGGCCGTCGATCTGAACCCGGCCAGCCTTTACAACCACTTTCCTAGCAAAGAGGGGATCTACGAGGCCGTGATAGACCGCGGTCTACAGCCCATCTTTGAGGAGTTCCGTACCATGGCCACGATGGCCGGTGGCCAGTGGTCTCGGGAGGTTGCCTGGCGTGGGGTGGACGCAATCCTGGCCCATTTTGCCGCCAAGCCCCACCTGGCCAAACTCGTGCAGCAGGAGGCCATGAGCGGGGGAGACAACCTGGCCCGGCTGGCCTCGCGTTGGCTGGCGCCGATGTTCAGCAACGGGGTTTCCTTGCTCTCCAACAACCCCCGCTTCGAAGGCTGGGAGCCTCATGAATTGCCTCTGTTGATGGCCACGCTCAACAACCTGGTCATTGGCTACTTTGCCAACGCATCCCTGTTGGCACGCCTGCTGGGTGAGGATCCTCTGTCCCCGGATGCCCAGGAGAAGCACCGTCTGTTCCTGCACGAAGCGATAAGGCGGCTGCTCGGTGGTGGCAGCGGCCGCGGTCCGGATGCATTGCCGGAGGTGTAGATGGAGTTCAACCTTGCCGATCTTTACGAAAGCGTGGCCGCCGCCGTACCCGAACGCGAGGCCCTGGTTTGCGGGCAGCGCCGTCTCACCTATGCCCAGCTCGACGAGCGGGCAAACCGCCTGGCCCATCATTTTGTGGCCTGCGGCATAGGGGCCGGCGACCATGTAGGCCTGTATCTCTACAACTGCACCGAATACATCGAGGCCAGCCTGGCCGCCTACAAGGTCAGGGCGGTCCCGATCAACGTCAACTACCGCTACGTGGAAGAGGAGTTGGCCTACCTTTTCGACAATGCCGACCTCAAGTGTCTGGTCTACCACCGCGAGTTCAGCGACAAGGTGGCCGCCGTGGCCGCGAGCGTCAATACGCTGGAAGTCTTTGTAGTAGTCGACGACGGCAGTGGGGCCGACTCGGCCGGGCTGTCGCCGGCGGTCTACGACGAGGCCCTGGCGGCTTCATCGGGCGGGGGCGATTTCCCCGAACGCTCGGCCGACGACATCTATATTCTCTACACCGGTGGCACCACGGGTATGCCCAAAGGGGTGGTCTGGCACCACGAGGATATTTTCTTTGGAGCTTTTGGCGGGGGTAGCCCCATGGGTGAGCCCGTGGAAACCCCCGCACAACTGGCCGTCGCGGCCCGCGAAAAGCCCATGCAGATGACCATGTTGCCGGTCGCACCACTGATGCACGGGGCTGCCCAGTGGGCGACTTTCATGGGGCTTTACGGTGGCGACAAAATCATACTGACCGCCGGCCACCGTTTTGACCCCCATGAAGTATGGACCCTGGTGGAAACCGAAAAGGTGCAGTCGCTGGCCATTGTGGGCGATGCCATGGCGCGCCCCCTGGCCGAAGCCTTGTCCGAGGACGGCCACAGTTACGACATCTCCAGCCTGGTCGTGCTCGGTTCGGGAGGCGCCATTTTGTCGGCGGCCGTCAAGGAAGAGATTCGCCAGCACCTGCCGTCAATCATGGTGTTTGACAGTTTCGGGGTCTCCGAAACCGGCATGCAGGGCAGGGGGGTGGAGAGCAGCGGCGGGCCTGGACCGCGCTTTGCCGTCAGCCCGGACACCTATGTGCTTGATGAGGATTACCGTCCGGTTGTGCCGGGGTCGGGACAGATCGGACGCCTGGCCCGCAGCGGACACATCCCTTTGGGCTACTATAAGGATCAAGAAAAGACCGCCGAAACTTTTGTCGTCGCCAATGGCGTCCGCTACTCGCTGCCCGGTGATATGGCCACGGTGGAAGAAGACGGTGTGATTACCCTGCTGGGGCGGGGGTCGGTGTGTATCAACAGTGGTGGTGAGAAAATTTTTCCCGAAGAGGTCGAGGCAGTACTGAAAGCCCACCCCGAGGTTTTCGATGTCGTTGTAGTCGGGGTAAGCGATGAACGTTGGGGGCAGAAGGTGGCTGCGGTGGTTGCCCCCCGTAGTGGCTGCGAGCCTACCCTGGACAGTCTCGCCGACCACTGCCGCACCCGTCTGGCCGGTTACAAGGTGCCCCGGCAACTCCACCTGGTCGCCGAAGTCCTGCGCTCTCCCAGCGGCAAGCCCGACTATCGCTGGGCCAGGGATACCGCCGAGGCCAGTCCCGCCTAGTCTATGCAACTCGTAGACATCGATATCTATGACCCCGATGTCTACGTTGGCGGGGTCCCCCACCAGGCCTATGCCTGGCTCAGAGAAAACGCTCCGGTGTTCTTTCACCCCGAGCCTTCGGGGCCGGGGTTCTGGGCGGTGTTGCGTCACGCCGATGTGGCGGCGGTTTCCAAGGACCCGCTGACCTTCTCCTCTGCGCGTTCGGGTACGCAGATCGCTGACCCCACCCCCGAGCAGCTCCCTCTCATCCGCACCATGATGCTCAACCTCGACCCTCCCCAGCACGGCAAGGTTCGCGCCATTGTCCAGGCCGGGTTTACCCCCCGCATGGTCGCGCGCATGGCGGAGAGTTTACGTGCGAGGGCCGCGGTTATCGTTGAGAGAGCCGTGGCCGAGGGCGAGTGTGAGTTTGTCGGCGACGTAGCAGCACGTCTGCCCCTGCAAGTGGTTGCCGAACTCATGGGCGTGCCGGAAAAAGACTGGCAACTCATGGCCGCGTGGGGGGACCGCCTGGTGGGGTTTGACGATCCCGAGTTCGACGCCACGGCCGAAGACGCCCTGGCCGCCTCAACCGAGATGGCCATGTACGCAATATCACTTGCCGCCGACCGACGTGGCAAGAAAGGGGAGGACCTGCTGACGACTCTGGTTAACGCCAAGGTGGATGGGCGTAGCCTGGACGATGCCGAGTTGGCCGGCTTGTTCGTGCAAATGACGGTGGCCGGCAATGAAACCACCCGGACTCTTATATCCGGTGGCATGTTGGCCCTGTGCGAGCACCCTCAACAGTTTGCCCGTCTGCGCTTGCAGCCGACCCTTGTCGCTTCGGCGGTCGAGGAGATGCTGCGCTGGGTAAGTCCTCTGCACCAGTTTCGCCGCACCGCCACCAGGGCGGCCGAGGTCGGAGGCCACCGCATAGGGGAGGGAGATAAGGTGGTGCTTTTTTACTCCTCGGCCAACCGCGACGAGGCGGTGTTTGAGCAAGCCGGCACCTTCGATGTCGGCCGCGACCCCAATCCCCACCTGGCCTTCGGCTTTGGCGAGCATTTCTGTCTGGGCGCTGCGCTGGCCCGTCTGGAGGCCCGCAGCATTTTTGAGGCCTTGCTGTCGCATACCAGCCACATCGAGGTCTGTGGCCCCGTGCGCCGTCTGCGCTCGAACCAGACCAACGGCATAAAAGAGATGCGGGTGAGGATGCAGGCCGCTTAGGGTTTTTGCCCTTACCTGTGCTGCATTGCGTAAGGGGGGCGCCGACAGTAAACTTCCGCCTGGCCTCAGGAGGACCATAAAAATGGGACGTAAAGTTTTTGTTGTAGGTGTTGGTATGACGAAGTTCGAGAAGCCCGGTTCCAAGGACTGGGACTACCCGGACATGGCAAGGGAGGCCGGCACCAAGGCTCTGGAAGACTCCGGTATACCCTATGAGACGGTCGAACAGGCTTGCCTGGGCTACTGCTATGGCGACTCTACCTGTGGACAGAGGGCGGTCTATGAGCTCGGGCTCACCGGTATTCCCATCTACAACGTCAACAACAACTGCGCCACCGGTTCAACGGCCTTGTATATGGCCAAGCAGTTCATCGAGGGGGGCATTGCCGACTGCGCCCTGGCCCTGGGCTTTGAGAAAATGGAGAAGGGTTCGCTGGGGGTCAAGTACACCGACCGTACCAATCCCATGGACAAACATTTCGGCACTATGATCGATTTGCGGGGCTTTGATGCCGCCGCTCCCGGAGCCCCACAGTTTTTCGGCAATGCCGGCCGCGAACATATGGAGAGGTACGGAACCACGGCCGAACAGTTGGCCATGATCGGCCATAAAAACCACAAGCACTCGGTAAACAATCCCTATTCGCAGTTCCAGGACGAGTACTCGCTGGAAGACATCATGGCCTCGCCGATGGTCTACGACCCGCTTACCAGGCTGCAGTGCTGCCCGACCTCCGATGGCGCGGGTGCCGCGGTGTTGTGCAGCGAAGACATGGTTCGCAAATACGGTCTCCAGGACAAGGCCGTGGAAATCATCGGCATGGCCATGGCCACCGACCTGCCGAGTTCCTTCGACGAGAAGAGCTGTATCAAGTTGGCCGGTGTCGATATGACCCGCAAGGCTGCCATGAGCGTCTACGAACAGAGCGGCCACGGTCCCGAGGATATGGATGTGGTGGAACTCCACGACTGTTTCTCGGCCAACGAACTGATCACCTATGAGGGGCTTGGTCTTTGCGACGAAGGCAAGGCCGGTGAGCTTATCGCCTCGGGGGCTGTTACCTATGGTGGTAAGACGGTGGTGAACCCCTCGGGAGGTCTCATATCCAAGGGACATCCTTTGGGCGCCACCGGCTTGGCCCAGTGCGCGGAGCTTAATTGGCAGTTGAGAGGGGAGGCCGATAAACGTCAGGTCGATGGCGCCAAGTTGGCCCTCCAGCACAACCTGGGTCTGGGCGGTGCGGCGGTGGTGGCCATGTACCGCAGGGCCGAGATTGGTTCCTGAGCCAGACGCCCGCCAGGACCAGGGCCGTCGTCCAGACGGCGGCCCGGAGCCTGGAGTTGGTCGAACTCCCGGTTCCCGATATTTGCGACGATAGCGCGCTTTTAAGAGTGGAGGCCTGCGGTATCTGCGGCAGCGATGCTGAGCAGTACCGCGGAGTCTTGCCCGTGTCTTTCCCTCTCATCCCCGGCCATGAACCCCTCGGTGTGATCGAGAAGATCGGCGACCGTGCGGCCCGACGCTGGGGCGTTGATGTGGGTGACCGGGTTGTCGTTGAGACCCTCATCCCCTGTGATGATTGCGCTTTTTGTGCCGACGGGCGCTACCAACTCTGTCGCCGCGACGGACAATTGTTCGCTTACGCCTATGTGCCGCTCAGCGTGGAGCCGGGTTTGTGGGGGGCCTACGCCGACTACATGTACCTGGACCCGCACTCACGGGTGCACAAGATAGATACAGGTATTCCCACCTCAACCGCAGTGATGTTCAATGCCCTGGGGGCCGGTTTTCGTTGGGCCGTGGAAATACCGTGCACCCAGGCGGGCGAGACCGTTCTGGTACTGGGTCCGGGTCAGAGGGGATTGGCCAGCGTTATAGCAGCCAAACGTGCTGGTGCGGCCAAGGTTATAGTTTCGGGAGTGGACCGCGACAGTGCCAAACTCGAGATGGCGCTCACACTGGGCGCCGACCACGTAATTAACTGCCAGAGCGAGGACCTGTGCGCCCGGGTTTCAGAACTCACCGATGGGCGGGGGGCCGATGTGGTGGTCGAAGTGGCCGCCGATGCCCTGGGGCCGGTGGCAGATGCCATCCGTGCCGTGGCTACGGGGGGGCGTGTGGTGCTGGCCGGCGTTAAGGGATTTACGGCCGTGCCGGACTTTGTAAGCGACCTTATCGTTTTTAAAGAGGTCCGTGTCATGGGGGTGCTCGGGGTTACTACGCCCTCCTATCTCAAGGCTATCGAGTTGATAGAATCGGGCGAAGTGGAGTTGGACAAGCTTCACACCCACAGCTTTACGCTGGAGCAGGCCGAATTAGCCATTCAAACCCTGGCCGGCGAAATCCCCGGCCACAACAGCGTTTTTTCGTGTATTACTGCGGGGACCTGAGGGGGTCTGTCCATGGCGCGGATAACAGGGGTGGAAGAGGGCGGCTCTTTACTGGCAAGGCTGACCTTCTGGATGAGCCGGCGGAAATTGGGCCGGGTGATAAGGCCGCTTCGGGTCCACGCCCTGCACGGCCGCCTGCTCATGGGCTACGGTGGCATGGAGCAAGCCCAGGCCAAGGCGGACCTCTTGCCCACCGACACAAAGACTCTGGCCAATGTGCTGGTGGCCATGCGGGTGGGCTGCCCGTTTTGAATAGACATTGGCTCTGCCGTGGGCAGAAAAGAGGGGTTGGGCCAGGACAAACTCGAAGGCCTGGCCGACTACGAGAACTCCGGCGCCTACAGTCCCCGGGAACTGGCCGTACTACGCTACGCTGATGCTCTAACGGCTACGCCGGTCACTGTAAGCGACGAGGTCTTCTCGGCCCTTGCCGTTTTTTACGACCAGCCGCAGATCGTAGAGCTGACTTCGGCCCTGGCCTGGGAAAACTACCGAGCCCGTTTCGACCACTCGCTTGGCATGGAAGCCGAAGGGTTTTCCGAGGGCGCCTTCTGCCCCCTGCCGACGTCAGGGGTTCCTATCCACCCACACGTCGACGCGGGTGGGTGAGGTCTTTTTCGAGTTCCAGCCCAGGCGTTTGTAGAGGATAAGGCTGGCCAGGTTAGAGGGCATTACGGTGGCGCCTATGCGTCCGGCGCCGACGGCAAACATACGGTTGCTGAAGTACTCGATGAGGCGCTCGGCGTTGCCCTGGCCCTGCCATTTGGGGTGAACGGCGACATCGAGCAAGCGTGCTTTGGGCAGATCGCAGGGGGGCACACCCGAGCGTTCAAGTGTGTCGTCCAGGCGGGGGCGGATGATACGGGCAAAGTAGGACATGCGTTTGAGTACGCCTTGCCGCACCGTCTGGTTGGTAAACACCCCTCGTAACACCCCCCAGGCGAAGTCGGGGAAGTGCCTGCGCATCAGGTGGGTGTGAAAAGCCGGGTTGAGGGTGCCGACGACAAAGCCAACTACCCGGCCGGCGTCGCGGTCAACCAATACGGCTGGCACGGTGCGGGGGTCGGCCACGGCTTCGGCATAGAAAAGGGCGAGAACTCTACGGCCCAACCCGGTCAGAAAATAATCCGGGAAACAGAGGCGGTGGAGGTCTACTATGGCAGTGAGGTCCTCGCCGAGCATCTCGCGAGGGTAGATGGGACTGTCTTCGTTCTTCATCCCTGTTCGTTCAGGTAACGTAGCAGTGCCTCACAAACGGCCGTGAAAGTCGTCATCTCGGCCGCATCTTCCACCTCGAAGGTCACCGAGAACTCCTGTTCCATAGCCATGATGAGGTTAACGTGTTGGAGGCTGTCCCAGCCCTCGACGGTTTCAATCGAGGAATCGGGTCCGACATCAGAACTGTCGAGAGAAAACAGTCCCGCCATCAGTTCTTTGATGCGCGCTTCGACTGCTTGGGGGTCCATTGCGTTCTCCGGCTGTGGGGGGCGGCCACGGGTTCGCGTCCCGTGGCCGCAGGTGGAACCGGGCCGCCTAGCGGCCGGCCGCGATGATGTTACTCAAGGCGAAATAGTCTTCAGTGGTGCCTTCTTCCTCACCCAGGTTCACGTACCAGCCCTGCTCACCGGGAAAACGGGCGCTCGGCAAGGCGCAGAACGTGACGTGTTCAAGTTGGATATCGACCATCGTGATGGATGGGTTGTAGCGGCGGTCATAGGGGGCCTGGTACTGGGCTCCGTCGATGGGGGAACGGCCCAGCTTGTACTCGTTGAGCCACATCTTCCACAGTTCTCCGGCCTGGTCGTACATGTCCGAATAGGTAATCAGCAGGGACTCTTTGTCTATAAAGAGTACCCGCTTGGAATAGGCGTATTGGGGTAGTTTTGGCGTCCCTTCCACGATCCACACCTTGCGGGGTTCCCACATGTCTGCGTGCATGAAGTCCCCCGACGGCTCGCCCCAGACCACCGGAAGGTGCTTGGCGTGGAAGGTCCCCAGCACGGTTTTTTCTCCGACCAACCGCCAGTTAAACCAACCGGGCTTGCCGGCATAACCGGCATAGCTGTCCATGTCGGTATCCTGTCCGAACAGGGCGTCCGAGCGCTGGGCCGACGACAGACGTCGTACCCGCCTCAGGGTGGGCAGGTAGAGCCAGGTATCGTCGTGACGTTCGGTCTTGAGGTAGCGGTTGAGCGTAAAGCCCACGCCTTTGAGGTCAAACGGTTCGATCAGCGGGTAGAGGGCTTCTTTGTAACGGACCTTGTCCTTGTTGGGCATTTCGGGGAGGGGTTCCACCTCGAGACGGCCAACAAAGTAGAGACGCCGTATATGGTCGATGAGGAAATGTTTTTCGACGCGTACCGAGCCGCCATCACGTCCAACCGCCCCTGTGTCGCAGTCGAAATTGCGCAGGTCGAGGTCGTCGAGGGCGACCGCTGTCTCAAAATTAAAGACCAGCTTGGTGCCGGCCCTCGGGTCGGTAGCATCGACACCGGGGAAAGGTATACCGGCAACGTGGTTGAGCAGGTGGGTGTTGTCCTCGGACAACTCGACCTGGGCCGAGTATTTTTCGGTGGCCTCTTTCAGCGGTGGCGGCATCGGTGTCGGCTTGTACTCGCCCACCCGCAGCTTGACACCACGGTCCACGCACCACTTGAGGGCCGGGCTCATATAGTCGTCGTAGAGGTGGACGTTGGTACGGTCTACGACCAGCCCGGGCTTAAGCTTTTCAGCGGCGGTGGTGTCGGCCGCCAGCGACGGCATGGACATCATGAGCACACCGAACAGGGAGAGGAGAATCTTTCTCATTAGGGTTCAGTTCCTTGTCTATATTGATTTGCCCAAAGGCCTTAAACGTCGATAAACCTACATTATCCGGGCGGACAAGCGAAGCGCCGTGGCCGGGCTTCAGTCGGCCTTTTCCAGGGCCGCCAGCATCAGGGTTGCCGCTGTACGGACACGGTCGTTTACGTAGTCCTCGTCATGGAGGCCGGCCGCCCAGCCCACCAACGAGGAAAACCATACAAATTCAAGCAACTCGGCCACATCGGCCTCGTCTTTGCTGGGGTCTGAAACAGGCTTATGGCTGTCGCGCATAGCCGCCACCACCATGGCCAGGATGCTGCCGTGGAAACTCGCCACTTTGAGGGCAGGCTCG
The DNA here is from genome assembly GCA_046583365.1 of Deltaproteobacteria bacterium. GTDB lineage: Bacteria > Desulfobacterota > Binatia > UBA1149 > CAYXZP01 > JAYGCL01. The sequence continues at coordinate 20,222 of JAYGCL010000064.1, forward strand.
GGTGTGCCGGAGGCCGCGGCCTTTATGATGGCCCTGGCCAGCATGGGCCGAAGGCACATGGCCCGCGTGGCCATGGCAAACAGCGTGGTTATCCTCTGCAGGGGGGTAGGGCCCAGCGTGGGCATGGATTCCAGCAGTCTTTCCAGTTGGGCGATCTGGTCGGCCAGGGCGCCCAGCAGTAGTTCCTCCTTGCTGCGGAAATGGCGGTAGAGGGTGCCCAGCGCTACGCCGGAGTGGGCGGCAACGTCGCGCAAACGCACGGCCTCAAAGCCGCCCTTTTCGGCAAGTTCGATGGCCGTGGCCACGATCCTGCGGGCACGTTCTTCCATGGGGTAATTCAACCATGGTAGAGGTATCTATGCTACAGGGCCCGCCGGTCTGCTTGAACCATGGCCACGCAGCGGCTATCCGGGCACATGGACCCAAGCGGAGAGTTCAAGGGTTGCTTTGGTTGCGGCCAGGAGAATGCCGTCGGGCTGGGGCTTGAGTTTGTCGAGATCGAGGGTTCTGTGGCGGCCGAGACCAGCATCGACCGCCGCTATGCGGGCTACGCCAACTTTGTCCACGGTGGGGTGGTCGCAACCCTGCTCGACGAGGCCATGGGCTGGGCCCTGTGGGTATTGGCAAAAAAGAGTGGCGTGACCCAGACCCTCAACATCACCTATAAACGTCCGGTATACGTGGAGCGTTGTGTACGGATTTCGTCCTGGCTCGATACCGGTGCTCCGGCAAACTCCCCCATGAAGGTCCACGCTCGCATTGAGGACGAGCGGGGGCGTGTGCTCGCCGAGGCCAGCGGCGACTGGGTTATTGTACGCGATCAACGCCGGGCCGCCCCCGCCGTTTGAGTTGTAATGAGTGCAAAACGGAAAAATTCCAGAACCACGGCCAATGCCGTTTTGTTGCTCGGCGAACCGTTGCTTACCGACCCCGCGGCCCGCAAACATATAGACGGGCACCTGGGGACTGCCGCCCAGGACCTCGACCTTGAAATTTTAAGGATGCCGGAACATCCCCTGACCGAAGCCATAGCGGCCCTGCGACAGGTGGGCATGTTCAGCCAGGGCCGTTGCGTGTGGATACGGGGCATGGTGGCAGAGCCGGCCTCGGAGGTTGATGCTCTGCTCGAGTTTTTGCAGAACGGCTTGCCCGCCCAGACCATGCTGGTTGCAAGCGCTCCACGCCTGGACAAGCGCAGCCGGCTCTACAAGTGGTTTGCCGCCGAGGCTCTGGTGGTGGACCTGGCGCCAGCCACCGAGCGTAGCGGGCGTATTGCCCCGGCCGAAGCCTCACATCTGGCATCCGAACGCATCCGGGCGGGCGGGCTGCCGCTGCCGCCGGGTGCGGTGCTTGAGGCGATAGCCAAACGGGCAGGCGCAAACGTCGGCGAGTTTTTAAACGAGGTAGACCGACTCTGCCTGGTCGCTTCCACGGGCAAGCCTCTGGACGTGGCCATGGTCCGTGCTCACATGAAAGACCAGGCGGCGACCTGGGTCTACGATTTTACCGATGCAATCGGAGCCAGGCGGGCCGGGGAGGCCGAGCGTCTTCTCGAAGGGCTGTTGGCCCAGGGCGAGCCTCCGTTGCGCTTGCTGGCTCTGTTGTCCTCCTACATAGCCGACCTGGTCGAGGCTTCACGCTTTCTGCCGGCACTGTCGCGGCAGTCGTTTGCAAGTGGCAGTGCCGGCAGATTTGCCAGCAGTGACTATCCGAGCCTGCCTGCCCAGGCTCGCAAGCGTTGGTCTCCGTACCGGGCCTTCTACGTTTTACGCGCGGCTACGGCCTTTGCCCCCGGCCATCTGGAGACCCTCCACGGCCGCTTGGCCCGGCTCGATGTGATGCTCAAGAGTTCCCGCACTAACCCGCTGTATCTGTTTTCGAGTTTCGTACAGGAAGCCTGCTTGCGGGCTTGAGGTTTAATCCGGCCATGGATTTGTCGCTGTTTGGCCTCCACAAAGACCCCTTTCTTGAGAGGGACCCACGCAATCCCTGGCTGTCCGAACCCCATCGCCGGGTGATTGGGGAATTGGCGGCCGGGATGGAAGCCGCCCAGGGCTTGACCCTGTTGGTTGGCCCCCTCGGGTCTGGCAAGACCACGTTGGCCCGTCACTTTGCCGCGGGCCAGGGAGATAAGGTTGAGTTGGCCTATTTGTCCGAGGCTGGTCCCGGGCTGAGGCACCTGCTGGCCGAGGTGGCCGAGCAACTCAACCGCAGGGCCGATGCTTCCGATGCGGCACAAGGCTCGGTTGTAAGTTGGCGTGCGGCCTCAGATGACGACCTTTTGGAGACGGTGCGTGGCATGGTTCTGGAGAACGCTGCTCGCGGGGTTTCGACGCTGGTTGTCATAGACGATGCCCACGAACTTCCAGCCGCGAGCATCGGGGGCCTGGCCCACCTGTTTGGCCGCCAGGCGGCAGAACCCACCCAATTACACCTGTTGCTGGTTGGCGAGGAAGGCCTGCTTGAGAAGATGGGTACGGGTACGACCAGCCAGGCGGTGGGGCAACTCTTGCAGGTATGCAGGTTGGATGTACTTGGTCCCGAAGACTCCTTTCGTTTCCTGGCCGATACGTTGAGCAAAGCAGGGGCTGTGGTCGAAAGGATATTCTCCGAAGAAGCGTTGGCTTTGCTGGTAACCCGTGGAAGTGGAATATCAGCGCGCCTGGCCACCCTGGCTTCAACGGCAATGGGGGCGGCCGCAACTGCCGCCGAGGTGCCGGTAACTGCGGCCATGGTGGAGGCGGCTGTTGCGAACCTGGGCACAGAAGATGGCCTGGAGGCAGATGATGAGGAGGCCGAAGCACCGGTCCGGCAGGCCACCGCTGAACTCTCAGGCGGGGGCCGTCGTCGTTTGCTGCTGTGGGCGGCCGGGTTCATCGCTGTAGTGGTGGGGTTTACCCTTACCATGTCGGTCGGTGGCAGACCGCTTGTTACGCCGCCTCCAGTGGAGCGGCCGACGGCCAGCCCTCCCCAGGTGGCCAAGCTTATGGTCCTGCGCCCCGAGGTTGAGGCCAAAGCGGCAGCACCCGCAAAGGCTGTGCCGCTGCCCGCACCCGCCGCCAGGACCCCGGTCGTGAAAGTCCCCGCACCGGCTCCCAGGCCGGTTCCCCAGTCCGCCCCGAGGGTGATCTCGAAAACGAAGCTGCCCATACCGGCCGCGGCTAAGGCCTATACCGTCCAGGTAGGGGCATTTCGTACCCGCAGGAATGCCGAATCGGTAGTGGCGCGCCTGGCCAGGTCTTCATCGGTTGTTGCCCGCGTGAACGTAAACACAAGCGGACCGGCTACCGTCTACAGGGTCTTCAGCGGAGGCTTTGCCACCGAGTCCGAGGCCAGCCGCCACGCTCTCAATCTGCGCAAGGCGGGCTTTAATACCTACGTGCGCAAGACTTCCAACTAGCCGCTCGTGCGCAGGTCAGGCCGTTACGGTTTGTACCACGTCTTGCCACCAGTCCCGGTCGCTGTTGGGGGAGTAGGGCAGATACAAGGAGATACGGTCGAGCAGGCCGTCGTATTTGTCCTTCAGCAGAGAGCCTATCTTATCGCGGCTGCCTATTACCGCCATTGCGGCCAGCATCTCATCGGGCACCTCATCGGCCATGCGGTCCCAGGCCCCTTGCCGTGACAATTCGCTGAGCTTTGCACCAACGTCTTCCCATCCGTGGACCTTGAGGATGCTGTGGTAAGTTCGGGTGGATGCGTAGAAGGCTATCTGCTGTTTAATCGCCATGCTCGAGGCTGCGATCTCTTCGTCGTTGTCGCCCATGACGACAAAACATCCGCTTGCCAGTTGGACCTCGGCCGGGTCACGACCGCTCATGGCTGCGCCTTCGGCTATCAGCGGACGCACGACCTGGTTGATGTACCTGGCCGTATGTATGGGGTGGACGTGGAAGCCCTCGCAGAGCTGTCCTGCCAAGCGGCACATGTAGGGGTTGACGCCGGCGATGTAGATGGGAATCTGCGGGTATTTGTGGGGGCCGGGGTTAAAGAAAGGGGTCATGAGCGAGAAGCGGTAAAATTCCCCCTCGTATTGCAGGGGGGTGCCGTTCTGCCAGCAATCCCAGATCGCGTGCAGGGAAAGTATAAGATCTTTAAGCCTGGGGCCGGGCCGGTCCCAGGTCACACTGAAACGGCGTTCGTTGTGGCCTTTGACCTGGGTTCCCAGGCCGAGAATAAAACGCCCCTTTGAGTAGCGCTGCAGGTCCCAGGCCGTGTAGGCGGTGGTCATCGGACTGCGCGGGAAGGCTACCGCAATGGCAGTGAGCAACTCTACCCGTTGGGTGTGGCCGGCGTAGACCATAAGGGGCAGATAGGGGTCGTGGGCGGCCTCGGCCGTCACCAGGCCGGAAAAGCCCGCCGCTTCGGCCGCCATGGCCGTGTCGGCCAGCTGGGTAATGGACCCTTGCGCTGTTCCCGCATCGATTTTAATCATGGGCCGAAGTCTGCCCGGCCGACGGTTCTGTAGCAATGCGGTGCGGTTACGTGCGATGTGTGTACAGTATCGTCCGCTCTGGGCGGTGGTTGCAGCGCGGGGGCCTGCCGTTCGGGCCTCAACCGTTGTGGCATCCAACTTGCGACAGTCTCCCCCAAATAACCACGGGGGTGGGACAATGATCATAGATACGGAAACTTTTACCCAGATAGCTCTGCACGTACGCCGGGCCTCGGACGGTCTTTTGGGCACGGCCAAACGCATGGCGGTAATGTGTGGGGATGAACAGACCGGGGCTGACAGGGGAGAGCTGTTCGGGGCCGTTGAGGAACTGTCGGTCATGAACCGGGAGTTTGTGGGGCTCGAGCGCCTGTTGAGGGCCGTGTGGAAGGCCAACCTCTGCGAAGAAGAAGCCTTTAAGGTCTAGCACGGTCGCCCGCGCCACGGCTTTGGGTTAGAGTCTGTTCTGTCCGCTACGCTGCGGACACGAGGGACATGAGTGTGGGCGAGGGGTTGTGAGCAAATGGCTACCACTGACGCTGGCGCTGGCTCTCATGGGGCAGTGGTTTGGCGTCCACCACCTGGCCGGCGACGAGGCTCTGGTCGTGGCGCTTGCGGCCGGGGCCGGTATCTTCGGGGCGGCCCTGGCCCTGAGTTGGGCCGCCGAGGTGGCCCAACTGGATATTCCCGCGGCCCTGGCCTTTGCCTTTCTGGCCTTCGTTGCGGTCCTGCCGGAATACGCCGTTGACATTTACTTTGCCTGGCAGGCGGGAACCGATCCCACCTATGTAAGCTATGCCACCGCCAATATGACCGGGGCCAACCGTATTCTTATCGGTGTGGGATGGCCGGTGGTGGTGCTGGCCTACTGGTGGCGAAGCTCCAACAATCACATAGAGCTTTCCCGGGGGCAGAACAGCGAACTGCGCTACCTCCTGTTTGCCACCGTTTATTCTTTTGTGATTCCTCTGAAGGGCACCTTGAGTGTGGTCGACACGGTTATTTTGTCGACCCTGTTCCTGGCTTACGTGGCGACCGTTGCGCGTTCGGAGGTCATCGAGCCGGAACTGGGCGGACCCGCCGAGCAGCTCGGCAGGCTGGCCCCCTTGCCGCGTCGCCTGGCTACGGTGTTCCTCTTTGCCGCGGCGGGTGTGACCATCTTTGCCGCCGCAGAACCGTTTGCCGAAGCCCTGCTGGAGGTTGGTGCCGAGACCGGCATAGAAAAGTTTGTACTGGTGCAGTGGCTGGCCCCCCTGGCCTCGGAAACCCCCGAGTTTATAGTCGCCATTATCTTTGCGCTTAAGCTGAAACCGCAAGCGGCTTTTGCCACTCTGCTGTCGTCGAAGGTAAACCAGTGGACTCTGCTTATCGGAGCGCTGCCGGTGGCGTTCTCATTGTCGGCCGGAGAAATCGGCCCCCTGGTGCTCGACCAACGGCAGACTCAGGAGATTCTGTTGACGGCCGCCCAGTCGCTGTTTGCCGTGGTGTTGATCTGCAGACGGCGTTTTTCGGCGGCCCAGGCCGGGGTCTTGGCCGTTCTGTTTACCATCCAGCTCCTGTGGCCGGACCCGCTCGTGCGCCGGGCCTTCATTGTTGTCTACCTTGCCGGCGCGGTGGTGCTGGGACTGGGTGCCACCCGCCGCAAAGCCCTGGGCGCCCTGGTGCTGGGAAGGGCCTAGTGCGGCCCTAGAGGTCGCGGTCGACCAGACCGCAGACCAGACTTTCCATCGCTTCCCTGAACGGAGAAGCGGGCAACTGGCCGAGGTGTGAGACGCAGCGTTGGGCGTGGACGACGGCTCGCGAGCGCACGCGAGCGGGGATGCCGTCTTCGCGAATTGCCCTGCTGGCCTCGGCGGCCAACTCGGCGGGGCAGTCCGGATGGATGAAGGCTTTCTTGACTACGGGCAGGTGCAGGCCCCAGACCACAGGCAGGGAGGGGTTGCCGTCGAGTAAGTCGGTGTCCGTGGGCTTGCCGGTTTTTTCCAGATCGCCCTCGATGTCGAGCACGTCGTCTATCATCTGGAAGGCCAAGCCTATTTCGTAGCCGCACTGTTGCATCAAGGACATCCGTTGGGGGCTCGAGCCGGCCAGATAGGCGGCAATGCGGGCTCCTGCCGCAAACAGAGAAGCTGTTTTACGGCCGATGATTTCGAGGTAGTCGTCTTCACTCACATCGAGGTTGCGCCGGTAGCGCCCCTGCATGATCTCGCCCTCGGTGAGCTGTACGCAGGCGTCGGCCGCCCACACCACAACCTTTTCGTCAAAGCGTCCGCAGATCTCAAAAGCCCGGCTGAAAAGGAAGTCCCCGGTAACAAGGGTGTCGGCGATGCCGAAGCGGACTGGAGCCGCGTCCTGGCCTCTGCGGGTGTCGCTGGAGTCTATGATGTCGTCGTGGAGCAGGGTGGCGCTGTGAATCAGTTCCAGTGCCACGGACAAGTCTATAACGTCGCTGGGGTCGTCGCCCTGGCAGGCTCTGAAGGCCAGCAGCGACACTGCCGGCCGGATACGTTTGCCGCCGGCTTTGATCAGATAGGAAGCTATCTCGGTAATTCGTTCTTCCCTGCAGCCGAGGACCTCGGAAATTCGTGTCTCGACTCGTGCGAGTTCGGACTCAACCAGGTCGAGGGTTGTGGTATATTGAGATTGTTCGGCTGGGCTCGGAGTGTTCATCGAGTGCCAACGGCAAAGCCTGGGGCCAAGGGCGAAGGTTTGGAAATAGATGCAAACCCCCGCCAATGTCAAGGCTGGTCAACTTTACTAGGACCCTGTCCTGTGGCAGATATAGCGTGCTCGGACCGTCGGGTATATGTCGAGGTTGTAATGGCGACGAAGATTACCGAAGAGTGCATTAACTGTGGTGCCTGTGAGCCCGAGTGCCCCAATACGGCCATCTATGAAGGTGGCATAGAGTGGGAACACAAGGGCGATAGTCACGAGGCCATAGACGAGGACATCTATTACATCGTCCCCGAGAAATGCACCGAATGCGTGGGCTTCTTCGACCAGGAACAGTGTGCTGCCGTGTGTCCGGTTGACTGCTGTATCCCCGACGAAAAATATCCGGAGACCGAAGACCTGTTGCTCGAAAGGGCCAGGCAACTGCACCCCGATGACGATGTTCCCGAACTTGCCCAGCTGACTTCGGAAACCTCACGTTTTCGCAGTTGAGGTGCGACGTTATCTCCAAATTTTCCTTGCCGTTCTAACCTCCGGTCTGTTCATATACCTGGCCCAGCGTGGCGTCAGCTGGGGCGAGGTAGCCACCGAGCTGGCCCACACAAACTACTTCTGGCTCATCCCCGTCGTCGTCGTCGGTCTCTATTCGTTGCTGGTGCGTGCTCAGCGATGGCGCTTGCTGTTGGAAACGGCCACCGGGGAAAAGTTTGACCTCGACCCTTTGTTCTCGGCCACGGCCATCGGCTTCATGGCCAACATGGTGCTGCCCCTGCGCCTTGGCGAGATCATAAAGCCCTACCTTGCCAGCCGTACCACTGCGGCCTCCGTAAGTACCGCCCTGGCCACCGTTATTCTCGAGCGCATCCTCGACTTGCTTATCTTGTTTATTTTTGCCGCCTGGGTGGCCTCCACGACCGAGATTCCCGAGAGCATAGAGACCCTGATTGCCATCATAGGCGGCCTGGCCGCCGTTGGTCTGGGTGGGGTGGCAGTGCTGCATTTTGCGCGGGCACGTCTGTTGCCTCTGCTCGACCGCCTCTGGGGTTTGTTGCCCGACGGTATCGGCAAGCGGGTGATTCGTCTTGAGCACGAATTTCTCGATGCTACGGCGACCCTGGCCGAGCCTTCCTGTTTCCTTAAGGCCATTGCCTGGTCGCTGTACCTGTGGGTTGTCATCGCCTTGAGCTTCGGTTTTGCCTTTCGTGCCTTCGACATAGACATTGCGGTGCTCGGGGGAGGGGTGACGGTCACCACTCTGGTGGCCATCGTCGTCGCTTTCCCCTCGGTTCCCGGCTACTTCGGGCCTTTTCACGCCGGCTGTACCCTGGCCTTGCAGGGTCTTTACGCCATCCCCGAGGCCCGTGCCCTCAGCTACGCCATAATCGTCCACGCTACCCAGTTTCTGACCCAGATCGGCATAGGGGTTGTTTATCTGCTGAGAGAAGGGTTAAGCTTGGGGGAGTTGAGCCGAGTGTCGACCGATAAGGCGGCAACCCGAAGTTCAAGTGTTACATAACAAAACAGTATTGCTCTGCGTGGGTGGTGGTATAGCCGCCTACAAAAGCGCCGACCTGGTCCGCGAGCTGGGCCGCCAGGGTGCCACCGTGCAGGTCGCCATGACGGCGGCCGCCTGCCGGTTCATTACCCCGCTGACCCTCCAGACCCTGTCCGGCCGCCCCGTGGCTACCGACCTTCTCAATGCCGGCGAGGAGGCCGAAATCGGTCACATCACCATTGCCGACCAGGCCGATGTGGTAATCGTGGCACCGGCCACGGCCAACCTCATTGCCCGTATGGCCCAGGGCCGGGCCGATGACGTAGTGACGGCCGCCTTGTTGGCCACGCGTGCGCCGGTGGTGGTGGCGCCATCCATGAACACCAATATGCTCGAGCATCCGGCCGTGGTCTCAAACCTCGAGCGCCTGGCCGACTTTGGCTACCGCATCGTCGAGCCCGACAACGGCGAGTTGGCCTGTGGCTGGGAAGGGCGGGGACGTCTTCCCGACAGCGATGTGCTCGTAGAAGAACTGCAGGCGGCACTCAGTTGCCAGGACCTGGCTGGTCTCAGGGTCCTGGTGTCGGCTGGCCCCACCCGCGAAGCCCTCGACCCGGTCCGCTATCTGTCCAACCGTTCCAGCGGCACCATGGGCTATGAGATAGCCAGGGCAGCCCGCCGTCGTGGCGCCGAGGTGACCCTGGTCAGTGGACCCACGGCTTTGAGTGCGCCGGTGGGGTGCCGGCGTATTGCAGTTGAGAGTGCGGCCGACATGGCCGAGGCCATGCGGCAGAGGGTTACCGATGCAGACATCGTCGTTATGGTTGCCGCGGTTGCCGACTACCGTCCGCTTAATCCGGCCGACCGCAAGATAAAGAAACCCTCAGTCGGCGGCGACGCGGGGCTGAGGCTGGAGTTGGAGCAGACCGAGGACATCCTGGCCAGCCTGGCCCGTGCCCGCGGTAATCGTGTGGTGGTGGGGTTTGCTGCCGAGACCCACGACCTGGAAAGACACGCCCGCGACAAACTCGAACGCAAGGGAGTGGACCTTATCGTGGCCAACGACGTTAGCGCCGAGGGCAGCGGGTTTGGTAGCCCCACCAATTCGGCCCTGTTGATTGACCGTCAGGGCAGGGTTGAGCGCAGCGGCCTGGTGGGCAAAGACGAGCTTGCCGGTCTGATCCTCGACCGCGCACTTGCCTTGAGAGTCCCGGTGGCGATGGTGGCCGGAGCGTCCTGACTCAGGCGTCCGGGTTCGACAGTTCTCCAAGGTCGGGAAGGATCTGCCCCGACAATTCCTTCTCGGTGGCGGCCGGAAGACGGCGTTGTCGTTTCAAGACCCTCAGTTTTCTGCGCAAGGTGATCGCCCGCTTGAGCACCTGTTGGCCGGTTGGGTCGCGGTCCTGGGTGAAAGAAGACTTCTGCTTTACCAACAGGTCCATGGCCGAGGACAAGCAGGCCTCGTTGTAACGGTCTACGGTTCTGCGTGTCAGTACGTGCCGGGAGTTACGGTTTACGGTTTTGATGAAGGCCTGCCAGCGGTTGAGTTTGCTGACGGCCATCATCGAGTCGAAGATTTTTTTGTTGGTCCTGAATGAGAAAAGCGTGTCGTCGACGACGGCCTCTACCAGAGCGTCGCAGGCGGGGTAGTCGTCCTCGAGTACCTCGCGGACAAGCTCCCAGTGGCGCTGTCGTTGCAGGGAGTCGGCGCGCGCTTCCCAATAGGCATGCCCCATGGTCCGGCGTTCAAAGCTGCGCAAGAGGTTGGAAGGTACGAAGTGGTTGTGGGAAATAATATCGGCCGCCAGGTGTGTCATGTAGCCCCAAGCGAAGGCCCTTTGTTCCTGGGAGCGTGCGCTGCGGACGAACTTCCAGGCCACCGGCCAACGGTGGCAGTGGGTGGCCACGCTTTTGGCGTAGGCCTTGGCCTGAATGATGTCCGCACCGATGCAGCCGTACAGATATGCGTTGGGGTAGGCCGACAGTGCTGCTTGAAGGGCGACAGGCAGGCTGGTAATGTTCGCCAGCACCGTGGAGCCGTGGACGATGTGGCTTACCGGGCCCCAGGCCAGGGCTTGGCCGGGGGTGAGGATGACGGCTGCAAAGGCCGCGCCGAGGACAACGATAAATGTCAACAAATAATGTACCTACCGACGGGCTGCCGAACGTCGCCACGGACGGCTGAGAGCCTAGCGTGGCTCGTCCCAAGTCTCAATCCGACCCGCAACCAGACTCGTCCAGTTTGACGCAGACCGCAACACCCGTGCAAGCGGTTAGCGCCTATATACAGAGAGAACGTGACCTGGGGCTCGAATTCGTACCGGCCGTGGAGTCTGACGAACGTCCCGAAATAAAAGAACTGCCCGACTTACTGGTCGAGCCGGCCGTCAAAAAGGCGACTTCGCTGGATCAGTTGCGCTCGGTGCTCGGTGATTGCACCCGTTGCAAGCTCAGTGGAGGCCGGACCAATATCGTCTTTGGTGCGGGTAGCGAGAGGGCCGAACTGATGTTCGTCGGTGAAGGTCCGGGGGAGGCCGAAGACCGGCAGGGGGTTCCGTTTGTGGGCCGGGCCGGTGGCCTGCTTACCGACATTATTACCAAGGGCATGGGGCTTGAGCGCGAAGACGTATATATTGCCAATATCGTCAAGTGCCGTCCGCCCGGCAACCGCAACCCCGAACCCGATGAAATCGTGGCCTGCGCGCCCTTCCTGCACCGCCAGGTTGCTCTCATCAGACCCCGGGTCCTGGTGACCCTGGGGGCCTTTGCCACCCAGGCCTTGCTCGAGAACCGTATCCCCATATCCAGGCAGCGTGGCCACTGGCAGGATTACCGCGGCATTCCCGTCATGCCGACTTTCCACCCGGCCTACCTGTTGCGCAACCCCGCTGGTAAAAAAGAGGTGTGGGCGGATATCAAGATGGTGATGGCAAGGCTGGGCCTGGGGACGAGCCCTTGAGCGCGATGCAAAGAACCATCACGGTTGCCGCTACGTTATGTCTGGCCCTTGTGCTTGTGCCAGCTCCGGCCGCCGCGGCCACACCACGGCCGCTGTATCGCATTGTTATAGACGGGCCGATAAGCCCGGCGGTAGCCGACTACATAGGGTCGGCCGTAAAGGAGGCCCACGCCGCTGGTGCGCCGGCCCTCATCATACAACTGGACACCCCCGGTGGCCTGCTCAACTCGACCAAGACCATCGTCAAGGAAATTATGTCGGCTCCGCTACCGGTGATTGTCTATGTTGGGCCGGGTGGGGCGGGTGCGATTTCGGCGGGAGTCTTCATAACCCTGTCCGCACATATAGCGGCGATGGCACCGGGCACCACCATCGGGGCCGCCCACCCGGTTGGTGCCCAGGGTCAGGACATCAAGGGTGACATGCGAGACAAGGTCGAGAATTACACGGTCTCTTTCGTCGAATCTATTGCTGCACGTCGGGGCCGCAACGTCGAGTGGGCCGAACAGGCGGTGCGTGAAAGCGTGGCTATTACCGAAAGTGAAGCCCTTGAAAAAGGGGTTATAGACATTGTCGCCGTGGACCTGGATGGGCTTGTAGAGGCCTGCAACGGACGCGAGGTTGAGATCGGCGGGCATGTCGTGGTCCTGGACCTGTCGGCAGCCGTGACCTCCGAGGGCCGGGTGCTGGTCGTTGATCTTGAGCAGACCTTAAGGCAACGGGTTCTCAGTGTAATCACCGACCCCAACATCGCCTACCTCTTGATGATGGCCGGCATGCTCGGCCTTTACATGGAGTTCTCCAACCCCGGCGTAATTTTTCCGGGCGTGGCCGGTGCCATTTGTCTGCTGTTGGCTCTGCTTGCCTCCCAGGTGCTGCCGATAAGCTCGACCGGGGTGCTGCTCCTACTGTTGGGAATGGCCTTCTTGCTGGGAGAACTGTTATTGCCGAGCTTCGGGGTTCTCGGGTTCGGGGGTATCCTGGCGTTGACGCTGGGGTCGTTGTTTTTGTATACTCCCGAATCGGGCCTCAGCGTGGACCTGTCCTACATCACTGTTACTGTATTGTTGTTCGCCGCTGGCGTAGGCGCGATATTGATTCTCCTGGTCGGCGACCGCCGCCGTGGTTCTGTGACCGCATCCGAAGGCCTGGTCGGCGAGCAGGGAGTTGCCGTGACACGTGTGGGGAAATCGGGGAAAGTTAAAGTACACGGTGAGTTCTGGAACGCAACGAGTGATAGTACAGTGGAAAAAGGCCAATCCATAAAGGTCAAATCCGTGACCGGCCTGACTTTGAAGGTAGGCGCGGACGAGGAGTAAGGCGATGATAGTGGTTTATACGGTTGTGGCATTGGCCGCCCTGTTACTGAGCGGTCTCAAAATAATGAAAGAGTACGAACGGGCGGTGGTCCTGAGGCTTGGCCGCCTGGTCGGCCACCGTGGTCCGGGGATCATCTACATTATCCCCGGCATAGAGCGCATGGTGCGCATCGACACACGCACCATCACCATGGACGTACCCACCCAGGACGTGATCACCCGCGACAACGTGTCGGTCTCGGTCAACGCGGTGCTCTACTTTCGCGTGGTAGATGCGAGCAGGGCCGTTGTCGAGGTCGAGAACTATCTCTACGCCACTTCCCAGCTTGCCCAGACCACCCTGAGAAGCGTGTGTGGACAGGCCGAGCTCGACCAGCTTCTGTCTGAGAGGGACCGGGTCAATCACCAGATACAGGAAATTCTCGATGACCAGACCGACCCGTGGGGGATAAAAGTCGTGTCGGTCGAGGTTAAACACATAGACCTGCCCCAGGAGATGAAAAGGGCCATGGCTCGCCAGGCCGAAGCCGAACGTGAACGACGGGCCATGATCATCAGTGCCGAGGGCGAGTTCCAGGCCTCCGCGCGTCTGGCCGAGGCAGCCGCCCGCCTTGCCACCGAACCGATGTCCCTTCAACTGCGTTTCCTTCAGACCATCAGCGAGATTGCTTCGGAGAACAATACCACGGTTGTGTTGCCGATTCCCATCGACCTGTTGTCGCTGATGATGGGAAAACCCAAACAGAGCGGCGGGGAAGACTCCTGAACGGTTTTGACTATTCCCTTCCGCCAGAACTGATCGCACAGCAGCCGGCTCCCGAGCGCGACGACTCACGCCTGATGTTTGTCCAGCGCGACAGCGGAAACGTTGAACATCGACGCTTCGGCGACCTGTCCGCAGGACTGAGGGCCGGCGACCTGTTGATAGCCAACGACTCGCGGGTGTTCCCCGCCCGCCTGCACGGGCACAAGGAGAGCGGTGGAGCGGTGGAATTACTCGTACTTGGCTACACCCCCGGGCATTGGGCAGAGGTTATGTTCAAGTCCAGTAAGCCCCTTCGTTGTGGGCAGAAGCTTATCTTCGGGAATGACCGGGCCGAGGTCTGTGGGCCGGTAAAAAATGGCCGCTGCCGCCTGGAGTTTGAACGCCCTCTCAGAGAAGTCTTATGCGGTCACGGTTCCTTACCCTTGCCGCCCTACATAAAGAGGCCGCAGGGGCCCCAGAGCCAGGACGAGCAGCGCTACCAGACCGTTTATGCCCGTGCCGAGGGTTCGGTGGCGGCGCCCACCGCGGGACTGCACTTCACCTCTGCATTGATTGACGGCCTGAAGGATGCGGGCATTGCTTTTCGTACCCTGACCCTCCACGTGGGTCCCGGCACCTTTGTTCCCGTGCGCGACGAGGACCACCGGATGGAGGCCGAAGAGTGCACAGTTGAGGAAGAGTTGGCCGTGGAGTTCAACCGTGTCCGTGCCCGGGGTGGACGCATAGTGGCGGTGGGGACGACCAGTGTGCGTGCATTGGAAACGGCTTGTAGCGAGGATGGACGCTTACGGGCATTCTCCGGCAAGGCCGATCTTTTCATAAAACCCGGCTACCGTTTCCGCGCCGTCGATGCGTTGATAAGTAACTTTCACCTGCCGGCAACCACCTTGTTGGCCCTGGTCAGCGCTTTCGGCGGCGATGCATGTATGCGCGAGGCCTACCGGCAGGCGGTGGCCCTGCGTTACCGATTCTACAGCTACGGCGATGCCATGCTCGTGGTCTAGGGTGATCGAGTTTGAGACACAGGGGGGCTTGCAGGGCCGGGGGAGGTTGGGGTGCCTGCAGACCCCGCACGGGACGGTGGCCACGCCGGCTTTCATGCCGGTGGGCACACGGGCCACGGTCAGGGGGCTGACCCCGGGCCAACTGGTGGAGGTCGGTGTCGAGATCCTGCTCTCCAATACCTACCACCTGGTGTTGAGACCGGGGGTCGAGACTATAGCCCGGTTGGGGGGTTTGCACCGCTTCATGGGCTGGGACTTTCCCATTCTTACCGACAGCGGTGGTTATCAGCTTTTCAGCCTCGCCCCCAGCGTAAGCATCAGTGAAGAGGGGGCGGTGTTCCGTTCCATTATAGACGGTGCCCGGGTGGCGATGAGCCCCGAAAGCGTGGTCGGTAGCCAACAGCAGCTGGGTGTGGACATCGCCATGGCCTTCGATGTGCTCACCGGACAGGCCTCCGACCGTGACCAGGCCGCTTCAGCCTCCGACCGGACCCTGAGGTGGGCCCGTCGTACGATTGAGGCCAGCGCCGGGGGGCAGACGGCATTTTTCGGCATCATGCAGGGTGGTATTTTTGAGGACCTGCGCCGCGTCAATGCCGGGACCCTGGTCGAAATGCCTTTTGCCGGATACGCGGTGGGCGGTTTATCGGTGGGAGAGGCCACCGAGGACACCATGCGCACGGCCGAATTTTCGGCCTCGCTGCTACCCGTCGACAAGCCTCGCTACATGATGGGCATGGGCACCCCGCCCGATCTCGTGCGGCTTGCCGGCTGGGGGTACGATCTGTTCGACTGTGTGGTGCCGACCCGCAATGGCCGCAACGGCACCCTCTATACCCGCAGTGGCATTGTGGCCATCCGCAACGCCAGACATGCCGACAGCCCCGCGGCCCTGGAAGAGGGCTGCGACTGCTATTGCTGCAAGAATTTCTCCCGCGCCTACCTCCACCATCTGTCAAAACGCAAGGAGATGCTTGCAGCTACACTCGGTAGCCTGCACAACTTAAGGTTCTATCAGCGCCTGATGTCCGATATACGGGTGGCCCTGGGCGAGGGCCGTTATGAGCAGTTCAGCCGTGACTTCCTGGCGCTTTACGAAAGGAGAGACAGCTAATGTACCATCTTATTCCGGGTGCCCCCGCGCACCTGTCCAGCCCGGCCATGGAGCCTGTCCTGGCCCAGGTCGGACCTTCGGGGGGCCTGCAGCCTTTTCTTCCACTCATACTGATACTCGGGGTATTCTATTTCCTGCTCATCCGTCCGCAGATGAAGCGGCAAAAAGAGCACAAGTCCCTGGTCGATAGCTTAAAACGCAACGATGCGATTGTAACCGCCGGTGGTATGTATGGCCGCATTGTCGAGGTCGCTGAGTCCACCGTGGTGATCGAGGTTGCTTCCAACGTGAGGGTGAAGTTCGAGAAGGCCCAGATCGACAAGCGGCAGAAGAGTGGCGAAAAAGGAGACTGAGATTTGAACCGTTCTTTCAGGTGGCGGACAGTCACGGTTGTCATGACTGTGTTGATGGCGCTTTTCTTCCTGGCCCCCAGTGTCTTCGAGGTGCCGGCCGGAGGGAGAGGTCTGCTGCCGTCCCAATCGATCAAACTCGGCCTGGACCTTCGCGGCGGGATTCACATGGTGCTCGAAGTGCAGGTCGACAAAGCTGTGGAGAACACCATCGATCGTCTGATAGAGGAGCTTCGCCGCGAACTTCGTGACAAGGAAGTGGCCACCCGCAATTGGACCCGTAAGGGCACCTCGACCTTGGCCTTCGACCTCATAAGCCGTTCCCGGCGGGCAGCCCTGGACGAGTTGATCACCGACAACTACCCCAACCTGGAAGAGGTCGGCGGCGATGGCCGCCGTTTGTCTTATCGCCTGGTCGCCCCCGAAGTCGAAAATATCAAGCAACTGGCGGTCGACCAGGCCCTGGAGACTATTCGCAACCGTATCGACGAGTTCGGGGTGTCGGAGCCGACCATTCAGAGGACCTCGAACAACGGCATCCTGATCCAGCTACCGGGGGTGCAGGATCCCGAAAGGGCCAAGTCCTTGATCGGCCGTACGGCCCAACTCGAGTTTCGCCTTGTGGCCAACAACGAGTCGGAGCGCAACGAAATCCTGGTAGGCGTGGAATCGGACTCTCTGACGGGACTTGAGAGCGAGACTTCCTATTCGGTGGAACCGGGGGTGCTGATGTCGGGGGAGGTCATCTCGGATGCACGGCACCGGCCCGGACAACTCGGCGACCCACCCTACATCTCGATAACTCTGAACGGCAATGGTGCCCGTCTCTTCGAACAGATCACCCGTGACAACATCAACCGCCGTCTCGCCATCGTGCTGGACGGGAGGGTGCAGAGTGCACCGGTGATACAGGAACGTATCGGTGGGGGCAGGGCGGTTATAACCGGTAACTTTACTCTTGATGAGGCCCGTGACCTTGCCATCGTACTGCGTGCCGGCGCGCTACCGGCCCCGGTGGTCATTGCCGAAGAAAGAACCGTGGGCCCGTCATTGGGACGCGATTCGATAGAGAGCGGCAAGCTTTCCTTCCTCATAGGCGGGACCTTGGTCATCGCTTTCATGCTGGTTTATTACGGTACCGCCGGTGTGGTGGCCGATATAGCCCTGGTTATGAACGTGGTGTTGCTGCTGGGCGTGCTGGCCGCATTCCAGGCCACGCTTACGTTGCCGGGCATTGCCGGCATCGTGCTTACTCTGGGTATGGCGGTGGATGCCAACGTACTCATAAACGAGCGCATACGGGAGGAATGGCGGGCCGGACAAAGCGGCAGGCCAGCCATCGACGCGGGCTACAGTCGTGCGCTGCCGGCAATTCTCGATTCCAACATGACGACGTTCCTGGCGGGCTTGATCCTCTTTCAGTTCGGCTCCGGTCCCATCAAAGGTTTTGCTCTTACTCTGTGCATAGGGATAGCAAGTACGATATTCACTGCTGTTTTCGCGGCGCGTCTGATGCACGAGTACGCGGTTTCCCGCTCGATCGGGCGGGCCCGCTGAGGCTGTTTGAATGCTGGAAATCATAAAACCGGGCGTCAATATTAATTTCATTCGTATGCGCAAGGTGGCCTTTTCCTTTTCTGCCTTGCTCATTGTGGCGGGTTTGCTGTCGCTGGTCTCCAAGGGGGGACCAAACTACGGGATCGATTTTACCGGTGGTTTGATGCTCCACGTGGGAGTCGACCCGGCGGTGGAAATATCTGAGGTCCGCCGTGCCGTCAGTGGCCTCCAGGTCGGCGAAATTTCGGTGCAGGAGTTTGGTAGCCAACCCGGAGAGTTCTTGCTCAGGATTCCCACCGGGGAGGACCAGGTGGCCGGTGGGCGTGCGGCCAGGATAAAAACAGCTTTGCGTGAGGCTTTCGAGGGCCGTGGTTTTGAAGAGAAGCGTACCGAGATAGTCGGTCCACGGGTGGGAAAGGAGTTGCGCCGCCGCGGCATCCTTTCGGTGCTCTTTGCCACCGTGATGATGGGGGCCTACATAGCCATCCGCTTCGACGTACGCTTTGGCATTGGGGCTGCCCTGGCCCTGGCCCATGATGTTTTAATAACCCTGGGGGCGCTGTCTCTGGCCAACGTGGAGATCAACCTGAGTGTGGTTGCCGCCCTTTTGACGGTGGTCGGATATTCGGTCAACGACACGGTGGTGGTTTCCGACCGTATCCGGGAAAACCTCAAACGTCTGCGCCACCAGGAACTTGGCAGTCTGATTAACCGCAGCATAAACGAAACGCTCTCGCGTACGATTCTTACTACCGGCACTTCTCTGATGGTGTTGTTCTCCTTGTTCTTTTTCGGGGGCGGGGTGATTCACAGCTTTGCCTTTACCCTGCTGGTGGGGTTGACGGCCGGAACCTATTCGTCCATCTTCATTGCCAGTCCGGTTGTGGAATACTGGAAGCGCGGCAAGCTGGGCTTCTAACCTCCGGGTGAACGTGGTAGTCAGGCGGGTGGCGATGGGTAAAAGGCAACAAACAGACGGTGGCCTGCCGCACCGAAGTCGTCTTTATTCTGACCTTTCCGCGGTTTACGATCACCTGTTTACGCCCATCTTCAGCCGCCGTATCGCCTCGGTCATATCCGGACTCAATCTACAGCCGGGGGCCCGGGTCCTGGAAGTCGGCGTAGGCACGGGGCTGTCGCTGGACGCTTATCCCTCTCACTGTCAGGTCACTGCCATCGACTTGTCCGAGGAAATGCTCTCGCGGGCCCGCCGCAAAATTGACCCCACTCGCCACGGCCATATCAATCTGTTGACGATGGACGCAATGAAGCTGGAATTTCCCGATGACTATTTCGACGTGGTAACCGCGTTCCACGTTGTAACGGTAGTGCCCGAGCCCGAGCAGCTGATCCGCGGTATGTCGAGGGTGTGCAAGCCCGATGGGCGGGTGGTGATCATAAACCACTTCAGCAGTGAACGTCCGGTTGTCCGTGGGGTGGTGGACTTTGTTGACCCGCTGACCCGCAAGCTCGGTTGGAGCACTCGTCTTGATCTCAACAAGGTTATGGGCGGCAAGGGCCTGCAGTTGAAAAGCCGCTACAAAACCTCTCCCTGGTCTCTGTTCACGGTGGTCGAAGCCCGTAAGCCCGTTGTCGGTTCGGTATCGGCTTCCTGATCAGTGGACTTTTGTAGAGTCCTGCCCGCAGGGGATGATGCCCAGGGCCACCAGGCGTTTGGCATCGCGGTGGTTCCCCGTGTTGAGCCAGCGCTGGTAGATGCCAAGAACGTAGCGGCTTGAGGCGAACAGTCTTTCGTCGGCGATCACTGACAGAACCCCGGCAAATTCGTCGAAGCGGTTGCCCAGGTCGTTGTAGGTTTCAACGAAAGGTCGGGCCTGTGGTTGTTGACGCGACTCAAGGCCGCCGAGGTCCAGGTAGGCGCGGCTTCCAATGTCAAAAAAATAATCGGTTGCGGCGGCCTGGGCCTCGATGTGGTCGAGAAACACGCCGGCAAGGAAGAGGCTGGTGTCAGCGATGTCCTTGAGCTTGGCATAGCGAACCGAAGGCTCCAGCGAAGCCGTGGCGAGCAGGTCTGCTCCCAGTGAGCGAGACAGCAGGTTGCGGTCCATGCGTGAGAAGTCCGAGAGCAGGGCGACCAGGTAGTATTCGGTAAGTTCTGAAACGCTGACCCTGTGACGCTGGAGGCCACTCTTGACCAGGTCATACATTACCGAAGCCAATTTGTGTTCAACCAGGCGAGCCTCTTCAGATCCCATCACCTAACCTCCACCGGCCTAAAAGTTTAAGCCGCTCTGCCCCGTTTGCCAATACCCACCCGCACTTTGTTCGTCTCCGACATTGGCAAATGCCCCAGCGTTTCCTTTGTCACCCCCGCAAAAGGGTGGGTGTGTCACATCTTATGGCAGCGGCGGCGCTGCTTCCGTCCCCTTCTCGACGTGATCGTCGTTGCTGGAAAAGGGCCAGAAAAAGGCGGCCCCCTTCCACAGCAGCCGCCAGAACGCCCCCGGGCGCCCACCGCTGAGAAGGGCGTCGGCGTCTTCATAGAGCGACTCGTCGTAAACCAGGCGGCCGATGGTGCCCTGGCCCGAACGTATACGGCCGGAAACATCGGCTATGTTCTCCATGCTGCGGCTCAGGTTAGTAGCCAGTTGTTGCTCGTTCAGCCTGGCCATCAACTGCGCCGCCTCACCCGAGGCATCTTTGACGTTGCCCACCACCCGGTTGAGGTCACGACCCAGGCTCTGGTCGCTGACAAGGCGGCCGAGAACGCTCTCGGTCTTGTTCATGTCTATGAGCATCTGCTTCAGGAGGGCGGTGACTTCGATTGCGTTGGTGACAACATCACCGCTCTGGCCAAGGAGGGCCTCGTAGTCTACGGGGTTGATGGAACGGAGCAGGCTGCCCTCTTCCATGGGGTCTTCGTCGAGGCTTCCCGAGTTGAGTGCCACATACTTGTCACCGAGCAGACCGAGGGTCTGGATTCTGGCTACCGTATCGCGGCGGATGCGAGGGGCGACAACGCTGACAACGGCGATCTCAACGTTGATGTGACGCTCGGCCGGGTCGGAGGGAAAGCGCATCTTGAGTACCGAACCGACGGTGACCCCGTTCAGTGCCACCGGGGCACCTTCCTGGAGACCGTTGGTACGGGAAAACTGGGTTTGGTACCTGGTGCGTCCCTCCCATATCCGCTGCTCGCCACCGACCAGAAATACGCCGATAGCAACGGTACCGATGCCGATCAGTGCGACCAAGCCCACGGCTAATGGTTTGTTGCCAGCTTTGCTCATGGTGCCTCGATGGGGTGCAATGGGCCGCCGGCCAGAAATTCCCGGATAAGGGGGTCGGTGCTTTGTTGCATACTGTCCAGCGACCCCACCTGGCGAATGCGTCCATCATACAAGAAAGCGATCCTGTCCGCGACAAAGGCGGTACTGGCCAGGTCGTGGGTGACGACTACCGAAGTGTGGCCCAACTGTTGTTGCAGGGAGCGTATCAGGGAGTTGATCTGCCGGGCGGTGACCGGGTCCAGTCCGGTGGTGGGTTCGTCGTAGAGAACGACTTCGGGTTGCAGGGCCAGCGAGCGGGCCAGTGCCGCGCGTTTACGCATGCCACCGCTGAGTTCGGAAGGCCTGCGTTGCTGGCTGCCGCCGAGGTCTACCATCTCAAGCAGGGTTGCCACCCTCTGGTCGCGCTCGTCGGCCGACATGCGGGTGTGCTCGCGCAGGGGGAAGGCTACATTTTCGGCCACCGACAGGGAGTCGAAAAGGGCGCCCCCCTGAAAAAGCATGCCGATACGTTTTCTTATGGGTGCAAGCTGTTTCTCGCTGAGAGCGGTGATTGTGATGCCGTCAAAGATCACCTCGCCCGAGTCGGCTTCGAGCAGACCGTTGAGGTGTTTGAGCAGTACGCTTTTGCCGGAGCCCGAACGTCCGAGTACTACCATCGTCTCCCCACGCAGGATGTCGAGGTCCAGCCCGGACAGTACCACCTGGCCGTTGTAGCTCTTGCTCAGGCCGCGGCAGCTTATGGCGGGGATGTCGCTCATAGGGGCATCATCAGTTTGGTGAGAAAGAAGTCGCTTATCAGGACCGTTATCGAAGAAACCACCACCGTCCTGGTTGTCGCGCGGCCGACACCGTCGGCCCCGCCTCTGGCATTGAGACCATTGTAACAGGCCACGCCGCCTATAATCACCGCGAACACGACCGACTTTGCCAGACTGCGCATGAGGTCGCCTATGGTCAGAAACTGCAACAGGCTGCGACCGTAAAAGGTCGCTGGTACGTTCAATTCACCCGCGGCCACCATCATGCCCCCCAGGACTCCAATCATGTCGGCCAGGGCGGTTAAAAGGGGCAGCATCAGAATAACCGCGAACAAGCGGGGAACGACCAGATATGCGATGGGGTCGGTCCCCAGCGCCCTCAATGCGTCGACTTGTTCGGTTACCTTCATGGTTCCCAACTCGGCGGCCATGCCGGCTCCGACCCGGCCTCCGATCATGAGGGCCGTCAGTACCGGGCCCAGTTCAGATATTATAGCCAGGCCGACGACCCGGCCGACGAACATTTTGGCGCCGAACTGGGCGAGGAAGTAGCCGAGTTGCAGGGCCATAACCATGCCCGTAAAGATCGCGGTCAGGTTGACTATGGAAAGCGAACGAACCCCGACCTCGTAGAGTTGGTCGATGAAAACCTTACGCCTGGGAGGCGAAGAAACCCCGGCTACAACCGCACGTCCGAGAAGGAGGAAGAAGCCGCCGAGGTGGACTGTCCAGCCGTAAGTTGCCACCCGAACACAACTCTACCACGCCGCCTACTCGGTGTCGTGTCCGAGGCCGGCCTCGGTGCCCGCCTGCCCCAGTTCGTCGGTTGTGGTGTGACTGCACATGGCGGTACCCGTGAGGTAGGCGCTACGGGCAACCATGTGACTGCCGATGGGGTTGGTCAGCAGAATAAAGGCCATGGCCAGAAATTCGACCAGCACGTGCTCGCCGGCGTTTGAAAACAGCAGGGCCGAGGCGCCCAGCAGACCGGCCATGCCCAGCGTAGAAGCCTTGGTGGCGGCGTGTGTCCGGCAGTAGACATCGGGCAGGCGCAACAGCCCGAGCGCGCTGAGGACGACAAACAGTGTTCCTATGACCATTGCCACCGAGGCTGCGGTTTCAATCAATGGCACGCCCTCCCAGCAGGTACCTGGCCATGGCCACGGAAGCGAAGAAGCCGATGGCCGCCAGAACGACCACGGCGTCCATGTAGACCCTGGTGCCGGAGTTGATGCCGTAGACGACCATGATCGCGGCTGCACAGGTGGTGGCCAGGTCGGCGCCCACGATGCGGTCGGCCAGGGTGGGGCCACGCACTATACGGTACAAGGCCGCGGCGGCCGACAGGGACAGAGCCAGTAGGCAGATGCTCGACAGGCTCTCGATCACTTTTCCAACTCCAACAGGTGGCGTTCGAAAGAGTACCTGATCGATTCGAGCAGGCGCTGTCTATCGTTCATGTCCAGTGCGTGCACGTACAAGGTCCGCTGGTCGCTGGAAACCTCGATGGTGAGGGTGCCGGGGGTCAGCGTTATCATATTGGCCAGCGCCGTGATGGCCGCAGACGAACGCAGGTCGGTCCGATAGGCCACGATGGCTGGGCGTATGCGCAAGCGCGGCGACAAGACGATAAGTGCCACCGCCAGGTTGGCTTGCAGCAGGGCGTACAGGAATGAGCCGAGCAGGTGGATTGCACTGATAATCTTAGTCATGGGCTAGCTGGCTCCCAGGACCGCGCTGCGGTAGGACGCCGGGTCGAGAAGTTGGGCGGCTGCGATTTCAGCATAGGGCATCGCAAAGTTCGCTCCCAGGCCCAGCGCAACTCCGAGCAACACCAGGACGGCCACCGAGGTGGTCCTGGCCGCACCACCGACGGCCGCCTGGTCGGCGCGGTGGGGGATTCCCCAGAATACGTATCTGTAAATCTTCATCATCGAGAAGAGAGTGAGAAAGCTTACGAGGATACTGACGGCGACTATAACGTAGGAAGAGGTTTCAAGGCCGGCTCGTACGAGCATGAATTTGGCGACAAAGCCGCTGAACGGCGGAGCCCCGGACAGGGACAGGGCCGCAACGATGAAGAGACCGGTCAGCAGAGGGGCAGTTTCCAGAACCCCCCCGAGGTTTGGCAGGTAGGTGGTACCGCGGGATTTCTCAACTGTCCCGGCGACCAGGAAGAGCGCGGTCTTGACCAATATGTGA
This sequence comes from Deltaproteobacteria bacterium, assembly GCA_046583365.1. GTDB lineage: Bacteria > Desulfobacterota > Binatia > UBA1149 > CAYXZP01 > JAYGCL01. Next base: position 44,108 of record JAYGCL010000064.1, read on the forward strand.
TGTATTACATAAAAAATTCCGCCGGCCAGGGCCATGGGGGTGAAGATGGCCAGTCCCATGATCATGTAGCCGATCTGGCTGACGATGTGGTAGGAGAGGATGCGTTTGAAGTCCCACTGGGACAGGGCGCCGAGAACACCCAGCAACATGGTCAGGCCGGCGACCACGCCAAGCACGGGCAGGACAAAGGGTACGGTGTCGGCGAACATGAGGGTGACGGTACGGAACAGGGCGTAGACCCCGACCTTGGATAGGAGGCCGCCGAAAAGGGCACTGATCACGGTGGGCGGGGCGAAATAAGAACGCGGCAGCCACATGTAGAGGGGAAAGAGGGCGGCTTTCAAACCGAAGACCACCATGAAGATCACCGCCACGGCAGCGGCCAACCCCTGGTTGCCGATGGCCAGACGGGCCGACAGGTCGGCCATGTTCAGTGTGCCGGTCAAAGAATAGACGACAGCTACGCCGATAAGGAAGAGCATCGAGGCCAGCGCGTTTATGACCAGGTACTTAAACGTTTCCTGCAACTGATAGGGCTCGCTCCCCAGGGCCATGAGGGCGTAGGAGCCGACCAGCAGGACTTCGAACCAGACAAAGAGGTTGAACAGGTCGCCGGTAAGGAAGGCACCGTTTATGCCCATAATCAGAAACTGAAACAGGGGGTAGAAAAAATTGCGTTCACGTTTGCTGTCCATCGAAAAGCACGCGAACAGCAGGGCCGCACTGGAGACCAGCATGGTGACCATCACCATCAGAGCCCCCAGCATGTCGACGGCAAAAACGATGCCGAAGGGGGCGGGCCAGCCGCCAAAGGCCAGTACCATGGTGCCTTGGCGCGCACCGGAAACCAGGCAGGCGGCAACCCAGATTCCTGCCACGTTGGTCAGTAGCGAGAGCGTTCGCGACGTGCGTGGACAGTTGCGCAGTAAGATCAGCACAATGGCGGCCGCCTGGGGTAGCACAACCGGGATTGCCAGAAGGTTATTCGTCAGCAAGCCGTCCATGTAAGTCCTCAAGGTCATCGCTGCCATAAGATTGGAAGGTGCGGTAGGACAGCGTCAAAAGCAGGGCAGTGACGCCAAAGCCGATAACGATGGCGGTAAGTATCAGTGCTTGCGGCAAGGGGTCGACAACCGCCCCGCCGGCGGCGGCCACAATCGGCGGCTGGCCCTGGGGTTGCCCGGCACTGGCGAGCAGCAGCAGGTTGGTTCCATTCGAGAGTAGTCCGAGACCAATGACGACGCGCAACAGAGTACGGTCCAGGAGCAGGTAGAACCCGGCGCTCAGAAAAACCCCCGCAACCAGTAACGCCAGAATAGCCATCACTGCTTCTCCGTCATGGTTGAAAGGACGGTGACTACGTTGCCCACCACCAGGATGTAAATGCCGAGGTCAAAGATAGCGGCCGTGGCAAGTTCAACCTGGCCGAGAAGCGGGACGTTCACAACGCCGAAGGCGTGTGAGAAGAACGGGTAGCCCATCAGCGCCGACCCCATAGCTGTGGCCAGGGACAGGCCCAGACCGACGGCCACGGCCGTCAGGGCCAGGTTCTGTTGGCGTCGGCGGTTGCCCGGTCTGGCGATCATTCTCAGCACCAGGGCGGCAGCGGTAAGCAGGCCGGCAATAAACCCGCCGCCGGGTGCATTGTGGCCCTTCAAGTAAAGGACCACGGCCAGTGCGATTATAAACCAGCAGCAGGGGCCGGCCAGCGTGGTCAGGATGGGCGAGGGTCTGGACGGTGTCATTGGGCGGCCTCATGGTGGCGGATCTTTATGAGTCCGTAACAGGCCAGTGCTGCTATACCTAAAACGGTAATCTCGCCCAGTGTATCCAGGCCACGGAAGTCGACCAGAATGACGTTGACGATGTTGTGACCGCCGGCGGCTGGGACGCTGTTGGTGATGAAATAGCTGGAGATACTCTCAGCGATACGGTTGCCACGGGCCGCCCATACAAGTGCGCAGGCTCCGAAGCCGGCTATGAAGGAGAGCGTGAAATGCCCGGGACGGAAAGGGCGGTGGGCCGGTCGTGGTTTGAAGGTGGGCAGGAACACGAAAACCGCCAGGAAAAGCGCCACGCTCACCGTTTCAACCAGGATCTGGGTCAGCACCAGGTCGGGGGCGCCGAGCAGGGCAAAGAACAAGGCCAGCAGGTAGCCACTGGCGCCCAGGGCCAGGATGGCCGCCAGGCGGGTTGTGGCCCTGGCCGTGGCCAGGACCGCGGCCACCGCGGCCAGGGCCAACAGGTACTCAAAGCCGCCGAGACTGCCAGCGGGCCAGACCGGGGCCGGGGGGGGCTGATTGTAAAATACGGCAACCAGGACTCCGCCGGCCGCCAGCGCCACAACGACCGCGCTGTAGCGCCACAACAGGCCGCTCATGTAAGAGGCTGTCAGGGCCTTTGCCCAGCTTTCCAGCCTGACCAGAAAGCCCTCGTAGATGCGGTCACTGTAAAGCCTAGGGACGTCTGGTCGGCGTTTTTTCCACCACAGCAGGTAAACGAGAAGTCCGGCAGACAGGACCATGGCGCTGGCCATAAGTACGGGCGAGAAACCGTGCCACGAGGCCAGGTGGACGTGTACCGTGCTGGCGCTGGCCGCCGAGGCTGCCGAGTTGAGCAGGCCCGAGGCCAGTGGGCCGGGGAAAAGGCCAAGTGCGATGGCAACGCCGACCAGCAGGGTCGGCGCTGCCAGCAAGGACCATGAGGGTTTGTGTACGTTGTTCCCGTTCTCAGCAGGGCCTCCGGCCAGAGCCAGGATCAGGGCAAAAGAGTAGGCGGCTGTAAGCACCGCTCCGCCAAAGGCCAGGACCATCAGCAGTGGCGGCAGGTCCATGGCGGCGGCCAGAAACATTTCTTTGGAAACAAAGCCGCCCAGGGGGGGCACTCCGGCCATTGACAGGGCGGCCAGGGCTAACAGGGTCCAGGTAAAAGGCAGGGAAGAACGAAGTGAACCCAGGCGGTCAATGTCCCGGGTATGGGTGGTGTGTTCTATGATTCCCACCAGCAGGAACAGGGCTCCTTTGAAGGCGGCGTGGTTGAAAAGGTGGAAAAGGCCGCCGGCCGCTACCGTCGGCTGTGGGTTGGCAAGCAGAGCCAGGATGAGACCGAGTTGGCTTATGGTGGAGAAGGCCAACAGGGCTTTCAGGTCTCTCTGTCTCAGGGCGAGGCATCCGCCCCAGACCATGGTGACCAGACCCACCGTTGTGAGCAGTACGCTCCAGGGCTCGATGCCGCCAAACAGGGGGCCAAGGCGGGCTGTCAGGTAAAGGCCGGCCTTTACCATGGTTGCTGCGTGCAGGTAGGCACTGACCGGAGTGGGGGCTTCCATGGCACTCGGTAGCCAGAAATGGAAGGGCATCTGCGCCGACTTGGTCAGGATGCCGGCTATGACCAGCAACGTGGCCGGCAGAGCCCAGGGGCTTTGCATGAGAAGGTGCTTGCGCTCGATGATGACAGGGATTTCGAAGCTGTCGCAGGCAATACCGACCATGATGAAGCCGACCATCATTGCCAGACCGCCGATGGTTGTAACCAGCAGGGCCTTGAGGGCTCCGTTGCGGGAACGTTCGTGGCGGTGCCAGAAGCCGATGAGCAGAAAAGAAGACAGGCTGGTCAGCTCCCAGAAGACGAAAACGGCAATCAGGTTTGACGACAGTACCACCCCCAGCATGGCGCCCATGAAGAGGAGCAGGTAGGCGAAAAAACGACGACGATTCTCGTCTTCCCCTAGGTAGACCGAAGAAAAAGCTGCGACCAGGACACCGACAGAGGTAATGATGAGGGCAAATGCCAGGCTGAGTCCGTCGATGAGCAGGGAAAGCGACAGCCCCAGTGTGGGAATCCAGGGGTAGGAAAGTACTACGGGGCCGGAGGCGATTGTCGGCCATGCACCGAGAACCAGGAACAGGCAGGCGGCGGCGGTTGCCGTCGCCAGCCACCCGGCCCGCCGGGAACGGGGCCCAAGGGTGGTACCCACGAGGGCCGATGCGACAAAGGGCAACAGCCACGCGACCACCAATCCACCCATCACCCATGCTGCCCCGGCCGCCGGCAAGACGGTCTCAGGTAAGTTCGAACATCCTTTCCAGTGAACCCCGTGCGGCCTCGCGTATGTCGGTGGCAATGTCTATTTCACAACGGCCCATAAGCAGGGCGTCGCGGGTTCCCTCGAGTGTAATCATTTTCATGTAACGGCAAAGCTGGCAGGCCTTGTAGAATCGTTTCTCGGGAACCTCGAGTATGAGACGGTCGGAGAGGCCGCATTCGGTGACGATGAGGAACTCGGTGTCGTCGCTTTCTGTGGCATAGCGGATCATGCCGCTGGTACTCAGCACTAGGTCGGCCTCCTCCAGGACATCGTTGCGGCACTCGGGATGGGCGATCACCTTGAGGCCGGGGCGGGCTTTGCGAACCCGGCGAATCTCTTCGGGCCGGATCTGGTGGTGGACGTAACAGTTGCCGTTCCAGGCGATTATGTTCTTTGTCGTGTTGCCGGCCACGTGGGCGGCCAGATTTTCGTCGGGAACGAAAAGGATGTTCTGGCTGTCAATGTTCTCAACTACGGCCAGAGCGTTCGACGAGGTACAACATACATCGGTTACGGCCTTTACCGCCGCACTGGTGTTCACGTAAGACACGATCTTGAGGTCGGGGTAGAGGGCCAATAGCTCGTCACGGCGTTCAACCAGGTCGTCGGCCTCCACACTTTCGGCCAGGGAACAGCCGGCCCGGTCGTCGGGTATCAAAACCCGCTTGTCGGGGGAGAGGATCTTGGCCGTCTCGGCCATGAAGTGTACCCCGCAAAGTACGATGGTGCCGGCGTCGAACTCACGTCCACGGTGCGCCAACTCAAGGGAATCGCCGACGAAATCGGCGACCTCGAATATTTCCGGACGCTGGTAGTTGTGGGCCAGGATAACCGCGTTTTCACTCCGTTTGAGGTCGTTTATTTCTTCGATCAGCAGTGAGATCTGCCGGCACTGGGGGCGGCTGTACTCAGCCTCCATGCCCAGAGGCTTGAACCTCTCGTAAAGGGCGCCGGGGTCTGTTGCCGCTCTAACTTCCATGGCTACGGGATCTTATCGCGGAGGAGTTTCAGTTGCGACGGTTGAGAGCGTAGATGGCCAGTTCGAGGCGGTCGCGAACTCCTAGTTTGGCAAAGATGTTGCTCAGGTGGGCCTTGACTGTCTTTTCGCTGATTGTCAGGCGTTCGGAGATCTCCCGATTACGGCAGCCGGCTATAACGAGGTCTACGACCTCCGACTCACGAGCCGTCAGGGTATGCGGGCCGGTGGTGGTGTTGGAGGTCTGGGCACCACGGTGGGCAAGCTCCTCCAGAAGGGTGCCTGTGATTTCACGGTCCACCCAGGCCTGCCCCGCGTGCACGGCACGAATGGCCGTTACCAGGGTCTCGGCCGCCGAGTCTTTCATGATGATGCCACGGGCACCCTGGCTGAGCGCGGCAACGTGGTCCCTGCGGTCGTCGGAAGCCGTCAGGATGAGAACCTTGGTCTCGGGGCTGGCCTCGTGGATTGGACCGATAACCTCAAGCCCACCGGTGCCGGGCATGCGGATGTCGAGCAACATGACATTGGGCTTCATGTCGGATGCTATGACCGCAGCCTGGCGAGCGTCGTCGGTGTCGGCAACAACCTCAAGATCCTCCTCCATGGAAAGGATTTTACGCAACCCTTCACGGAGCATCGTGTGGTCATCGATAATCGCAATACGGATGGGATTTAATTCTGGGATGGTAATGCCCCTTGGTTTGGCAAAGTTACCCTAATCTCAGACCCACCGCCAACCTGGCTGCGCAGTCCCAGTGTACCCCCAAGAGCCTCCACCCGTCCACGGATTGACCAAGGGGCCTCCGTGGGCGGCAATTCCCCGTTGGCGCTCTTGGCCGCGGCCGGGAAACCACAGCCATTATCACGGATAATCACTTCCAAAGCCTCATCAATTGCTTCGACGGACACCAACACCTTGCTCGCAGCGGCGTGCCGGAAAACATTGGTAAGCCCCTCACGAACAATCTGCACGACCTCAAATCCGACACCGTCGCGGGCGGGCAGGCCTTCGAGGTTGGCCCTGAGCTCGATCTCGGCTTCTCCGCGGCTACGGAATTCGCGGACGACTTCGGCCACGGCGGTTTCCACGTCTGCTCCGTGCACCGACTTGTCGCGCAGCTGTTCGAGGTAATGCCGAGCCTCAAGGTATCCCTGTTTGACGTTGCGTTGGAGGTCGGCGAGTTCGGAGGCGAGACGTGCCGGGTCTTTCTTCTCCAGCTTGCGGCATACCTCCAGCCCCACGTCCAAAGAGGCCAGTGATTGTACAAAACCGTCGTGTACGTCACGTGCGATGCGGGCGCGTTCCTCGGCAACCGCAAGGGCTTCGGCCTTGCCCTGGAGCATGATGTTGTCGAGAATGATTGTCCCCTGATCGACCAGGGTACGGCAGAAGTCGAGGTTTTCGCGGCTGAGATTAGAACGCGCCCGGCCCACGATAATGCGGCCACGAAACCCCCCGGGGGAAAATATCGGTACCGAGATCAACGAGCGCATACGCGAGCGCGCCAGAAAGGGGGGTTCCTCGCTTTCCGGCACTGTTTTGGCCGACATGTTGCCGGGCTTGTAACTTTCCACGCTGCGGCCCCAGTTGCCGAATTCGTAACCCAGGCGGTAGGACAGGGGGCCGCTGGAGGCGGGTAGCCATGCCTGCTCGGGTACGGATCTTAACACCAGGCGTTTGGCAGCCGTACGTTTGCCCTCCAACTCCAGGCCCGGTCCACCGGCTGTGCGCAGTTGTACGAGCATATAGTCGGCCTCGAAGAAGTCGGCCATGCGAAGAATCAGACGCACGAGCATAGCCAGCGTCGAGTGTCCGTGACCGGCATCCTGCTGCATGGCCAGAACGGTGAGGAGGCGGCGTTTGGCAGCCAATTCGTGTTCGCCAAGCAATCCCACCAGGTAGCCCAACAGCACCAGGTAGGTGGGACGTATGAAGTGGGCGCTGTGTAGTAGAAAATCCGGTCCAAGGGCAATGCGGCGAATGGTAAGCACACTGGCCAGGTACATAAGGGCCGACAACACCGCGACCTTAATGGTCATGCGGAGGCCCCATTGTATGGCCGCACTGCAGATTGCGAAAATGTAAAAAAGGTAGAACAGATTGATTCCGCCCTCGCTGAGTCCGACGATGACTGAGAAGAAGGCAATGTCGGCAAACAGGATGGGTTTTGAAAAGGCCGAGAGGTTCTGTCGCTGCCGTGAAAACAACCACAACAGCAGCCCACTGTAGATGCTGTAGAGGGTGACCAGCAGGTAGAGAGGGCGCGGTCCGACCAGCGGCTTGCCGGGGTCGGCCAGGGCGATGGCCAGGGCGGAGACGGCCAGTATGAAACGGCTTACGGCCAGAATTCGCTCGCTGCGGGTGCGTGAGTCTTCGATGGTGACGGTGTAGGACCCCATGTTGGCGTCGGAGGTCAGTGCGGCCCGGACGGTTTTTGCTGCTTCGACGGCGCTCATGATGGTTTCAGCCTAGCTCCTCGTGGTCGGTTGCGCCAGAGCCAGTTCTATCTCCCTGGCCACGGGCAAAACGTGTTCTCGACCTTGGGCCGCCAGCAGCGCCCGCCGTGGCGCGGGCGTGGGTAGGCGCCCCAGAGCCCAGGCGGCGTGGGCTCTTACCAGTGCTTCGTCGTGGCACCGCAGAGCCTCTTCCAGCGCTTGGGTCGCGGCCGGGTTGAGGCTGTTGCCCAGTGCTATGGCCGCGTTGCGGGCAAGTCCGCGCCGTTTGGCCCTGGCCACCGCCGTGTGCCCGTAGCGCTGCCGGAAGCCGTCACGGTCGAGCAGCAGGAGGCCGGCCAGCGGGGGGTTCAGTTGTTCACAAGGGGGTGCGCTTTCCTCGTTCCAGGGGCAAGCCTCCTGGCACAGGTCACAGCCAAAGACCCAGGCACCGAGTAACGGACGCAGGGCCATCTCGACCGGTCCCCGGTGCTCTATGGTGAGATAGGAGATACAAAGCGGTGCGTTGATGGTGGGACCGTTGTCGAGGGCTCCAGTCGGGCAGGCGGGGATGCAGGCCCGACAGGTTCCGCAGTGCTCTTCGGCCATGGGTTGGTCGGCGGGCAGTCGGGCTTCGGTTATGAGGCAGCCGAGGAAAAAATAGGACCCGCGCAGGGCGCCGTCCTTGCTGAGTATATTGGTGTTGTGGCCGAACCAGCCCAGCCCGGCTCTACGTGCCAACTCTTTTTCTACCAGCGGGCCCGCATCCACCTGGCAGTGACAGCGGGCGCCAGTCAAAGATGCCACTGTATCGGCGAATTCGTCCAGACGTCGGCCGGCCTCCTCGTGATAGTCCCGGCCCAGTGCATAGGCTGATATTCTGCCGGTAAGGTTGTGGCGCCAGTTGGGGTCGGGGGGCGGAGGCGGTGGGTAGGGAACAGCGAGAACTATCACGCTCGCCGCGCCGCTGAGGCTGGCTCCGGGCAGCAGCCGTTTTGACCCCTGTCTTTGCAGGTAGTCCATATCCCCGTGGCGGCCCCGTGCTATCCATTCGGCCAGTAGGCTGCCACAGTCGAGTTGTTCGGCGGTAGTAAAACCACAGGCGCCAAAACCCAGGTCCAAGGCTCGAGAGCGCAGTTCCTGCTTGACGGTTTCGGGGTCCACGGATTGACTGTACGAGGTTCGTCGCTGTAACGTAACTGCCCTGGGCTCCTTGCTTCCAAAACTGGCCGTATACATTTCCAACCACGGATTTGGTCACACCGTTCGTACGGCTGAACTGCTCAGCCGTCTGCTTGAGCTGGGGCCTTTTGAGGTTCACCTGCTGGCATCTTCGCCTTCGGCCTACTGGCCTGCGGTGCTGGCCCCGGTCACGCTTTCCAGGCGCCAACAGCCCTCAGACCCGACGGTGGTTGAGGATGGTCTGTGCGTGGACCATGGGGCGACACAACAAGCCCATGAGGTTTGGCGCGAGGGTTACCGGCAGAAAGTCACGGACGAGGCCCGCTGGCTACGCGACAACGCGGACCTCGTATTGGGAGACGTTCCGCCCCTGGCCTTTGCTGCCGCCGCCGAGGCCGGCCTGCCTTCGGTGGCATTGGCCAATTTCTCCTGGGATTGGATTTACCAGGAGATGGGCCTTGGTGAGGCCGCCCAGATGGCCCGCTCGGCCTATGAAAAGGCCGGGGTGTTGCTGGCCCTGGAACCGGGCTGTCCCATGCCCGCGTTCAAGCAGACCCGTGCAATCGGCATGCTCGGCCGCCGCGGGCCAGGGGTGCCAACGACTTTGCGCCGGCGTGTTCGCCGACGCCTGGGCCTCAAGGGCACAGACCGTCTGGTTGTGGTCGCTCTGCGAGACAGCCGCCGCCGACTTCGTAGTGACGAGCCGGCACTGGTTAGACTTCCAGAACCGACCCCCGGGCTGGTCTACGCGGTGCTGGGTATGGATGGACCGGGACGCACAGACGTCGTACAGGTCCCGGCGGCGGTGACCTTCATGGAACTGTTGGCTGCGGCCGATGGGGTGGTTGCCAAGCCCGGCTATGGGATAATAACCGATACGGCGGCCAACGGGATTCCCTTCTTGTGGGTGAGGCGACAGGGCTTTCCCGAGGACCGTTACCTGGAAGCCTGGCTGCAGGGACGCAGCGGAACGTCGCCTGTTTCTCCACAAACGCTGTCCTGTGGGGCCTGGTTGGAGAATCTGGAAGAACTACTCGGACGCCCACGGCCCACGGTGTCTGCGGTGCCGGCGGCTCGTGCCGGGGCCAGCTATCTGGCCGGCTTGCTCGGCATCGGCTCGTCCTGAGCACTGTCCAGGGCGCTGTTTAAAACGTCGGATGCCTGTTCCACATAACTGAAGGTCAGCCCGGCAACCAACTCGGCCTCAATTTCTTCCACATCTTTGCGGTTGCGTTCGGGCAGAATAATTTCATTTACGCCGGCCCTGCGTGCGGCTAGAACTTTTTCTTTTATACCGCCGACCGGCAGGACTGCACCGCGCAGGGTTATTTCGCCGGTCATCGCCAGTTTGCTGCGCAGAGCCCGGCCCGTCAGTGCCGAGGTAAGGGCCGACAGTATGGTGACACCGGCCGACGGTCCGTCTTTGGGTATGGCCCCGGCAGGGACGTGGATGTGTATGTCGCTTCTCTCATAGAAGTCAGTATCGACGCCGAAGGCTTCTGCATTGCTGCGCAGATAGGTGAGTGCGGCTTGTGCCGACTCCTTCATAACGTCTCCGAGTTGTCCGGTAAGGAGCAGGCCTTTTTTCCCCGACATAAGCGAGGCTTCCACAAACAGAATGTCGCCGCCGTGGGGGGTCCAGGCCAGGCCTACGGCGATGCCAGGCCGTAGGTGGCGTTCGAGTAGCTCGGCGAGAAACTTTGGCGCGCCGAGGTAACTCCCTACCAATGCGGGGTTCATGGCGACGGGCTCGTCTTGCCCCTCGGTAATGGCCCTTGCGACTTTGCGGCAGATGGAGCCTATTTCGCGTTCGAGATTTCGCAGGCCGGCCTCGCGTGTGTAGTCAGCGATGATGGTGGTGATACTCGAGTCGGAGAATTGCAGCCGCCCCGCGGGCAATCCGTTTTCCTCGATCTGTTTGGGGATCAGGTGGCGCTTGGCGATCTCGACTTTCTCTTCCTCACTGTAACCGTGCAGTTCGAGTACCTCCATGCGGTCTTTGAGCGCCGGCGGTATGGGGTCGAGGTAGTTGGCGGTGGTCAGGAACAAAACATGCGACAGATCAAAAGGCACGTCGAGGTAGTGGTCTCTGAACGTGTTGTTCTGCTCGGGGTCGAGCACTTCGAGGAGCGCAGAGGAGGGGTCGCCGCGTACGTCGCTGCCCAGTTTGTCTACTTCATCGAGCATGAAAACAGGGTTGTTGGAGGCGGCCATTTTGATTCCCTGTATGATCCGTCCGGGCATACTGCCGACGTAAGTCCTGCGGTGTCCCCGTATCTCGGCCTCATCGCGCACTCCGCCCAGGGAAAGCCGGTAAAAGCGTCGGTTCATGGCCCTGGCCACTGAGCGCCCCAGCGATGTTTTGCCCACACCCGGTGGTCCCACCAGGCAGAGTATCGGTCCGCGGGGGTTGTCGCGCAGTTGTCGTACGGCCAGGAACTCCAGTATACGCTCCTTGATCTTCTCCAGGCCGAAGTGGTCTTCGTCGAGGATGGCAAGGGCGTGTCTGGTGTCCAGGTTGTCGTCGGTGGTCACGGCCCAGGGCAATTCGGCCAGCCACTCCACGTAGGTTCTGACCACGCTGTGTTCGGCCGACTCGGGGGGGATGACGGCAAGGCGGTCGAGTTCGGACTCCGCCACCTTGAGCGCCTCTTCGGGCAGGTTGGCCGTCTCGATGCGTTTGCGCAGGCGGTCCAGGTCATTGCCGCGTGCTTCGCCTTCACCGAGTTCCTGTTGGATGGCCTTGAGTTGCTGGCGTAAATAGAATTCTTTCTGGTTTTTGTTCAGCTCGGATTGAACTTGCCCCTGGATTTTCTGGCCCAGTTCCAACAATTTAATTTCACGCGACAGAATATCGTCGATAATGGAGAGCCGTTTGTCGACAGCCAGGGTTTCGATGAGGGGTTGCTTGTCCTCCAGTGGGAGGTTGAGGTTGGCGGCTATGAGGTCGGAAACCTTGCCGGGGGTCTTCATGTTGATGACGACGACCTGCAGTTCGTTGGGCAGGTGGGGGGTCAGTTCAACGAAGCGCGAGAACTTCTGGACCACCTGGGTCTTTACGGCCATCACCTGGATGCCCTCGTCATTGCAATTGGCCAGGTGCTCGACCCGGGCTCTCAAGTAGGGGTCGGTCTGGACGAAACTCTCGACGGCTATGCGTTTGAGCCCCTGGATCAACACCCGGATGCTGCCGTCGGGGTACTTGAGCATTTTGAGGATGCGTCCGGCACAACCGCGGACAAAGAGGTCCTCGGTGCCCGGGTCTTCCTGGTCCGGATGCCTCTGGGCCACCAGGCCGATGACCCGGTTGCCCGCCAGCGCATCCTCGACCAGGGCCAGGGAGCGTTCGCGGGATATCAGCAGGGGTACGATTGAAGCCGGGAAAATGGCGATTCCCCGCAGGGGAAGAATCGGCAGGTCATCATCTATGGGGACCTCGTCAACTTCCTCTTCGAAGCCATACCAGCGGGTCTGCTCCTCAAGAGTTTCCGGGTCTTCGAGTTCTTCGAGCAAGAACGGTTCTTCGTATGCCATGGGTGGCGTTTGGACTCCCCAGTGTCAATAATACATCATGTCTGCCTGGCGATAGAAACTGCGGCGACGAATAGTAATGACAGTTTTGAGAACGGTCTTCGTGTGTTGCAGCGGTTTGTGGAACGGCGCCATGGTTTTTTTCTCTCTGGTTACGCTACCCAGACTTTTCTCTTCCCTGGACAAGGTTGAAGCCGGCAACGTCGCGGCCCTGCTTTTTCCAGCTTATTACGGCTTTGGCCTGCTGGTCGGGGCTGGGGCACTGCTGGCGGCTCTTATGCTGGGGGCTTCTCTGGCCAGCCGCCGTTGGCTGGTCATAAGTGGACTGCTTGCCGCCATGCTCGGTGCCCAGGCCTGGGCTGCCTTTGTTATAGATCCACGTATGGTGGCTCTGCGGCCAGCCGCCAGGGCGGGAGAGGCGCTGGCTCTGGGGCAGTTTGGGGCCTTGCATGGCCAGGCTGTGGCACTGAATGCGGCAGTCTTGTTGCTCGGCCTGAGCGTTTGGATTTACGTTGTTGCCCGCCCCAATGACTGAAGCCCCCGCGGCCCTGTTCCTGGACATGTTCGGCACCCTGGTGCTGATGGAGCCCGAGCGCCTGCCCCACCGCCTGGTCGGCGGCGAGCAGAGGCCGGCTACCATCGAAGGTGTTGAGCAGTTGCTGTCTACGCTCAGGCCGGTTGTCGAAGTGGAGAGCTTTGTTGCCGCTCTCGGTTCGGTGAGCCGGCAGATTGCCGAGGAAAAGTTGGCCAGTGGCCGCGAAATTCCCTCCAGAGTCAGATTTGTCCGGACACTGGACAGCCTTGGCCTGCAAGGCCCGGTGGCCAGCGTGGCCGCAGAGATGAGCCTTCGCCACATGCAGAGCCTTGCCCGGGTCACGGTTTGCCCGCCGGGCCGCCGCAGTCTGCTCGCAGCTCTGGGCCAGGGCTACCGCCTGGCCCTGGTCTCAAACTTTGACCACGCTCCCACGCTGCGACAGCTGCTCGAGGATTCTGGCCTCGACGGTTGCTTTGAAGCCATAGTTATTTCCGAAGAGGTGGGTTGGAGAAAACCGGGGCGGGAGATTTTTCTGCACACGGCCTCGTTGCTGGGAGTAGCACCGGCACGTTGTCTGCACGTGGGGGACTCCTACACGGCCGACATCGAGGGGGCCGTGGGCGCCGGCCTCAGGTCCATCCATGTGTCGGCGCTGCCCGCCGAGCCTTGTCTGGCCGAGGCCACAATCGATGACATCGCCGACCTGCCGGACTGCCTGGCCGGGCTGTACCCGGTCAGGTTGCCAAACGTCTAGCAAAAGTCAGGAAACCCGTATGCGCGACCATGCGATGGTCAGGACGGATACTGTCGGGTTCGACGTGCCAGCTCCGTTCCAGCACCTCCCAGGTTTCGGCCAGACCGAAATGGGGGAGGGCGGCCAGGGCCGCGTGTAACTCGGCCACCTGGCCGGCCCCGGGCAGATAGGAGGTGAGGCGTCCGCCCGGGCGCAGGCTTTTTGAAATCACATTGAGCAGATCCTGGGGGGCGGGGAGGTCGGTAATCACGTGGTCCACGTTGCGCTCTTCAAAGCCGCCGCGGGCGTCTTGTACCCGGAGGGTCCAATTTTGAGAATCGCCGTGGAAAGCCTTGACGTTTGCCCGCGCATGTTCGGCGAATTCGGGACGTATTTCGTAGCTGGTCAGATGTCCCTGGGGACCGAGGGCACGCAGCAGGGCCACTGAGAGCAGGCCTGTTCCCACGCCCGCCTCGATCACCGTATCGCCACTGCCGAGGTCGGCATGGGTGAGAATGGCCCCGACGTCCTTGGGGAACACCGGCTCGGCCTTGCGTTGCACGGTGGTGGCCAATTCGGCCGGTGACGGGCGGAAGGCCAGAAAACTTTCCGGTTCGCTGTGCCCGAACCATGACCCTTCGGGCTTACCGATTACATCGGTGGCGTTGATAACCGTCCCCCGGATAGTAATTCGGTGTCCCGGCTGCAGTGTTTTCAGATATTTTCTTGTTCTACGGTCTACGAAAACAACGGTTTCCCCAGCCTCAAATACCCCGCGCACCGGCATCGCGGGGACGCTCTACGAATCCGGGGCTGATTGCAAAAGGCGGCCTTGACTGTCCGGCCTCCGCTTCCTAGACTCCCCCGTTCGGCGAACCCACCCAAGATGGCCCGTAGCTCCAAGAAAAAGACAGGCACTGCCGCCAAGGTCGCATTCAGCTTGTTCGATAACGTCAAGGCTTCCGACGGCGATGACGAGAACGAACTGCCCAAGGATGAAGCAGGTCGCCAGAAGATCAAGCAACAGTACCTGGATCTGCTCGGCATACGCAGGGAGAAACTCAAGGGCCGTATCCTCAACCGCGAGAGGATTAACAAGACCCAGGAGGGTATTTACTTCATCTGTTTCAAGTGTGCACGGGTGTGCCACAATCTTGACGAAGGCCTGGTCGAGGACGAAGACAACATCAAAAACCTCTGCACCGCTTGTCACACGGTGGCCAACACCGCACTGAAAGCGGCTCCGCGCTCCAGAAAGAAGACTCGTCGTAAAGCTTAAGAGCGAGTCGTCCCAAGCAGGGCGGCGTAGGCTTTTACAAAATCCACCGGCACGGCAGCGCTGAGTTGCGGACCTTCGGGTAAGGCAATGGTGGTCGCGTGCAGAAGTTGCCCCTGCCGTGTTGCCGGTGGGGCCGGCGGAGCGCAGTACTTGCTGTCGCCGATGACGGGGTATCCGCTCATGGCAAGGTGGGCGCGTACCTGATGGGTCACCCCGGTTTTTATGACTACCGACACAAGAGACCAATTGCTGCGCACCAGCAGCGGGTAGACCCGGGTCAGGGCTTGCATGCTACGGTCACGGCGGGTGGCACGGACCACCCGCGTGCGTCGACGTGCCAATGGGATGTCGACTTGAAAGCGCCGTTGCACCGAGCCCTCGACCAGGGCCAGATAGGTCTTCTCCACCTCGGCTCCGGCAAACAGATTGCGCAGTCGTTGGTAGCTGGCCGTCGTGGTGGCGGCCAGGAGCAACCCCGAGGTGTCGCGGTCCAGGCGGTGAACCAGGCCGGCTTCGGCCTCGCGCTGCCCGATGGTGAGAGCCCCGGGCACCTCGGCTTCGAGGAAGGCGGCAACCGTGAGACCGCCGCGGCCGGATTCCGAATGGACACCGGCGGCTTTGTACAGGGCCAGCATGTCCTGCCCCCACCACAGCACAGAGACGGCGGCGGGAGGGGGGGGGGCCTGGTTGCTGTCTATCGGCTCGATTACAACATGGGCACCGGCGGGCAGGCGGCTGGCGGCCGTCAAGCGGCGGCCGCCAACGCTGACGCATCCGGCGGCAATAAGACGGCGGGCCTCGCGACGGCCACAGCCCAGCGCCTCGGCCAGGCTTTTGTCCAGACGCAGGCCGGTACGTGTTACCTCGAAGGCTTCACTGCTGTCGCGGGGGGGCGTCGAGATTCTCCTGCACCAACTGGTATACCCGCCGGGAGGCAAGCAGGCTCATGTGGCCGACGTAGTCGATGGTTATGTTAAGGGCGCCTGGGTATTCAGCCTTGTCAGAGGGCAGAATTCCGGCGTCGAAGTCCGACCTTATCGAAGTGACATTGACCGTGGCTGCCAGAGTATCTTCCTGGCCCAAACGGTAGAGATAGGGGGAATCGGTTCTCAGCTCCCTGAGGGTGGCCAGAGGGAATATCTCGGCCAGGGCTGTACCCTGGTGGGGGGAGCCCAGGGTTACCACGTTGCCCAGGTGGGCGAGGATGCCATGGTTGCGTGCCGCCGCCCTCACTACAATGCCACCCAGGCTATGGGCGACAACGTCGACCAGGCCACCCCCGCTTTGCTCGCACACTCGCAGTAAGTCGGCGGCCACCTGGCGGGCCCTGTCTTCATTGCCGGCCCGCAAGGTACTGTAATTGAGCGCATGGGTCTGCCGCCCGTCGCGCCGCAGGCGGGCCGCCAGCAGAGCCATCGAGGCCCGGTTCATACCCCAACCGTGGATCAGGACTACCGGCCTGCTGCCGTCGCCGGCCGCTGTCGGTCGCCTGGCCGGCAGCAGGCCGACCGGCCAGGCCAGCAGGGCCAGCAGCAGGGCCAACCACTCACCAAACCAGGAGACCACGGCCGGCAAGGTCTGGCGGCCGCCGCCACGACGACGTTGCTCCCGGTTCTCGTACCCCCACAGGAGATAGGTGGCAGCTTGGAACAGAAGCGTGGCCCAGACGAGGAGGCACAGCAGAAATGCGAACATCGCAACCGAGACCTAACGCCGCTGTGCGTGTAAGGCAAAGAGACTGAGTTGCTTTTGCAATGTCCGGGTTTGATCATTCGTGCATGGCTGTTGATACCATGCGACCGGTTGCGCGACGCCACCGTTACGCGGTGATCATTGCCGGTGGGGCGGGCAGCAGGTTCTGGCCGCTCAGCCGTAAGCAACGGCCCAAACAATTTCTCAATCTGGTGGGGAATGCCTCGATGCTCGCACAGACCGTTGCGCGTCTGGGACGCAGCGTGCTGCCGCAGAACATCCTTGTTTCTACCGGCCGGTACTACCGCAAGGCGGTAATGGAGGCTTTACCCTGGTTGCCGGCCGCTTCGGTACTTGGAGAGCCGGTGGGACGTAACACCGCTCCCTGCATAGGGTGGGCCGCGCTCGAACTCCTCCATCGTGACCCCCAGGCGGTGATGGCGGTGCTGCCGGCCGATCACGTTATCGGCCGCCCCGGCGAGTTCAGGCGGCTTCTGCTCGACGGCTTTTCTCTGGCCGAAACCAGTGGCGCATTGGTGACTTTTGGCATAAAGCCCGACCAGGCGGCTACCGGCTACGGCTACATCAAGGCCGGAGGGAGCATTGCTGGAACAGAGGGGGCCCGTAAGGTCGCTGGGTTTTACGAAAAGCCGACAATCGCCAAAGCAACACGCTACTTGAAAAACGGCAACTACTACTGGAACAGCGGGATGTTCGTGTGGCGTGCCGACCGTATTATAGAGGAGATCAACGTCCATGCCCCCCCATTGGGCAGGGCCTTGGCGAGGCTGGAGAAACAGCGGCGGCGAGGCCGTATCCCCCAGAAAGCCCTGCAAAATCTTTACCCCCGTATGCCCAACATCTCGGTGGACTATGCCATTATGGAAAAGGCCTCCCGGGTAGCCGTTATCCCGGCCGAGTTGGACTGGAGCGACGTGGGAAGCTGGGACGTGGTCGGCAGTCTGTGGCCCAGAGACAAAGCCGGCAATGCCCGGCGTGGTGGCGTTGTGGTGGCTGTGGACTCGCGTAACAACGTGATCGAGAGCCGGGCCCGGGTGGTTGCGCTGGTCGGTGTCGAAGGGTTGGCCATAGTGGATACCGGCGATGCTCTGTTGGTTTGCAGGCGCGACCGCAGCCAGGATGTACGCCAGGTGGTCGAGCGTTTACGCAAAGACGGCCTTGAAGAACTGCTCTGAGATACAGGCATGGGTATCAGCAAACCCATAGTGGGAGTGAAAGACCAGGCCGACGGGGCTGGCGAGACAGCGCCCCCTTCGGCTATGCGGATGCGGTTCAGCTGGTTGGCCGAATTGGCCGGCCGGTTTCTGTTTTCGCAGGTGGTCATGAACGAGACCGCGGTAGCAAAGATTCGCGAACTCGACGAGAAGGGCACTGTCGTTTACGTGTTGCGCCACCGCTCTTTTGTTGACTACTTCTTGCTTAACTACGTGTTACGCCGCGAGGACCTGCCCTTGCCGGTGTTTGCAAATGGGGTTTCTTCCACGCTGCTGGCTCCGGCAAAGGAACTGCTCTCTCGCCTGCGTTGGCGATTGTCCCCACGTCGCATGTTCGACAACCAGGGTCCGGGTGCCCACCAGGACTGTGCCCGTGCGCTTAGTGCGGGCAAACCGGTGCTGATCTTCATGCGAGGCCGCAGAAAGGGCGGGATGCTGGGGGGATGGCCACGCAGACCCGGCCAGGCCCGGGTGGGTTCCGATTTTCTACGCGAGATAGTCCACTCCCACCGCAGCGGCACCAGCGAAAAGTTCATCATTCCGTTGGCGCTTTTCCGTGGTCACAGTTTCAGACGAAGACAGACGGGACTGTCGGCAGTTGTCTACAGCGCCCAGGATGCCCCGGGCGACGTCCGTAAATTGGTTACCTACTGGGTAAACCGCAAGGATATCTTCTTTACCGTTGGCAAAGAGGTCGTCCTTGGCCAATTCATGGATCGCTACGGGTCTGAGATCGAAGACCGGCTGGTACGTCGCCTGGTGCGTGCAATACAGATCTTCCTTCACAGAGAGGAGAGGGTGGTGCTTGGGCCGGCACTGCTGCCGCGCCGCCAGATAAAGGCCCTGGTGTTGGAGAACGAGGAAATGGCCACCGGCATCCGTCGTCTGGCCGAAGAGCGTCAGGTCTCCGTCGGCAAACTGCGCAAAGAAGCCGACGGTTATTTCGAAGAAATGGCGGCCAACTTCAACGGGGTCGTGTTCGGCATCGTGGCCCATGTGTTCCGCAAGGTATGGAACCGTATGTTTTCCGGGCTGGAACCCGTGGGGTTTGAGGCAGTGATAGAGAAGGTGAGGCACCACCCGGTGGTTCTGGTCCCTTGCCACCGCAGTCATTTCGACTATCTCACGCTCAGCTACCTGTTCTACCTGAACTTCGTCAGTCCACCTCATATCGCGGCCGGCATTAATATGGCCTTCTGGCCCATGGGGCCGGTGTTCAGGGCCGCCGGGGCATTCTTTATAAGGCGTAGTTTCGCCGACAATGAACTCTACAAGCTGGTCTTCAAGCAGTACCTTACCTTTCTGATCCGAGAAGGCTACACGCAGGAGTTTTTCATCGAGGGGGGGCGCAGTCGTACCGGCAAGATGTTGACTCCGCGTCTGGGGATGCTCAGCGCTATAGTTAACGCCTATCTCTCCGATGCCCGCCGTGACCTTTACCTGGCTCCGGTCTCCATCCACTACGGTCGTATCGTCGAAGAGGCCGTCTACGGGCGGGAACTGCGCGGTGCCAGCAAGGAGGCCGAAAGCATCAGGGGGTTGCTGAAGGCACGCCACTTCCTGAAGCAGAAATTCGGCACCGTCTATCTCTCCTTCGGCGAGCCTATTTCCCTGGGCGAGGCGCTGGGGGAGAACAGGAAGCGTTTCAGTGAGAACGCCGGCGACCCCGAGGTCGAAGAAGAGAAGCGCAAGTTCGTACAAAAGTTCGGCTTCAGAATACTCCGCGCCGTCAATGACGCATCGCCGGCTGGTGCCACCTCTATTTCGGCAACTGTGTTGCTTGGGGCCACCCACGCGGGCAGGCCTTACCGGGACTATGCTTCGCAGGCCAACGCATTGGCCGAACTCGCGCTTTCCGAAGGGGTCAAGCCCACGGCGTCCCTGGAACGCAACCTGGGGGACTTCCGCGAGAGTCTCTCCTTCCTGTCTTCGAGCGGTTTGATCGAAGTTGTAAAACGCTCGGGCGAAGAAGTGTTGGTGGTGCCCGAGTCCAAACGTCTGGCTCTGGATTTTTATAAGAACAATCTCATCCATACTTTCCTTGTTCCGTCGCTGGTCACCACGGCATTGCTCGGCGGTGTGCCTGAGACTGCCCTGGCCGTCGATGTGGCCTGGGGGCTGAACCTTTTGCGTTATGAGTTCCCACTTCCCGAACGTGACTTGCTCGAAGACCTTATCACTCGCCTGCTATGCCATTACCGTGAGCGCGGCGCGCTGCGCGATGGCCGTGTAGACGTGTCGCACCCCCTTATGCGGGCCACCGCCGGGGTCCTCGACAATTTCTACGAATCCTATTTTGTCGTGCTGCGCTCTATAGAAGGGGAGTTGCCGGCCGAGGGGATGTCGGAGAAACAGTTTCTTGAAACCACCACCAAGCACTTTGAGACGTCCTTGTTGCTTGGAGAGGTCAGCAAGCAGGAGGCCTCGACGACAGAGACTTTCAAAAACGCGATAAGCCGCTTTGCCGAGCTTCGCTATATAACGGTTGAAGGGCGAGGACGGGGTGGGCGTGAGAAATGGCTGCAACGGGGTCCCGAGCACGCAATGGTTGGTGAATTGGCCGCAAGGCTGAGCGGTCGTGTAAGTGCGGCATTGATAAGGGGGAGACAATAATGGCACTTGATGAGGCGGCCATCCGAACACAGCTCGAGCTTGCCGTGCGGGCCCGTGATGGTGACAGTGCCACTGTTCTGAGAGGAGTACTGGCCGCGCTTAAGAATGTATCTATCGAGAAGAGGGGCCAGGAGCTTGGCCCTTCCGATGTGCTGGCGGTAGTACGGCGGGAAGCAAAGCAGTGCCGGGAGTCTCTCGACTATGCCCGCCAGGCCGGCAGGGATGATACCGTGGCAACCAAACAGGCCGAATTGGCTTTGCTCGAAGGTCTGCTGCCCAGCCAGTTGAGTCAGGATGAGCTCAAGCGGGCCATTGCCGGAATCATAAAGGATAGTGGAGCCACCAGCCTGGGTCCTGTGATGAAGGGACTGTCGCAGCATTATGCCGGCCGCTACGATGGAAAACAGGCCAGCACCATTGCCAGAGATCTGCTCTTTGACCATTGACGTTGACAGCCAAGGGGCAGCCTCTTAGTATTTTGTGCTCACCATGCCAAAGAAGCTGCCGGTAGTAGAACGCATCCAGGAACAGATCACGGAATTCCAGCGCGAGCTGTCCGTTGATATCCCCCGCCAACTCGAAGAGGCCCGGGCCCATGGCGACCTGTCGGAAAATGCCGAATACGAGGCGGCCAAGGACCGCCAGGGGTTGATTCAGGCCCGCATCGGACATCTGAGTGAGCGTCTTGCCAACCTCTCCCACTACAATCTATCCTCCATACCCCATGGGGTTGTGGGCTATGGGAGCATGGTATGGGTCGAGGACTGTGACAGTGGCGAGCGTGCCAACTATGAGGTCGTGTTTCCCGAAGAGGCCGACCCGGCCGAGGGCCGAATATCTCTGGTCTCTCCCCTCGGTCAGGCTCTGCTCAAGCACAGTGAGGGGGATGAGGTTTACTTTGATGCACCATCGGGACGCCGCAACCTCGAAATCGTCTCTGTAAAGACCATTCACGAACGCGGCTGATGGACCCTTCTGTGACAGTAAACGTCGGGGGTGGTGACTATCCGAGCCTGCCTGCGATGTTTTTCGCCAAGGCCGCCCTCGGTGCCGGGGGACCCCGCTACATGGTCAAGCGCGAGGGCAGTTACGTCACCGTTTCCTGGGCCGAATGTCTCAGCAATGTTCGTGAGATTGCCTCGGGCCTTATCGGCATGGGGCTGGCCCGTGAAGACCGGGTCGCGATTCTGTCCTCGACCCGGGCCGAATGGATGGAGGCCGACCTGGCCGCCCTGGCCATCGGTTGCGTGACGGTTCCCATTTATCCATCCAGCCTGGCCCCTGAGTGTGCCTACATCTTGGTGGATTCAGGGGCACGAACGGTCGTTGTCGAAAACCCCGAGCAGGCTGAAAAGGTAAAGGAGGCGGCCCGCGTTGGTGCCGATGTAGGCGGAGTCAACCTTACCTGCACGGTCGAAAACATCGTGGTCATGGAAGGCGTAGTCGAAGGCTGTCTATCTCTGGATGAGATCAAGGCCGCAGGCCGTAGCGCGCTTGGCCGCTGCAGTGCCGAGATCGAAGAGCGCACCGCCGAACTGCAATCCGAACAACTGGCCACCATCGTTTACACCTCGGGCACTACAGGGCTGCCCAAGGGGGTGGTGCAAAGCCATGGCAACCACCTGGCTACCGTGCAGGCCATGGGCAAGATGGGGACCTTTGAAGCCGGCGATGTGGATTTTTCGTTTCTGCCCATGGCTCATTCCTTCGGGCGTTTGCTTGAATACCTTGGCATCTATGTGGGGACGGTGACGGCTTATGCTGAAAAGATCGAAACCATCACCGAGGACCTCCTGCTCGCCCGCCCACACTTCATGCCGGCGGTGCCGCGCGTCTACGAAAAGATATATGCGCGTGTTCAGCAAACCCGCCAGCAGAGCAGTGCCGTCAAACGTGCCATCTTCGACCTCGCGCTGGCCATAGGGGGACGGCGTGCCGCTTACGTAAACCGTGGCGACCGGGTGCCGGCCGTGTTGGGGTTTCTGGACTCGCTGGCCCACCGTCTGGTGTTTGCTAGGATCCAGGCCCTGTTCGGTGGCCGCATGCGTTATCTGATCTCGGGTGGTGCTCCGCTGGGCGATACCATAAACGCCTTCTTCCACGCCGTAGGCCTGCCGGTGCTGGAGGGCTACGGGCTTACTGAAACCACCCCCAGTCTTACCTGCAATGCTCCCGGCCTCACGCGTATAGGTACCGTTGGTATGGCCATGGATGGGGTCGTTCTCAAAATTGCCGAGGATGGAGAGATCCTGGCCAAAGGCCCAAACATTGCCTATGGCTATTACAAGAAGCCCGAGGAGACTTCGGCGGCCTGGGACAGCCAGGGATGGTTCCATACCGGGGACATCGGGGAGTTGGACGACGGGTTTCTCCGTATCACCGACCGCAAGAAGGAACTCATCAAAACCTCCGGTGGCAAATACGTGGCTCCACAGAAGATAGAGAGCCTGCTCAAGCTCCAACCGCTGGTCAGCCAGGCCGTCGTCATTGGCGACAGGCTGAAGTACTGCGTGGCCCTGCTGACGCTGGACCCCGACCTCACGCAGGCCTGGGCCGAGGCCAACGGCAGGGGCGGGGACTTTGCCGAGGACCCGGGCGAGGACCGTGATTTCGTAGCGGCGGTGCAGGAACAGGTTGACCTGGTCAACTCCCAGCTTGCCCCCTTCGAGACAATCAAGCGTTTCGGCCTGATTGCCTCGGACTTTACGGTCGAAGGTGGAGAACTGACGCCGAGTCTCAAGGTCAAACGCAAAGTCGTGGCCGAAAAATACGCCGACCTCATAGCCAGCCTGGTAGAGCCCTGATCCTGCTGTAGCTCCGGGCCTGCTACCTTGCGGCTACCGTATGGCCGTGGTAGGACAGGCCTGACAGTTGGGTCGTGCGAGGAGGCGGACCCGCCGGGCCCGCCTTTTTATTGGGATTTGGCGCAAACGAGCAAGGAAAGGGTGCAGGAGCTTGCCGAGCCGCTGGCCGGCGAGATAGGCCTTGAGGTGCTCGACGTGGAAGTGGCGGGGATCCCGGGCAGCCCGGTGTTTAAGATCTTCCTGGACTGTCCGGACCGGAAGCGTCCGGTAACAGTTGCCGATTGTGCGACGGTGAGTCGGCGTTTGGGCGATGTGCTCGATGCCGACGACGCTGCCGACGGGCAGGGTGAGGGTGCAGGCCGTTATGTGCTGGAAGTATCCTCGCCGGGGTTGAATCGGAGGTTGGTGAGACCCGAACATTTTTTGCGGGTGGTAGGTGAACGCGTCAAGGTTAAGACGGTCTCTTCGGTAGACGGTCGCAATAACTTTGTCGGTGTGCTCGAAGGATTTAAAGACGGCAGGTTAGCCATGATTCTGGACGATGGTACGAGTGTTAATGTGGCGCTGAGTGACCTTGAACGGGCCAATTACCAGTTTCAGTTTGAAGAGAAAAAACGCCCTGGCGGAAAACGGCGCTAGGGAAATAGGAGAATCCAATGCAATTGGACCTCGGCAGAGTTATTGAACAGGTCAGTCAGGAAAAGGGCATCGACAAGGCGCTCATTATCGAGGCCGTTGAAGAGGCAATGAAGTCGGCGGCTCGTAAGACCTATGGCGCAGAACTCAACGTTGAAGCCAAGTACAACGAAGACTCCGGTGAGATTGAAGTCTACAAGGTTCAGACCGTTGTGTCCGAGGTCGAAGACCCCGATACCGAGGTCGCGCTTGAACAGGCCCGAAGTGAAATCGACCCCGAAGCGGAACTGAGCGACGAACTGTTGCTCAAGCTCGACACCGAACCCCTGGGCCGTATCGCGGCACAGGCGGCAAAACAGAACATCGTGCAGAAAGTCCGCGACTATGAACGGGCGATAATTTACGAAGAGTTCAAGACTCACGAGGGTACCATCCAGTCGGGACTGGTGATGCGTTTTGAGAAACGCAACCTTATTGTACAGCTCCGGCCAAATGTTGACGCCATACTCCCCGAACGTGAGCAGATCCCACGAGAGCGCTATCGCCAGGGGGACCGCATCCGTGCCCTGATTATCGATGTGAGCGAGACCGGGAGGGGGCCGCAGATCGTGTTGTCGCGAACCTCTCCGGATCTGGTTCGCAAACTCTTTGCCCAGGAAGTTCCCGAGGTTTACGAAGGCATTGTCGAAATTCGTGACGTTGTCAGGGAGCCGGGAGGCCGGGCCAAGATTGCAGTATCCTCGAGGGATTCCGACGTCGACCCGGTTGGCGCCTGCGTAGGAATGCGGGGCAGCCGCGTGCAGGCTGTGGTCCAGGAACTGAGAGGGGAACGTATAGACATCGTTCCGTGGACACCCGATGAGACCGACTTCGTTTGCCGGGCTCTGTCGCCGGCCAAGGTTTCCCGCATCGTCATCGATGAAGACGCCAAGACCATGGAGGTCATAGCTCCCGACGATCAACTGTCGCTGGCCATTGGGCGGCGCGGACAGAACGTACGGCTGGCCAGCCGCCTGACGGGTTGGAAGCTGGACGTGTGTAGCGAGACCGATTACGAAAAAAGGCTGCGGGAATCCAGACGTTCGCTGCGCCGGGTTAAGGGCCTGGGCGATCTGCGGGTGGAGTTGTTGCTCGCCGATGGTTACAAGTCGGCCGCCGAACTGGCGGCATCCAAGGCCGAGGTTATTGCTGCAGTTGTAGAGGCCGAGCTCGAAGAGACCCAGGTTATGATAGATGCGGCGGTCGTTGCCGCCGAGGCCGAGCGGCTTGAGCGCATGGTTATGCGTATCGCTGCCGCTGTCAGCGAGGCTGCCGAAACACTGAGACCGGCGCCTGAAGTCGAGGAAGCCGCGGACGGCGAGGAAGCCGCGAGCAGTGAAGAGGCCGCAAGCAGTGAAGAGGTCGCAAGCGAGGAGGCGGAGGCCGCAACGGAGGGGGCGGAGGCCGCAAGCGGCGAAGACGCCGTGGCCGATGCTGAAGGTACCGACTCCGTCAAGGAATAACGTGAAGCGAATTGCCGAAAGAACTTGCGTGGGGTGTCGCGTGCGCTCACCGCAGGCAGATATGCTGAGAATTCAGGCCCACGACCGCCTGGGACCTGTCGAGGTTCCGGGGCCCGGCCGTAGTGCCTACGTGCATCGCCGGCAGGAATGCGTAGAGGCCCTGTCCTCACGACGCCATCTTGAGCGTTCCTTACGACACAGGCTGAGCGCCAGGGACAAAAGTGACCTGGCCGCCCAACTGCTCGTGGTGGTCCAACAGGAAAACGGTCGGAAAGCCCAGGGGATGGACCAAAGCAATGGCTAAGCGACGCATCTACCAGGTGGCCGCAGAGTGGGGCCTGCCCAGCCGGGAACTTATAGCTCACCTTGAGCGCATGGGAATAACGGGCAAGAAGGCCCAAAGCATCATCGAAGATGCCGACATAGAGCGAGCCCGCACCGAGGTGGGGATGGCAAAGGTGGCTCCCAGCCTGCGGGGCCAGGAAGGGGTCAAGGTGGCTGCCATCAAGCCGGCGGTGGTTATTCGCCGTCGCAAACGCGAAGAAGGCGATGGCCAGGCTTCCGATTCCGGCGGACTCCACAGCCGGGGCCTACAGGCTCCTACCTCTCTCGACGTGAAGCCCACGGTATTGGCGGCCTTTGAAATTAACGAGTTCTCATATGCCTCGGGCCCCTTGGCCCTGGCTGTGGCCCAAGAGGCCTACGAGGTGTCGGGTACGGTCCACCTTAGTGCCGGTGCTCGTGGAACTGTGGGTGCCGCTGCCGCGACCGCCGACGAAGAAGAGTTCGAGATGGAACCCCCCGTCGATGAGCCCGAAAAACTGGCCGAAGAAATCCTCAGTGCTGCTGCTGTCCCAATCCCCAGCGGAAAAGAAAAAACAGAACCTCTCCGTGGCACGGCACGGATTCTGGGCCGTATCGATTTGCGCAAGAAAGCCGGGGCCTCGACGCCGGCGGCAAAAGAGAAAAAACCCGAAGATGCGGCCAAACCCGAAGAGGGCGACAAGACTACCAGAAAAAAGAAACGCAAGGTCGTTCGCAAAGAGGATATGTTCGATGCCTTCGAGCGTTCCTTTCAGGCTCGTCCCCGCAAAAAGAGGGCCGCTCCCGGACAGAAGGTCAAACAGACCGAAGTCACTACGCCCAAAGCCAGCAAGCGGATTGTAAGAATCAACGAAGTCACCTCGGCCGGAGACCTTGCCAGGAGTATGGGTATCAAGGCCGGCGAAATTCTGAGTTCGATGATGAAGCTCGGAGTGATGAAAACCATCAACGACGCCATAGATTTTGAGACGGCTACACTGGTGGCGGACGAGTTCGGTTATACGGTGGAAAACATCGCGGTGACCGTTGAGGACCTCCTCGACCAGGACATCGAAGTCCAGGGGGAGGAACTCAAACAGAGCTCCCGACCGCCGGTGGTCACCGTTATGGGCCACGTCGACCATGGCAAGACCTCGCTGCTCGACGTCATTCGCAACAGCGACGTTGTGTCTTCCGAGTCGGGGGGCATTACCCAGCACATAGGGGCTTACCTGGTAGAGACCAAACAGTCGCGGATTTGTTTTCTCGATACTCCCGGGCACGCTGCTTTTACCGCCATGCGTGCCCGCGGCGCCGAGCTGACCGACATCGTCGTGTTGGTGGTTGCGGCCGACGACGGGGTGATGCCGCAGACAATAGAAGCCATAAACCATGCAAAGGCCGCCGATATCCCGGTGATCGTTGCCGTCAACAAAATAGACCGTCCCGATGCCAACGTGGACAGGGTCAAGCAGCAACTGTCCGAACATGGCCTGCAGCCCGAGGATTGGGGCGGCGAAGCGCAGTTCATCGAGGTTTCGGCACTCAAGAAGCAGGGAATAGAGGAACTCCTTGATGCCATTGCCCTGCTGGCTCAAATCCACGAGTTCAAAGCCTCCAGAGAGGGACGCGCCAGGGGAGTAGTCATAGAGTCGAGGCTCGACAGGGGCCGGGGCCCGGTGGCGACCCTGCTCATACAGTCGGGTACGCTTGTGCGGGGCGAATCTTTCGTGTGTGGGCAAGTGACGGGGAGAATCCGGGCAATGGCCGACCACAAGGGCCGCCAACTCAAAAGTGCCGGGCCTTCCACCCCGGTGGAAATCATAGGGCTTGACGGCATACCGGCGGCTGGCGACAGTTTTAATATTCTTGAGGATAGCTCACGGGCCGAACGGGTGGCCGAACACCGGCGCGACAGCGGCCGTCAACGCCACCTCGCGGCCTCGGCCGTTTCCCTCGAAGATCTTCAGCGGAGGGTCGCAGAGGGCAAGCTCAATGAACTCAAGGTCATCCTCAAGGCCGACGTGCACGGCTCGTTGGAGGCACTCAAACAGGCTCTGGAAAAGTTGGGCACCGACGAGGTCAAGCTCACGGTGGTACACCTGGCGGTGGGGGCGATCACCGAGTCCGACGTACAACTGGCGCTGGCCTCGCAGGCTATCATTATCGGCTTTCACGTCCGTCCCGAGGGCAAAGCCCGGACCATGGCCGAGCGCGAAGGGGTGGACGTCCGCCTGCATACGATCATTTACGAGGCCATCGACGAAGTGCGCACCGGTCTCGAAGGATTGCTGGAACCGGACTTCAAGGAGGTCGATGAGGGACGCGCCGAAGTCAGAGAGACCTTCCGTGTGCCGGGCCGCATGATAGCCGGCTGTTACGTCATCGAAGGCAAAATTGCTCGTGGCATAGGGTGCCGTCTTCTCCGGGACAACGTAGTCATACACACGGGCAGTGTGGACAGCCTCAGGCGTTTCAAAGAGGACGTCAAGGAAGTGCAGGGGAGCTACGAGTGCGGTATCGGCATTGAACGTTTCAACGACATGAAGGTGGGCGACGTCATTGAATGTTTCCGAATCGAAGAAGTGCGTCGTTCCCTGGACTCAGCACCGCGGGAAACCTGAATGGTTGTAGGGGTCTTACGCCTACTCCTATACTTGCCGGAAAATCACTCGCTCAAGGGCAAACGCTCGGTTCTGCGCTCCATAAAGTCTCGCGTGTCCAACAAGTTTAATGTTTCGATCGCCGAGTGTTCTGACCAGGACAACTGGCAAAAAATAAGCCTGGGGGTGGCCCAGGTGGGCAACGATCGGGTCCATGTGGACCGCTGCTTGCGTGGGGTGTCGGCTTTTATCTGCGCACTGGGGTTGGCCGAAGCTGGTGAAGAAACCTATGAGATTGAGAACTACTGAGGCCGTGGCATGACTACTCAGAGGGCACAGAGGGTAGGGCGCCAACTCTTGCAGGAGATCTCGACTATCGTAGAAAAAGACCTCGGTGACCCGCGGCCGCGTATGGCCACGTTTACCGGTGTCAGTATGAGCCCCGACCTGCGCCATGCCTGTATCCGTTTTTCCTGTCTCGGAGACGAAAGCGAGAGACTGCTCTGCAGTGAAGGCCTGCGCAATGCTCGTGGCTACTTACGCCGTGAAGTCAGCCGGCGCCTGGGCCTGCGTTTTTCCCCCGAGCTTCGTTTCGAATTCGACGATTCATTGGAAAGGGCCGACCGTATAGACCGCCTGCTCGCGCAAGGGAGTCGACGAGAAGCCCCGGATGATGTCGGCCCGGATGGCACAGAGGCCAACAGTGACGTAGCACCCTACGATGGCATAGTGCTTATCAACAAGGCCGCCGGGGTTACCTCGGCCGGAGTGGTGCGTGATTTCAAACGGCTGGTGGCGGGAAAAACCAAGGTCGGCCACCTGGGCACCCTCGACCCCTTCGCTACCGGCCTGCTGCCCCTTTGCGTTGGCCAGGGGACCAAAGTGGCGTCTTACCTGTCCGACAACGACAAGGCCTACGCCGGGACCATACTCCTGGGGTTGGAAACCGACACCTTGGACGTCACCGGCCAGACTACGGCCACCCAGGACCCTCCCGACCCGGCCGGGCTCGACCTGGAGGCTCTGGCCCTGCCCCTGCGAGGAGAGATTGCACAGGTCCCTCCGCAGTTTTCAGCCTTAAAGCATAAGGGCCGGCGCATGTATCAACTGGCCCGCCAGGGCAAGGCCCCCGAGCTAAAGGCCCGGCCGGTCAGGATAGATGAACTGAGACTCAGCCGGGTAGACGAGCGTCGACTGGGGTTCTCTGTGGTGTGCTCCAAGGGTACCTACGTCAGATCCCTGGCCAGGGACCTGGGCCGGGCCATAGGCTGTGGGGCCACCCTGGAGACCCTCAGCCGCAGCGTCTTCGGGGACTTCAGACTCGAGGATGCCGTCAGCCTGGCAGAGCTCAAAGGTCCCGCCGGCCACGAAGCCCTGAGGCGGGCCACTAGGACCCCGGCCGAGGCGCTTGGCTTTATGCGGACGCTGGAGGTGGACAGCGATGCCGCCCGCGAGCTGTTGGCCGGCCGGCAGGCGTTGCTGGCCGGTCTGGCCGAGGCCCCCAGAGGCCAGGGCGAATTAGCCCGTGTCTTGTGCCGGGACAGACTGGTGGCGGTAGTGGTCGGGAACGGTGGCCGCTGGTGTCTTGACCGGGTGTTCTCCCGATCATAGTCGCCTTGCCCCGTCCAATGCCCCGTGGTAGTAGTCGTAGATTAAATAAGGAAGAAGAGGAAAAGAAGGAAAGCGTAGCGTCCGTGTCCACTCCAGCCATCGAAAAAGATCAGAAGCAGAGTATCGTAGAGTCTTTTCAGGCTCACGGTTCCGACACGGGCTCCCCCGAAGTTCAGATCGCCCTTTTGAGTTCACGCATCACTCACCTGACCGAGCATTTCAAGGTTCACAAAAAGGACCACCACTCGCGAAGGGGACTGCTGAAGCTTGTCAGTAAGAGGCGGCGTTTGCTGAACTATCTTAAGAGAAGTCGTTACGAACGTTATCTGAGCGTCATAGAACGCTTGAGCCTGCGTAAATAACACGCTTGCACATCTTTCGAGACCTTCTCTCCAAATCCAATCCATTGGTAAGGAAGAGGTACTAAACAATGAGTCATAAAGTTTCCCTTGAAGTAGGCGGTCGCACGCTGACGTTAGAAACCGGCAAGGTCGCCAAACAGGCCGACGGTGCGGTTATGGCCTCCTACGGTGACACCACCGTATTGATTACGGCGGTATCGTCACATCACCCTCGCGAAGGCGTGGATTTTTTCCCACTAACGGTTGAGTATCAGGAAAAGACCTTTGCCACCGGCAAGATTCCCGGTGGGTTTTTCAAAAGAGAGGGGCGGCCCCACTCGGCCGAGATCCTGACCTGCAGGGTTATCGACAGGCCTATCAGGCCCCTGTTCCCGAAAGGCTACCGCAACGAAACTCAGATAATTGCTACCGTTTTGTCGGCTGAAAGTTCCGGTAACCCGGACGTTGTCAGTCTGATCGGCGCATCGGCTGCATTGAGCATTTCCGACATCCCGTTTGCCGGTCCGATCGGCGCCGTTCGCATCGGACGTATCGACGGCGAACTGATTATAAACCCGTCGGTGGAACAGCTGGAGTCGAGCGACATCGACATACTCATGGCCGCCAGTCGTGATGCCATCGTGATGGTTGAGGGCGGAGCCCTGGAGGTTCCCGAAGAGCAGATTCTGGAAGCACTGTATCGGGGCCACGAGGAAATCCTGCCGATCCTGGACGCCCAGGACGAGCTTGTAGCTGCGGTTGGCAAAACCAAGCGTACCTATGAGACCCCCCAGCGTGACGAGGAGTTGTTCAACAAGGTCTCCGAATTGGCCACCTCTGGTCTCAGAGAGGCTTTCTCGGTACGCGATAAACTCGAACGCTACGCTGCCCTTCGGACTTTTGGTAAAGGCTTTATGCAGAGCCTTCCAGAAGATCTGGCCGAACGCAGCGACGAGGTCTCCTCGGCCCTGGACGACCTCAAGAAGGAGATCGTTCGCAACGACATCGTCACCGACAGTCGGCGCCTGGACGGCCGTGGTCTCAGCGATGTACGCGACATTTCAATCGAAGCGGGAATTCTTCCGCGCACCCATGGCAGCGCTTTGTTCACCCGTGGCGAGACCCAGGCAATCGTGGTTACCACGCTGGGCACCTCGGCCGACGAACAGAGGATTGATTCACTGTTCGGCGAGCAGCGTAAAAAGTTCATGTTTCACTACAACTTTCCTCCATACTGTGTAGGTGAGGCCAAGATGTTGAGAAGTGCCGGTCGCCGTGAGGTTGGCCATGGCATGCTTGCCGAGAGGGCCCTGACTGCGATCTTGCCCGATAGTGAAGAGTTTCCCTATACCATCCGTATCGTCTCGGAGATCACGGAATCCAATGGTTCTTCATCGATGGCTTCGGTGTGCGGAGGCATTCTGTCGCTGATGGATGCCGGCGTACCCATCAAGGCACCGGTGGCCGGTGTGGCAATGGGGCTGATTCGTGAGGACGACAACTACGTGGTGCTCTCCGATATTCTCGGCGACGAGGATCACATTGGCGACATGGACTTCAAGGTTGCCGGTACCGCCAAGGGCATCACCGCTGTCCAGATGGACATCAAGATAGACGGTATTCCCAGGGACGTGATGGAAAAGGCCCTGTTCCAGGCACTCGAGGCTCGCCTCCATATACTGGGCGAGATGGCCAAGGTTCTGGATACTCCGCGTGCGGAAATGTCACCTCACGCTCCCCGCATTGAGACCATCCATATCCCCGTCGACAAAATTCGCGATGTCATTGGAGCGGGGGGCAAGGTGATCCGTGGGATCGTCGAGCAGACCGGTGCAAAGATAGACGTTCAAGACGACGGTACGATTTTCGTAGCCTCGTCCGATGCCGCCTCGCTCGCAAAGGCTCTCGACATCATTCAGGGGTTGACGGCTTCACCCGAGGTGGGCCGGATTTATGAAGGCAAGGTGCGTAAGATTATGGATTTTGGTGCCTTCGTCGAAATCCTGCCCGGCACCGACGGTCTCGTGCACATCTCGCAACTTGCTGAGGACCGCGTTGAAAATGTACGCGACGTACTCAAAGAGGGCGAGCAAATCCCCGTCAAGGTTCTCGAAGTGGACCGCCAGGGTAAAATCCGCCTCAGTCTCAAGGAAGCCCGACGGGATCAACAAGGCAGCGAGTCGAGGGCCTGAACTTGGGGGGAGTGCGGGTTACCCGTCTTGAGAATGGCCTCAGGGTAGTGACCGAGACGGTCGCCGATGTTTCTTCGGCGGCTATCGGTGTGTGGGTGGAAAATGGCTCTCGTTTTGAGAGTCACCGACACAACGGCATCTCTCACTTCATCGAGCACCTGCTTTTCAAGGGCACCGAGCGGCGCTGCGCCCGTGAGATTGCCGAAGCCATAGAGGGCCGCGGTGGCAGCATCAACGCCTTTACCGGCAAAGAGTATACCTGCTACCACGCACGCACCCTGGGAGAACACCTCGATACGGCGCTCGACGTACTGGCCGATATCTTTCTGAACTCGACATTCAGAAGCGAAGACATAGATCGGGAGAGGGATGTGGTCTGCCAGGAAATCCTCGATGGCGAGGATTGCCCGGAGGATGTGGTACACGACTACTTTCTGGCTTCTTACTGGCCCGGCCACCCCCTGGGTTGGCCGGTGCTGGGAACCCGGGACAGTCTTGCCAACATCGGGCGCGGCGAGATAATT
The DNA here is from genome assembly GCA_046583365.1 of Deltaproteobacteria bacterium. GTDB lineage: Bacteria > Desulfobacterota > Binatia > UBA1149 > CAYXZP01 > JAYGCL01. The sequence goes on from JAYGCL010000064.1 coordinate 76,923, forward strand.
GATTTCATCAATCGACGCTACACCGCCGAACGTGTGATCGTGGCGGTTGCCGGCTGCGTAGAGCACGAACACGTTGTCGACCTGTGCCTGGGTTTCTTTGCCGGCATGAAAAACAGATTGGATACGCCACCGTTGGACCGTCCGGATTTCAATCCCGGGGTGTTTGTACGCGACCGTGAACTCGAACAGGTCCACATCCTGTTGGGGATGCCCGGAGTTTCCTACCTGGACCCGCGCTACGAAGTGGCTGAGGTCCTCATAGCCGCTCTCGGAGGCGGCATGAGTTCTCGCCTGTTCCAGAGCATCCGTGAGGAGAGGGGCAAGGCCTACTCGGTGTACGCCTTCCAGGGACCCTTCCGCGATATCGGCTATACGGGCATTTATGCCGCCACCGGCCACGAGAGCGTAGCCGAAGTCATAGACCTGGCCCTGGCCGAGACTGCCGCCGTTGCCAGCGAAGGGCTCAAGCCCGAAGAACTCGAGCGTACCAAGGAACAGCTTATCGGCAGCATCCCTCTGGCCCTTGAATCCACCGACAGCCGGATGTTCCGTTTGGCCCGTAATCAGATGTACTTTGGCCGTGAAGTTCCGGTCGAGGATGTGGTCGCGAAGCTCCGCAAAGTCAGCAACGATGACATCGTGGCCCTGGCTGCCGAAGTGTTCGCTTTTGACCGTCTCGGGGTCGCCCTGCTTGGCGATGCCGAGGAACACATGGTCTCACTACCGCTGTCCTGAACAGTGGCGGAACGCGCAACAACAGTAAGGTTCAAAAAACTCGGCACAGCCATAGCCGGGTCGCCGGTCTACATGACCGAAGGGTCGGCGGGCATGGATCTGCCGGCGGCTATCAACGAACCCCTGCTACTCAAACCCGGTCGGCGTGTGCTTGTGCCTTGCGGATTTGCCCTTGCCATACCCCGCGGCTACGAGGGCCAAGTGCGACCGCGCAGCGGCCTCGCCTTGCGCGAGGGCCTCAGCATCCTCAATGCGCCGGGCACGATAGACTCGGACTACAGGGGCGAGGTCAGCGTGATTCTGGCCAACCTCGGCGACCGGGATATCTGTATTGAGCCCGGACAACGGATCGCCCAGTTGGTGATCGCGCCCGTAGCCACCGTCATTCTGGAAGAGGTCGATGAGTTGGACAGTACCGCACGGGGAGAGGGCGGTTTCGGGCATACAAGGTGAAAGCAGGCAACAGCGGGGACTAGGGCGGAGATGATTGCCAGGTACAGCAGGGCCGAGATGGCCGCAGTGTGGTCGGATGAGCACCGCTACCAGATTATGCTTGAGATCGAGTTGCTGGTCTGTGAGGCACTGGCACGCCGTGGTCTGGTGCCCGAAGAGGCGGTTGCCGAACTGCGCTCGCAGGCCTCGGTTGACCCGGCCCGGGTGGCCGAGATCGAGGCCGAGGTGCACCACGACGTCATTGCCTTTGTCAGTGCGGTGGCCGAAAGCGTCGGACCCGCCGGTCGTTATCTCCACTTCGGTATGACCTCGTCGGACCTTCTCGACACAACCTTTGCCCTGCAGATGGTCGAAGCCTCAAGGCTCGTCCAGTCCAGCCTCGGCCGTCTTATGAAGGCCGTGGCCACAGTGGCCAACCAACACCGCCATACGGTAATGGCCGGCCGTACCCATGGAATCCACGCAGAGCCCATAACCTTTGGCCTCAAGCTGGCCGGGTGGTATGCCGAGCTACAGCGTGCCGAACAACGCTTGGCCACGGCCCTTGAGGGCATATCCTTCGGCAAGCTTTCCGGTGCGGTGGGCACCTATGCGATCAACGGTCCCGACATCGAGGCCGAAGTCCTGGGCGAGCTTGGCCTGGCGGTGGAGCCGGTGGCCACCCAGGTGGTGCCGCGCGACCGCCACGCCTCTTACTTCAGCTGCCTGGCCACGATGGCCGGGTCGATAGAGCGCTTTGCCACCGAAATCCGCCACATGCAGAGGACCGAACTGCTCGAGGCGCTGGAACCTTTCGGCAAGGGGCAGAAGGGGTCTTCGGCGATGCCACACAAGCGCAACCCGATCTTGAGCGAGAACCTCTGTGGCCTGGCAAGGCTGGTGCGTTCCAATGCCATGGCTGCACAGGAGAACATCGCCCTGTGGCACGAGCGTGATATCAGTCATTCTTCGGTGGAACGGGTGATTGGACCCGACGCCACTATTACTGTGGATTTCATGCTCAACCGTATGGCAGGCCTGGTCGAAGGTCTGGAAGTACGCGGCGAAAACATGCGACGCAATCTGGATATTACGGGTGGCCGCTGGGCCTCTGAGCGGCTGCTGCTCAAGCTGGTGGCCCAAGGTATCGAGCGTGAAACGGCCTACCGCTGGGTGCAGCGTTGCGCGCTGGTCGATGGCAACTTCAAGCAGGCCGTCGATGAGGATACCGACATCAACAAGAACCTCGATAAATCAGATATTGAGGATGCTTTTGAACTGAACCACGCTCTCGGTCACGTAGACGAGATCATGGGCAGGGTGCTTGGAGGGTAGCTATGGCAATACCGGAAAGGACCGAAATGATCGCCGAGGGCAAAGCCAAAAAGATATACGCCACTTCGGACCCTCAAAAGGTCATCTTTTACTTTAAGGATGATGCTACCGCCTTCAACGCCCGGAAAAAGGGCAGCATTGAAGACAAGGGGATTTTAAACAACAAGATTTCGGCGCACTTTTTCCGTCTGCTTGAAGACAACGATATCAACACTCACTTCTGTGAGGTACTCAGCGAGCGCGAGATGCTGGTCGACAGGCTCGAAATTATTCCCGTCGAAACAGTGGTAAGAAATATCGTGGCAGGGAGTCTGCAGAAACGCACCGGCCGTGAAGAGGGCGAGGAATTGGACCACGCCATAGTCGAGTATTACTACAAGGACGATGACCTCGGCGACCCCATGATCAACGACGAGCACATTCTGCTGTTTGGTTGGGCCACCCGTGAGCAGCTCGACGAGATCCACCGCCAGGCCCTGGCCGTCAACGATGTGTTAAAACCGTTCCTGGCCGAACGTGGCATCCTGTTGGTGGACTTCAAGCTTGAGTTCGGTTGTGACAGCAACGGCAATGTAGTGCTCGGGGATGAGATTTGTCCCGACACCTGCCGTTTCTGGGATTCAAAGACACGTAAAAAACTCGACAAGGACCGTTTCCGTCAGGACCTCGGCGATGTTGAAGCGGCCTACCAGGAAATCGCCGACAGGGTTGTCGGTTAGGCGATGAACTTTGTCGCTCGAATCCGTGTGACACCCAAGCCCGCGATCCTCGACCCTCAGGGCAAGGCCATAGCCTCGTCGCTGCACGCGCTGGGCTACGACGAGGTTGGTGAAGTACGGCTTGGAAAGTACATCGAGCTTGAGGTGGGTGCCGGTGACCGCGCGGCGGCCGGGCAACGGGTCGAAGAGATGTGCCGGCGCCTGTTGGCCAACGACATAATCGAGAATTTCAGTTTCGAGTTGGAGGATGCCAACACGTGAAGTGGGGCGTGGTCGTCTTCCCTGGTTCCAACGACGACCGTGACACCAGTTATGCGTTGACTTCGGTTCTCGGCTGCCAGGCCGAGTCTCTGTGGCACGGTGACAGCGATTTAAAGGGTGTTGATGCAGTGGTACTGCCCGGGGGGTTCTCCTACGGCGATTACCTCCGTTGCGGTGCCGTGGCACGTTTTTCGCCCGTTATGGAGGCCGTGTCTGACTTTGCCCGCAGCGGGGGGCCGGTGCTGGGCATCTGCAACGGTTTCCAAATCCTTTGTGAAGCCGGTCTGTTGCCGGGCGCACTTATACGCAATCGCGACCTGCGGTTTATTTGCCGTAACCAGGACCTGTTAGTGGAAACCACGGCAACGGCGTTTTCGGGTCTCTACGATGAAGGTGAACGAATTTCCGTTCCCATAAAACACGGGGAGGGCTGCTACGTGGCAGACTCGGCCACGGTAGCCGGTCTTGAGGAGCGGGGCCAAGTGGTCTTCCGCTACAATGGCGGCGCCCCAAACGGTTCGACCAACGACATAGCGGGGGTCAGCAACGAGGCCGGTAACGTCGTGGGCCTCATGCCCCACCCCGAACACGCAGTCGACGGTCTGCTTGGCAATTGTGACGGCCGCCGTCTGTTCGAATCGGTCCAGGGTTGGCATGAGTAAGGTCGAGGTAACCGAGGTGACGGCCGTCGAGCATGGCCTGACACCCTCGGAATACGCTTTTATTGTAAAACGTCTGGGCCGGACTCCGACCATTGAGGAGCTGGGTGTGGTCGCGGTGATGTGGTCGGAGCACTGCAGCTACAAGAGCTCCCGGCCCCATCTCGGCAGGTTCCCCAGTACCGGACCCACGGTCTTGCAGGGACCGGGTGAGAATGCCGGTGCCGTCGACATAGGCGGGGGCATGGCCGCGGTGTTCAAGATCGAAAGCCACAACCACCCATCCTACATAGAACCATACCAGGGAGCGGCAACCGGGGTGGGGGGCATCCTGCGCGATATTTTCACCATGGGGGCCAGGCCGGTGGCCAACCTCAACTCTTTGTGGTTCGGCTCTGCCGACCACTCCAAGACCCCTTTCCTGCTTGGCGGGGTGGTGGCCGGCATAGGCGGCTACGGCAACTCGGTAGGGGTACCAACTGTGGGGGGGGGACTCCACTTTGACCCCGGCTACGACGGCAACATCCTGGTAAACGCTTTCAATCTGGGGGTGGTCAGAGCCGACCGTATATTCAGGGCGGTTGCCAAGGGCGTGGGCAACCCGGTGCTGTACGTCGGTTCAAAGACCGGCCGCGACGGCATTCATGGGGCCAGCCTGCTGGCTTCATCCGAGTTCAAGGAAGAGAGCGAGCAGATGCGGCCCACCGTGCAGGTAGGAGACCCCTTTACCGAGAACCTGCTCATAGAGGCCTGCTTGGAAGTCCTGGCCGGCGACGACGTTGTTGCCATTCAGGACATGGGCGCGGCTGGTCTCACCTCGTCTTCGGCTGAAATGGCCGGCCGTGGGGGCATGGGCATCCGCCTTAACCTGGACCTTATACCGCTGAGGGACGAGACCCTGACCCCCTATGAAATGCTGCTTTCCGAGTCCCAGGAACGAATGTTGCTGGTTGTTCACTCGGGCCGGGAAGAAGCGGTAAGCGAAATTTTTCACCGCTGGGGACTCGACTGTACGACGGTGGGGGAGGTGACAGAGGACGGACGTTTGTCGACCCTGTACCGGGGCGAGGAAGTGGTGTCCTTGCCGGTAGAGCTTCTCGACGACGTACCGGTGGTCGACAGACCCCTGGCTCCCCCAACCCGGACTCCAGCGGCGTTGGATCTGGATTCGTTCCGAGACAGCAGCGACCCTGGCCATGACCTGCTAGAGTTGCTCTCTTCGGCCAACCTGTGCAGCCGGGCCTGGGTCTGGCAACAGTACGACAGCTACGTTGGTGCCAACACGGTGGTGGGACCGGGCGGCGATGCGGCCGTCGTGCGCGTGCGTGAAAACGGTGCAGCCTTGGCAATGACTACCGATTGTAACTCTCGCTACGTCAGCTTGGACCCCTGCCTGGGTGCTCAACACGCCGTGGCTGAGGCGGTACGTAATGTTTCAGTAACCGGCGCCACGCCACTGGCCATCAGTGACTGTCTGAACTTCGGCAACCCCGAAAAACCCGAGGTGATGTGGCAGTTTTCCCGTGCCGTGGACGGAATAGCCGAGGCCTGCCGGGCTTTCGATGTGCCGGTGATCTCGGGCAATGTGAGCTTTTATAACGACACCAGGGGAGCCTCGATCCCGCCTACGCCGGTAGTGGCGATGGTGGGGCTTATCGAGAAAGCCGAGTCCAGCGTTGGTGCTGCCCTTGGCGGTCCCGGCCAGTTGATTTATTTGCTTGGAGACGGCCTGCCCGAACTGGAAGGGTCCGAGTACCTGCAACTGCGCCACGGGCTGACCGGCAATCGCCCCCCGACCCTCGACCTTGAGGCAGAAGTGCTGACCTCCAGACTTTGCCGCGACCTCATCGGGCGGGGCCTGGTCTATGCCGCCCACGATGTGGCCGATGGGGGAGTGGCCGTGGCGCTGGCAGAAATGTGTATCAACGGCGACACCGGGGTCAGAGCCGACTTGCCGGCCCTGGCCGGGGACGGACGTATAGACACGGCCCTGTTCGGAGAGGGAGGTTGCCGGATTCTGTTGGCGATTGATTCGCAAAATGCAACTGCAGTAGAGGCCGCGGCCGAGACCGCCAGCTTGGGTTGTAGCAGGGTTGGCATAAGCGGCGGTGAGCATGTGACGGTGGCCGTGGCGGGAAGGGTCTTAATAGACCTCGGTCTGGACGGCTTGAAGCAGGGGTGGCAGGCGGCACTCGGCGATATTGCCGACCGCAAGCAGGCGGCATGATAGGGTGTAGCCGATACCGTGAATCAGAACCGCGTATGTGTTAGGTATACAGGGCAGGGTGTACAGCAATGATATTGGATAAGTTTCGTGAGGAGTGCGGCGTAGTCGGCATTTATGGACGTCCCGAAGCCGCCAACCTGGTCTATCTCGGTCTCTACTCCTTGCAACACCGGGGTCAGGAAGGGGCGGGCATCGTCTCGTCCACTGGTGACGCTCTTATCAGCCACCGCGGACTGGGTCTGGTAGCCGATGTCTTTGATGAAGACATAATCCGCCGCCTCGGGGGTGATTCGGCCATCGGCCACAACCGCTACTCCACCACCGGGCAAACCATCCTGCGCAACACTCAACCCTTTGTTGTCGAATACGTTCTCGGTAGCCTCGCACTTGGACACAACGGCAATTTCGTAAACGCCGATGCCATACGCAGGGATCTTGAGTCCTCGGGGTCGATATTCCAGTCGACTTCCGACAGCGAGGTCCTGGTTCACCTGATCGCCAGCTCGAAGCACCGCAACCTTCTTGAACGGGCCATAGACGCACTGGGCAGAGTGGAGGGGGCCTATTCGGTTGTGTTCCTCTCCCAGGACGAAATGATCGCCGCCCGCGACCCCAGGGGGTTCAGGCCTCTTGTCATCGGACGTTTTGAGGGCGGGGGGTATGTGGTGGCCTCCGAAACCTGTGCGCTTGACCTGATGGAGGCCGAGTATCTGCGCGAAGTGGAACCCGGTGAGGTTCTCCATTTCCACGACGGCCTGATGGAATCCATGAGACCCTTTCCCCGTGCGCAGACCAGTGCCTGTATCTTTGAACACATTTATTTTGCCCGCCCCGACAGCCATCTGTTCGGCTACAGCGTCTACCAGTCCCGTAAAGAAATGGGCAGACAGTTGGCCCGGGAAACCCACGTTGATGCCGACATTGTTGTGCCGGTGCCCGACTCCGGGGTTCCGGCGGCGCTCGGCTATTCGAAGGAGGCCGGTATTCCGTTTGAGCTGGGCCTTATCAGGAACCACTACGTGGGACGGACCTTCATAGAACCAACCGACTCGATCCGGCATTTTGGTGTGAAGGTTAAACTCAACGCCCAGGCCCAGGTTCTCAAGGGCCAACGGGTGATCGTACTCGACGATTCCATCGTACGTGGCACCACCAGCCGTAAGATCGTGCGGATGATACGGGCGGCCGGTGCCAAAGAGATCCACTTCAGGGTCTCGGCACCGCCAACAATAAACCCCTGTTACTACGGTGTTGACACACCAACCCACTCCGAGCTTGTGGCCAACAACCACAGCCTGGAAGAAATTCGTCAGTACATAATGGCCGATTCCCTTGCCTATCTCTCCAAGGAGGGTATGCATGCCTACCTCGGTGGCGGCGGGCCGGGTTTCTGCGATGCCTGTTTTACCGGTGACTACCCGGTGCCCATCGACGGGGATCAGGAACAGAGGCAGATGAAACTATTTCAGGCCGTAGAGCATGAGCCCCCGCCGCTGCGAGTGGTAAAAGAGTAACGCTCAGACCACCGTGTGGCGACACCACTGCGAGTCGTCGGTTTCAGGACAATCCAGGTTGAAATGCAGGCCCCGGCTTTCCCTGCGGCCCCGCGCCGAGCGCACTATTAAATCGGCCACCAGGATGAGATTGCGCAGTTCGAGCAGGTCTCGGTTGACCTTGAAATCCCAGTAGTACTCTCTCACCTCGGCACGCAGCATGGCTATCCGTGCAGCGGCACGCTCCAGACGGCGATCGCTACGCACGATGCCCACGTAGTTCCACATCAGACGACGGATTTCATCCCAGTTGTGGGCAATGACCACCGATTCGTCTATATCGACCGCGTTGCCACTGCTCCAGGGCGGAAATTCGGGCACATCCCGGGACGACTCGGCCAGAGTGGCGGCGGCGTGACGGGCGGCCCGGTGTGAAAAGACCACCGCTTCCAACAGCGAGTTGGAAGCCAGGCGGTTGGCACCGTGGATTCCCGTCATGGCCACTTCGCCGGCCGCGTAGAGCCGTTCTATGGCGGTTTCCCCGTGCAGTCCCGTCACCACGCCGCCACACATATAGTGGGCCGCCGGTACCACCGGAATGGCTTCTTTGGTGATGTCGATGCCATAGCTCTGGCAACGCTGGTAGATACGGGGGAAGCGTTTTTTTATGAAATCGGCATCCAGGGCGGTCACGTCCAGGAGTACGTTGTCGAAACCACTGCGCTTCATCTCCCGGTCGATGGCTCGGGCCACAATGTCGCGGGGGGCCAACGCACCACGCTGGTCGTAATCGGCCATAAAGGGCGTGCCATCGGGACGGCGTAAAACAGCACCCTCACCCCGCATTGCCTCGGTTACCAGAAATGACTTGGCCTCGGGATGGTAAAGGCAGGTGGGGTGGAATTGTATGAACTCAAGGTCCGAGACCCGGCAACCGGCGCGGTAGGCCATGGCGATGCCGTCTCCCGAGGCTACATCCGGGTTTGATGTATAGAGGTAGACCTTGCCGGCACCACCACTGGCCAGCAGGGTGGCACGGGCAGTGAAAGTCTTTATCTCCCCACTGCCCGTATCCAGAACGTAGGATCCCCAGCAGTGGGCATGGCCGGCCGACATGCCGAATTTCTGGTCGATAAGAAGGTCCACCGATTGGTGGTTCTCGAATACGTCTATGTCGGGGTGTTTGCGCACCCGCGAGGCCAGAGCGTTTATTATGCTGCGGCCGGTATGGTCGGCGGCGTGCAGTACCCGCCGTTGGGAGTGTCCGCCCTCCAGGCCCAGGTCGTACTCTCCAGACTGGTCGCCATTGCGGGAGAAGTCCACGCCCATTGCAATCAGCTCTTCGACCCGCCGGGGACCTTCTTCAACCATGCCGCGGACGGCCTCGGGATTGCAGAGACCGGCTCCCGCGGCCAGCGTGTCGTTAATATGGGCTTCCATCGAGTCTTCGTTGGCCCACACCACGGCGATTCCCCCCTGGGCATAGAGCGTATTGGATTCCTCCATCCCCCGTTTGGTGACTATGGCCACACGGACGCCGTCGCCGGCTACTTTCAAGGCATAGCTCAAGGCGGCAATCCCGCTGCCGATAACGAGGTGGTCGTGGTGAGGCATGGCCCTGCATATATACTTGCCGGCGGCAGCCGTTCAACCGTGTGGTGGCCGTGTGGCCGTAGATGGGCTATGAAATAGCGTCCTTGGCCGTGCCCCCGGGCCGGCTAGCCGCTGTGGCGCTGTAGGTCCGATGGAATCAAACACCCAGGAACCCGTGGCCGCCAGAGTGCCGCCGGCCAGCCTCCCCAATCTGGTCACGCTTGCCCGCATAGCGGCCATACCTGTGCTGGTGTGGCTGCTGCGCAAGCCCGACCAGATACTGGCCTTTTACGCCTTTGGTGTATTTCTGGTGGCCTCTCTTACCGATGTTCTGGATGGCTACCTGGCTCGCCGTTACGGCCTGGTCTCGCCTCTGGGCAAGCTTCTGGACCCGCTTGCCGACAAACTGCTGGTGGTCTCGGCCCTGCTCATGCTGGCCCTGATGGACCGTAGCCCGTCGATTCCCGCCTGGTTGCTGGTCTTGATCATAGGCCGTGAATTGGCGGTGACGGGGCTCCGCAGCATAGCCGCGACCGAGGGCCTGGTGGTGGCGGCCGCGGCCAGCGGTAAAGTAAAGATGATTTTACAGATTGTCAGCGTCCACGCCCTGATCCTGCACTACAGCTACTTTGGCCTGAACTTCTACCTGCTGGGCATGACGCTGCTGGTCGTTTCCACGTTGGCCGGTCTGTGGTCGGCCGTCGGCTACTACCGCAGGGTCTTCAGGCACCTGGCTCCGCTATCCAAGGGCTGAACTGCAGGCTTGCAACGCCGGCTGGTTAGGTTAGATATCTGCGCTGTCGTGGGGTCTCATCCAAGGCCGATCGCGCGGGTGTAGCTCAGCTGGCTAGAGCGTCTGCTTGCCATGCAGAAGGCCGTGGGTTCGAATCCCATCACCCGCTCCATGTTCCCATATTTTCTCCGCTACCCATGTTATCACCAAGGGGTGGCAAGGGTGGTGCCACATGCTAGGTTACGCCCCGTATCTTCTGGCTGGAGGTAATGTCGATGAGTATAGATACGCGCGTAAGAGAGCTTGAAAAGAAGCTTTCTCAATTAACCGAAGACCTGGAATCGGCCGGTGTGGTCGGGGGGGCTGTAGCCGGCATCCCGGAGGTCATACGGGCCCAGGGACTGCAGATCGTCGACAGTCAGGGCCGACCGATGCTCGAACTGCTGGCCGACGAGGACGGAGGGACGGTGACGGTCTACAGCGTCCAGGGCGAGGCTGTAGTGTTGCTGGATGCCGACGAGGACGGGGGCCGGGTGGTCATTAACTGTTGCGAAGGGGAGGCCGTGGTCTCCATGGATGCCGGTGAGGATGGTGGCCGTGTGTTGTTGAGTAACGGCGAGGGGACGGCGGTGGTATCCCTTGACACCGACGGCGACGGTGGTCGCATAGCCACGAGCAACGGCAACAAAAAACTTCTCGCCTCGTTGGGAGCAAAGGGAAGCCCGTTCTAAGAGTTGGTTATGGAGTTTGGTGTTCAACAGATTTTTCAGAACTTCGACAACCAGACCTCCGATGGGCAGGTCTGGCAAGAAGAGGTCCGTTTGGGTCTGCTGGCCGAAGAGTTGGGCTTTGACTCGATCTGGCCGGTGGAACACCACTTCTGCGATTACGCCGCCTGCCCCGATAATCTTCAATTCCTCAGCTATATGGCGGCCAGGACCAAGCGCATAAAGCTGGCCACCGGTGCCATCATTCTGCCTTGGAACAACCCGCTTCGTGTCGTAGAAAAGGTTTCCGTACTTGACCACCTGAGCGGAGGCCGGGTTGTGCTGGGGTTGGGCAGGGGACTTGCCAGACGGGAATACGAGGGCTTCGGCATCGAAATGGACTCTTCACGGGAACGCTTCGACGAGGCGGCCGGCATGGTCCTGGAGGCTCTGGACACTGGTTTTATCGAGGGCAGTGGCCGCTACTATCCCCAGACCCGTACGCCCATACGCCCGCGTCCCCTGGGGGGCTTTCGCGACCGTGTATACAGCATCGCCATGTCTCCCGACTCTGTGGAGGCGGCGGCCAGGCTGGGCACGGGGATGGCTGTCTTTTCTCAGAAATCCTGGGAAATGGCGGCCGACGACATCAACAGCTACCGGGCTTTGTTCAGCCAGGTCCATGGCAAAGAGTCCCCGCCGCCGGTTACCTGCGATTTTGTTATTTGTGACAACGACCAGACAAGGGCCGAGGAATTGGCCCGCCGCCACATAACCGGCTACCTGGTCTGCGTATTCGAGCACTACGAACTGATGAGCGAGCACTTCAAGAAGGCCAAGGGCTATGAGATGTATGGCAGCAGCGTGGATATGATGCGTGCCATCGGCCTGGAGAACTTGATGGAGGAGTACCTCAAAGTGCAGGCCTGGGGCACGCCAGAGCGGATAATAGAGGCGCTCGGCCGGCGCCGGGAAATGATCGGGGACTACAACTTCAGCGCCTGTTTCCGTTTTGCCGGGATTCCCTTTGAGGCCGCCGAGGCCAGCATGCGCCTGTTTGCCGAGGCCGTCATGCCGGTATTGCGCCAGCAGACTCGCAACCACTGAAACTCACAACCCCCCATGTGGGGGCGCTGCCGCCCTCTCCACCTTGATGCCAGTGCTTTTCTCAGTCAGTTTAGATGAGAACGGGTTTACAATGGTGGAGGTGAAGAATTGCTACTTCGGGCTGGGCCCACGCAGTGGCTCGGGGGTCGGTCTGCTGGTGTCTCTGTGCGCCCTTATCCTTGTTTTGCTGGGCACCCGGACGGCGGAGGCCGGCAAGCGTTTTCCCACCTGCCCGCTGGCCGGCGATGCCATGGGCGAGGCCATTGCCTACGGTGGAGATTTTAACGGCGATGGTGTTATGGACGTGGCCATTGCCTCGGCCTGCGCCTGGATGGGGTCAACGGTCAACGCCGGCAAGGTCGAGGTTTTCTCCGGTACCGATGGCACCAAACTTTTAACCAAGAAAGGCTCTCAGGCCCGCCAGTATCTCGGCGTGGGCCTGGCTTTTATCGGCGATCTGGACGGTGACGGCATGGACGAGATTGCTGTGGGTTCTCCCGGATACGATGCCACCCCGGGAGACTTTTGCGATACCACCGACAAGCTTCGTAACTCCGGCAAACTGGAGATTTTTAACGCCGGCGGCGATGCCTTATTTCAGGCTTGTGGCGGGGAAAGCAGCGGGGCGGTCAAGCTGGGCATGTACGGCAAATCGGTGGCCGGCCTCTCGGATGGCAACGACGACGGTATAGCCGACTTCGCCGTCGGCTCTCCGGGTGCTCGCCGCGGCAAAGACAACAAAAGGACCGGTCGCGTATACCTCTATTCGGGCAAGACAAAGAAACAGCTCAGTCTGCACTCGGGTCCCAAGCGCGGCGCCCGTTTCGGCAAACGCCTGGTCGCCGCCGGTGATGTGGACGGTGACGGTATAGATGACCTGATACTGGCAAGTGAAGAGACCGGCATGAACGGCGCCAGGAAGAGCGGCCTGGTGCGGATTCTCTCCGGCCGCAACATCGATTCCATCATTTTGCAAAAAAGTGGTGCCAAAAAAGACGCCATGGGCGCTTCCGTGGCTGCCGCCGGTGATGTGGACGGTGACGGCAGGGCCGATTTTGTGGTGGGCTCGGCAACGGCCGACGACCGCGGCATACGCAACGCCGGGGGCGTTACCCTGTTCTCGGCCAACGGCGACCGATTGCTCGACATAGTCGATCCCAAGCCGCGCACCGGTCAGAGGTTTGGCTCCAGCATAGCGGTGCTCGGAGAGGTCAATGGCGACGGCTCGGCCGACTTTGCCATCGGCTCCTCTCATCGCAAGGTGGCCCGGCGGGGAACCGCCACCGGACGAATACTGGCGATGTCGGGCAACACCAGAATATGGATAAAAAAGGGTCCCCGGGCGGGTTCAAAATACGGCTACGTCGTAACCGCAGGGCCTGCGAGCGACTCCGGTGCTGCCGTTGGTGATACGCTGGCCTGTCCCGAGGCCCATAGCCCCTGTCTGTGGGCCTCAGCGCCCGGCGACGCCCCCCTGTGGCGTCGTGGGGCCGGTTCGGTGCGCCTTATTTCGGGTAAGACCGGAAAGACCCTGGCCGCCTTTGCCGGTCGCCGGGGCCTTGAGACAAGGCTGTACACCCTGGGTTTTGACGGGTCCGGCGATCCGAGGATAGCCACCTTCGGCCCCCGCGGCCTGAAAAAAACCAGTGAGGTCCGTGCCAGCGTCAGTGATTTCACAAGCCCCGGTAACTTTTCGATCGGCATTCTCTACGGCAATCCCCGCAATCCGGACCCCTACGGCGGTGGCCCGAAACTGGTGGTGGGAATGGGGGCCAACAGCAATTCCAGCAAGGTGGGTATCTTCAGGGCCCGCGACCCTGAGGTTGAGATAGCAAGGTTCGAGGCCTTTCCCGGCGTCAGCAGTGGCGCGGTTGTGGCCGCCGGCAACATCGATGACGATAGTGCCGAAGAAATTATCGCCGTCCAGGCCCGTTCAACTGACGGCAACGTCCGCGTGGGCATTTTCGAGCGTGTGGGTGCCGAGCACGCTTGGGTCCCCGGCGAACAGTTCTTTGCTTTTCGTGGCGCCGACATCGTTTCCGAGTTCTACGGTATCCAGGCTGGTGGTGGCACCGTGGCGGTTGCCGATGTGACCGGTGATAAGCAGGATGAGATAATCATAGGGACGTTTTCGGGAGTTCCGATGGTCAGGATCTTCTCGGGTGCAGGCAAGAAAATTACCGAATTCCTGGCCTACGAACCGACCACCGACGGGGTTTTTGAAAAACTCGGCGTAAGCGTGGCCGCAGTCCAGGTCAACGGTGGTGGTCCGCATGAGATCGTAACCGTGCCGCTCAGCGGGAGGCCCGTGATCCGTGTGTTCACCGGCGAGGGCAAGAGATTCAGGAAAAATGCCCAGTCGGCAGTCGTAGAGATCGACGTGCTGGACAAGGTTGCAGTTTGTCCGGCCGCCGCGGGCCTGGGGCCCTGTCTTAAGTCCGACTACCTCGAGGGTGGCTACGTGACCGGCGCCGATGTGGATTTTGACGGCAAACAGGAAATCATTTTCGTGCGTGGAGGCGGGGGTGGCCACGAACGTGACGTGGAAGTGGTGGCCTTTGAGCTTGACGGCAGCCAGGTCGGCCACATGGCAAAGTCTCCGCTCATGCCCTTTGTCGGCGGCAGCAGAAGCGATGCCGTGGCCATAATCGGTACCGACTACTATCAGGGCAAATAAGGTTTCGTGGCGGTGCCCGTGTACACCGGCACCAGATTCCACGACTCGCTGCCGGCCGGGCGGCAAGTGAGGTCAACGAACCCGGCCTCGGCCAGCATGGCCACCGAATCACGGTTCAAGTGACAGCCACCGGCCAGCTTCTTCCATAAAGGGGTGAGACCGTCCTGCATACTTGCCGCCAGCCGGCCTTTGGCCTTGGTGTGTTCGGCATAGATGAGACGTCCACCAGGCCGGAGAACCCGTAAAACTTCGGCCACGGCTGACTGCGGTTGAGCGATGGTGCAAAGCACCCAGGTAAGCACGGCGGTATCAAACGAGTCGTCGTCAAAGGGCAGGTCCTCGGCACCGGCCTGTTCCAATCGGGCGGGGTAGGGCAAGCCTTCGGCTTTGACCCTGGCCCGCCTCAGCATGTGGGGGTCGGGCTCGACGGCGGCCAGGGACTCTATGCCGGCGTAACAGTCAAAGTTCATGCCCGTGCCGCAACCAACCTCCAGGACCCTGCCGCTGGCCGCGGCCAGCAGCTTGGGACGAAGCTTGCGCATAGGCCGCATGCAGAAGTCCAGCGAAGCCGCGACCCAGGGGTGTTGGGGGAAGTCTTTGCGATTGTCGGAGGTTGTCACGGCTACTTCAGTCAGTCTTGCGGCTCGGCTAGGTTCCGGCAACCAGCCAGACGCTGACAGCCAAACAAGGGAGGCCAGATACCAAGTGAAACTCTACGATTCAACTATAGCACCCAACCCTCGCCGCGTACGTATGTTCCTGGCGGAAAAGGGCATCGAAGTCCCGTTGGAAGAGGTGGATATAAACCATGCCGAAAACCGTAAACCACCGTTTCTGGCCAAAAATCCCATGGGGACCCTGCCGGTACTGGAACTCGACGATGGCACCTACCTGGCCGAAAGCCAGGCCATCTGCCACTACTTCGAGGGCCTCCATCCCGAACCGCCTCTTATCGGAACCACCCCCCAACAGCGGGCCATCGTGCAGATGTGGGACAGACGCATGGAACTGGAAATCATGTTGCCGCTGTTGGGAGCCTTTCGCCACAGCAGCACATTCTTCAAGGGCCGTATTACCCAGGTGCCCGAGTATGTGGAGCCCTGTCGGCATGCGGCGGCCAAGCGCCTGGCCTGGGTGGACGAGGTTCTGGCAAGCAGGGAATTTGTAGCCGGCGACGGTCTGAGCCTGGCCGATATAACTTTGTTTTGTACTCTCGATTTCGGCGCTTTGGTGGGCGAGAACTACGACCCGAAGCTCGGGAACGTGGCTCGCTGGCACGCGGCGATGAAAGAACGCCCCTCGGCCGCGGCCTAGTCGGTCGCGGTAAGCGGACAAAGGCAAAGGGCCCAGGGGATTTCCCCTGGGCCCTGCAAACTAGAACCCTTCGATTTTTGTCGATTTCTTGTAGAGCTGGAAGACTATATGCCAGCCCAACAAGATCACCACCAACAAAATAGCCCAGTGGCCAGAAGCCGCCGTGGTGTGCATGTTAATCATTGTCCATATGAGCGGCACCGACAGGTAGGTGTTGTGCCTCGAGCGCCCTCCGGCCAGGGCCAGAAGTTCGGCGGGCGGAGCCTCGCCGTCTCTTGTGGCCGCGATTATCTTCTGCTGGGCCGGCCAGATTCTGAACCAGACGTTAAACGCCATGATGGTTCCAAACAGGGTTCCAATGTGGATTGAATAGGCCCGGTAGCTGAAATCGGCGCACTCTACCAATCCAAACAGCACCAGTGCTATGAGGGCAAAGCCCAAGCTGTTGACCACTTTCGGGTTAGTGGCCAGGGGGCTCTTCATAAGCGCGTCGTAGATAAACACGCCACCGAATACCAGGGCTATCATGCCCCACACCCCCAGGGTGAAGCTGCCTTCGCCGTCAAAGAGCAGGCCACCGTGATAGAAGACCAGCATGAGGAGTAACACTCCGGTCACCCAGGTCCAGGCGGCACCCCAGCGGAACCAGAAAAGCGCCCTTGGCATGAGTTCGGGCACCGTGGTTCTGCCGACACCGGCTTCCTTCATCTTGGCGGCAAACGGAATGTTGACGAAGTTAAAAAAGTACAAAAGGCCTATCCACAGAACGCCCGCAATGATGTGCGCCCATCTGAACAGGGCATCCAGAATCCCAGTTATATTTTCCATGAAGAACCTCCCCTTGCATGGCCGTTGCCGATGGCAGCAGCCCCCCTCAATCGCGTATGCGCGCTGCGTATCAACGCACAGGTATCCACACTGTATACACGCCCGGAGGGCTGGAATCCAGACCGGGGGAGGGTTAACGCCCAGCCGCTATCATGGTTTTTATCAAGAAAGCGTCCTCGGTACTGCCCTCCTCGTCGCCGAAGTTGAAATACCAGCCCTCTTCACCGGGAAAACGGCGTGACGGCAGGGTGCAGCGGGTGGCGTGTTCAAGCTGCATATCGACCATGGTGATGGCCGGCAAAAACTGTTGTTCAAAGTCGTAGACCGCCCGTCGGGCTCCGGCAAAAGGCCGCGTACCTATATTCCATTGGTTTACCCAGACCTTCCACAGGCGTCCGCTCTGGTCGTAAAGCTCGGTATAGGGAATGACAAAGCTCTCCTTGTCCAGGTAGATGACCCGTTTGGAATAGGCGTAGCCGGGCAGGCGCGAACGTCCTTCTATGAGATAGACATCACGCATTTCCCAGGTGTCTTCAAACATGAAGTCGGCACTGCCGGCAGCCCAGCGGCCGGGGAAGTTGCGGGTGTGCATGGCCGCCAGAATTCGTTTGGTGCCGAGCAGGCGCCAATCCATCCATGCGGGGTTCCCGGCATAGCCACCGTAACTATCGATGTCGGTATCCTGGCCGAAAAGGGCGTCCGAACGCTGGGCCGAAGAAAGCCTGCGAGCACGGTGGAGCATGGGGAAGTACAACCAACTGTCATCCTGGCGGGCCGGGTCGAGGTAGCGGTTATATGTAAGCCCCACGCCCTTCAGATCGAAGGGTTCAAGCAGGGGAAACAGAATTTCCCGGTAGCGAACACGGTCGGGGCTCGACCAGGTGTGGATTGGTTCGTGGTAGAGCCTGCCCACGTAGTAGAGGCGGCGAAAATGTCCAATAACGAAATTGCGCTCAACCCGCAGGGGGCGGGTGGGGTCGAGAGAGCCACTGTCGCATTCGAAGTTTCTGACGTCCAGGTCGTCTACCGATATACGATTTTCATAGTTGTGCATGAGCTTGACCGCCACCTCAGGGTCATTTTGTTCGACCATGGGAAAGGGCAAGCCGGCCACATAATTTTCAAGGGCCAGACCGTCTTCGGAAAGGCGTACCTGGGCCGAATACTTCTCGGTGGCCTCCAGGCGGGCGGGCTCAAGAGGAATGGGGCGGGCCTTTATCACCTCCAGCTTGAGGCCCCGTCCAACCGCCCAGCGCAGCGATGGTCCGAGTACGGCCTTGTAGTCATCGAGGTTTTCCCGGGAGAGGACGGTTCCGGGTTGGGGCTCCCCGGCAAAGGCGGGCAGGACCGGCAAGGGTCCCATGACAAGACATACAAACAGCGTGAACCTGGTAAGCACCAACCATAAAGTAGCTACAGCCGGCGGCGATGGTCAACCAGGGGCCGGCTCTCGACGCTCCGCCCCGCTACATATAGGCTCTCGTTTTTCCCGCTTATGAGTATCGACCACAAAGAAAAGACCGCCCTGCTACGCCACCTCATGGGCGAGCGTATCCTGGTGGTCGATGGGGCCATGGGCACCACCTTGCAGGATGCCAACCTTGAGGCCGAGGATTTCGGTGGCCTCAACTACGAGGGGTGCAACGAGAACCTGGTGGTCACCCGTCCCGACCTTATCGAGGACATCCACCGCCGCTTTCTCGATGCCGGGGCCGATATTGTAGAAACCAACAGCTTCGGGTCAACACCCCTGGTCTTGGCCGAGTACGACCTGGCCGAAGAGGCCGAGAGTCTCAGCCAGCGTTCGGCCGAGATCGCCCGCAAGGCCGTTGACCTTGTAAGTACGGCCGAAAAGCCGCGCTTTGTGGCCGGTTCCATGGGGCCCACGACCAAGACAATCTCGGTTACCGGGGGGGTGACCTGGGAAGAACTGGCCCAGAGCTTTCACGTGCAGGCCAGGGGTCTGATCCGTGGCGGGGTTGATTTCCTGCTGATCGAAACCGCCCAGGACACTCTCAATATAAAAGCCGCCCTGGAGGGTATTGACCGTGCCAACGCAGAGTTGGGCAGCGACGCCGCCGTGGCTGTACAGGGTACGGTTGAGACTATGGGCACGCTGCTGGCCGGCCAGGATGTGGAGACCCTCTACGTCTCGCTCGAACACAGGGACCTGCTGTGGATAGGGCTGAACTGTGCTACCGGCCCGGAGTTCATGACCGATCATCTGCGCACCCTGGCCGCGGTGTCGCGTTATCCGGTCTCCTGTATTCCCAACGCAGGCCTGCCCGACGAAGACGGCAACTACAACGAGACCCCGCCGATGCTGGCGGACCGCCTGGCCGAATTCGCCGACAACGGTTGGGTCAATGTAGTGGGGGGATGCTGCGGCACCGTCCCGGAGCATATACGCGGCATAGTCGAAGCCGTGGGTGGCAAGGCCTGTCGCATCGCCGCTCCCGAATCCCGTAGCGTGGTCTCGGGCATTGAGATTTGTGAGGTAAACGAAGACACCCGCCCGGTTATAGTCGGCGAACGCACCAACGTGCTGGGTAGCCGTAAATTCAAGCGATTGATTAAAGAGCGCAAGTTCGACGAGGCCGCCGAGGTGGGGCGGGCCCAGGGTAGAAAAGGGGCGGGCATACTCGATGTCTGCCTGCAGGACCCCGACGCCGACGAAATGGCCGACATGCACAGTTTCCTCGAGATTTTAACCAAGATGGTCAAGACCCCGATCATGATCGATTCGACCGACGTGGCGGTGGTCGAAGAATCGCTCAAACACCTGCAAGGCAAGGCCGTTATAAACTCGATCAACCTCGAGGACGGCGAAGACAAGTTTGAGGCCATAGTCCCGCTGGTAAAACGCTTTGGCGCAGCGGTGGTAGTGGGGTGCATAGACGATGACCCCGAGCAGGCCCAGGCCATAACCCGCCAGCGCAAGCTCGAGGTGGCCCAACGTTCCTATGACCTGTTGACCGGTAAATACGGACTCCAGGGCAGGGATATAATCTTCGACCCGCTGGTATTCCCGGTCGGCACCGGCGATAAAAACTACTCGGGTTCCGGTGTCGAAGTCATCGAGGGCATTCGTCTTATAAAAAGCGCTCTACCCGAGGCCAAAATCATTCTCGGCATATCCAACGTTTCCTTTGGGCTGCCGCCTGCCGGGCGTGAGGTGTTAAACAGCGTATTTCTCCACTACTGCGTGGAGGCGGGCCTCGACTTGGCCATCGTAAATGCCGAGGCTCTGGCCCCTTACAGCCGTACTTCGGCAGAAGAGATAAAGCTCTGTGACGATCTGATCTGGTGGCGGGGCAAAGACCCGATTGCCACATTTGCAGCCCATTTTGCCGGCAAGAAGTCCGTGCCGACCGAGGACGAACGTAAGAAGCTCAGCCTCGACGAACGCCTGGCCCTGTACATACTCGAGGGCTCACGTGAGGGGCTTGTCGAAGACCTCGAAGAGGCCCGCAAACAACACAGTCCGCTGGAAATTATCAACGGCCCCCTGATGACCGGAATGGACGAGGTGGGGCGGCGTTTTAACCTCAACGAAATGATAGTGGCCGAAGTCCTGCAGTCGGCCGAATCGATGAAGGTCGCCGTCAGCCACCTTGAACAGTTCATGTCCAAGGAGGATTCCAGTGGCAGGGGCCGCATCCTTCTGGCCACCGTCAAGGGCGACGTACACGACATCGGCAAGAATCTGGTCGAGATCATTCTCAAGAACAACGGCTACGAGATTATCAATCTCGGCATCAAAGTGCCGCCCGAGGTCCTCATCGCGGCCTGGGAGAAACACCGTCCCGATGCCATCGGCCTTTCCGGTCTGCTGGTTAAAAGCGCCCAGCAGATGGTGGTTACCGCCAAAGACCTGGCCTCCCACGGCATCGACTGTCCCATCCTGGTCGGCGGGGCGGCTCTGTCGCGGCGTTTTACCCGCCTGCGCATAGCGCCCGAATACCCCGGCCTTGTCGCTTACGCTTCCGACGCCATGAATGGACTGGACCTGGCCAAAAAGCTTGGCGACAAGGAACAACGTGAGGCCCTGGTAGAGGAGCTGGCACGTGAAACGGAATCCTTGAAGGCGGCCGACCAGAAAACCAGAAAGGCCCGCGAGACTGCCGAGCCCCGGGAGTTCAGCGCTGCAAACATCAGCCGTGACCACAAGATCCCCGTGCCCCCCGACTTGAAGAGCCACGTGGTCGAGGATTACGACCTCGGTGAGGTGTTCTCCTACATAAACCCGGTGATGCTCTACACTCGTCACCTCGGGTTCAAGGGCAAGTTCGAGGATGCACTGGCAGCGGGCGACTCCAAGGCGGCCGAGCTGAAAGGCCTGGTCGAGGAGGTGGAAGACGAGTTGATCCGCCACCCCGATATACGTGCGAAGGCGGTCTTTCGGTTTTTCCCGGCCGCGGCCGAAGGGACACGTCTGCTGATCCAACAGTCGGATTTTAAAAGTGTAGCCGCGACTTTTGATTTCGGCCGCCAGCAACGAGACGGAGGGCTTTGCCTGAGCGACTACGTACTGCCATTGGCCGAGGGTCGGCGCGATTACATAGTCATGTTTGCCACCACCGTGGGCCCGGGTGCCCGTGGCCGGGCCAAAGGCCTTGAAGAAGAGGGCGCCTACCTGAAGTCACACATTACCCTGGCCCTGGCTATTGAAGGGGCCGAGGCCATGGCCGAGATTCTCCACCAGAAGATTCGCTCCATGTGGGGAATAGGCGACAAGCCGGAGATTACGAAGAAAGAACTGTTCCAGGCTCGCTACAATGGCGTGAGGATGTCTTTTGGTTACCCGGCCTGCCCGCGCCTGGAAGATCAGACCCAACTGTTTCAGTTGCTTGAGGCGCACGACAAGATCGGCATTGAACTGACCGAGGGCTTCATGATGGACCCCGAGTCCTCGGTAAGTGCGATGGTCTTTCACCATCCCGAGGCCCGTTACTTCAGTCTGAGCCAGGCCGATACTGAGGCTCTTGAGAAAAGGTTGTCGCCGGCGCCGCCGGGTCGATAAGGCGTCCGAGTATAATTCCCGCAAGCATACCGCCGAGGTGGGCAAGGTTGTCGCGGCCGGGGCCGAAACCGATCATCATGGCATAAAAGGCGAGCATGCCGCCGAGCACGTGCCAGGAACGAAAGCGCGATGGCCGTCCCCCCGTTCTCAGGGCTTGACCGCCAAGTCCGCCCAACACCCCGGCAATGGCTCCTGAGGCCCCGGCCTTCAGCCCCATGGCCGGAGAGAGCAGATGGCTTAAGACATTACCGGCAAGACCGGCAACCAGAAAGAGAACGAGGAAGCGGCGGGCCCCCAGCATGTTGGCCAGCGGTGGTGCCAGCATAACCATGGTGACCATGTTGGAGACCAGGTGGGAGATGTTGAAGTGGACAAAAATGGCGGCAATCAGGCGCCAGTGCTGGCCGGCCTCAACGTGGCTCCAGGAGATTGCTCCGAATTCCAACAGGCGGGATCTCGAAAGGGATTCAGCCCCGAGGTGTAGTGCGCTGTAAAGGACCACGCACAACAGCACCAGGAACACGACCATGGGGGTGCCCGGGCCCATCCACCCCTGCGCTTCTGCAACTGCGGTGGGACCCGAACCGACCCCGGTCGCCGGCGGCTGGTCGCGGCCCGTTCCTATGCCGTAGGGATATTCGTCGTTGATAAGCTCGCGGGCGCGCCCGAGGTCGGCCTCGGCAACGTAGATCGCAGAACTTTGGCCTTGCCCCGAACGGACCTGACAGGCAATGCCCATGGAGGCCAGAAGCAGGGTCAAACGATCGGCCGTGGCACCGTCGAGGCTGCGGTAAAGTTCCACCGAGTGGGTCTCGGATCCGTGGGGGCCGCTCTTGCGCACGACAACAGACTGCCACAAGGTAGCCCGGGTGGGTAGCAGATTCTCCGACCTTGAGTTGTTCTTCACCTCGGTACTGCTGCTGGTGTCCACCTTTACCTGTGGCGGGCCGGCGCTTGTCATGATCGGCAAGGCCGCCGACCTTGACGGCGGGCCCTCCCTGCTCGCCCGCCTGATTCCAGCCGAGGTGGCCAGTCCGCTTTACGCATCCTTCGTTATCATCCCCAGTCTGCTGGTCTTTGTCGTCATCGGCTTGCCTTTGCTGGTAAAGGCCGCCGCAGGGGCTCTAAGGCAGGGACTCAAGGCCGGGGACGGTGCGGCCCTTGGCCTGTTGGTGGCCGCCGCCGTGGTGGTGGCCTTGGGCGGACCCACGGGGTGGGGGCTGGGCCTGGCGGTGATTGTGGCCCTGGCCGCTACGCTTTGGAGAGCGACAGCCGTGCTGCGCCACTACCGTCCTGGTCTGCCCGCCCTCGGCTTGGCAGGTCTGGCTCTGGGCGGGCTGGCCATTTTTGAGACCCGCCTCCTGTTGGGTGCCCAACCCGGACCGGCCCTTGCCGCCACTATGTTTGTGGTCGGCGCCTACCTGCTGAGCGCCGGGCTTTGCGCCTGTTGTGTGGAAGCGGCGGCCCAGCCGGAAAAACGTATGCTTACGGTAGTCTTGTGTAGTGCGGGAGCGGCCTGGTTTGTTCTCCCTTACGGACGCGATTGGGGCCTGTGGACAGGAGGCCGGGCCGATGTTGTAGAGACGGCCTCCACGGCCTTGCTGGCGGCCTCCACGCTGCTCGTGTCGGGGCTGGACCAGGCCGCCAGGCGCCGTCGTTCGAAGCACAAAGGGGCGGGGGTGTGAACAAACGCTTTGAGGCCAGCCAGGCTCTCTACCAGCGTGCCCTCAAGGTGATTCCGGGAGGGGTGTACGGCCATCAACGCCCGGAGTTTCTGGTCCCCGGCCACTACCCGGCCTTTATCTCAAGCGCCAAAGGATGCCGCATAGAGGACCCCGACGGCAACCGCTACATAGACTTCATGTGTTCCTACGGCCCGATGGTCGTGGGCTATGCCAACCCGGCAGTCGAAGAGGCCGTGGATAAACAACGAGGCCTTTGCGACTCCGGCAACCTACCGGCCCCCAACCTGGTCGAACTGGCAGAAAAGCTGGTGTCCATTACCGAGGGCATGGACTGGGCCATGTTTGCCAAAAACGGTTCGGACGTATGCTCCTGGTCTGTGGCCTTGGCGCGCCAGGCCAGTGGGCGTCCTCTGGTGGCCATGGTCGCGGGCACCTACCATGGCGTCCACGCTTGGTGCAACAACGCTCACGCCGGTTTCCTTGAGGGCGAACGGGCTGCGACCATGAGTTTTCAGTGGAACGACCTGTCCTCTCTGGAGGCCTTATTCGAAGACCATCCGGACCAGATTGCTGCGGTTATAGTGACGCCACTCAAACACGAGAACCACGGCGAGTCGGTAATGCCGGGGCCGGGCTTTATTGCCGGCCTGCGCAAGCTCTGCTCCCGCCATGGGTCGGTCATGATAGTCGATGATGTGCGCGCCGGGTTCCGCCTTCACATGGGAGGGTCCACGCAGTGCTGGGGGGTAAGCCCCGACCTGTTGCTCTATTCAAAGGCCATGGCCAATGGCTACGCAGTCTCGGCCATACTCGGAACCGAGGCCTTGAGAGAGGCCGCCCGGCGGGTTTTTGTAACCGGCACCTTTTTTACCCAGGCCGTGCCTATCGCCGCCGCCCTGGCCACTATTGAGCAGTTGCAGTCGAACGACGGCATAAAACATATGTTCACACTCGGAGAGCGTTTTTCATCCGGTCTGCTGGCGCGCGCCGAAAAGGCCGGCTACCGGGCCACGGTCAGTGGACCGCCGGCCCTCCCGCTGATGACCTTCGACGAAGACCGGGGCAGTTTTCAGTTAAGCCGTCGCTTTGGGGCAGCCTGGGCTGCCCGCGGCGTATTCGTCAATCCCGTACACAACTGGTTTATCTCCACAGCCCACAGCGAGGCCGACATAGACGAAGCGCTTTTCCTGGCCGAGGGGGCATTCGAAGAACTGCGCAAAGGTCCGCCTCTGACATGAAGCCCGCTTCCGACCGCCGCCAGAAAACAGTGGAGCTTGTCCACTTCGGCCGCAAGACGGGCAGGTCCTACCGCACCACCGTGTGGTTTGTAACAATCGGCGGGTTGGTGTGGATAGGCAGCCTCAACGACCAGCGCTCCTGGGTACGCAATTTAGAGGCTGGCGGTGGCCGCGGCGAGTTGGATTTTGGCGATGGCCCACGGCCTTACACCTTCCAACGCCAGGACGAAGCTTCGATTGGCGGTAGTTTCCAGCCCGCCCTGAAAGCGAAGTATCCTCTCATGAGCCGGCTATTGGCGTTGAGGGCCAGGGGCCGGGCTTGCGCGTTTACGGCTCTGGAGACGGGCTAGGCCAGCGCTTCGACCACCAGGTCTCCGACCTCGGAGGTAGAGTAGCCCATGGCCCCGGCGCTCATCGACTTGAGCTTGTTCGCACAAACGTGACTGATCGCAATCTCGACTCGGGCCGCAGCATCGGCCTGGCCCAGGTGGTCGAGCATCATCTGCACTGCGGCGATTGCGGCCATCGGGTTGATCACTCCCTTGCCGGTGTATTTTGGTGCCGAACCGCCGATGGGCTCGAACATCGAGGTGGCCCCCGGATGAATGTTGCCGCCGGCGGCGATCCCCATGCCGCCCTGAATCATGGCGCCGAGGTCGGTGATGATGTCTCCAAACATGTTGTCGGTAACGATCACATCGAACCATTCCGGGTTTTTGACCATCCACATGCAGGTGGCATCGACGTGGGCGTAATCACGTTCGACGTCCGTGTAGTCGGCTTCT